>NZ_CP023676.1:0-623750 GCF_003030305.1 Cutibacterium acnes | reverse complement strand
ACGCACCTGTTCGCCAGCGCTGCTGGCAACCACAAGATCCGCACGTACCACTTCGACTGTGGCAAACTCGTGGAAACCAGCGCTATCCAGATGCCGGTCGTCAGCCCGAAGCTCACAAAGGTCAACCTGTACCCGGCTGGGCTCGCCGTCACGAATGACAGCAAACGCCTCGTCGTGGCAGATCAGCTCGCTGATGCCGTCTCCGTCATCGACTTGGCCACCAACAAGATTCAGACGACCCACATCGGGCACCGCCCGGTCTGGGTGACCCTCTCCAAGGACTCCACCAAAGCGTTCGTCTCTTCCCAAGGCGGGGCCGACGTCGCCGAGGTTGACATCACCAAATCCCAGCCACTGGCGACCCACAAAATCAACGTAGGCTTCCATCCCAACAAGTCCGTGCTGACCCCCGATGGCAAGTCCCTCTACGTCGCTAATGGTGACGCCGACACCATCTCAGTGGTCGACGTCGCATCTCATCGCCAGACCGCCACCATCCCGGTCAACCGCAACGGTTCCAAACTGGTAGGTGCCAATCCGACCGGTCTGGCTCTCTCCCAAGACGGCAAGCGTCTCTACGTCACCAACTCGGGACACAATGAGGTTGCCGTCATCAACGCCGCAACTCGCAAGGTTATCGGGGACATTCCGACTGGCTGGTACCCGACGCAGGTCCTCGCCCATGACGGCAAGCTGAGCATCACTTCGGCCAAAGGGCTGGGAGCCGGGCCGAACAACGGCCCGGGCCACCCCAATCCCACCGACCCGCGCGATACCGCCGAGAACCAGTACTCCGGTTCCATGATCAAAGGCCTGCTCTCCACCGTCAGCGAGCCTGACGCAGCGACCCTGGCCAAGCTGACAGCTACCGTGGAAAAGAACAACACCGCTAACGATCCTGCCCGCAGTAGCGCGGTCCCCAACCAGATCGGCACTACGTCGAGCAAGATCAAGCACGTCATCTACATCGTGCGGGAAAACCGCACCTTCGATCAAGAACTGGGTTCCAACGGCCGCGGTAATGCCGATCCGTCGCTCAACCTCTTCGGTGAGGAGTCGGCTCCCAACACCCGTGCCCTGGCTCGTCAATTCACGACCTTCGACAACTTCTACGCCGACGCCGAAGTCTCGGCCAATGGATGGAACTGGGTCTCTCAGGCAAACTCGAATCCGTGGTCAGAGGAGATGTGGCCGTCAAATTACTCCGGTCGTGGCGCGCCATACCCGGCCGAAAGCAACGACCCGGACTCCCGCGCGAAGGAGCACGATTCATACTTCTGGGAACACTTGTCGAAAAACAACATCAGCTTCCGCAATTACGGCTTTTACACCACGCTCGACAAGAAGGGCAAGGCTCACGGAGTCGACAAGAAGATCCTCGATCCGAACACCGATCACGACTTCATCGGCTGGAGCTTGGACTGCCCGGATTCGGCTAGGTCCTTCGCACCGATGGCCAAAAACTGCGGGCCGAAATCTCGTGTTGACGAGTGGAAGTCCGACTTCAATAAACAGCTCGCTAAGGGAAGCGTTCCGACGGTCCAGTTGGTTCGTTTCGGCAACGACCACACCCAGGCCACCAAAGTCGGGGTCCCGACTCCCCAGGCCTACGTCGCAGACAACGATCAGGCCATCGGCCAACTCGTCGAGACCGTATCCCATTCCCCCATCTGGAAGGACACCGCGATCTTCCTCACTGAGGACGATGCCCAGAACGGTCCCGACCACGTCGACGCGCACCGCACCATCGGCGAGGTCATCAGCCCATATACCCGCACTGGTGGGGTCGATTCCACCTTTTACTCGACAGTATCGATGCTGCACACAATGGAGGGCATTCTCGGTATAGGTCCGCTGACCCAATTCGACGCCTTTTCTACCCCGATGTCCGCCGCCTTCACCGATAAGCCCGACCTGACCCCCTACCAGGCGGCCAGTCCGTCCTATGACATGAAGACGCTCAACACCCCCAAAGCCCCGATGGCCAAGGAGTCCGGCGAGCAGGACACCACAAAGGAGGATGACATTGACGAGCAAGTGTTCAACAAGGCCATCTGGAAAGCCGTCAAAGGCGCCAGATCCACGATGCCCGAACCGAAGCACTCGGTGATCCAGTCCGGCCCCGTGTTGACCTATGACGATGATGACGACGAGGGCGAAAAACTCAAGCCTGGAGATGTCGACCTGGATGAACTAGGCAGCTACTCCAAGGATGCCAAAGGGTTCCCGGTGTGGACTCCTGACGACAAGCGGTTCGATCCTGCGCAAGGCATCGATCCCTGCTCTCCCAAACCGGGTCCAACGCTGACGCCAACCGTTCCCACCGCCGTCATGCCCAGCAACAGCACCCACAGAGGTGAGGGCCGTCACCCAGGCCTTCCGCGCACTGGAGTGTGATCGTTTGAGGAGTTCGGGCCGCTGCCTGTTATGGTGACGGCCCGACGCTTCTGTCGTCATTGTTGGCTAGCGTAGTGCCCATGGTCGAGCCGAACGCCGCCGACAATCCGCGCTCCCTGGCGTGGGTCGTCAACGCCGTCAAGGGGTGGGTAGAGCGCTGCGGAGCCATCTGGGTGCAAGCCCAGGTAATCGAGATCACCAGGCGCTCCAGTCCGACACAGTTCCTCACCCTGCGCGACCCCATCGAGGAGATTTCGGCCAGCGCCACCTGCCATCGCAGGGTCCTCGACGCCGCCGGACCAATCGAGACGGGCATGACGGTTACCGCCCTCATCCGACCGACAGTGTGGTCGCGCACTGGGAGGCTCTCCTTCGAAATCTCCGAGATCACCCCCACCGGTGAGGGCCAGCTCCTCGCCCAACTAGAGAGACGCAAACGACTTCTCGAGGCTGAAGGGCTCTTCGATGTCACCCTCCATAGGCCGATTCCCGTTTTGCCCCGCGGCATCGGTCTCATCACCGGAGCTGGCTCCGATGCTGAACGTGACGTCCAGCGTCATGCCACATTGCGCTGGCCTGCCGCCCGATTCGTCGTCCACAACACCCGGGTACAGGGCCCCATGGCGGCCCAACAGATCATCGCCGCCCTCGCTGACCTTGACGCCGACCCCACCGTCGATGTCATCGTCATTGCCCGCGGTGGTGGCCCCTTGGAAGACCTCCTCCCCTTCAGCGACGAAGCTCTGGTGAGAGCGGTTTACGCCACCCGGACTCCCGTCGTTTCGGCCATCGGTCATGACCGTGACAATCCGATTCTCGATCTCGTCGCTGACCTACGCGCGTCGACGCCCACTGACGCGGGCAAGCTCATCGTCCCGGATGCTGCTGAGCAGTCCCAAGCTATCGAGACAGCCAGAGCTCAACTTCGCCAGGCCGTTACGAGGTTCATCGACGTCGAAAGCGGACACCTCTCTCAGATCCGCTCCCGCCCAGTAATGGTCAATCCAGCAGCCACTCTCGATATCGCGGTAGAAAGGCTCGACTCCACACTGCAACGTCTACGTCTTGCTACTCACCGCGTCCTGGACGCCGAGAGCCGCGACGTCAACCACATGCTTGAGCGCGTGCGAGCAATGTCGCCCAAGGCCACCTTGGATCGCGGCTACGCCATCCTCGCCGACACGGAGGGCGACTCCATCACCTCAGTCAATGACACCAACGCACGCGCGAACCTATTGGTCTACCTGTCTGACGGTACCCTCAGCGTCACCGTCGATTCTCTCGACCGCCGCACCCCAAACCGTCCCACCTTCCAGGAGGACTCATGACCGACACTACCCCGAACTCAGCTCCCGAGGAACCGGAAATCACCTACGAGGCTGCACGCGACGAACTAGTCGAAATCGTCACCCGGCTCGAATCCGGTGGGATCTCCCTAGCCGAAACCATGACTTTGTGGGAGCGCGGCGAGAAACTAGCTGACATCTGCCAGTCATGGCTCAACGGGGCGCGGGCCCGCATCGAAGCGGCACGATCTGACGCCGAAACCGCGCAGCCCTGACGCCGAGCGGCCCACATGCCGAAAGGTCAAGACGTCGTCAGCATCCCCGCAAAGTCGGTGAGAACTCGATAATCAGTGTCCGCAACGACCACCGCCGTCGCGGAGCCAATCTTTGTCACCAAGGCGTGGGTGCGATCGTCTGGGCTGACCATCTTCGTCCAGATATATCGGCCCACCGAGACCTTGCCGTCTTCAGTGGCCGACCTTGTCACGGAGGCGACGAATGCCCTGCCAGGTTCATCGGACTGATCCACCGCCAGGTAGACGTTCTTGCTTGTCAGAAATCCCAACTCCCACCGGTCCCCTGCGGAGATGGTGTTGCCTACCCAGCGATCCCCCTTGTTGGCATAGCGGGCCTTGGTCGGCCGCCAAACCTCCGGAACCTCCTTGGGAGCCAGCACCGGGTATCCCGCACGGGATCGCGCCGACGCCACCACTGGCTTCCAGTCGACCTGCTGGATATTTGGCTCATCAGGGGTTCTGGTGAAGAACCACACGATGAGCATCACCGGGACGAGGATGATCGCCAGGGACAGAAGCATGTCCTTGACACCGGCTCTGGGATTGCGTGGCACTTGTTGATTGTTGCAGATGCCACCCACACCGTCGCCTCAGTTCACTTCAGCCGACCATATCCTCCATCATCGATGTCACCAGAGCAGCAATCGGGGAGCGCTCCGAGCGAGTCAAGGTGACATGCCCGAACAGGTCGTGGCCCCGCAGCCTCTCCACAACCGCTGCCACTCCGTCGTAGCGACCAACGCGGAGATTATCCCGTTGGGCGACGTCGTGGGTGAGCACCACCCGCGAATTCTGGCCAATACGCGAGAGCACCGTCAACAACACGTTGCGCTCCAGGGACTGAGCCTCATCGACGATAACGAAGGCGTCGTGCAAGGACCGACCTCGAATGTGTGTCAGCGGCAGGATCTCGAGCATTCCGCGCGACATCACCTCTTCGATGACGTAGTTATTCGTCACGCTAGTGAGGGTGTCGAGGACTGCCTGCCCCCACGGGGCCATCTTGTCTCCCTCGTCACCGGGCAAGTAGCCCAGATCCTGGCCCCCCACAGCATAGAGCGGCCGGAACACCATGACCTTCTTGTGGAGTTGGCGTTCCATGACCGCCTCAAGACCTGCGCATAGAGCGAGAGCTGACTTCCCTGTTCCGGCCCGTCCTCCCATCGAGACGATTCCAACCTGGGGATCAAGCAATATATCGAGTGCTATTCGCTGTTCTGCGGAGCGGCCGCGAATCCCGAAAGCTTCCTGATCATTCGGGACAAGACGGGCAGAGGCGTCCGACATCCGCCGAGCCAAAGCTGTTCCGTTCGGCCCCTCCAACACCAGTCCGGCGTGCACCGGAATCTCGTCGAAAATCGAATCGACGACGCTCCCCTCCTCGTAAAGGGTCGAGATCATCTCGTCCGGAACCTCGAGGTTCACCATGCCGGTCCAACCGCTGCTGGGGACGAGCTCGTGACGGTATTCCTCAGCTTCCAAGCCAATCGCCGAAGCTTTGACACGCAGGGGCAAGTCCTTCGTCACCAAGACGACCGAGTGCCCGGCCAGTCGGTAGCTTTGCGCGACCGCCAGGATGCGAGTGTCGTTGTCCCCCAGCCGGAAACCGTCAGGTAGACACAGTGGGTCGGAATGATTGAGCTCGACGAGCAGCACACCTCCCTCGTTATTGACCGGCACTGGTCCTACGAGGCCGCCATTCTCAAGCCTCAGCCGGTCGAGGATGCGCAGCGCTGCGCGGGCAAAGTGTCCCAGTTCGGGGTGATGACGCTTACCCTCTAATTCAGTGATGACGACGATCGGCACGACCACCTCATGCTCGGCGAAATTGAGCAAAGCGCGGGGGTCAGACAGCAAGACCGAGGTGTCGAGGACGTAGGTTCGCCTCCCCTCAGGTGCCTCCGGGATCAGGCTGTGGGCTCGCTCGGAGCCTTCTGGACGGACGGACACGAAAACCTCCCGTGACGTGAGAGGTCGCATCGAGGAAGGAAACGTCATCGAGGCGTCGAAAGCGGCCCCTCTAGCATCAAATGTAGAACCAGCGTGGTGGCATCGGAGCGGGTGGTTCTCCCATTCGCTCAGAGTTCACCAGCTGGTCAGATGACGGCAAGCCCAATAGCAACGGCGTGACAGATCGCTGCCACCGCCGTGCAACTGTGGAAAACCTCGTGGAACCCAAACCAGGTAGGTGAAGGATTGGGTTTCTGACGGGCATAGGAGATTGCTCCGACGGTGTAAAACACCCCGCCAATGAGGATAAGAATGACGACTGCCGGCCCGCATGTGCGCCAGAATTGAGGGAGCCACCACAGCGCTGTCCATCCCATGACGACGTAGAGGATCGTTGAGGCCCATCGGGGCACGCCGTTCCATACGAATCGGAACGCGACCCCGAGCAGCGCGCAGGCCCAAATAATCGCCAATAAGATCACCCGAGATGCGCCGGTCGCCAGGGAGACAGCCAACGGGGTATACGTTCCAGCAATAAACACGGCGATGTTGGCGTGATCGATGCGTCGCAAAACATCCTTGACTTTCGCACCCCATGGCACTCGGTGATAGACCGCTGAATTCCCGAACAGCTCTAGGCCGGTAAGCATCCACACCCCGACGGCAAATCGGTTTCCCCAAGTCGGCGTAGCAATCATGAGGCCAACTCCGGCGAGCAAGATCAGCGGGGCCATCACGGTGTGAACCCAACCACGCAGCCGCGGTTTAGGAAGCACCGAACTACGATTCTTGGTCTTGCTGCTGCACCCGGTCGCCATGCGTCGTCCTCCCCTCACCTACTGCAAACCTACGGTTCGGTAGGTTTCTTTTTCCAGCCTACCTTGCCCTATACCCACGACGCGATCTCGCCTCATAACGCGAGCTAGCAACCGCTTGTGCCAGGCACTGACTAATCTGGACCTATGAGCAGCCTGGACCACCGCCTGTCGAAGGTCAGTGAGACCCTCGACCGCATGCACCCGTCCGGTCTGCTGTACACCACCTACGAGGCTCGTCTCCTCGACCAACTCGACCGCAGCCGTCTACCCCAGCACGTCGCAGTCCTGGCTGACGGCAACCGTCGCTGGGCCCGCCTCAACGCTCCGGGAGAACCCTTGGTGGCTGGCTACGAGGCGGGGGCAGATCGCCTTAGAGAGTTTTGCACATGGTGCGACGCTGTTGGCATCCCAATCATCACCTTGTGGGTGCTGTCGACTGACAACCTACAACGAGCCGAAACCGGCGAGCTCGGACCACTACTCAAGGTCATCGAGTCCCTCGTCGACTCGTTAGCAGATAATTCACGGTGGCGGGTCCAGGCCGTTGGCGACCTTGATCTTCTCCCAGACGACATGGCCGAATCGCTGTGTCGGGCCGGTCGCACCTCCATCGGGCATGTCGGTATGCATATCAACGTCGCGGTAGCTTACGGAGGCCGTCATGAACTGCGTGACGCCTTCCGTTCCCTCCTGGCCGAAGAGGCGGAGAAAGGCACCAGCCTGGCTGACTTAGCCCGAACCCTGGAAATCGACCAGATCGAGGACCACCTGTACACGCGGGGCCAGCCTGACCCTGACCTCATTATCCGCACCTCAGGAGAGCAGCGTCTTTCCGGATTCCTCATGTGGCAAAGCGCCCATTCAGAGTTCTACTTCTGCGAGGCGTTGTGGCCCGATTTTCGCAAGGTTGACTTCCTGCGGGCGCTGCGCTCCTTCACCCAGCGGGAGCGGCGCTATGGTCGCTAATCCGCTGCTGGGGCGACGACCTCAGGCTCGCCGCCAGAGCGGTTCTTTGAGGTCCAGGTAGTCGGTTACCGGCTCAAAGCACACCGCGCCGCGGCATACCCAACAGGTCGGTTGACCATCACGCGGGACGCGCTCGTTGAACCAAGTGCCAAACCCAGAGTCCTCGTTAAGTCGACGCATGATCGCTGACCCTGCTGGGGCCATTCGCCACGCCGCAGCGGCCAGGTCACTAGGCTCGTCGGTCGTATCCGCGATAACGACTCCTGCCGGCTTGAGACCACGACGGGCCTCGTCAGTAATGAGGAAGTCTGCCACGGCCCAACCGGCGAATCGCGGCGTTGCTGACACCACTGGAAGTAGGGCCACGGAGGCCTTGTTGGCACGCTCGATGAAATCGGCACGCTCGGCCATGAGCCCCACTCTGCGCAGGGCCATGACCATGGCCGCGGTCGGGCTGGGGCAGGCGTCGTCAGTCAGCGTGTGAGCGGTCACCGTCAGCAGGAATGAATCCTCGGCGTCAAGAAAACTGCCATCGACAGCGCTGAATCGAGCAACCGCCTCGCCAAGCACCTCGACGGCATGATCTAGCCACACCGACTCCCCCGTTGCCCCGGCCAAGCCAGCAAAGGACAGCGCGACCCAAGCGTAATCCTCACACACCGCCGGAACTCCCGGACGATCCTGGAAAGAAGTGCGCAGTGCCATGCCGTGATCCCAATGCGCGGTCCACAACGAGTCGGCGAGCTCGCGGGCCTGCTCCACCCATGACCATTCGCGCAGGATCATGCCGGCCTCGACGAGACCGTCAATGAGCATGGCGTTCCACGCTGTGATCGCCTTTTCGTCACGAGCAGGGGCACTGCGACGCCCCCGGGCCTCGAGCAAAGTGTCCATGTCGGCGTTAATGCGCTCCCACTCGACGCGCCCGCGCAGCTGTAGAGTGCCCAAACCGTTGTCGTTACAAGGCTCGAGATGCACGAGGGGGCGCAGCCACTCGGCCTCGTCGGTTCCTAATGCGTCCGTAATCAGATCTTGATTCCATAGGTAGTAGATGCCCTCGTGAGTGTGTCCAGCGGCATCGTCGGAATCGGCGTCCAGACCGGCGGCATACAGACCGTTGGGCAGCCGCATCTCTCGATTGAGCCATGCTACGGTGCGACGAGCGGCGTGGGAGTACAGATCACGGCGATCGGAGTCGTGGTCGGCAGTGCGACGCCAACAACGGGCCATCGTTGCCAGTAACAGGGCATTGTCATAGAGCATTTTCTCAAAGTGCGGCACCACCCATTGTGAGTCGGTGGAGTAACGGTGGAATCCGCCACCGACCTGGTCGAAAATGCCACCGCGAACCAAATGCTCACACGTGTTCTGGGCCATGTCGAGGCTGGTCGGGTCGCCCTTGACGAGCAAGGCGTCGAGCAGGGTGGGCATCGGGAACTTCGTCGGACTTCCGAAACCGCCGTGGACGATGTCGTAGTCGGCTCCGACAGCGTCAATGAGCTCCCCAGCGATCGGACGGGCAACCTCGGGGTCCTTCTCAACAGGGCGCAGGTGCTCGACGATTGCCTCCGCGGAAGACACCACTTCGTCACGACGCTCACGCCACGCCCCACCGAGAGCTTCCACGAGCTCGACGAACCCCGGCAACCTGCCACGGCGCACCGGCGGAAAGTAGGTTCCGGCAAAGAATGGCTTGCCCTCAGGAGTGAGGAACACGGTATTAGGCCACCCACCCTGGCCGGTCATCGCCAAGGTCACCTGCATCAGCGCCGCGTCGACCTCGGGGCGCTCCTCTCGATCGACCTTAACGGGGACGACATTGGCGTTGACGACCTCAGCCACCTCCGGGTCGCTGAAAGACTCCAGCGCCATAACGTGGCACCAGTGGCAGCTCGAGTAGCCCACTGAAACCATGACAGGCACGTCCCGACTACGGGCCTCGTCGAACGCTTCTTCTCCCCAGGGGAACCAGTCGACAGGATTCGCGGCGTGCTGGATAAGGTACGGGCTGGTGGACTCGCCAAGGTAATTAGGCATAGCAGTCAGCCTACGAGGACAACCCCATTCTCGACCACTGGTCAGCCTGGTCTGGGTGGAGTCCCGTCGATTGAGGCTCAGATGCCGCGATTCGCGTCTTCTCTGTGACTCTCCTTGAGGGCCGGGCCGCAAGGAACCTCGTCAAAGTCGATACCGCGGATGTTGTGACGAATACTGATCCACGCGACGACGCCGAAGACAGCCAAAACGAGGCAGCACAGAAAGTTAGCGAGGCCGGTACTCACAAGTTGGGCTGCAAGAACTGTCATGCTGACAGCCTACGCCCTAGGGCACAATGGGCCACGTGCCAACCCCTGACCATTCTCTCACTGACGAGGCCCGCGAGCGCATCGCGAATCGCTACCCCAGCCCTCGCCGCGCACCGTGGGTCGTCCTCATCATCGTGCTGGCGGTCATCCTCATCGGATGGACAGTATGGACGGGGCTCTATCACGCCGATCAGCCGATCCGAGCCAGCTTGCACGGTTACCAGGCGGTGTCCGATTCGCGCGTCGACGTCACCATCAAGCTGCACCGTCCCGACCCATCCGTCGCAGGCTCCTGCACATTGGTCGCAACCGGGGCTGACCATGTACGCGTTGGGGAGACGACGGTGACGTTCCCAGCAAGCTCATCGCAGGATGAAACAATCCGCGCCAGCGTTAAGACCTTCTCGCGGGCTGTCACCGCCGATCTGGAGAAGTGTGGACCGATCAGGTGACACTCGCGGTAGACTGAATAGATGCCTGAGTCTGAAGACACTGTGTGGCTGACCCAAGAGGCCTTCGATAAGCTCACCCAGGAGCTGGAGTACCTCAAAGGCGAAGGCCGCACCGCCATTGCCAACAAGATTGCCGACGCCCGTTCGGAAGGCGACCTTTCTGAGAACGGCGGCTACCATGCCGCCCGTGAGGAGCAGGGGCAGGCCGAGGCCCGCATCCGTCAACTCGAGCAGATGCTGCGTAACGCTGAGGTGGGCGAGGCCCCGTCCTCTCCCGACGAGGTCGTGCCAGGTTCCAAGGTGACGGTCTGCTACTTTGACGACGAGTCCGACACCGACACTTTCCTGCTGGGATCGCGTCAGGTGATGGGCCTTGACGATTCCGTCAACGTCTCCGTCTATTCGCCGCAATCTCCCCTTGGCGGCGCCATTTTGGGCCATTCGAAGGGCGAGTCGACCGAATACCAGGCTCCCAATGGCAAGACGATCAAGGTGACGATCCTTAACGTCGAGCCGTTCGAGGAGTGACACTCACCAATCGTCACACGCATTGTCGTACAACATCGCTAATCGCTATGAGGGCAGGGCGCCATGCACCCTGCCCTCATCGTGTTCTGCCTGATATCGCTACCTCACAGCGCGCGAACGGCAATCCGCCCGACCAGGCACGTAAGGTCGAGACGGGCAGATCCGTCGCCCATGACGTATTCGTCAACCTCTCCACCTTCGGGCCAGGAGATCATGCCGGTCTGCGCCTTGCCCCGCACTGACACGTTGGAACCGCCCGCCAGCTTGATGTTGAGATTGCCCGACTCGACGCGAATCTGGGAGCGACCAGTATCGATGCGCCCGGTGATGCTGCCACTTCCCGCTTGGAAGAGCCCATCCTCAATCTGGTGCACTCCGTCGATCTCGGTAACACCAGCAGTAACACGCACACGCCCGAACCTCTCGACTCCGCTGGCCCGCAGCGAGCCACCGGACAGCTCGATGTCAACAGGAAGATCAGGATGCACCCGAACCGTCACCTCACGGCCGAAGCTCAAGTCCTTGACCCCGTCCATACCGGTCGGGAAGCGGAATCTCTTGAGGACGCCGAGGTCCGGAGCCAGATGTCCATCGATCCCGATTTCAACAACCCGTCCAATGCGTCGCCGGGTGTGTTTGCCCCCAATCTGCACACCTGGAATCGATCGGTCCCCGATAAGCCGAATTCGACGTCCGCTGCAGTTGATGCGTACCCGGTCCAGATCCGTCGTCATGTCGACACTTCTCTCCGAATCGTTGCCTCCGCTGGCTCGGCGCGACCCGGACGACACCGTTGAGGCGACGGTTTCTCCGACGCTCTCAGCCATTCCGGACACGACTCGCCATGCAGACCGAAGTCCTTCCTTCGCCTCGGAGGGAATGGTAAACCCACCTAGCGAACTGCTATCAGCCCCCGGAGCGTCATCCTCAGAAGCCCCGTGCCGGGGGCCCGGGCCGCAATCGGGGCCACTCGTGACCCCAGACGTGGGCTGGTCTTGTCCAGCGGCAGCGATACGGCGGCTCGCCTCGGCGGTGTCTATCCTCCCGGCAGCAAGGTCTTCGAGGATAGCGGTGATGTCAGCGCTCATGACATCAACTTTACGGGGGAGCCCAACAGGTTAATGTTCACGTGTGCTCAGCAGCCAGGTCATCGTGGTTTGGCGGGACTTCGTTCGCCGGGGTCTCGGGGTTCAAAGCCTTGATGAAGGCTACCCCAAAGGCAACGATCGGAATGGCGAACAGAGCGCCCACGATGCCGGAGATGATGGCACCGACAGCAATACCGAGCAGCACGATGAGCGGATGAATGGAGACGGCCTTGCCCAACAGGAAGGGCTGCAGGACGTGTCCCTCAATCTGCATGACGGCCACGAAAACGATAAGCATGATGAAGGCCTTGAAGAATCCAAGCGTCACCAACACCACGCCGACGGCGACGACACCAGCCGTCAGCGCACCGACAATGGGAACGAAGGCCAAGATGAATGTCAGAGCGCCAATCGCCACTGACATTGACGACCCGATAATAGCGGCTCCGATCCCGGCGCCCAGACCATCGACAAATGCGACGATGACCGCAGCGCGCACATAGGCGACCAGCGCAACCCAGCCGCGCTTCGCGGCGTCGAGGATTGCGGCACGATGCTCGCGCGGGATCAAAACCGCCGATTTCTCGGCCAATTTGTCGCCCTCGTAGACGAAAAAGAACGTTGCAAACAGCGCCATTACAAGACCGGCGCCGAACCGTCCGATCTGGGAACCGGCAGCAGCAGCAGTCGAGGCGATGCGCCCTTGAGAGCCGGCCATGGCTGCCTCGGCCTTCTGCATGAGGTGGGTAAGTTGAGCCTCATTGGTGTGCAAGGGGCTCTTGGCCAGCCACTGCAGAGCCTGTTTGAAGCTAGCGACACTTTGGTCACCCAACTGACGCCACTGCAGAGCGATCTGGGCTCCGACGAGAGTGAACACCCCACCAACAAGGATGACAAGGAGCAATAAGCAGATTCCCGACGCGATACCGCGATGGATGTGATGTCGCGACAACCAGTTGGGTAGTGGCCACATGGCAGCAGTAAGCATAAGAGCCACCGCGACTGGCACGGACACCTCAGAAGCCGCGTGGAGCACTTGGTAGAGGCCATAGATGAAGGCCGCAATAACGATCATCCGCCAACACCATCCGGCAGCGGTGCGCACACCATTAGGGACGTCTTCGACGGGAGTAGGGACGGGCTGAGTAGCAACGTTAGCGGCCTCGGACGTGGAGGTGACGCCAACCGTCTCATCCATAGCCCCGGCGTGCGAAGATGCCGGTGACGACGTGGGGGTCTTCCTACCCGAGCTAAAGAGCTTCATGGGTTCCTTCCAGAATAGCGTGGTGGGGCTGCGGTCTCAAAAGGCGCGATCACAGGGTAGCGTCATGCATGTCATCCGTATGTATTCTCTTGGAGGCCACCGTGGTTGCTCATCCCGTTGCTGAACTCGTCACCCCCGACTGGGCAGAGGCATTAACAGGAGTGGAACCCCGGATCCACGAGATGGGCGACTTCCTACGAGCGGAGACAGCTGCCGGGAGAGGCTTTTTACCTCATGGTGACCGTATTCTACGTGCTTTCTCCCGTCCGATGGCTGATGTTCGCGTACTTATCGTCGGTCAGGACCCCTACCCGACGCCCGGGCATCCGGTGGGTTTGAGTTTTTCAGTGGAGCGGGATGTCCGACCGCTGCCGCGGTCCTTGCAAAACATCTACACCGAGTTGCAGTCAGATCTCGGTATTGCCCCATGTGAGCACGGTGATCTCACCGGCTGGTTTGAACAGGGCGTACTGCTTCTCAACAGGTGTCTAACAGTCCAGCCGGGGCGGCCAGCATCCCATCGAGGCAAGGGATGGGAGGAGGTCACCCAGACGGCGATCGAAGCTTTGGTGGCGCGCGGCGGTCCGCTGGTGGCGATCCTGTGGGGACGCGATGCGCAGTCCCTAGAGCCCATGCTGGGCAAAGTTCCTATTGTAAAGTCCTCGCACCCCTCCCCCATGTCAGCCCGGTACGGTTTTTTCGGATCTCGACCGTTTAGTCGCACGAATGAATTGCTCGTACAGCAAGGGGCAGACCCCATCAACTGGGATTTGTCGTCCCACTAATCGACTCGGCTCATGGCATCTTTCACGTCAGTCCTGTTCAGGATGTCGGAAGAGCGAGATGGCCGACGCAGCTAGTCCGCCCCACACCGTGACCATCGCACTGATCATCATGATGATCGCTGAAGTGCTCATGACAGGGCTCCTTCCTCGGTTTCTTGGAAGTTTTCGCAGGCCAGCTCCTCCTCGTGGGTAAGCTCATGATGAATCGCCGAGCGATGTGGCCACGGGATGAGTGACAGCACTATCGCCAGAACGACGACGAGGATGGACATTCCCCAGCCGAAGATCCCAACGAAGTTTCTGGGCATTTCGCCATATCCCTTACTCGCGACAGTGATGATCTCCGTGATCCACAGGCTCAGCAAGACCAGCGGGGCGACAACACTGACCAGGGCCATCCACACCTTGTTGACCTGGAACGAGGAGTACTCGTTGAGGTGATCGCGCAACACCGGCAGCTTCCGCAGCGCCCAGGAAATGACGAGGCATGCGAGCAGGGCAACCCCAACGATGCCGATGTTGTTGATGAAGTGGTCGGTAACGTCGAGCAGATTGAGACCAGTCGTCGTCGGAAACAACACGATCGACGCAATCGCCGTCACACCGCCAATAATCCAGGTCGCAGCTTTACGTGAGATACCCGTCTTTTCTCGGAAAGCAGCGATGACGACCTCGAGCAAGCTGATCATTGAGGTGATGCCGGCGAAGACCAGGGAGACGAAGAACAGCACTCCCAGAATTGGTCCGACAGCACCGGCCTGGCTGATGATCTGTGGGAAAGCGATGAAGGCCAGGCCAATACCCGAGCCGGCGACCTCACTCACCGGCTTACCGGAAGCGGTCGCCATAAATCCCAGAGCAGCGAAGACGCCGAGGCCCGCGAGGATTTCGAACGAAGAGTTCGCGAATCCGACGACCAGGCCAGATCCTGTCAGGTCAGACTTCGGCTTGAGGTAGGAGGCGTAGGTCACCATGATCCCGAACCCCACCGATAGCGAGAAAAAGATCTGACCGTAAGCCGCCATCCACACCCGATAGTTGCCCAGCGCACCCCACGACGGGGTGAACAATGCATTAAGTCCAACCGAGGCCCCGTCAAGGGTAAGAGCGACGATAACCAGAGTAATGAACATCACCGCGAGCAGCGGCATAAAGATCCACGATGCCCGGGTAATGCCCTTCTCGACGCCGGTAGCCATGATGGCAAGCACAAAAAGCCATAGCAACAACAATGGCCAGAACACTCCAGACACGAAGTGGAACTCGACGTCAACGTTGCTAGCCACGTGCAGGAAGCTGCCCGTAAGGAACCCCTCCGGGTCGTGTCCCCACGTTTTCGTCACAGAGAACCCGACATAGCGAATGGCCCAGGCAATGATGACCGCATAGTAGATGACGATCACCCAACAGATGAGGGTCTGCCACCACCCGATGGCCTCCATGCGCCTGTGGAGACGGCGTAGAGCCATCGGCGGAGAGCCCCGGAACTTATGCCCGACGGCGTAGTCGAGGAAGAGCAACGGAATACCAGCGGTGAGCAGCGCTACCAGATAAGGCACGATGAAGGCTCCACCACCATTGCTATAGGCGACATAAGGGAACCTCCAGATATTGCCCAAGCCGACCGCAGAACCGATCGCAGCGATGAGAAAGGCGCCTCGGCCGGCGAAACTCTCACGCCGCTGGGGCTTTCGAGTGGCTCTCCCCCCACCTGCGACGGTTGCGCCGGACTGCGCAGGGTCAGACATGTTGATCCTTTCGTGCAGTGAACTTTGGTGACAAAGTCTCACATACTGAAGGGAGGAGACCGGATCATGGACCATCCACTGAGATAGGCAGGAATGGATCGCTGACGTGATTCGTTGAACCCGTAACGAGAGAGCTGGCCTGCGAGGAGACAGCACATGAATAAAACCGAGATGGTCTCATCGGAGAACGCACTACCAGGGGGTCATACCCCAGTGCTGGCGATGCCGTTCTTCCACCGAGTGACCGGAGACCGGCTCGATCGTCCCTTCCCAAGCTCAGAGACGATCTACCTAGCCATGGGCTGTTTTTGGGGAGCCGAAAAGCTGTTTTGGAACACTGACGGAGTACTGCAGACCGCCGTCGGGTACATGGGCGGTCTCACCCCTAACCCCACCTACCGCGAGGTGTACACGGGATGCACCGGACACGCCGAAACCGTTCGAGTAACCTACGACCCCACTCAGGTCTCGACCGAGGCGATCCTCACTATCTTCCTGGAAAACCATGACCCTACTCAGGGAATGCGCCAGGGCAACGACGTGGGCACACAGTACCGTTCGGAGATCTGGTGCACCACCACCGAACAGTTCATGACGGCCACCACTGTCAAGGGCTCTTACCAAGCCAACCTACTCAACGCGGGCTATGGAGCCATCACGACCGCGATCTCCATGGCCAACGGCGTCGAGTTTTACCTGGCGGAGGCCGAGCACCAGCAGTATCTCGAAGACAACCCCTTCGGTTACTGCCCCGTTCACGCCACCGGGGTATGCCTCGCCGGCTCGTGAGCGAAGTAGATCTCTCCCACGTCCTACGATCAATGCACTTGGTCGCGACTCAGGGCACGATGTAGTTGCCACACCACCGGAGCATCATGGATACGACCACTACTAAAGGAGATGTATGAAGTACCGCCAGATCGGACCATTCCGTACGTCAGCAATTGCCTACGGCTCGATGCCGCTGTCTATTGAGGGCCGTCCCGACCGCGAGACCGCGATCAACATCCTCCATGACGTCCTCGACGCGGGATGCACCCACATTGACACCGCTTGGGCCTATTACGAGTCAGGAGGCGTGGAGCAGTACGGCGAAAGGCTCGTCACCGATGCCTTGGCGTCATGGGATGGTGACCATTCGACAATCTCGGTGGCCACTAAAGTCGGGCACTTTCGCTGTTTCAACGACGCCGGGCAACCCGTCTGGGATGTTGATGGGTCACCGGAACGACTGCGTCGCGACGCGAAGCTCTCGGCTGAGGCATTGCGTACCGACCAGATCGATCTATTGTATTTGCATCGCCCTGACCCCAAGGTCGAATACGAAGGCATGGTGCGGACTCTGGCCGGAATCCTCGACGACGGTTTGGCGCGTACCGCAGGCATCTCTAATGCCAATCCCGACCAGATTCGACTGGCCCACAGCATCCTCGGTGATCGTCTCGTGGCGGTGCAGAACCAGTTCTCCCCAGGATTTCTATCCTCGCGTCCGGAACTGGAGCTATGCGGCGAACTCGGCCTAGCCTTCGTCGCGTGGAGCCCGCTGGGCGGGTATCGTCGTCCCCTCGACGAGGACGCATTCGCGGCCTTCCAGCGCATCGCCGACGCCCGTGGCATCAGCCGGGCACAGGTCATCCTTGCTTGGGAGCTGAGCAAGGGCCCGCACGTCATCCCGATTCCCGGGTCCCACCGTTCCCAGACGATTCTTGATTCCCTCAGGTCCGTCGACGTCACGCTGAACGACGAGGAGCTTGCCCAGCTTCCGTGATAGCTCCTCGAGGTGGCCGAGTGCACTCGGTGATCGCTCCTCTCACGCTTCGACGCGCTCTTTCGCCTGGCGCTTGGTCCACCGGTACAGGAACGCGATTGCAGCGGCGAAGGTGATCACGCCAACGATCCCAGCGCCGCTGTCCCATGACTCAGGCGCGATGGCAATGGCGTCCTCGGATCCCGCGGCCGCGATCATGGCAGCATAGATGACACCGAAGATTGACTCACCGACGATGAGGCCCGTGGCCAGCAAGATTCCGGTCCGCTTTTTACCTTCGACATCACCGGCGGTGTGGGCCGCCCACTTGTCGAACAGCCAGCCAAGCGCGGCGCCAATCGGAATCGTCAAAGACAGGGTCATCGGCAAGTACATGCCCATCCCGACGGCTAGGGGCGGAAGGGAGAACTTCTTGGTGGTGTGAGTGAGGATCTCGTCGACGACGATAACGCCGATACCCACCAGGGCACCAATCCCCATGAGTCCCCAGTCAAGAGACCCGCCGAAGACGCCAGTCGCCAGCGAGGAAATAAGGGTAGCTTGTGGGGCTTGCAAAGCGTTCGGACCAGCACCGGGGGCACCCTGGAAACCAAAGGCGCTCTGCATGAGCTGCATGACGGGCGGGATGATCGCCGAACCAAAAATAACTCCGATGATCAGCGCAATCTGCTGTTTCCACGGCGTCGAACCAACCAACTGACCAGTCTTGAGGTCCTGCAGGTTGTCATTCGAGATCGTCGCGATACCAAAGACGATGGATGCGGTAAACAGGGTATAGGCCACCAGCTTAACCGTCTCACCACCACCAACAGCACCATAGGTGAGTTTGATGAGGAGAGCAGCCACCAGGACGACCAGGATGCCAACGCCGGAAATCGGGCTATTGGATGCACCGATGAGACCAGCCATGTAACCGCACACAGAAGCAACAGCCAGACCGACGAGCAGGATGAACGCCAAGCTGACGATGATGACGCCGGTCATGGACCGCGATACAACCATGTCGCGAGCAAATCCCCACAGCATGAAACCGATCGGGATCATCGAGATCAACACCACGGTGAGGACAACAGAAACCGGTAGGTCACGCTCGGTCAGTGGGACTTCGCCGCCCTCGTGACGTGTCTTGGAGGAACTTATGGAATCGCTGATGCCCTTGACGATGGGGCCAATGACCTTGACAAGAGTCCAGATAGCCGCAACACCGATGGTGCCAGCACCGACGAAGCGGACATCGCTAGTGAAGACGTCCTGAATCACCGTAAGGTCGCTACCAACTTTGCCGGATACCCGCCACGGCAGGATCGCACCGTACGAAATAAAGAGACCGACGAGGATGGCCGCGGCCACGGCAATACCAACCAAGTGACCGACGCCAATGAGCGCCATCGACATGCTCACGCCAACCATCGAGCCGCTACTGTCGCCCGTCTTGAAAGGCTTGGTCAGCGCCGACTTCACAAGCTTAAGATCCGACAACAGGGCGTACGCTGCAGAGACCACAGAACCGACGATGATGACTCGCAGACCCACCTTGTTAGCCTCGGCGGCACCAGCGGAATCGCCTACTTTGAGCACCTCAGCTCCTGCGACGCCCTCCGGGTAGGGAAGATCCGAGCCTGTCACGAGGGCCCGACGCAGCGGAATCGAATACATAACGCCGAGGATGCCGCCAACTAGACAGATAGCTAGGGTGGTCCAGTACGGGAAACCTGACCACCAGCCGACCATGATAAGTCCGGGCAGCACGAAAATAATCGCGGAGAGGGTGCCGGCCGCCGACGCGATCGTCTGGACAATGTTGTTCTCTTCGACCGAGTGTCCCTTGAAGTGACGCAGCACGGCCATCGAGATGACGGCAGCAGGAATAGACGTGGCGAAGGTCAAACCGACCTTGAGCCCGAGGTAAACATTCGCCGCGGTGAAAATCAACGTCATGAGGCCACCGAGGACGATGCCTCGGAAGGTCAATTCACGTACTGAGGTTCCCGGCCGTCGGGCCGGCGCTGACGAGCTCGATAGGTCAGACATGTTCCCCTTCTTCCATAAGATGGCTTGACCACTATGCCACCATCAGAGCCCCAAGGTATGGAAAGCAACGTCCTTCACGCCAATTGTCGTCTCCCGGACTTCGGGAACACCCAAATACTCAACATCAAATAGACGTAAAGGCCCTCAACGCAAGCGGCGGTGAACCTAGCGAGCTCAAAATGAACGCCCAAGGATTCCAGCAAGGACGACAATCCCAGGGTTAGGCACACGTAATTCGTCACCATCGTCACCACGTAGCGTCCGCTCTGACGACCGAGGTTACCGTGAGAGTGGAAGTTCAGCCATCGATTCACAACGAATGAGTAGACAGCCGACAGCCCGTATCCCAGGGACACCGACACCGGATACGGCAAACCTACCCCTCGGAAGAAAACGGCCAATAGGCTCATATCGATAAGGAACCCCAACCCGTTGATAATGCAGTAACCGATGAAGGTAACGGGCAGGCCAGACAAGGGAAACGGCAGGACGGAGTGAACCGTCAAGCATCCTCTCGCGAACGCGCGGGGAACAGAACGCCGGGGAACCTTTCTAGCCCGGATGCGCCTCGCACTTGTTACCACAAACCTATTCTTGCAGCCCTATCAAGGATCGTTGTCACCGATCGGTAACCTGACGTCATGGCTACGACGAGACGGGCAACCCCCGCAGACCTACCTTTCATGGTCCACGTCCTGAGACATGCGGCAGGCGGTACATCCGGGCCGCTCGACGTCGAAGAGTGCCGCACAAATCCAGCTATCGCACATTACATCGATGGCTGGACGCCCGACCAAGTAGGGCTTATCTGTCTTGTTGACGACACCGCCGTCGGCGCCGCATGGGTCCGCAATTTGCCTGCCTCGGACCCAGGTTATGGATTTGTTGCCCCCGGAATCCCAGAACTGGTCATCGCAATCTCCCCTCACCACCGTGAGCAGGGGCTCGGCGGATACCTTCTGGAAAGCCTCCTCGACACGTGCAGTGCGAACGGAATTAAGTCTGTAAGTCTCAGTGTTGGTGTTGGTGTTGGGTGGTTGGTGCGGGTGTGTCGTCGGGTGGGGTTTGTGGTGGTGTCGTATCGTGGTAGGCGTGTGGTTATGTTGCGTGTCGACCAGACTCTAGGTTGTTGTGGCTAGCCGGCCCTGGTGTGCATGGTTGGTCCACATACTTTGATTGTGATGGTTTCTGGTCGTAGTGCTAGCGCGCCGAGCAGTTAGTGTTGGTGTGGTGGTTTCAGTGAGTGTTAGGACACGCTAGCCATGCCTCCCACGTGGCATGGTTACATAATCTGGTGGTGTGGTGTCAGGCCACACTCGTATTCCCCTACACCCGGGCCTGGTTATGTCTAGCAATAATGCGACCTATAGTCTGGCTGGGGCCTGGGCGTGTGGGTATGCGTGTGTGGGTGTATCACCCCTCCAGCCAGACTGGCTGGAGGGGTGATACACCCACACACGCATACTCCTTCCCCCCTGGGGGAAGGAACAGTATAAGTATTCCGGCAGCGTCTTACTCTCCCACACGATCCCTCGTGCAGTACCATCAGCGTTGGAAGGCTTAACGACCGGGTTCGGAATGGGACCGGGTGTTTCCCTTCCACTATGGCCACCGGAAAACCTGAAAACCATACAGTAGAACACATACATTAAACGGCGCAACCCGTGAAGGGGCTGGGAGCCGTATAGTGGATACGAGTCACGCGCACACACGCGTATGGTGTTAATGAAAGTCCTCGGTCTATTAGTACCAGTCAGCTCCACACCTTACGATGCGTCCACGTCTGGCCTATCAACCCGATCATCTCTCGGGGACCTTACCAGGAACACTCCTGTGGGAACCCTTATCTTGAAGCGTGCTTCCCGCTTAGATGCTTTCAGCGGTTATCACAACCCGACGTAGCCAACCAGCCATGCTCTTGGCAGAACAACTGGCACACCAGAGGTCAGTCCGTCTCGGTCCTCTCGTACTAAAGACAGCCCTTCTCAAGATTCCTCCGCGCGCAGCGGATAGGGACCGAACTGTCTCACGACGTTCTGAACCCAGCTCGCGTGCCGCTTTAATGGGCGAACAGCCCAACCCTTGGGACCGACTCCAGCCCCAGGATGCGACGAGCCGACATCGAGGTGCCAAACCATGCCGTCGCTATGAGCGCTCGGGCAAGATCAGCCTGTTATCCCCGGGGTACCTTTTATCCGTTGAGTGACGGCGCATCCACAAGCCACCGTCAGATCACTAGTCCCGACTTTCGTCCCTGCTCGACCTGTCAGTCTCACAGTCAAGCCCCCTTGTGCACTTACACTCACCACCTGATTACCAACCAGGCTGAGGGAACCTTTGGGCGCCTCCGTTACCCTTTAGGAGGCGACCGCCCCAGTCAAACTACCCATCAGGCACTGTCCTTGAACCGGATCACGGTCCACAGTGAGATAACCAGAACAATCAGAGTGGTATTTCACCAACGACTCCACCACCACTAGCGTGGCCGCATCAACGTCTCCCACCTATCCTACACAAACCGTCCCAATCACCAATACCAAACTATAGTAAAGGTCCCGGGGTCTTTCCGTCCTGCTGCGCGTAACGAGCATCTTTACTCGTAATGCAATTTCACCGAGTTCATGGTGGAGACAGTAGGGAAATCGTTACTCCATTCGTGCAGGTCGGAACTTACCCGACAAGGAATTTCGCTACCTTAGGATGGTTATAGTTACCACCGCCGTTTACTGGGGCTTAAGTTCACCGCTACGCATACACTCACAGTTCCCCTTAACCTTCCAGCACCGGGCAGGAGTCAGTCCGTATACATCGTCTTACGACTTCGCACGGACCTGTGTTTTTGGTAAACAGTCGTTTCCCCCTGGACTCTGCGCCCCTCACCGCCACCACACCGCACGGGTGCACGACAGCTCAGGTCCCCCTTATCCCAAAGTTACGGGGGCATTTTGCCGAGTTCCTTCACCACGATTCACTCGATCGCCTCGGTATACTCTACCTATCCACCAGTGTCGGTTTAGGGTACGGGCGGACCCGCCACCTCGCTCACGAAGCTTTTCTCGACAGTACAGGATCACTCACTCACCCACAACCATGGGCTCCCCATCATGCCTCAACCTTCACGCCCAGCGGATTTACCTACCAGACAGTCCACACACTTAGCCCCGGACAACCATCACCGGGGATGAGCTACCTCACTGCGTCCCTCCGCAGCTTGCCTACTACATGATCGGTTCACACACTCACCCACCCCAGAAGCATCAAAAACACTCCCAAGACAAGCTCACATGCTTAGCATCACACACCTCGACACGGACGGTGACAAGCCGGTACCAGAATATCAACTGGTTACCCATCGACTACGCCTGTCGGCCTCGCCTTAGGACCCGACTCACCCAGGGCAGACAAACTTGACCCTGGAACCCTTGGATAATCGGCGGACGGGATTCCCACCCGTCACACGCTACTCATGCCTGCATTCTCACTCGCATCAACTCCACCACACAGTCACCCGGCAGCTTCACCACTGACACGACGCTCCCCTACCCAACCACACAGGTTGCCACAGCTTCGGCGGATAACTTAAGCCCCGCTACATTATCGGCGCGGAATCACTTGACCAGTGAGCTATTACGCACTCTTTCAAGGATGGCTGCTTCCAAGCCAACCTCCTGGTTGTCTACGCAACTCCACATCCTTTCCCACTGAGTCACCACTTAGGGGCCTTAGCTGATGATCTGGGCTGTTTCCCTCTCGACGACGAAGCTTATCCCCCGCCGTCTCACTGCCACGCTACACTTGCCAGCATTCGGAGTTTGGCTGATTTCGGTAAGCCGATAAGCCCCCTAGACCATCCAGTGCTCTACCTCCAACAAGAACCACGCAACGCTGCACCTAAATGCATTTCGGGGAGAACCAGCTATCACGGTGTTTGATTGGCCTTTCACCCCTATCCACAACTCATCCCCTCCATTTTCAACTGAAGTGGGTTCGGACCTCCACGACGTCTTACCGACGCTTCATCCTGGCCATGGATAGATCACACCGCTTCGGGTCTAGAACACGCGACTCACGCCCTTATCGGACTCGCTTTCGCTACGACTCCCCCACCACGGGTTAACCTCGCCACGCATCACTAACTCGCAGGCTCATTCTTCAAAAGGCACGCCATCACCACACAGGCTCTGACGGCTTGCATGCGACCGGTTTCAGGAACTCTTTCACTCCCCTCCCGGGGTACTTTTCACCCTTCCCTCACGGTACTCATCCACTATCGGTCACCAAGGAGTATTTAGGCTTGACGGGTGGTCCCGCCAGATTCACGCGAAATTCCACGAGTCCCACGCTACTCGGGGCAACCCCACACCAGTGCCACGCTTACAGTTACAGGACTCTCACCCACTCCGGTACGCCTTCCCAGACGCTTCACCTTCACGCAACATTTCTCACTGGCCAATCCTGCGGCAGCAGAACCACAAGGCCCCCACAACCCCGCACATGCAACACCTGCCGGCTTGAACACACACACGGTTTAGCCTCCTCCGCTTTCGCTCGCCACTACTCACGGAATCACACTTGTTTTCTCTTCCTACGGGTACTAAGATGTTTCACTTCCCCGCGTTACCACCCACACCCCTATACATTCAGGGCAGGGCCACCGGACACTACTCCGGACATTCCAGGTTTCCCCATTCGGACACCCCCGGATCACAGCTCGCTCACCAACTCCCCAGGGCTTATCGCAGGTCACAACGTCCTTCATCGGCTCTTGGTGCCAAGGCATCCACCGATCGCACTACACAACTTTGCACAACACCACGTCGCACAAACACATACAACAATAAAGATACTCGCATCCACTATACAGTTCTCAACCACCACACGAACACCACACCACGCACACACGCACGCAACACAGCACCGCACAGGCCACCACACATGTGATACCCCACAACCCAACAGCATGCCCTCAACCCCACCCATCACAGGCAGGACGCCAACATTCCACTCACAAAAACTCCTTAGAAAGGAGGTGATCCAGCCGCACCTTCCGGTACGGCTACCTTGTTACGACTTAGTCCTAATCACCAGTCCCACCTTCGACGGCTCCCCCACAACGGTTAGGCCACCGGCTTCGGGTGTTACCAACTTTCATGACTTGACGGGCGGTGTGTACAAGCCCCGGGAACGTATTCACCGCAGCGTTGCTGATCTGCGATTACTAGCGACTCCGACTTCATGAGGTCGAGTTGCAGACCCCAATCCGAACTGAGACCGGCTTTCCGAGATTCGCTCACCCTCACAGGCTCGCCACTCTCTGTACCAGCCATTGTAGCATGCGTGAAGCCCTGGACATAAGGGGCATGATGACTTGACGTCATCCCCACCTTCCTCCGAGTTGACCCCGGCGGTCTCCACTGAGTCCCCACCATAACGTGCTGGCAACAGTGAACAAGGGTTGCGCTCGTTGCGGGACTTAACCCAACATCTCACGACACGAGCTGACGACAGCCATGCACCACCTGTGAACCGACCCCAAAAGAGGCACACCCATCTCTGAGCACTCCCGATCCATGTCAAACCCAGGTAAGGTTCTACGCGTTGCATCGAATTAATCCGCATGCTCCGCCGCTTGTGCGGGGCCCCGTCAATTCCTTTGAGTTTTAGCCTTGCGGCCGTACTCCCCAGGCGGGGTACTTAAAGCGTTAGCTACGGCACGGAACCCGTGGAATGGACCCCACACCTAGTACCCACCGTTTACAGCGTGGACTACCAGGGTATCTAAGCCTGTTCGCTCCCCACGCTTTCGCTCCTCAGCGTCAGGAAAGGCCCAGAGAACCGCCTTCGCCACTGGTGTTCCTCCTGATATCTGCGCATTCCACCGCTCCACCAGGAATTCCATTCTCCCCTACCTTCCTCAAGTCAACCCGTATCGAAAGCACGCTCAGGGTTAAGCCCCAAGATTACACTTCCGACGCGATCAACCACCTACGAGCCCTTTACGCCCAATAAATCCGGACAACGCTCGCACCCTACGTATCACCGCGGCTGCTGGCACGTAGTTAGCCGGTGCTTCTTTACCCATTACCGTCACTCACGCTTCGTCACAGGCGAAAGCGGTTTACAACCCGAAGGCCGTCATCCCGCACGCGGCGTTGCTGCATCAGGCTTCCGCCCATTGTGCAATATTCCCCACTGCTGCCTCCCGTAGGAGTCTGGGCCGTATCTCAGTCCCAATGTGGCCGGTCACCCTCTCAGGCCGGCTACCCGTCAAAGCCTTGGTAAGCCACTACCCCACCAACAAGCTGATAAGCCGCGAGTCCATCCCCAACCGCCGAAACTTTCCAACCCCCACCATGCAGCAGGAGCTCCTATCCGGTATTAGCCCCAGTTTCCTGAAGTTATCCCAAAGTCAAGGGCAGGTTACTCACGTGTTACTCACCCGTTCGCCACTCGAGCACCCCACAAAAGCAGGGCCTTTCCGTTCGACTTGCATGTGTTAAGCACGCCGCCAGCGTTCGTCCTGAGCCAGGATCAAACTCTCCAATGAAAAAATATCACCCACCCACACACGCACACACAGCACGCACACAGGCAACAGTGACACCACGAAGAATCCAATACACTAACCCCAAACACTAACCAAAAAATATTCAGTCACATGTCCAGAATCACAAAGGAATCATAAACAAATCCGACACATCCACAACAAACAGATGCATCAAAAACTATTGACTATCAAAGACACACTGTTGAGTTCTCAAACATCACACCCACCACAACAATCCCCACACAAACCATGCAGAAACCATCACAAGGCGACCCGACCAACCCTACCACACCAACCCCGAAACCACAAAACCACGATCCCAGAACCAGCCAGCAGAACCAGCCAACCACACCACCACCAAAGCAGCAGCCCGGAAAACCATACCGGAACCCTCCCCCGCCGTCAAACCCGACAAGAAAACATCCCAAACACAGCCACCACCAAGAACCACACACGCAGCCCCCAACGGCCCAACACACACTACACACACCCCCACCACCAACACAAACCCACAAAACAGCCGCATCTTCACCCCGGGCCTACCTACCCCGTCGTTGCCCCTCTCGAGACCTATCCAGTCGCTGAACTCCTCATAGACTCACCCCATGACGTATCGAATAAGGTTCCGTCAAACCGCAAGCGTGATCCTCAGTGCGGCCGCGCTATGCGTGTGTGCGTCATGTACTTCAACAACTCCCACGACGCCTTCAGACGAGCCGAGCCGAACTGCTTTGGTCCCGTCGTCCAAGGTCACGGCCTCGGTATCCCCGCTCGATGGCATCCATACCCGCGCGATCATCAATGAACTTGTTGCAGCGTCGGGCAATGGACCTATCACCAAGGTAGACATCACTAAGGGTGCGCTCAGCATCACCGTTCAGATCGGTAACTCCCCAACAATCTGGACCTGGCAGAACGGCAAGATCGACTCGTCAGCAACTCAGAGCACTCAAACAGCGTCACGCCCCTTCAATCCTGGCGACTTCGCCGTAGAGAAGTTGCCCGTGATATTAAGCAGGGCCGCCGATATCTCCGGATCCCATATGAACCAGAACTTGCAGATCGTCGAGTACAACCAAGGTACTGTCCTCATGACAGTCTCGACCAAGCCAGAAACCCAGACCGTCTTCTTCCGACCCAATGGATCTGCCATCAACCACATTGACTTCGCATCGACTTCTGGCATGACTGAGGCATTAAGTGATGCTGTCGCGAGCGCTAAGCAAGTCGACCAGATCAGCTACCAGCCCGGTAAGGCCATCATCGTCGATACGCCGACAACGACACCTGGCATCGTCATGAGGCGGACCCGGTCTGCCGATATGCCCGCATGGGCGGTACAACGCAGGAGCGACGCGTCCGCAACCTTCTCGCCTGGCCTCCTGAATCCACACGTCATCGTCCGCATCATGAATCTCGCGGCTGCGCAAGCCCACCAGAAGCCATCCGACATGGAATGGACCATTTCTCAGGACACGAAGCTTGACACGCCCGTCCTTCGCGTTGACATTAACGGCCTGACTAGGGCTTTTAATACCGACGGCACCGACGTCACCGACAAGATCAAGTAGCTTCCAGGTCCTCGAATAATTCAGCCCATCAAGGAGCTAGACCGCTAGCCTCGGATCAAGGTGGTTGAATGAAAGTGTGCTCATCACCGCAGTCGGAACGCCAGGCAGTGGGCAGACCCATGCCTTCCGCGTCCGCCATGGGATGAATCCACACGTCGAATTGTGGCGTCACGGGCTCGTCGTCAGAGAGTACTTATCTGCCGATCGGGTCGACGACGAGATCGTCGTCACCGCCCACGTCGCGCCTCGAACGTCTAGCTCTCAGCCTCCCCGCACCCGAAAGAGCGTGCCGGATCTCTCCGAGGACAGACAAGCCGACGAACCAGTTCGTCCGTACCAACGCATTGCGGCCTACGCCGTTGTACGGTCACGGCGGGGATTACTGGGTACCGAGTGCTCGCCACGCACCGCAGTCCCTGGCCTGTGGGCGCTACCTGGAGGTGGTTTAGAACCCGGTGAATCCCCCGCGCAAGCGGTCACCCGTGAGGTCATGGAAGAGTCCGGACAGCGTGTCCGCCTTAACCGCATCATCGATCTGCAGTCCGATCATTGGATCGGCCGTTCCCCCACCGGGGTGCTAGAGGACTTCCATGCCCTGCGGATCATCTACTCAGCCACCAGCGAAAACCCCACCGACCCCTACGTCATCGACGTCGGTGGCACCACCCAGTCAGCCCAGTGGATACCGCTGTGGCGTTGGCGTCGGCTGTCCTGGGGAGCCGCGACACGCATGTGTCTTGAGACCCATCTGCGCGACGTCCCCAGCACCTGATCAGCCACAGTTACCACAGGCATGACGAAGGGGGCTTGGTCACGATGACCAAGCCCCCTCTGGCGTCAATGTCAATCAGCCCGGAAGTAACTGAGAATCCGCAAGATCTCTGTGTAGAGCCACACCATCGTCACAGCGATGCCGAAGGCCGCACGCCAAGACTCAGATGCTGGGGCTTGGTTGCGCACACCCTGCTCGGCGTAGTCAAAATCTACGACAAGGTTCATGGCGGCCAGCACCACACCCAGCGCTGAGCACAAGATGCCGATAGGGCCAAAACTAGCAACGCCAATGTTGATCCTGAATAGCATCAACACGAGGTTGACGAGCATCGCAAGGGCAAAGCCGAAGGTGGAAATGATGACGATCTGACGAAATCGCGGCGTCACCCGGATATTAAAGAACTTGTATGCCGCCAAGGTCACGCCGGCAGCGGCGAAAGTACCCAAGACGGCCTGCACCACGATACCGGGGTAAGCGGTCTCAAACATGGCTGACATAGAGCCAAGGACCAGCCCTTCGCAGATGCAGTAGAAGATGACGCCACCGACCGGCACCGTACGGCGAGTGCTGACGACCATCGCAGTAATGAATGCTGCAATCGATCCGACCACCAAGGCAGGGCCACTTGCCACCACGTTCGGCCCAATCAGCGCGAAGCTCACAGCACCAATGGCAGCAATGATGAGCAGAACCAGGCCAGTACGGCCGAGGACGTCATCAAAAGTCATCGCGCGCTCGGCACTCTGTCCTTGCGGGCCGTCTAATAGAGAGCCCGACTCGCCGCCAGGCTGCCCTGATACGCCGTACTGCGCCCGATACCCCTGACCTGCGTACGCCGGCTGCCCGTACGGGTTACCGCGCGGCTGGAAGGCCTCGGCTCGGCTAAAGACCGGGTTAGCCATGTGATCCTCCTGTGAAGACGTGTGGTGACGTCTACTCTAAACAACGCAGCGACGACACGAAACCTTCCCCGTACCGCGGAACGAGCTTTTCACACTAGCGACGACTGAGGTCGTACACACTGCGTAGCTGCTCCTGGTGAAGCTGTGTACCCCCGACGGGATTCGAACCCGCACTGGGACGGGTTTAAGCCGTCTGCCTCTGCCGGTTGGGCTACGGGGGCCAGGAGCACTTCAGCTCCCCTGCGCCAGCATTGCCAGCGCCATGCCGTCAAGGATATCGGTCTCCGAGACGACAAGTTTACCTGCCGTCGCACGACGGCATACCTCGTCAATAATAACGGCACCTCCACACAACACTTCTGCACGGCGTCGCTTCAGCGGTCCCATCTGCTCGACTTCATCAACAGTAGACGAGAGCAACTTGCCCGCCAGGTCGGAAATCTGGCCGACCGTCAGTACCGAACGATGCACCTTGGCGCGGTCATAATCTGTGAGATTCTGGCCAATTGCGGACAAGCTCGTGACCGTACCCGCAACGCCGATGACGGTACGGGCGGCGGCAACGTCAACCGGGCAGGAATCCAAGGCTTCACGAACGTACTTGCGAGCGTCGTCGATCTGCTCGACGGTGGGCGGGTCGTCATGGAGGAAACGCTCACGCAGCCGTACCGAGCCAATATTGAGGCTCACCCGAGAGTCGATGCTAGACCCACGGCCCAGCACCAGCTCCGTCGAGCCACCTCCACAATCAATAACAAGAACCGGCTCATCGATTACCTGGATCCCAGAAATCGCTCCAGCAAAAGACAAACTCGCCTCTTCCATGCCGTCTATGACCTCCGCGTCCACCCCCAGAGCTTGACGGACTCCCGCGAAAAAGGCATCGCGGTTGGAGACGTCACGAGCAGCCGAGGTGGCAACAAAACGCACCCGGTCGCAGTGGTGGTCCGCGATAGCCTGGGCGAAGGTGCGACAGGCTGAGAAAGTGCGCTCAAGGGCGTCGGGACGGAAGGAACCGGTGGCGTCAACCCCCTGACCGAGCCTCACCATTTCCAGTTCTCGTGCCTGCTCGACCAAACGCCCGTCCGAATCGGCTGATGCGATGAGGAGGCGAATCGAATTCGTCCCGCAGTCGATAGCTGCAACGGTGTGGCTGCCGCTCATACAATCCTCCTGTCCGACTCGGGCTCGCGATGCTCAGGGGCGCATGGGTCGCACCAGAACTCTCCCAGCTCTGCAACGACCTCATCCCCAAACGGGTTGACCCCAGGCCCGACAGCTAAGGCGTGCCCTGCCAGAGCATGCAGACATTTCACGCGCGTCGGCATACCGCCAGCGGAAATCCCATCGATCTCAGGAACCGGGTCAAGACCGGCGTCCTCGCCGATCTGAACGCGATCAGCAATATAGGACTCATGGGCGCGCCGGTACTGGTCGGCAAGCTCCTCATCCTCACCGAGTCGTTCGGTCATCCGAGCCATCAGCCCCGAAGACTCCAGGGTCCCAATGAGGGATGCAGCACGCGGACAGGTAAGGTAATAAGTCGTCGGAAACGGGGTGCCGTTCGGCAGCCGAGGCTCGGTAGCAATGACACCTGGTTTACCGCAACCACAGCGCCAGGCCACACCGGCGACTCCTCGTGGTTCGCGGCCAAGCTGGTCCCGGACGTCCTGACGGTCGTTCTCAGTAAATTCTTCTAGCATGGTCACCTCATCGACGAGAAGGGCTGGGCGAAGACAACTTCGCTGAAGGTGTAGGCGTGATCATCGCCCCCGGGGAGGGGTGGGGCGGGGCGGGATGGTCAGCGTCCTGGACTGATCCCGCAGCCTTTCGCCACCAGCGAGCGTCAGCGCTGGCTTCATTCGCCGGATCTTTTTCGTCCAAAGAAGTCGTCGATCCAATGACCTTACCGTTTTCTCCAATGACCTGATACCCAGTTTCGCCCGGCATCACCCAGCCGAGCTGGGAGCGCGCCTGAGCACGGACGTAGTCGGGATCGTGCCACCTCTTGACCTCGTCTTGAAGGGTCGAGATAGAAGCGCGTGTCCGAGCCTCGTCGTCTTGGGTCCGGGAGATCTGGGAACGCTGAGAGAAGTAGATACCCAAACTAGGCGTAATCATGACAAGTACCAGCAGAACAGCCGCACCCATAACGACTGCTCTGAGGGTGAGCCCGAACCGGCGAGGCTGACCCCCCTCCTCCTGAGTAGCTCGATTACGAGGAGGCTCTGTGCGCGTAGTGCGCTGGTAATTTCCGCGGTTCCTCGGACCTGAGCGGTTCGGCGAGGACGCGTGTGTCCGTCCCCCGGCCGGTCGCTGGGACCTTCCGGACGGACGGTGTCGATTGCTTGGTGTAGTGGCCATCGTGGTCCATCATGACACGACCGCCCCGGCAGTACCGGGACGGTCGTGTCATGTCAGGTGCTGCGGTCAGCACCTCATAGCGTCAGTCAGGCCTGGAAGCGCGGGAAAGCGGAAGCACCGGCGTACTCGGCCGAGTCGCCCAGTTCCTCCTCAATACGCAGCAACTGGTTGTACTTGGCGATGCGCTCGCCGCGGGCCGGGGCACCGGATTTAATCTGACCAGTCGATAGCGCGACGGCGAGATCGGCGATAGTGGTGTCCTCGGTCTCACCAGAACGGTGCGACATCATGCAGCGGTAGCCGTTGCGATGGGCCAGCTCGACGGCGTCGATAGTCTCCGAGAGGGAGCCAATCTGGTTCACCTTGACGAGCAGGGCGTTGGCAGCCTTGGTCTCGATTCCCTTGGCAAGGCGCTTCGGGTTAGTGACGAACAAGTCGTCGCCAACGATCTGGATCTTCTCACCAAGCTTCTTCGTGAACTCGGCCCAACCGTCCCAATCCTCCTCGTCCAACGGATCCTCAATAGAGACCAGCGGATACTTGGCGATGAGGCCTTCGTAGTACGCGATCATCTCAGCCGAGGTCTTAGCCTGGCCCTCGAACGTGTACTTGCCGTCCTCGAAGAATTCGGAAGCAGCGACATCAAGGGCGAGGGCGACGTCCTTACCCGGCTCGAAGCCGGCGGCCTTGATGGCGTCAAGGATGAGGTCCAAAGCGGCGGCGTTGCTGGGAAGGTTGGGGGCGAAACCGCCCTCGTCACCCAGACCGGTAGCCAAGCCCTTGTCCTTGAGAACCTTCTTGAGGGAGTGGTAAACGGCAGCGCCCCACTCGTAGGCCTGCTTAAAGGATTCCGCGCCGATCGGGGCAATCATGAACTCCTGGATGTCAACGTCGGAATCGGCGTGGGCACCACCGTTGAGGATGTTCATCATTGGAACGGGCAGCACGTGGGAGTTCGGTCCGCCGAGGTACTGGTACAGCGGGAGCTCCGCACAGTCAGCAGCAGCATGAGCAGCAGCCAGGGAGACACCAAGGATGGCGTTAGCACCCAACTTGCCCTTGTTGTCGGATCCGTCGAGCTCGATCATGATCTGGTCGATAATGCGCTGCTCACTCGCGTCACAGCCGAGCACCTCCTCGGCGATCTTCTCGTTGACGTTCTCAACAGCCTTGAGAACACCCTTACCGGAGTAACGCTTCTTATCGCCGTCACGCAGCTCAACGGCCTCGAACTGACCGGTCGAAGCGCCCGAAGGAACCGCAGCGCGGGCCTGGGTGCCGTCGTCGAGGATCATCTCGACCTCAACGGTCGGGTTGCCGCGGGAATCGAGGATCTCACGGGCTTCGATGAATTCGATGGTTGCCATGGACCAACCTTTCAAAGAGGATCTTTGCGTCCACCCCAAAGCGTATCGGAGCCGTCCAACTAGAGGTATCTCAGGGCTGACCGTCACTCACTGCCGTTGATCCTCCGCTGGGTTTTCAGTGATGACGAATTCGTACGTGACGTTCTCAGGTGCGTCGATATGTAGCTCGATCTGCCCGCTCTGTGCCCGCTTACCAACGCTCAGATGGGCGAATCCCTCATGGCACGGGGTCGATGCCGTCGACTCGTCATTTTCGGTGACGCTCATCAGCGCATCGGTGGTATCACACAGAAAGTAGTAGTCGGTGACGGTGCCAGCCTTGACGACGACGGTCTGGGACGTGGAGCCCGTGACGACACGATCACTAATTATCCCAGTGACGCCGGGAAGAAAGTCCTTCAGCCCACCTCGCTGCGGGGTTGCCGTCAACTTGGTGTTCGGATTCACATCCTGCGGGGTCGGTTTAGGTCCGGAGGATTGACTCACCGACGGCACGGAAGCTGTAGGCGCATCCGAAACCTCAGTGACGCCAGCCGGGTCGTTCGCGCTGCCCTTGCAGCCAGACAGCGCCCCCAAGGCGACGACGGCGGCAAACAGCGCTGCCAGGGCTCGTCGCATCACACACCTCCTCCGTGCCTCCGACTACCGTACTGGTCTTTGTCGCCTAGTCGGCCAGACCACCGCCTCAACAACAAGGGATGCCGCAGTAATAAGCGGTGTTAAACCGCATCGGTCAGTCAGTTCGGCACTCAGCCTTCCTGATCTCGTCTTCGAGATCGCGCAAACGGTCTCGTAGCGCCTGATCCGCGTCAACACCGCTTGCCTGGGCGCGAGCAATGAGAGTCACAAGCTGGTCACCAGTCTCCGCCGCGGTGATCGGCTCGTCGGCCAGCTTGACGCCCACCCCACGAGTGCGTGCCCGTGAGATGACCTTAGCGCTGCGGGCCACGCTGGAAAGGGAGTAGGCGATCCCGTCCAGGCTGGACGTACGTCCTTTGGCCGCTGCCTTACGAGCCTCCCATGCGGCGTCGAGGTCCTCAGGAACCTCCTCATCGGAGAACACATAGGGGTGACGGGCCACAAGCTTGGCGACGATTCCACCGACGACCTCGTTGATGTCGAAACGTCCCCCCTGCTCACCGATCCGGGAATGGAAGACGACTTGGAGTAGCAGATCCCCCAGCTCCTCAACGAGATCGTCATCGGTACCGGCCTCAATCGCGTCAATGACCTCGCCAGTCTCCTCGACTAGATAGGTCACCAGGGATCGATGGGTCTGACTGCGATCCCACGGACACTCGTCGCGCAACCTTGCCATCACCTCGACGAGCTCGCTGAATTCGGCCCTGGGTCGTGCGTACTCAGCCGCCATCAACGGGATCAGGAAGTCTTAGTGAAGGGCTGGGACAGCGACGAGCTGCCCTGAACGACCAGGTTGTTAGCGTCCCAGGACCCTAGGCGTGGGTTGGCCTTCACATCGACGGCGGACAGGTCAGCCTTCGCCTTCCTGTCACCCTCGAGGTCGAAAAGATGGAACACACCCGCGAAGCTACGAACCATCGTGTGACAGACCTGATCGGAATCTAAGGCAGCCATACCATTTCGAGCGACAATCTGGTCACGTTCGGCGTCAGAGAGCTTCGCTCCGCGTTTGTCCAGGACCTCTTGCGCAACGGCTCCACGAATAACCGTCGAGGCGATGATCTGGCGCGGGGTGAGTTCCGAGGACGGGTTGATGAACTTCGAGCAATGCTCGACGGCATCGTCAACGGACTTCATGGTCACCGTCGTATTTCCCACCGTGGCCGCGTTGCTCGGGGAACTCGCACACCCGGAAGCCACACTCACCAGAGCAACAGCCACCGCAGCGGCACCGAGTCGTCGTCGCATCGTCATCACATCTCCTGCCACGAAAAAAGGGTACAGCTGGTCATCTTATGCCGCCAACGGCACAATTCTATGGCTCAGTGGGCCGGCCCGCGCCGATCGGGGTGTCAACAGCCAGGACGTTCGTCACGAGGTCGGCACTCCACTTCAACAAGTCGGCACCGCCCAATGGCTGGCCCCCAATCGTTGCAGTCATGGGTTTAGGCACCAGCACCAAACCCGCTGTTTGCTTGACCACCGATCCGGGATACAACCTCTTGAGGCGCATCACCCGGGATTCCGGCAGATTCACCGGCGAAAACCTGATGTTGCGTCCAGCCGGAACGACCTCATGAATTCCCGCCTGTCGACATAGCAGGCGGAATCGCGCCACCCCAAGCAGAGCTTGGACGGGCTCGGGCATCGGTCCATAACGGTCGACCAACTCGGCCCCGATGGCGTCAACCTCCTCGTCACTGCGCACTTCAGCCAATCGCTTGTACATCTCAAGGCGTAAGCGTTCAGTTTCGACGTACTCAACCGGAAGGTTGGCGTCAACGGGCAGCTCAATACGCATCTCCGGTTCATCGGCAGTGGTGCTGTCCCCACGGAACTCAGCGACGGCGTCACCTACCAGACGAATGTAAAGATCGAAGCCAACGTCAGCAATGTGCCCGGACTGCTCACCACCAAGCAGATTCCCGGCGCCGCGAATCTCCAGATCCTTCATGGCGATGGCCATGCCAGAACCCAGGTCGGTGTGAGCGGCCATCGTCGCCAAGCGGTCGTGAGCCGTTTGGGAGAGTGGCTTGTCCGCCGGGTACAAGAAGTAGGCATAGCCACGCTCCCGAGACCGCCCCACACGACCACGCAACTGGTGCAGTTGAGACAGCCCCATAAGGTCAGCTCGATCGATGAGCAGAGTATTGGCGGTAGAAATGTCGATACCCGACTCAACGATCGTCGTGCATACCAGGACGTCGGCACGACGCTCCCAGAAGTCCACCATGATCTGTTCCAGCTGTTTCTCGTTCATCTGGCCGTGCGCAGTGACAATCCGCGCTTCTGGAACAAGTTCACGCAGCTTGGCAGCTGTCTTTTCAATGGACTGCACGCGGTTGTGGATGTAAAAGACCTGACCTTCACGAGCAAGTTCACGCCGGATCGCCGCAACAACCTGCCCCTCGTCATAGGGTCCGGCGAAAGTGAGCACCGGGTGACGCTCCTCTGGTGGGGTGGCGATCGTACTCATCTCGCGGATGCCTGTCACCGCCATCTCCAAGGTGCGCGGGATCGGCGTAGCGCTCATAGCAAGCACATCGACGTTGACCCTCATGCGTTTAAGCGCTTCTTTGTGCTCGACGCCAAAACGCTGTTCCTCGTCGACGATGACCAAGCCGAGATCCTTGAACTCAACCTCCTTGGCCAGCAAGCGATGGGTACCGACGACGACGTCGACGGTACCGCGTTGAAGTCCCTCGAGGGTTTCGCGGGCTTCGGTGTCAGTCTGGAAACGAGACAGGGCCGCCACCTTGACGGGGAAACCTGCGTAACGCTCAGTGAAGGTCTGGAAATGCTGCTGCACCAGCAAAGTAGTGGGCACCAGCACCGCCACCTGCTTGCCGTCCTGAACCGCCTTAAACGCAGCACGTACCGCGATCTCGGTTTTACCGTAGCCGACATCACCACAGACCAGCCGGTCCATCGGAACGACCTGCTCCATGTCACGCTTAACGTCGGCAATGGTGGTGAGCTGGTCAGGTGTCTCGACGTAAGCGAAGGCGCCCTCCAACTCCCGCTGCCACGCAGTGTCAGGGCCGAAAGCATGCCCCTTAGTGGCCTGGCGAGCAGCATAGAGCTTGATGAGCTCGGCGGCGATTTCACGGACCGCCTTGCGGGCACGCGCCTTGCGCTTGCGCCAGTCTCCCCCACCCATACGGTCGAGGCTGGGGGCATCCCCACCGACATATCGGGTCACCTGATCCAGCGAGTTCACCGGCACGAAGAGGCGATCACCAGGCTGACCTTTTTTGGAGGGCGCGTACTCGATAACGAGGTACTCGCGGGTAGCGCCGCCGACAGTGCGCTGCACCATCTCCACGTACCGCCCCACACCGTGCTGCTCGTGGACGATGAGATCGCCCGGCTTGAGCTCCAGGGGTTGGATCTGATTTCGACGTCGTCGAGGCATGCGACGTTCGCCAGTGCCACCGGGATCCTGGGACTCGGCGAGGTCACCGGTGGAAGCAACGAGCAGTTTGACAGACTCGGCCGCGAACCCATGACGCTGGTGAAGTCGGATGACCTGAACGCATGGCTCGGTGGCATCCGGGTCGACATCGTCAACCAGTCTGGCCGCGACGTTGTGCTCCCCCAACAGCTCGGACATGCGTTTGGCCATGCCCTCACCCTCGGCGCACAACAGGACCGTCCAGCCGTCGTCAAGGCGAGCCGTCAGATCCTTAACAGCTGCCTCGACGTCGCCATGCCACGGCTCAACGGCCACGAGCTGGGGATTAACCGTTTGCGGAGCACTGGTGATGTCGTCGTCGACGAGGACATCAGTTGCCGAAGAATCCAGAGAAAAAGAGGACATCGACCACCAGGCCATGCCGCGCTCTAGACAGTGCGATCTTACCTGGGCCAAGCTGCGATAACCCGAAGCAGCCAGGTCAATAGGAGCTTGTCCGCCGCCGGCGGCAGCTGCCCATCCAGCACCGAGGAACTCTTCGGAGGTGCGAACCAGATCCGCAGCACGAGAGCGCACCATCTCTGGATCTGACAGGACGACCATGGCATGCTCAGGCAAGACGTCGACGAGTAGTTCCATCTCATCAACGAGGGCCGGCATAAGAGCCTCCATCCCCTCGACAGCTTGACCGTTGCCGATCCGCTCCAACATGTCAGCTAATTCGGGATGGTCGGTCAGCAAAGCCTTGGCTCGGGAACGTACCTCGTCGGTGAGGATGAGCTCACGGCAAGGAGCGCAGATCAGTTCTTGGTGAGTCTCGTCGGTGGATCGCTGGTCGGCTACCGCGAAGGAGGTCATTTCCTCGATCTCGTCACCAAAAAAATCGATACGGACCGGGTGTTCTAGCACCGGTGGGAAGACGTCGACGATGCCGCCACGTACTGCGAATTCGCCACGGCGTTCCACCATGTCAACCCGGCTATAGGCGGCGTTGACGAGTTCAGTCGCGAGCTCGGTAAGGTCATGCTCTTCTCCCACTGCCAGGCGCACCGGGGCGACGCGTCCCAGACCGGCAACCTGAGGCTGCAGCAAGGAGCGCACCGGGGCGACCACCACCTGTGGTACCTCACCCTCGGTACCACACAGCCGACGCAGCACCTCCATGCGTCGACCGACGGTGTCCGTACGCGGGCTCAGACGCTCATGAGGCAAGGTCTCCCACGATGGGTAGTAACAGACAGCGTCGGCGCCGAGCCACGTCTTCAAGGTAGCAACTGATTCCTCGGCCTCTCGGAACGTGCTCGTCACGAGTAATACTGGCAGACGTCCGGAACCGTCGAGAGACCGGCCCAGTACGGCTGCCACCGCCGGGCGGGCCGAAGCTGCCACCTGAAGGTCAAGGGTGGGAGTGCGCCGGGTAAGGGCGTCCTCCACAACATGGGAGAGCACCGGTTCGCGGGAAAGAAGGGAGGTCAGTCCGCCAAAAGTCACCAACATAGGGTACGTGGTGGTACCGACACTCACCATCACTCGTGAAGTTGTTCTCGAGGACTCCCCTCCCCATAGCATGTCGAGGTGAGCACCACACCTATGCAGTACCCACTCACTCCCAAACCGGTTCGACGCAGCGGAGCCCTGCCGATAGTCATCACCGTATTGGGAGCGATCGCCATCCTCCTCATCGTCGCGCTCATCAGCGCAGGCTCACCCGTTACCTTCATCGTCGGTGCAATCCCATCGACCGCGGCCCTTATCGTGTGTCTGCTGTGCTACCGCTGGCTCGACAGATGGGAGCCCGAACCTACCCGTCTCACAGTGATGGCGCTGATCTGGGGAGGGTCAGCAGGCGTCATCTTCTCGTTCCTTGTCGAGATGGCGATTCCCGCCAGTGAGTTCGTGACGATGGCCATCGTCGCACCGCTTGCTGAGGAGTTAGCCAAAGCCTCAGTATTTATTCTCGTTGCCACTGGAGCCCGCAAGCTTGAGCTCACCTCGCTAACCGATCACATCTTCTATGCCGGGATCTGCGCCCTAGGCTTCGCGTTCGTGGAGAACCTGGGTTATTTCGCTCTCTCGTCGAGTGCCGGGGAATTTGTCGTCATGGCACTTGTGCGCACAGGTTTTGGGGTCTTCGGACACCCGCTTTACACCACGGCGACCGCAGTCGGTATCTGGGCGTGGCGCACTAAAGGTGGTCTCTGGAAAGCCGCTGTTGGCTACATCGCTGCATGCCTGCTTCATGGTCTGTGGAATGGCGGCCCCACATTGTTGGCGGGCAGCCTTGGCCTTGACGACACCGGCCAGTTAGCTGCGATGATCCTGGTCTACATTGTGCTCTTCGTACCAGTGTTCATTGGAACCATCATCATGACGACTCGCAATCGACGCAACGAATACGAGGCAGTGCGATCCCAGCTACCCCTCATGGTAGAAGCTGGCCTGGTGACTCCGGCTGAGGCTGACATGATTGCAGATCCGCGTAAGCGGCGCGCCATCCTCGCTGATTCGGGTAAGTATGGTCGAGTCGCGAAACGGAACCAGAAACGCACGATTACTGCCGCGACTGAGGCTGCGCTGGCACAACACCGTATTGCCGCTGGAGAAGGCGGTCCTGAGCTCGTCAAGCGTCGCGACCAGCTTTCTGAATGGCTGCGATCGCGACCCGACAAGCTAGGACAACTACCGTTGATGCCGCAATTCCCGCCGATACAACCACCGGCAACATGGTAAGCCCCGACGGTAGTGGGCTCCGACGATCCTTACAGTGATAATCCTTGTAGCGCCGCGATTCCGTTTTCTGATAATGAATAATCTCGACAGTCAACCCCTAGGCCCAATCCTGTACAGGATCACTCGACGCCGCGAATATGGCGCTCACACAGCTACCCTGCCGCATAAAGAGCCGCCCTAGATATGCGTAATAATTCACACAACTAAGGTGTCCGTGACCCAGCAGAAACGAACCCGTGCCGCTTTATCCTCATAAGGAAGATTCACCCAGGGCAGTGCCAGCAGGGCGTCGGACAGCCCGGGTGTATCGAATTTCTACGGCGCACCGGTTGTGACGTAGACCATAACGGGATCAACAAAAAGCGGCACTAGCAATGAAGGCAGCACTAGTTGAGCAGTACCACGAACCATTAGCCATCAGGGATATTCCTGAGCCAGCTCATGATTCGGACGGTGTGGTCGTCGAGGTGAAAGCCTGCGGCGTCTGTCGAAGCGACTGGCACGGCTGGCAGGGCGAGTGGCCAGGATTTACCGGCGGCTCCTTGCCTCACATCTTCGGACACGAGTTCGTCGGGCTGGTCAGTGACATCGGCAACAACGTGAGCCGATACCGCGTGGGAGACCGGGTGATTGTCCCCTTCACATTGGGTTGCGGTCACTGCGAGTACTGCCGGAGCGGTCATTCAAACGTCTGCCCTACCGTGTCCATGCCCGGTTTCAGCTATGACGGCGGATTCGCGCAATATGTCACCGTCCCCGACGCAGATGCCAACCTCGTGAAGCTCCCCGACGCCGTCGATTTCACCGATGCTGCGGGTATGGGCTGCCGCCTCATGACCGCCTACCACGGCATCGTCGAGGTGGGACAGATCCACCCCGGTGACTGGCTTGTCGTCTATGGTGCAGGCGGCGTGGGTCTGTCGGCCACCCTCGTCGCTACCAGCGCAGGGGCAAACGTCATTGCCGTCGACATCGCAGATGACAAACTTGCCTTGGCTCGCAAGGTCGGGGCTATCGCGACCATCAATTCGCGCGAAACCGACCCAGTGGAGGCAGTTCGTGAGCTGACCGACGGAGGCGCGGACAAGAGCGTCGACGCCCTGGGCATTTCCGAAACTCTGCACAACGCGGTCAACTCATTGCGTTCCCGAGGAACCCATATTCAGATCGGCATGACTGCAGAGGGGCCAGTCGGCGACGTGGCGTTGACGATCAACGACCTCATTGCCAAGGAGATTGATTTCCGGGGGTCCTTCGGAATGCCTGCCGTCGAGTTCCGTTACCTGCTCAATCAGGTTGCTGCGAGCAAGATAAAACCAGGCCAGCTCGTCACCAAAACCATCGCACTGAGTGAGGTGAACGACGCTCTCACCGCCATGTCCACCTACAACACGGTGGGAACCACCGTCATTACCGACTTCACACGCTGAGGCAGACCTTCGTGGTTGGGTGCAAACTGCGCGCCCAACCACGTTTGTGTCGCTACACAGCGTGGAATGGGACGGCGTATGACTGTTGCACGGCTAATGCTAATGCGCCATATCACCCAGTCCTAGAGTATTACGACATGCAACCACATTCCCTGGACTTTGGGTTGACCACATCTCGCAACTTTTCAACGAAAGGAAAGCCTCATGACCCGGATTGAAGCATTCGATGTTCGATCCGATGAAGTGACACATTTTTGAGGCCTTCCAACGCGACCTTTCCGTCAGCATCGGTCTTCACGAAGAATCACTGACACTTTATAACCTGGACGAGTGCCGCGGGGACGCCCTCATGATGCTTCTGATGGTAGTAAGGCGCATGAAACTTATCCTCGACCGTGGCGAGATACAGGATTATTCATTAGAAGGATCCGATGGCCGACAGCTCTCAGAAATGACCGTTGGCATCATTGGTGCAGGCTGAATTGGCTCGACGGTCGCACGTCTATTGCAACCCCTTGGCTGCAATGTCCTAGCCTGCGACCTCCTGCCGAACCCACAACAAAACGACATCGTCGAGTTCGTCGACTTGGAGACACTGCTCCACAACAGCGACGCCATCATCCTGCATGTGCCCGCTATGCCGATGAACCACCACACGATCGACGCAGAGCAATTCGCCATGATGCGCTAGGGCGTTTTTCTCGTCAACTGCGTCCGTGGTGAACTCATAAACACCCGAGCACTGATAGATGCCATGAATCCGGAAACTATTGACGTCATCGAGAACGACCACAGGTATTTTCACCAAGATCACCGTCTTGACGTTCTGAATAACCACGACCTTACGTTGCTACGTTCCTTCCCGAACGTCGTCGTTACCCCGCACATCGCCTTCTACTCAGACACCGTCACAGCGGAAATGGTGCATTGTGCGATGGAATACCTGCGTGATTTTTCACAGACCGGTGAGCCCCTAATGGAAGTACATCCTGACTGATCCTTGCCTACCACCCGTTGCACGCAGCCGGGAAAACAGTCAGGAATTGAAACGGTTCTGGGCCGCAGCCAGCCCTTGGATAATGATCGACTCGACGGCGTCGGCGGCCAAGGCCACCTGAACACCCATCTCAGCGCGCTGCCTGGCAGGCACCCGGGCCAGCACCCAGTCAGCCGGATCTTGATGACCTGGGGGACGCCCAACGCCTAATCTCACCCGAATGAAATCACCGGTGCGTAAGTGGGCTCGAATGGATTTCAGTCCATTATGGCCATTATCTCCGCCTCCCTTTTTGAGGCGTAGCCGACCCGGATCAAGATCAATTTCGTCATGAACGACGATGAGATGATCAGGGGTGATTCCGGCAAAGCTCGCGACCTTGCTGACGGCGATCCCCGACTCGTTCATATACGTGCGGCTGCGCATCAGGATAACGGTCTGGGCATCCACAGCCGGTACGCCCAGACCGGCCGAACTCAAGCGGGTGCGAACGAGTTCCGCCCGTTGGCCGCGGGCCGGCGAGAGCTTCTCGCCAGCCCGACGGCATAACTCGGCTATGACGTCTGCCCCGACATTGTGTCGGGTGCCGTCATAACGTGGGCCCGGATTGCCGAGCCCAATCACGAGCCACGATGGGCTCACTCTTTCGCAGCCTTCTCCTCGGACTCGCCCTGAGCGTCCTCCCCCGCGGACTCTTCATCTTCAACGGGCTCAGTCTCCGGGAAGGCGACAGTGGCAGCAACATCCTCTGCATCGCCTAGCAGGCTAGTGCCCTCGGGGAGCTTGAGGTCGCCAAGGTAAATAGTCGTGCCGGCCTCAAGACCGGTGACGTCGATCTCAATAACCTCGGGGATATTGAGGAGGTCAGCCTGGACCTCGATCTCATTGAACTCGGTCATAGCGATGGTGCCGGGGGCAGACTCACCGGTGATGCGCAGGGCGACATTCACGTCAACCTTCTCGCCACGACGCACAGTCAGCAGGTCGACGTGGCGGACAAATCCCTTAAGGACGTCGCGCTGAACGTCCTTCGGCAGAGCGAGCATAGGTTTCTGGCCCTCGATCTCAATCGAGAGCAGCGGATTCTCGGTACGCAGAGCCAGCAACGTGGCGTGGCCGTCAAGGGTCACGTGGATCGGATCGTGATCGTGGCCGTACATCACGGCGGGAACCTTGTCATCACGCCGGATACGACGCGCGGCGCCCTTACCGAACTCGGTACGCTGCTCTGCCTTGAGGTGAATGATGTCTGCCATGGCGGCGTCTCCTTCTCGTTGACGTAGAACGGCTCGACGAGCGGAAGCCCAAGTAGGCGGCCAGTCGATCACGGACCTTGCGGTCCCTCGCCAAGCTCAAGGCAGTCTACTCGTGCGATGCGGGGGCCACAACCTGGCAAGCTCAGGTCGTGGCCCCCGCCGAACACATTCAGGCTACTCAGCCGATCGAACCCTCAGATCTCAACTCGGCGTACCGGGACTCAGGGTTAGTTCCAGAGAACGGCTTCCCGACCGCGTGCCAGGTGAGATCAGCTCCGCAGCTAACATTCTGGGCGTCAACATCCAGCATGATGAATCCCCAGACCAGACGACCCTGGGTGTGCGGAGCAAGGTCGTAAGGTCCCACCTTCTGCGACAACTCCCACGACACCGTGTTGATGTAGTCGAAGCCATAGGACTGATTGAGGTATGTGGTCAACGTGCCATCAGCCTTAATCTCACCCTTGACTTCGGTAGTCTCACTGCGTTTGACCGTGACGGTATGGGTCACGGGCATGGCGGTATCGGTAGTGTTCTCGACGCTGGCCCCGTCAGTCTGCTTGAACCACCGACGAGAGGCCGTGACGTACACGCCCCGCGTCCCCTGCGGCGTACAACGAGTGCCGGGCTTGTAGTTGTCGTTCCACCGCTGGGGCAGTTCGAAATTGATCCCGTTGTTCGGCGATTCCTGAACAGCACCAGCCGGAACTACTGAGAGCACGGTGGTCGACGTTACTGCCGCAGTTACCGCACCCACTACTGCGCGACGCAACACACTGATCCCCCTTGGCATCTCAGACGTCGTACTGCACATTGTCGCGGGTGCTGATCCTCACGTGATGCTCCCGCGGGAGGGTGGCGGTGAAGTGATCACCACGGCCCTGCCACTTCTTGTCGGGACCGCAGACCGTATGCTGCCCCTCGAAGTCGGAGACAATCCAACCGGCCTGCAAGACTGCGGTCTTGCCCGGGGCAACGTTGTAGGGTCCGACGGTTTCTCCAACCTCATAGGTAGAAGAAGTGCTATAGCTGCTGGAAATAGAGATGTGGATCACATCGAGCAGTGGGAAGTCAATGCCTGCCGAAACCGACCAGTTCTTCGTCTTAGTTTCTGTGATGGATCGCGTGACCGGCAGCGGAGTGTCGTTGTAGTTGGAGATCGTCCACGTCCCAGCAGAGCCATCGAAGTAGCTGCGCACCACATGAACGGTCTGTCCGGTGTCACCCGGATTCGAGCAGGGAGCGCCGATGGTGGTTGGGTTCGCGGGGTTTTGGTGCTGTACCGGCAGGGCCTGGGCGGGCATCTGGGCACCAGCGGTGACGATTGCCCCGACAGCGAGAGTAGCAACGAGTGAGCGAATCATTGTGGTTCCTTCCAAGACGCGAATGGGAATGGGTATCAGCGGGTCGTCTGGGTGGGTACGGGAAGATGCTTCCACGCGTCAGGCGTTACGTCGACGGTGCGTTTGGTCCCATCAGTGCCGGTAATAGTGGCCTCAGCCCAGAACCCGGCAGGCGCGGAAGCCAGTCCGTAATGCGACACGATAGATGCGACACCGTTTTTGCAACCGACCTCGCGGTAGTTCACTCGGCGTAGCAGGGTGCCATATTCGACGTGAACCTTCTCCCCAGGTGCGAGATCAACGCCCTTAAGCTCGGTCCTGACGGGTAGGTAGGCGCGGTAAATCGCCCCAACGGACTCCAGCCATCCGCGTGGTGGCCCGTCGGCGGCGGGATTCCAGTTCACGTATCCAGCGAATTGAGCTCCCACGACGGTGTCAGTGACAGGAGTGAAGTGGTACTGGCCCTTGGACCAATTGAGGAAGTCCTGAGAATACCCGGGTTGACGGATGAGCGGATCAATACCGGAGATGTCCAACGGGTACCAACCCCTCGCCGGGCATCGCTCCCCCTGCTTAGGCCAGGAGGGATCGCGCTGCAATGGGCTAGTCGGTTCGACCGGGACATCCTTGCTGGGATCGGCAAGTTTCTCCAGATTAGGTCCGGCCATGACAATGTCGTGGTCATCAACGATCCGGCTGTTCTTGCCTGACCCTCGCGAGGGGATGGCCAGGGCTCGATCCGAGATGGAACCATCCTTGTGGATGACGAGAGCGTAGGCGTAACGCTCGGCTGGCGCGGTGCCCTGGATGACGTTAGCGCCACCGCTGGGCTCTAAATATCCGTCCCGGCACCCCAAGAACATGCCCACGAAGTTCTTGACGGTGACACCGTACTCAACCCGGAAAGACTCTCCAGGGCCAAGTTTGACGGGACCGAAAGTCTCCTTATCCTGCCACCCGTTGGAGGCAACGATCCCTAATTCCGTCTTGAGGGTGGTGTTCCAGTTCGGGGGAAGCTTGGATGCCGAGTTGGAATCGATCTTGTGGTTTGTCGATGTCTTTACACTGGCGGTGTAGTCGACAGCATGGTCGGTTTGGTTCGTGAACTGCAGAGTTCCGTCGGACTGGTAGTGGCGGCTTGTCTCGCCGTAGTGCCAGTCAGGAGTCACGGAACCACCGCACGGATGGAAAAGACCAGGAACTGGATATGCCTGCGGCTTGCTCGTTTCCCTAGCCCCTGCGGCGTGGGCCCCGCTCGTAACAAAAGCAGCTAGGGCGACGGCCGTCGCCACGGTCCCCGCGCAATAGGCCCGCACCGTCCTGATGGGCCACATATTCCCTCCAATCGAGGCAGGTCGGAGGTGCACCCGACAGCAAGGGCACGCTCCCGGCCAAGATCTGACCTTGACAGATAGACGGTATCAACCGAGAGGGCCATTCGGACCGGCACGAAGGGGCACAACGCTGTACCCCCAAACAACGTCAGCGGAACAGACTCGTCACAGACCCGTCCTCGAAAACCTCCTGGATCGCCTTAGCAATAAGCGGGGCGATGGACAGAAGCGTCATGGCAGGAATGTCAATATCGTCGCGAATCTTGAGAGTGTTGGTGACGATGAGTTCTTCGATGGGCGAGTTATTGATCCGTTCAGCGGCCGGGTCCGACAGGATCGGGTGAGTGGCAGCGGCAATAACCCGCTTGGCGCCATGCTTTTTAAGAGCTAGGGCAGCCTGGCACATCGTGCCCGCAGTGTCGACCATGTCGTCGACAAGCAAACAAGTCTTACCCTCAACCTCACCGACAACCTCATGGGTGGTTGTCTCGTTGGCCTTGTTCGGATCACGACGCTTATGAATGATCGCCAGCTGGCAGCCAATCTTGTCGGTCCACATGTCAGCCAGGCGCACCCGGCCGGCGTCCGGGGAGACGACAACCATGTCAGAATTGTCATATTTGGAGGTGACGTAGTCGGCGAGCACCGGAAGGGCCCACAAGTGGTCGACAGGGCCGTCGAAGAATCCTTGGATCTGGGCGGCGTGCAGATCGACTGACATGATGCGGTCGGCTCCAGCAGCCTGATAAAGATCGGCCATAAGGCGGGCGGAAATGGGCTCGCGACCCAGATGCTTCTTGTCCTGACGAGCGTAGGGATAGAACGGAGAAACCACGGTGATGCGCTTAGCCGAAGCCCTCTTGAGCGCGTCGATCATGATGAGCTGCTCCATCATGGCCTCGTTTACCGGCGCACTGTGGGATTGGATAACGAAAGCGTCGCAGCCGCGCACAGACTCCTGGAACTGCACGTAGATCTCCGAGTTCGCGTACGTAACTTGACGCGACGGGACAAGCTCGACGCCGAGTTCGGCAGCGATCTGCTCAGCAAGTTCGGGATAGGCCCGTCCTGAGCAAATCATGAGGTGCTTGTTGTTCGGACGGGTGGTTCCACTCACTGGTCAGCCTCCGGGTTCAGGGTGTCGTCTTGGCTGTCGGACGTGATGTCCGAGACGGTGGCGGGAGCGGCGCACTCCCGGGAAAGGACGGATCCGGCAACAATGGAGGATCCTGCAGTCACCTCGGAATCGCCAACGTAGGCCATGTGGGGGATGGCCGCTTCGGTTCCGATGTGGGTGTTCTTGGTTTCAACAAAGGCTCCGACTTTGGCGTCACGGTCGAGTACGGAACCAGGACGGATGTTGGAGAACGGGCCAACCCGCACCCCCTCACCGACGACCGCGAGGGTGACCTCGGAACGGGTGACGGTGGCTTCCTCACGAATCTCGGAGTCGGTGACAGTAACGTCCGGGCCAACCGTGGCCCCAGCTCCAATGGTGGTAGCCCCGTTGAGGAATACCCCGGGATATAAAGTGACGTCATTAGCGAGGTCAACATCCGGCTGGATCCATGTCGAAGTGGGATCAATGATGGTAACCCCAGCACGCATCCATCCAGTGACGATACGGCGATTAACCTCGGCGTTCATGCGGGCCAGCTGGACCCGGTCGTTAACCCCCTCGGTTTGCCACACGTCGTCGATACGGAAGGCGCCCACGCGACCGCGGCCAGGAACCTCGACAGTGCCGTCAGCAGCCATGGTGACGACGTCGGTGAGGTAATACTCACCCTGAACGTTGTCGTTAGAAAGCTTGGAGACGCCCTCGCGCAAAGCTTCGGCATCGAAAACATAAATACCGGAATTGATCTCGCGAACGGCTCGCTGGGCCTCATCGGCGTCTTTATGCTCGACGATTCCTACAACAGCCTCTCCCCCTCGCAGGATTCGTCCGTAACCCGTGGGGTCCTCTACCTCGGCCGTAAGAACGGTAACAAGATTGCGGCGCTCGCGGTGCACCTCAACCATCCGCTGAAGGGTCTCACCGGTAAGCATAGGGACGTCGCCGTAGGTGACGACGACCTCACCGTGAAGCTCGTCCAATCCCTCGAGCCCGCATGCGACGGCGTGCCCAGTGCCTTTTTGCTCTGCCTGGACCGCGGTGGTGACGTCGGGGGCGTCCTCAGCGAGATGGGCCTCTACCTGCTCGCGACGGTGACCCACGACCACGACGAGATGTTCCGGGTTAAGTCCGCGAGCCGCTCCGATCGCCCACGACAACATTGGCCGACCAGCAACCTCGTGCAGCAGCTTAGACTTCGTCGACTTCATGCGAGTCCCGCCGCCGGCGGCTAACACGATGACGGCAGCCACTCCGTCGATCTCGGCTCGGTCAGTGGACGGGCTCGGCGTCACGGTGCTCCCCCCAGGTTCGGATGTGGCATGCAAGGTTTACTCTAGCCGCCACTCGGTTACACCGCACTGCGGGAGCGGGATCAACGAGCTCCCCGGGCAGGAGTCGAACCTGCGTCGCTCATCCTGATTCAAAGTCAGGCGGGCCCTGCCGACAGACCAACCGGGGAACGCTCGGCGAACCGAGTCCCCATAACCTTAGAGCATGCATCGCAATTCGGCCACGCAGCGACGCTCAGTAAGCTCAATATCATGATGTCGGATTTCTCATCCCAGCCGTCACCCCCGCAGCGCCGGGCGCGGATGACCAGCGGCCAGCGCCGTGAACAGCTCATCAGCGTGGCCCGTCGCCTCTTCGCAGACAATGGCATGGCAGGGACCTCCGTCGAGGAGATCGCCGCTACCGCGGGAGTCTCCAAACCCGTCATCTACGAGCATTTCGGGTCCAAGGATGGGCTGTACGCCGTCGTCGTAGACCGCGAGGTACGCCACCTACAAGATTCCCTCAACGCCGCCATGACCCGCCCAAAGCAAGGCCCGAAACGCACCCTGGAGTCAGCGGTACTGGCCCTGCTGGACTACATCGACGACCGTCCAGACGGTTTTCGGATCATCTCGCGAGACTCCTCGGTCGGTTCAGCCACCGGTTCGTACGCGTCAATTCTCTCCGACGTCGCGTCGTGGGCTGAGGGGATTCTCGCCGCCAACTTTGACCGTCACGGGTTCGATGTCTCGTACTCCTACCTGTACGCCCAGGCCCTCACCGGCATGGTTGGCATGACCGGGCAGGCCTGGCTCGACACCCGTGAACCGGCCAAAGAGGTCGTTGCCGCCCATCTGGTTGATCTGACTTTCAACGGGCTTGCTCATCTGTCGGGCAGCCCACATCTCAGCCGTCACGCCGAAAGAGAAAGCCTTCAGTCCAGTTCCTCTTGACGGGCCAGCACGGCACGTAAACCTTGACCCACCTGTTCGACGACCTGGGCATCCATCGAGTCGAACAAACGTCCCTCGGACTCCAACAGGGCTGCCAGGGCTCCATCGACCCGATCGCGCCCCTCATCGGTAAGTTCGACGATGACCCCGCGCCCGTCCTTGGGATGGGGAAGACGACGCACCAGACCGCGATTTGACAGCCTTGTAATGCGGTTAGTCATCGTCCCCGATGCCACCTCGAGCTCGTTAAGGAGCTGACCCGGGCTGAGTTGATAGGGCTCACCAGAGCGTCGTAGCGCTGCTAGCACGTCGAATTCCCAGCCCTCAAGGTCCCATTGGGAGAACGCTTTGGCGCGGTCACGATCCAAGCGGCGGGCGAGCCTCGTGACGCGCGACCACACCTCCATTACCTCGACGGGCAAGTCAGGACGCTCCCTAGCCCACGCCGCAATGATGCCGTCGACCGCGTCCTTCCGTGGCGAATTCTGGTGCACAGCGTTCTGATGTAGCGGCCTCGTCATGCAAAGCTCCCCACCGGGCCAGGCAGGAGCTGCGCTCCCGCAGCTGGACCGCGGGCAGTTCGGGTGCGATGAACCTGAGGCAGATTGGACACAGCAGCGCTCACCTTTTTGGCGCCAGCGGTGTCCCGGACGAGGAAGGCGCAGGTCGGCCCCGATCCAGAAACCAAAGCGGTCAACGCACCCACCTCTCGCCCAACCGTCAACACCTCTTCGAGTTCGGGCCGAAGGTCGATGGCAGCGGCCTGTAAGTCATTGCTCAAACTGGCAGCGACAGCATCAAGATCGCCGCGGGTCAAGGCCGAGATGAGGTCATTGGGCACCGTTTCTCCCCCAGGGGTGCCGCCCAACTCGTCGAAACGTCGGTAGACAGCCGGGGTGGACAGTCCCTGATTCGATGTCGCGAACACCCAGCGATGACGTCCTCGGCAGATCACTGGCGCAAGACGGTCTCCTCGACCTCGCCCTAACGCCACTCCACCGGTGAGACAGAAGGGCACGTCGGAGCCAAGCTGAGCAGCCAACGGTTGTAATTCCTCGGGGGAGTAAGGGAGCCGACACAGCGCGGCCGCTGCCATGAGGGCGCCCGCTGCGTCAGCTGATCCTCCAGCCATCCCACCAGCGACCGGGATCGATTTATCGATGTGAATGTCGGCGCCATGGCCACGTTTCCCCCATTCTGAAGCGAATTCCTCGCGAACGAGTTCTACAGCTCGCCAGGCCAAATTCGTCTCGTCGGTAGGGACCTGATCGGCGTCCTCTCCTGAGACGGTGAGGGTGATGCGCGAATCGTCGCGACGAGTCACCGCCACCTCATCGTAAATGCAGATAGCTTCGAAGACAGTCGCCAACGGGTGAAAGCCGTCGGGCGCAAGGCCACCAACCCCGAGCGCCAGATTGACCTTGGCGCTGACCCGCACCGTCACGGTCATCGGCCGGAGCAAGTCAAACGGATCGTCCATCATCACCATGTGCTAACCGTACCGGCAGAAGTTCACACCTGACCCGAATCGCTGAGAGCACCAGCTTGGGCTAGGGCCTCTACAACGCGGGCCAGATCGCCAATATCGAGGGCTTCGCCACGCGCCGTCGGGTCAATTCCAGCAGCGGTAATGAGCTCGGAAGCCGCCATTGAACCACCGCATAACCCGGCCAGGGCCGAGCGCAGCATTTTGCGGCGAGAGGCGAAAGCGGCGTCGACAACGCGGAAGACTTGGGAACGGGTGACGCGCGGGTCCCGCCCGTCGACGTGGGGAGGACGCCGTCTCGTAATCCGGACCAACCCGGAATCCACATTGGGCACTGGCCAGAAGACCGTCGGGGGAACGTTACCGACCCGAATCGCCTCGGCATACCATGCCAGTTTGGCGCTTGGAACCCCATAGATCTTAGAGCCGGGAGCGGCTACCAGTCGGTCGGCCACCTCCGACTGCACCATGACGACGCCGGTGCTCCACTGCGGACATATTGCCAGCATGTGCAACAGCACCGGAACCGCAACATTATACGGCAAGTTCGCCACCAAGGCGGTGGGTTCCGCACCGGGGATGACCTTGACGTCAAGGGCGTCGGACAGGACGACTTCCAACCTCTCGGCAGCACCCGGCATTCGTTCAGCGACGGTACCGGGAAGCTGGTTGGCCAACACCTCGTCAATCTCGATGGCAACGACCTCCGCGCCGGTCTCCAACAGCCCCAAGGTGAGCGAACCCAGCCCGGGGCCGACTTCGATAACTCGGTCTGCGGCGCCCACCTGCGCCAGGGAAACTATCCGGCGCACCGTGTTAGCGTCGTGGACGAAATTTTGCCCGCGAGTCTTTGTCGGTCGCAGACCGATCTGGTCAGCAATGCGCCGGATCGACGCCGGGTTGAGCAGGCCGGTTTCACTCACCAGGCACCTCCATACGCGGCAAAGGCGTTCTCGGTTAGTTGTTGACAGACACGGAGTTCATCCCACCCCCGCTGTTTCGCGATGAAGCGTGCAGTGTGAGGCAACAAGTATGGCCCGTTGCGCTTGCCCCGGCGCGGGGCGGGAGTTAGGAAGGGCGCGTCAGTCTCTACGAGGATGCGATTGTCTGGCGCGATCGCCAGTGCGTCGCGTTGCGGACCGGCTGAGTTGAAGGTGATGGTCCCTGAAAACGACAGGTAGGCCCCATGGTCCAAGCAGATCCGGGCCAGGTCAGCATCACCGGAGTAGCAGTGCATGATAATCCGATCGGGCCAACCTTCTGAGTTAAGGACGTCAACAACGTCATCGTGAGCCTGACGACCAGAGGGCGGCTCGTCACCCTCACCGCCATTACGGGCGTCGCGCATGTGGATTGCCAAGGTGAGATCATGGGCGTGGGCCATAGCGATATGGGCGGCAAAGACCTCGCGCTGCAAAGCCTGTCCGTCGGCATCGGTAGTGCCGAAATGGTCAATACCGGTCTCACCGATAGCACGGACGTGGTTGCCGACGCTGGCGAGCTCGTCAATCCGTTTCAAGGCATCACCAATCTTTTCCCTGCCGAGACGGGCAGCGTCGTTGGGATGGATGGCGACCGCAGCGATGACGTTCTTGTGCGTCCGCGCCAACTCCTCGGCGAACTCGGACCCCGCGACGTCACACCCAATTTGAGCGATGCGGGTCACCCCGACCTCACGGGCGGCCGCCAAACTAATAGCGGGTTCGATGCCGACAACGTCCTGCACGGTGTCCAAGTGAGTGTGAGAGTCCACAATGGAGCCCGCCAGCGGCTCGGGCAGGGGTGGTGCTCCGGCCTCGCCCAGCACCTCACGAATGGCTTCGTTCACGATTCCTCCTTGTCAGTGGTCAAGGCGTTCTGCGCGGCGTCGTAGAGATCGTGGCGGTCGACTCCGGTGGCGCGGGCCACCTGGGCGACAGCTTTAGAGCGCTTGATGCCGTCGGCGGTGAGCTCTGCAACCATCTCAGCGGCCTCGTCAATGCCGACGACGGTGCCCGGGGCCCCCTCGATGACAATCGTGATCTCCCCACGGGCGTGCTCGCGGGCCCACTCGGCCAACTCGCCCAAACCGCCGCGGCGAACCTCCTCGTAGGTCTTCGTCAGCTCCCGGCACACCGCGGCCCGTCGGTCGGTGCCGAGGGCATCAGCGGCGTCATCAAGAAGATCAGCGAGTCGGTGGGGGGCCTCATACAGGACGGTGGTGCGTGGCTCCTGAGCCAGTTCGGCCAGACGACGACGCCTCTCTCCCGGTTTGCGCGGCAGAAATCCCTCGAAGCAGAACCGGTCAGTGGGTAGCCCGGAGATGGCTAGGGCCGTCGTGACGGCGGTGGGCCCAGGCACTGAGGTGACGACAATGCCGTGCTCAATGGCCGCGGTGACAAGTCGGTACCCCGGGTCTGAAACCGAAGGCATCCCGGCATCAGTAACCACCACGACGTCGTCGCCATCACGGAGGCAGTTGATGAGTTCGGGTGTGCGGGCAGACTCGTTGCCTTCAAAGTAAGACACAACGCGGGCGGAGCTCTCGACGCCGAGGCGGCGCAGCAGGTCACGCAGCCGACGGGTATCCTCAGCGGCAATGACGCGGGCATCCCGCAAGGTCTCGATAAGGGCGGGCGAGGCGCTACGACGGTCGCCAATCGGGGTGCCCGCCAGGATAACTCGTCCCGGCTGTGTCTTACTCACCGAGCTATCGTCCCACGCCGAACCGACGATGACGTCGGACCAACCCTTTACTATGGCACTGTGCCAGCAACGAGAAGATCCTTGTCGACCATCGAACGCCTCGACGACGGTCGGATGACCGACGAGTACACGAGCTGGATCATCACGGCCCTTATCACCACCGTGGCATTCGTGCTGCGCGTATGGAACGTCGGATTCCCCAACAGTCTCGTCTTCGATGAGACCTACTACCCCAAGGACGCCTGGACGATGCTCCATCAAGGGTACGAGGCCACTTGGCCCGACGCCGCCAAGGCCAATGCCGATATCGTCCGTGGGATCACGAATACCTGGACTCCAGACGCCGAGTTCGTCGTCCATCCACCAGTCGGCAAATGGCTCATCGCGACCGGGGAGCAGTTGTTCGGATTTAACTCCTTTGGATGGCGGTTCAGCTCGGTGGTCTTTGGATCACTCCTCGTCCTCATGACGATCCGGCTGGCTCGACGTCTCTCCCGTTCAACCATGGTGGGCGCCATTGCCGGTATCTTGCTCACGCTCGACGGCTTGGCCTTCGTCATGAGTCGGATTGGACTGCTCGACATTTTCCAGGCCTTCTTCTTGGTGGCAGGTGTATCCGCGGTAGCGGCCGACCGAGACTGGTTCCGTCACCGACTAGCTGATCATTTGCGCACCATAGGTAACCCACATCTCAATGGGGATTTCGGCCCCGCTCTGGGGTGGCGACCCTGGCGTCTGGTCGCAGGCATCATGTTCGGGCTGGCTTGTGGCACGAAGTGGAACTCCATGTTCGTGCTAGCAACCATGGGTATCGTCTCTGTCATCTGGGACTGGTCGGCGCGTCGTCTAGCCGGCGCCGGGACGAAAGCGTGGTGGTCCTTCCTTCGCGACGGGGTGCCGGCTTTTGTGTACCTCGTCGTCGTTGCGCTGTTGACATACCTCGCCACCTGGGCGAAGTGGTTGGTCACCTACCCGCACATGGTTTTCGGTAAGTCGTGGGCTGGCCCCGCCCCCAGCCCAGGCCTGTCGAAGGTAGTTGGGAAACCATTGGCCGCGCTGTGGGAGTACCACCGACAGATTTACGACTTTCACACCGGTTCGTACATGATGACGCAAACTCACGTCTATGCCTCGAATCCGTCGGGATGGCTGGTGATCCAGCGTCCACTGGGCGTCGACGCCGTCAACGGCATCAAGCCCGGCCAGCAAGGTTGCAAGGCCGTCGGCGATACTTGCTTGCGCGTCATCTCTGCCACCGGGACCCCGGTACTGTGGTGGTTCGCGGCCATCGCCCTGGTGGCTGCGGTGATCTGGTGGATCTTCGCCCGTGACTGGCGATTCACCTTGCCCATTGTCGCCATGATGTCGACGTGGATCCCGTGGTTCCGTTACGACGACCGCCCGTTGTTCTTCTTCTACGCGATCTGCATCATCCCGTTCACCGTGACGATCCTGGCTATCTGGCTCGGTCAGATCCTCGGACCCGCTAAAGCCAGCAGCCGACGACGCATCGGTGCGATCGTCGTCGGGACGGTTATGGCTCTGGTCGCCGCCGACTTTGCTTTCATCTATCCGATCCTCACCGACGGTCTCATGACCCGAAAGGCATGGCTGGCAAGAATGTGGTTCCACTCCTGGATCTAAGCTCCGTCGGGGCCTGGGCGGACGTGCCCGCCCGACCGATACGCTGAGACTCCGGAAGGGAGCCAACCCCGGAAGGACACGCATGATTTGGAAACTGCACAATCGCGGTGTACTAGAACCGGGTGAGGTGGTGGCTCCCGACGAGAGACTCGGGTGGGGCCGCACCATTGGGCTAGGAGCCCAGCACGTGGTAGCCATGTTTGGGGCGACTTTCGTCTTCCCCGTTCTCATGGGTCTCAACCCGCAGTTAGCGGTCATGATGTCGGGTGTGGCAACCCTGGTGTTTATCTTCGTCACTCAACATGAAGTGCCGTCTTATCTCGGCTCGTCGGCCGCGTTTCCTGGAGTAGCGACCGCGATCTACGCCTCGGGCGGTAAACCCAATGACGTCTCAGGCGCCCTACTGTGTGTCGGCCTGACCCTACTTATTTGCGGCATCATCATCCAGGCCGCCGGATCTCGGGTAGTCCATAAGGTTTTGCCACCGACGGTGACCGGCGCGGTCGTTATGCTCATCGGGTTCAACCTCGCCCCGGTCGTCGCCAAAACGTACTGGCCTACCGATCAGTGGACGGCGCTCATCGTCATGTTGCTCGTCATTGCGTTGTCGGTAGGACCGCGTGGCTTCGTGTCCCGGATCGCTATCTTCCTGGCTCTGGTTATCGGCTATCTGCTGTCGTGGACCGAAGATCTCGTATTTGGCCCGCTGCACCACTCCGATGGCAGCACCGCCCCGCGAGTGGACTGGTCGGCGGTACACAACTCCGCGTGGATCGGCCTACCTCCGGCGACGAACCTAAACAACTGGCAATACCTGCCCCAGGTTCACAACGGATCCCACTACGCATCAACCAATGTCGTCGGATTTCACCTGCCGGCCTTCCACTTGGCCTTCATCTTGCTAGCTTTGCCGGTGGTTATCGCCCTCATCGCTGAGAACACCGGCCACGTCAAAGCGGTCGCTGAAATGACCGGTAAGAACCTTGACCACCAGGTCGGACGGGCGGTGGCTGCCGATGGTGCGACCTCAATGCTGGCGACCTTCCTGGGTGCCGGCCCGACGACCACCTACTCGGAGAACATCGGCGTCATGGCCGCCACGAGGGTGTACTCGACGGCTGCCTATGTGGTAGCCGCAGTCGTGGCGATCCTGTTCGGTTTCTCCCCTAAGTTTGGCGCCGTTATCTCGGCGACCCCCGGCGGAGTCCTGGGTGGCATCACCGTGGTCCTCTACGGGATGATCGGTCTGCTCGGGGCGAAGATTTGGAAGGAGAATGAAGTCGATTTCGGCAACCCGGTGAACCTCGTCCCGGTGGCCGCTGGGATCATCATCGGTGTCGGCGATGTGTCACTGAAATTCAGCAAGTCCTTCACTTTGGGTGGCATCGCTCTAGGCACCATCGTCACCGTCGGTGTCTATCATCTAGCTAGGTGGCTAGCCCCACATGAACTATCTGACGCGGCGGGTGGCACCAACATCATTCTTGACGCCCCAGGAATGTATGTCGATGACGACACCCCCCAGTAATCGCGATCACGACGGGGGCGACCGATGCCATACGCAGTAGGCTTGCCGCGCAAGTGTTCGGAGGAGGCGATCAATGTCAGGAACATTCCAGCCCAAAAACACCGCGTCAACGAGCGCGAGAACCCATGGCGGAACTTCACCAGTAGCGACCGGACCGATCGCCGACACCAGACCAGGCCTTATCGACATTAAGTGGTTCGAGCAGGGGGTCCCAGCTAATCCGGAACATCGACCTGACATCGAAACCACTTTAACATGATTGGACGGCCATCCGGAACGTCTAGGAATCATCGTCGAACAGAGCCCCAACCGCACCCAGATCAAGCGGTTAGTTGATCCGATGAACCTCGACCCGCTGCTGGCTGAAGACCTCGCCGAAGGCCATCAACGACCCAAGCTGGAGCGCCATGGCGAGGCCCTGTTCCTGGTGCTACATCCGCCGTTCTACATCGATTCGATCGAGGACGTCGCCTTTGTTGAGGCCGAAGTCATTAAGCAGCGCAATTGCGTCGTCCCCACCCTCATAGGGTCGATTTATAGCATGAACTTCGACAACATGCCAGAGCTACACTGAAGGTTCGGCTACCTCTACTGCATACTTTCTATGGTGGCCAGCAGCGGGATTCTCTACGTCATATTCCGCAAAAACAATTGGTTATAACACGCTCCGGTACCGGTTCACGGTATCGTCCTGTTCTCGGAAGAATGGCATACCCTGACACGGAATACGCTAAGACCACCCAGCCATCAGGAAATGTCGCGTTTTCTTCACCGGGTTCGGCAAAACACAGGCCGCAGGGCTGGATGTCGGAGTCACCAGCCCAGCCTCTACGACAACGACCTATGATGGGAAAGGTTTCCGCGGGAGCCGCACAGAACAGGATGCGGCTGAGAGGGCATATTCGCCGACCGCTTTCACCTGATGCGGGTCATGCCGCCGGAGGGAGGACATGCTGTGGGCACTGCTGCCACACGACGAGAGTTCGCTGGATCCACTGTCGTGGGTCACGTCGATACGAAGAGCCACAATCACGCCGCCGAGACTTCGACTATTCCACCGTCGGAGCGTGGTCGTCCCTCCTCTGTCGTCATCGCCGGAGCCGGAATTATCGGTCTGACGACGGCCTGGCGACTGCGTCGTCGCGGGATAGAGGTCACCGTCTTGGATGACGCCCCAGTTTCCGGGGCCAGTTTCGCTGCTGCCGGGATGCTCGCCCCGGTCTCCGAGGTCATCTGGGATCAGCCGACCCTCTACCCCCTCATGGTGGAATCGGGCCGGATCTATCGCGACTTCGCTGCCGCCATAGCCCACGACGTTGGCCACGACATCGGGTATCTGGAAAGCTCCACCTTCGTCTGCGCTGGAGATTCCGCCGACCGCCAGACCCTCAATGAACTGCTCGAACTGCAGCACCGGATGGGCATGACAGTCAACCGAATCAGTGTGTCCCAGGCACGGGCGGCGGAACCCGCGCTGGGCCCAGGATGCGTCGGGGTCGTCGACATCCCCGGCGACCATCAAGTTGATCCCCGACGGCTGTGCGGCGCCATTCTCGAATTCCTTGGCGACCGAGTCGTACCCACCCGAGCCAGTGAGGTTCTCTTCAATGAGGATCATCGCGCGATCGGCCTGCGTGGTGCCAACGGCAAAAGCTACCGTGCCGATCACGTCGTACTCGCCGCTGGGGTGGACACCGGTGCGATCACCGGCATTCCGCAGGCCCTCACTGATCTACTGCGCCCGGTACGAGGTGAGGTGTTGCGACTCCGCGTCCCCGAAGCCCTGCGGCCATTGGTAACAAGAACCATCCGCGGCGTCGTTCAGGGAAATGCCGTTTACATCGTCCCGCGCGCCGACGGCACCATCGTCCTAGGCGCAACAACTCGAGAAGACGACATGGTCGGAGTGCGTGCGGAGGGTGTTCACCAGTTGCTGCGCGACGCCCACCGTTTGGTACCCGGAATCCTCGACTGCGAAATCTACGAGATGACTGCCAAGGCCCGTCCCGGTTCCCCCGACGACGTACCCATGGTTGGACGGGTAGGCGATGGGCTCACTGTCTCAATGGGGTACTTCCGGCACGGCATTCTCCTGGCTGCGATCGGCTCGAGGATTGGCGCAGATATCGTCTGCGGCACCGAAAAGGACAACAATCCGGCATTGCTAGCGGCCGTCAATCCATTCCGATTCGGCAACCGGTAAAAAGCCATGATGACAGCGAACAATGGTGAGACGACTGGCCACTACCCCACGACGACGGTCAACGGGGAGCCGTACGATCCCAGCGGTAATGAGACGATTCTCGACCTCGTTAGTGCCCGTATCGGCAAGACGTTGAGAGCCGACGGGAGAACCGTCGATGGCTCGCCCCTGGGGATTGCGGTGGCCATAAATGGGGCCGTGATACGTCGCGCACAGTGGGCGGCAACCCCGGTGCGAGGAGTCATCGACGTCGTGACGGCGGTACAAGGCGGATGATGACGGAAGAAACAGACGTGGCGAACGTGAAGGAGACGATAGTGAGCTGTGACGAAAAGGCGGCGACGTCTTCCGACGAACCGCTGCGCATAGGTGGTCTAAGGCTCACATCACGACTCATCATGGGCACCGGTGGTAGCACGAGCATGGACACCCTCGAGCGAGCACTGGTTGCCTCGGGGACTCAACTTACGACCGTGGCTATGCGTCGATTCGCCGCCGGGCCTCGTCAATCGGTGTTCGAGATCCTGCAACGGCACCGGATCACCGCCCTACCGAACACGGCCGGCTGCTACACGGCACGAGACGCTATTCTCACCGCGAATCTGGCCAGGGAAGCCCTGGATACCAACCTCGTCAAACTCGAGGTCATCGCTGATGAGGACACCCTGCTGCCCGACCCCGTTGAGCTCGTGAACGCCGCCGAACAACTCGTGGCCAATGATTTCGTCGTGTTGGCCTATACCAATGACGATCCAGCAATAGCTAAGCGTCTGGAAGATCTTGGTTGCGCTGCGGTGATGCCGGCCGGAGCCCCGATCGGTACCGGGCTAGGAATCCTTAACCCGCACAATATCGAGTTGATTGTCGACCGGGCGAACGTCCCCGTCATCCTGGACGCCGGGATCGGCACGGCCTCGGAGGCCACCTTGGCCATGGAACTGGGGTGCGACGCGGTACTCCTGGCGTCCGCCGTGACCCGCGCTCACAATCCGGTGGGCATGGCCCAGGCGATGAAGATGGCTGTGGTGGCTGGACGGATGGCTCGTACATCGGGACGCATCCCGCGTCGACGTCTGGCGCGAGCCAGCTCGCCGTTCGACGGGATCATCACTGGGCGAGTCCGTGGTCCGAGGGAGAACGACAGTCTGTGAGCGCTCTAAACCCGATGGACGACGCGGTATCTCGTGCTACCAACGGCCACGATGCCGTAGAAGACATGGGTTCCACGACGTCGCTAATCAACCGTGACCTGATCCGATACGCCCGCCACATCGTCTTGCCCGGATTCGGTCAGGAGGCTCAACGCCGACTACGAGATAGTCGGGTGCTTGTCGTCGGGGCTGGGGGCCTCGGCTCCCCGGTACTGCTATACCTGTCCGCCGCCGGGGTTGGCTACCTCACGATCCTTGATGACGACGTCGTTGACGAGTCCAACTTGCAGCGGCAAGTGATCCACCGTCAGGCCGACGTGGGACGGCCCAAGGCCCTCAGCGCCAAAGATGCGGTGCAGCGACTCAATCCGCATCTGGTGGCAGAGGCCGTCGTCGCCCGGCTGGGAACTGACAATGCGCTCGACCTAGTCAAGGATCATGACCTCATCCTCGACTGCACGGACAACTTCACCACCCGTTACTTAGCCTCCGACGCTGCCGAGATCACCGGAACCCCGCTGGTTTGGGGAACGATTCTGCAGTACCAAGGTCAGCTATCAGTTTTCTGGCCCGATCGCGGGCCCATGCTACGCGATCTGTTCCCCGAGGTTCCCGCCGCTGATTCAGTGCCGTCGGCCGTTGTTGGAGGCACATTCGGCCCGGTCGTCGGTCAGGTGGGATCGATGATGGCCACCGAAGCCGTGAAGGTGCTTACTGGGATCGGGACGCCGGCCGTGGGAAAACTTGTCGTCGTCGACGCTCTCGGCGTCGGTGCCCGCACCCTCAGCTTCGCCGCAGACCCGGACCGTGCTTCAGTGACGCAGCTGCCCGAAGCTGAGTGAAGGTGGAGGAATTCTCGGGTGATGTAGCTGATTGATTTTTTGAATCCGAGGGCGTCGCCTCGGAGAGGTTTGAGGCGTCTGTTGGTGACCTCGGTGGGGCCGTTAGGAAGTAGCTGTCGTGCCTATTGAGGTCGTTTCAGCTTCATCAAGATGGCCAGGATGCTGCTAGCGAGCAGGGTGATCTTGGTACAGGATTCTGTTTGTCTGCTGGCCATCGTGAGCAGCGGTCAGTAGCGACGATCTATTAATACACCGCCCACGTCACGTCGACCTTGGCATGCACATCATGGGAGAGGACCCTCTACAGGGTTTAGGACTACCGGTCGGTGAGGGGTCTCAGCGCCAGTGCACAGTGTCCCGTAAGCTGCAATAAGCATAGGCTGAAAATCGCTACGACTTTTCACACGATACGGTAAGTTGTGAATGACGTATCGTATGTCGGGAGGTCTCAACGTGGAATCCTATTCGACGAATATACCTGGGCTAAAGACCAAGGCAAGTCGCCGTGAATTCATGAAATGGTCCGCCGTGGTCGGCGGGACTGCCGCCCTCGCCCCAGTATTACACGAGACGAAAGATGCACTAGCCAACAAGCCAACCAACGACGCTTCGACCTTCGTGTGGTCTGCTTGCACCGTCAATTGCGGCTCACGCTGTCCGCTGCGCCTGGAAGTCAAGGACGGCACCATCGTACGCGTGCTACCCGACGATACCGCAAACAACAAAGTGGGCTCCCAACAAGTACGTGCCTGCGTGCGAGGACGTTCGATTCGCCACCGCATTTACAATCCCGACCGATTAAAGAAGCCAATGAAACGCAAGCCCGGCACCAAGCGGGGAGATGAACAATGGGTAACGATCAGTTGGGATCAAGCCCTCGACGAGATCGCCGAAAAAATGAAAAAGATCAAAGCCAGGTACGGCAACGAAGCCTTTTACATTAACTACGGCACTGGCACTTTAGGCTCAGTGATGGCCAAGTCATGGCCGCCGGATCAGAGCGCCTTCGCCCGGCTCATGAACACGTGGGGAGGTTACCTCGACCATTACAGTGACTACTCGACCACCGAGATAACTCAGGCCTACCCGTATTTCTACGGATCATGGGTCGGAAGCAACTCATTTGATGACGTGAAAAACTCCAAACTTCAGGTCATGTTTGGCAACAACCCTGCGGAAACACGCATGTCAGGCGGCGGCCAAGTGTTCGTTTCCCAGCAGACACGCAAGGCCTCGGGTGTACGCACGATAGTCATCGACCCGCGCTACTCTGAAACGGCCATTACTATGGCTGACGAATGGATTCCGATTCGGCCCGGCACCGATGCCGCCTTGGTCGCAGGTCTCATCCATACCATGATCACCGAGGACCTGCACAACCAAGCTTTCCTTGATCGCTACTGCGTCGGTTTCGATGACAAACATCTACCCGAAGGAACATCAGCCGGTTCATCTTACCGAGCCTATCTGGAGGGGAAGGGACCCGACCATACCATCAAGAACGCCCAATGGGCCTCCCACATCACCGGAGTCCCGGCAGAGCGGATCCGCCGCTTAGCACGTGAGATCGCAGCAGCCAATCCCTGCGCCATCACCCAAGGCTGGGGGCCCCAACGTCATGCCAACGGAGAAAATAGTGCTCGGGCGATCTTCCTGCTCGCAGCCGTCACCGGCAACATTGGCATCCCCGGCGGCGGAACCGGTGCTCGCGAAGGCGCCCAAGCCTTCCAGTTCACCTTGCCCTTCAACACTGAGATCACCAATACCAAATCCAACAAGATCATCCCAGTGTTCTCTTGGCTGGACGCCATCGACCATGGTGAGCAGATGGACACCTTCAACTCTGGGGTGTGTGAAAAGCCAGCCCCCGGAGTACGTGCCAACAAGGTTCCCATCGACGAGCACGGCAAGCCGACGAATGTCAAGCTCAGCGCCCCCATCAAGATGGTGTGGCAGTACGCGGGCAACTCGCTAGTGGGACAGACCGGCAACAACAACCGCTCAGTGGAGATCCTGCGTGACGATTCCAAATGCGAGCTCATCGTCGTTTGTGACATCCAGTACACGACCTCGGCCCGCTACGCCGACTACGTCCTGCCTGGCACCTCCACCGCCGAGGAAGAAGACATCCATCCAGGCGAGAACGGGGGGCCGATGGCCTATGGAATCGTTTCATCTCAGGCAATCAAGCCTTTGTACGAGTGCCGCAACATCTTCGACATCTGCGCCGGACTAGCCAAGCGCCTAGGCACCGAGAAGGAATTTACCGGCGGATTGACCCGTAGCCAATGGCTGGAACGCACGATCGAAGAGACTCGAAAGAAAGACCCCGGCCTGCCCACCTACCGCGAGTGGAAGAAAATAGGTATCTTCCGCAAAGACATGGGCCCCTATGTAGAACTTGATGAATTCCGTAAAGACCCGGTTGCCAATCCACTAGAGACCCCCTCAGGCAAGATCGAGATTTATTCTGAGCGGCTAGCTGCGATGTCCGAAGCGTGGACGTTCGGCACCTTCCGCAAGAAGCTGGCTGGTGACAAACTCACTGCACTGCCGGAATACGTCGTCACCTGGGAAGGCCCCGAGGAGGCCAAAGCCTCCAAGAAATATCCGTTCCAGGTGATAGGACACCATTTCAAAGGACGAACCCACTCCAGCTATGGCAATGTTGACTGGCTACTGGACGCTCATCCCCAGACTGTCTGGATCAACACTCGAGATGCCCGAGCTAAAGGTATCACCAATGGCGATCAAGTCTTTGTTTACAACGATCGCGGTACCATCCGGCTACCGGCCCGTGTCACCGATCGTATTGCACCCGGCGTTCTCTCAGTGCCGCAGGGCGCTTGGTACCGCCCCTTGAGCAACACAAAGGTCGCCCCGCCAAGCAAGGCCAATCCCAAGCAACCGGTCGACATCAATGGAGCCATGAATACTCTCACCTCGCTGCACCCCTCGCCGCTAGCGAAGGGTAATGCGGTGCACACAACGATCGCCAATGTGGAGAAAGCATGAATACCCCGCCCCCACGGGAAACCAGTCAACCGCGCATAAACGCGCCAACATTGAGGCAGAAGAATACATCAGCATATGACGAACTAGCATCGGCAACCATAGGCAAAATCGCAAATCGGGTTTACACCGACCTGATGAACATCCGGAAAATCTAAGGAGTCAGAGGATGGGAGAGAAGAACTATACGGCAAAAGGAGCCAAGTACGGCTTCTTCTTTGACCAGACACTGTGCACCGGGTGCAAAGCCTGCCAAATCGCCTGCATCGACAAACACGACCTGCCCACGGGGGTGCGGTGGCGCCGAGTCGTCGAGTACAGCGGAGGAACTTGGCAGATCTCGGGGGACACTTTCAACCCCTCAGTCTTCACCTACTACACGTCAGTCTCATGCAACCACTGCGAGGACCCGATCTGCATGAAAGTCTGCCCTACCACGGCAATGTCCCGCCGCGATGACGGCACCGTCTACGTCGACCAAGACAAGTGCGTGGGATGTCGATACTGTGAGTGGGCGTGCCCGTATAGCGCACCGCAGTACCGCAAGGACACTGGCCGAATGAGCAAATGCGATCTGTGCTACGACTATCGCAGTAAGGGTAAAGAGCCAGCCTGTGTAGCCGCTTGCCCGTCGCGAGCTCTGGATTGGGGACCTATCGATGAGCTGCGCAGCACATACGGCAATGAGGACGCCATCGCTCCACTGCCTGATCCTTCGGTAACCAAACCGCACCTAGTGATCACTGCGCATCGTGACGCCCAGAGGTGGGACGAGGGCACCGGCGAGATCGCTAATACCAAGGAGATCTGATGAACACCCACGACGTTCCGATGATCCTGTTCACCGTCGTCACACAGATGTGCGTTGGTGCCTTTTTGGTCCTTGGGACCGCCCACGTGGGGGCAGCCATCAGGGGACGCGAAAACAGCGTCGTGGAACGGACCAGTCGCCCAGTGCTCTATGCCATCGGCCCGGCCATGGTATTCGGCCTCTTCGTCTCCATGTTTCATATGGGTTACCCGGCTCATACCCTCAACGTCTTGCGTCACCCGCAGACTTCCTGGCTATCGCGTGAAATCATGTTTGGCTCCGGCTTCGCCCTACTTGGCTTTGTCTTTGCCATGCTGAGTTGGTTTAAGCGACCTGCTTTCGCTATTCAGCGGGTTCTCGCGGTTGTCACCGCTATCGTTGGCATCGGACTGTTGGTGTGCGAGTCGATGATCTATTACTCCTTGGTGACGGTCCCGGCTTGGCACAGCTGGTGGGTGCCTTTCTCCTTTACAGCGACGACCATCATCTTGGGAACTCTCTCAGTGGCCTGTGCACTCATGATCACCGCGATGGTGCGTCATCGTCACGAAACAGCTGTCCCCTCAGCCAGGGAAAAGCATCCGAAAACCACGGGCTGGTGGTCCCGGCACGTCACCGAGGAGATCCGTGCCATCAACGCTCCAACCGATGATCAGGAATGGGACCTGTCGTTGACGGTAACCAAATGGTGCTCCATCGGCGCCGCCGTGGTCTCGGTTGCCCTCATGGTGGGTTATCCGCTCTACACATCCCAGCTGGCCTCCGGCGGGCCTGTCGCCCACCAGGCCAGTAACACGTTCTCCGGAGGTATCTACGCTACCCGACTCATTCTGCTTGGTGCCATCGCGCTCATGCTCGGAAGTTTCGTCTACCGCGGAGCTTTACACACACCGCGCGAGCACCCTCATAGCCTTGGCTGGTTACTTATCACCACGCTGATTATTACTTTCGCGGGCGAGATCGTCGGACGAGCGCTGCACTACTGGAGTCTGGTGCGAATCGGCATATGAACGCCAATCAACTAAGGCCACTGCTACAAATGATTGCAAGCAGCTCCGCTTCCCCATGAAGGTTTAGTCCCGTGTTTGGCCCCGCTGCTCGGCGGCCTGCATCAATTTCTTTACCAACTGCAGGGTATCGCCACCCTGTGCCGTGGCAATACCGACCAGGAATGCCGTCAGCGGGGCTCCCGGACGGGACGGTCCGTGCGAGATAACTGAGACCATGTCAAGCAAAGGCTGCTCAACATCGGTCAGAACGGATGGATCGACGTCCACCTCTCTTGCGGCGATCTCCAACCAATCACGCATCCGGGCCATCTTCTCAGGGTTGTCGTCATGATGCGACATGGCTACCTCCTCGCTTCTCAGGGTTGTCATAGGCTGCTGACCACCTGTTGGTCGTCACAACACCCACGTTTAAAAACACCCTACGATCCAGCGAACCGAAGGGACGCCTGCACGTGCGGTCCGCCGCACTCAGTAAATGCAGTGTGTGCTAACTCGCTAGTCATGAACGTCAGTGACCTCCTCCGGCAAGCTGCCTGAAGATGTGTTCGAGCATCGGCCCGATCACAGTGAGGGTGTCGCGCACTCCGCCAGTGGAGCCGGGCGCATTGATGATGAGAGCCGCTTGGTCACCCCGTGAGGTCACACCTACGAGACCACGCGATAGTCCTGCCAGGGCGGAGCCATGCGCACCGAGGGCTCGGACCTGCTCGGCCAGCCCATCTAGACGGGCCACTAACAACGGCTCGGTGGCTTCCGGGGTAAGGTCACGCGGCGAGATCCCCGTTCCACCGGTAGTGACGACAAGCCGGCATCCATTCTCTAGTGCATCCCTCAAAGCGCCGCCCACCGAGTCGATCCCGTCAGGTACGACAGTCACCGGATCGACCTTGAGCCAGCTGCATCCCAGCTCAGCAAGCAATGAAGCAGCCAAGGGCCCAGACCGGTCCAGGGCCGCGCCAGCGGCACAACGATCTGAGACAGTGATGACGCGTGCCCTGATCTCATCCACACAATCGATCTTATCGAGATCCGATCAGCGCTCTCGCCGACCCGTGCTCGGCATAAGCCACTAAGAGTGCGCCTCTAGAGGGGCAGGAGTCCGCCCCCTCGCAAGACTTACGGAAACCGAGCGATGCGGGACCACACATGCTCCTCAACGCGCTTTATTAAAGCAGCGCCTCGACTAACTCTGTGCTCCTGCGACACGGAGTGTCTCGCTGTCATAGTAATGACCACGGTAACTGCGTGGAGAGGATGTCTCATCATGGGCGCAGGGTTTCCGAAAAACACGTACGCTTCGGAGAATCAATCGCCGATGTGACGCAACCACCACTCCACATCGCCCGGAGTGTCAAGATCACGACAAGCCTCTGGCTCCACTGGAAGGTCGAGCAAGCATAAGCCACCGAGCACGCTGTGTACCGAGCGGTTCACGACCGTGTCAGCAGCGGCAATCGAGGCTTCTAAGGGTACTCGCCGATACAACCCTTGCAGGAGCTGACGATGAGGCTTCGGTACTCCCCCAAATGTGACGGCCCCAGCGAAATGGTTCAACGGATCATCCTCTAGCGCTTCGCGCAACTGACGAATTGACCTGCCAATCCCCGGAGAGTCCACCGCGCAAACGAGCACCAAATCATCCGGTTGAGCGGGAGGCAAAGCCTGCAGCCCGGCTCTGATTCCAGCCAACGGCCCAGACCCAGGCGGGTCCTCCATTGTACGTATCACTGACCATGGCACCTCCACTGATTCGCGAGCAACGACCACGTTGCTACCTTCCAGCCCTTCGCGGGCACCATCCACCGCGTCCAACACGACATCAAGTAGACGACGTGTCCCCACACGCAGATTCGCCTTCGCCACCCCACCCAATCGATGAGCACATCCACCAGCGAGGATGACAGCGTCCAAACGACGATTGGTCATGTCATGATCATGCCGCATACCGATCCGTAACAAGCCACCCGCCACAGACTTCACCAAAGTTTCCGACCAATATGACCATCCAACACATCTTCGAAGCGTGCCGACGATACGCCCCGCCAGAAACAGCAAACCACGCGATGTCGCCACGCCGGCGTTGGGGCACAGGGCGGGGCGGCCTTCACGCCGATGATTTTTTCTGATAATATCCGTGTTAATTGCACGATCCCACGCGGAGACATTGTGAGCACAAGCCCTTCCCACCATCTCATCGAGAACTGGGATCCCGAGGAAAACTGGGATTCCGGTATCGCATGGCGAACTTTGACCATTTCGACGTTCTCCATGATCATCGCATTTTGCGTATGGTTCTTGGTGAGTGCGATCGCACCCAAACTCAACGCCATCGGATTCCACCTGACGAAGTCACAGCTGTACTGGCTCACCGCCATGCCAGGGCTCTCGGGAGGATTCATCCGCCTGGTCTACATGTTCCTACCGCCGGTGATCGGCACTCGCAGGCTCGTGGGATACAGCTCCCTGCTCTACCTCATCCCTATGCTGGGCTGGTTTTTCGCCGTCCAGAACACGTCGACCGGGTACGGCACCCTTCTCCTCCTCGCCTTCCTATGCGGCGTTGGGGGCGGTTCTTTCTCCGGTTACATGCCATCAACGGGCTACTTCTTCCCTAAAAGCAAGCAGGGCACCGCTTTGGGAGTACAGGCTGGCATCGGCAACCTGGGGATGTCCATCGTTCAGTTGCTCGGCCCATGGCTCATGGGCTTCGGGCTCCTCGGCCTCACGTGGATCGCCCCGCAGCACACCGCCGGGAGCCCCTTGTGGGTGCACAATATCGCCATCGTCTTCGTCCCGTGGACCATCCTGGCCACGATTTTGGCATTTACCATGCTCAAAGACGTTCCGGTAAAGGCGAACTTCCGTCGGCAGATCGACATCTTCACCAACCCCGACACTTGGATCATGACGCTCATGTACGTCATGACGTTCGGCCTGTTCAGCGGCTTCAGCGCCCAGTTCGGGCTACTCATCGAGAATACGTATGGCAACTCGAGCAACTTGGCCCACGGATTTTCTAACTTGCCCGCCGGCGCCTCCTACGCCTTCCTCGGCCCACTGATCGGCTCGTTGGTGCGTGTCGTCTGGGGGCCGCTCTGCGACCGATTCGGTGGGGCGATCTGGACCCTTGTCTCAGGAATCGGGATGGCACTGACGTTCGGGTTCTGCGTCTTCTTCCTCAACCCCACAAGTCCAAGCCAGTTCGGCTACTTCCTGTGGGGAATGCTCACCATGTTCTTCTTCTCCGGTATCGGCAACGCCGGGACGTTCAAGCAGATGCCCATGATCATGCCTGCCAGACAAGCCGGTGGAGCCATCGGGTTCACCGCCGCCATCGGCTGTTTCGGCCCATTCGTCGTCGGTGTCGCCCTGTCATCGATGTCAGCCGTTGCCTGGTTCTGGATCTGCACCGTCTTCTGCATTGTGTGCTCGATCATCTGCTGGATCCGTTATGCCCGCCCAGGTGCTCCATGCCCTGGCTGACCAGCGACCCCAGTTTCGACACACTCCACCTGGTTCGGTTTTTACAAAGGAGACCCGATGACGGAGTACGACGAAACATCTGACGCCGAGTCCCCCAGCGGCTCAGCCCTGCTGAAAATGGGGACGTGGCTACGCCGCGGTACGACGTCGCCCGACACACGCCAGCTATTTCTGGAGGGCGGACGCGACGCCGACGTCTTCTACCGCAAGTGTTGGTCCCATGACAAGGTCGTGCGCTCCACCCACGGAGTGAACTGCACCGGCTCGTGCTCATGGAAGATCTACGTCAAGGAAGGGATCATCACCTGGGAGTCCCAGCAGACTGACTACCCCTCCACCGGCCCGGACATGCCCGACTACGAGCCGCGAGGATGCCCGCGTGGCGCGTCATTCAGCTGGTACGAGTACTCCCCCACACGAATACGTCACCCCTATGTGCGCTCAGTCCTGCTTGACGCGTGGCGAGACAAACTCGCCGAATTCGGCGATCCAGTGGACGCTTGGGCATCCATCACCAACGACCCAGAGCTCTCCCAGGCATACAAGTGCGCCCGCGGGCACGGAGGCATGGTGCGTGTCTCATGGGAGGAAGCCACCCAGATCATCGCGGCAGCCTACGTGCACACCATCAAGGCCTACGGTCCCGACCGCATCGCCGGGTTCTCTGTCATCCCGGCCATGTCAATGGTGTCCTACGGAGCCGGCTCCCGGTTCACTGAACTACTCGGTGGCACTATGTTGAGCTTCTACGACTGGTATGCCGATCTTCCCCCAGCCAGCCCTCAGGTATTCGGCGACCAAACCGACGTGCCAGAGGCCGGTGACTGGTTCAACTCCCAATACCTCATCATGTGGGGATCCAACGTCCCCGTGACACGTACCCCAGACGCGCACTTCATGACCGAGGCGCGCTACCACGGCCAGAAGGTCGTCGTCGTGAGCCCGGATTATGCCGACAACACGAAGTTCGCCGACGAATGGCTGCGCGTCGCTTCGGGAACCGACGGAGCTCTTGCCATGGCCATGGGTCATGTCATCCTCTCGGAATTCCATGTCACACGTCGCGAACCAATGTTCCTTGACTACATGCGTCGCTACACCGACTCTCCCTTCCTCGTCGAACTAGACCGTTTCGACCGCCCACAGGCCGACGGCGCGGCATATGTACCCGGAAAGTTTCTCACCGCCGACAAGGTCAATCTCCAGACGCGCCCGGATCACCCCGAGTTCCGTCCCCTGGTGATGGAGGCTGACGGGTCGCTTAAGGATCCCGGTGGAACCTTGGCCGATCGATTCTCCGAGTCGGGCGTCGGACACTGGAATCTTGATCTCGATGGCGTCAACCCCGTCATGAGCATGATGGACGTCAATTCCTGGGAAGCCGTAGAGATCGTCCTGCCCCGCTTCGACCTGCCCTCCAGCCCGGACCAGACGAGCCTAGGTGCCGGCATCGTGCACCGCGGAGTACCAGCCCGTCGCATCGGTGACCGGCTAGTCACCACAGTCTACGACCTCCTGCTTGCCCAATACGCCGTTAGCCGTGAAGGTCTGCCCGGCCAATGGCCTAGCGGTTACGACGATCCCACGGTGCCGGGCACTCCCGCCTGGCAGGCCGAGCTCACCGGCGTGCCAGCAGCTGCAGCCGAACGCATCGGTCGCGCGTTCGCGCTGAACTCGCTGGAGACCGGTGGACGGTCCATGATCGTTATGGGAGCAGGGGTCAACCACTTCTACCATGCCGACGAGATCTACCGGACATTCCTGGCATTGACGAACATGTGTGCTACCCAGGGCGTCAACGGTGGCGGATGGGCCCACTATGTCGGCCAGGAGAAGGTGCGCCCGTTCACTGGCTGGGCCAACTACTCGTTCGCGCTGGACTGGGCACGTCCGGCACGTCAAATGATCGCTACTGCCTGGTACTACCTCACCACCGACCAGTGGCGTTATGACGGTGCCCGTGCCGAGAGCATAGCTTCCCCCCTGGGCAGCGGCTCGTTCGCCGGCCGAACCACTGCAGACTGCATGGTGTACTCGGCCCGCCGCGGATGGACGCCGAGCTACCCGACCTTCACCCGCAACCCGCTAGATCTTGCCGACGAGGCCGCCGCTGCCGGGATGGAACCAGCCGAGTACATCGCCCAGAAACTGACTGACGGTTCCTTGGGCTTCGCCTGCGAAGACCCCGACGCCACCCAAAACTATCCACGACTGCTGGCCAACTGGCGCACCAACCTGCTGGGCTCCAGTGCCAAAGGCACCGAGTTCTTCATGAAGCACATGCTTGGCTGCGAGAATGACGTCAACGCCACCGAGCTAACTGAGGGCAAGCGTCCTACCGACATCCGTTGGCGCGACGACACCCCTCCCGGCAAACTCGACCTCATGTGGACCGCGGATTTCCGCAACACGTCCACCACACTGCATTCGGACGTCGTCCTGCCAGCCGCGACATGGTATGAAAAACACGACTTGTCGAGCACCGACATGCATCCCTACGTTCATTCCTTCAACCCGGCTGTGGATCCACCATGGGAGGCACGTACCGACTTTGAGGTGTTCCGGACCTTGGCATATTCCGTCTCCCAGATGGCCGTAAAACATCTGGGGACCCGCACCGACATCGTCGCCGCACCGTTGATGCACGACACCCCCGACGAAATGACGACGCCCGCCGGTTCCGTCAGCCGTGAGCAAGAAGCCTGGATACCCGGAGTGACGATGCCAAAGCTTGTCACCGTGGAGCGTGATTACACCCAAATCGGCGCGAAGTTCGACACCCTCGGTCCACTCACCGAAAGCCTCGGCATGGTGACTAAGGGGGTGCCGTTCCATCCTGATCCGGAAGTCGCCGACCTAGCACAACGCCACGGCGTCGCCACTTCTGGCCCTGGTGCAGGGCGCCCGCTCCTCGACACCGCGATCAAAGCTTGCGACACAATTTTGGCCACCTCGGGTACCACCAACGGCCGCCTAGCCACTGCCGGATTTGAACAATTAGAAGCCCGCACAGGTACGAAGCTGACCGACCTATCGGTGGGGTCACAGGATCGCAGAGTGACATTCACCGACACGGTCATTCAGCCTCAACCCGTCATCACCTCACCCGAGTGGTCGGGTTCGGAGCATGGGGGGCGTCGCTACTCAGCCTTCGTCATTAACATGGAGCGGCACAAGCCGTGGCATACCCTCACCGGACGAATGCACTATTACTTGGATCACGACTGGATGCGTGACATGGGTGAGAGCCTTCCAATCTTCCGCCCTCCACTCGACGTCGCACATATCTACGATGAGCCACCTGCCGGATACACAGGCACTGATGCCGATGGCGCGGCAGTCGTATCGGTGCGGTACATGACCCCACACAACAAGTGGGGCATCCACTCGCAGTACTACGACAACTTGCACATGCTCACGCTGGCCCGAGGAGGCCAGACGATCTGGATGTCTCCCGCCGACGCCGCGAAGATCGGGGTGTCCGACAACGACTGGGTGGAGGCGTACAACCGCAACGGCACGGTTGACGCCCGGGCCATCGTCAGTCATCGGATCCCGGAAGGGACGGTGTTCATGTACCACGGCCAGGAACGCACTGTGAACACCCCGCTGACCGAACGTTCAGGAAAGCGTGGCGGCACCCACAATTCCCTGACTCGTATCTTGCTGAAACCCAGCCATTTCATCGGCGGATACGCCCAGCTCAGTTACGCCTTCAACTACTACGGCCCCACCGGCAACCAACGTGACGAAGTGACGCTCATTAGGCGTCGCGGCCAGGAGGTGACGTTCTGATGAAAGTCATGGCACAGATCGCGATGGTGATGAACCTTGACAAGTGCATCGGCTGCCACACCTGCTCAGTGACATGCAAACAGGCCTGGACAAACCGTGAGGGCACGGAATACATGTGGTTTAACAACGTCGAGACTCGGCCCGGCGTTGGCTACCCGCGCGGCTGGGAAGATCAGGAACGCTGGAGGGGAGGCTGGAAGCGCACCCGTTCCGGGAAACTGGTCCCCTATCAGGGAGGGCGTTTGGCCACCTTAGGCAAGATTTTCGCCAATCCGAACCTGCCCGCCAAGAAGGACTACTACGAGCCGTGGACTTACGAATACGACCAACTACTGGCGTCCCCATCGACTCAGCACATTCCCACTGCCCGAGCAAAATCAGCCCTCACGGGTGAGCACAAGGACACCATCGACTGGGGCCCCAACTGGGATGACGATCTTGGTGGCTCCATGGAAACCCTCGATCAGGACCCAGTCCTACACCAAATGAACCTCACGGTACGCAAGTCCATTGAGGATTCATTCATGTTCTATCTGCCGCGCATCTGCGAACACTGCCTCAACCCGACATGTGTTTCTGCCTGCCCATCTGGGGCGATCTACAAGCGTGCCGAGGATGGAATCGTCCTTGTCGACCAGGACCATTGTCGCGGCTGGCGCATGTGTGTGTCCGGCTGCCCGTATAAGAAGGTGTTCTTCAACCATCACAGCGGCAAAGCCGAGAAATGCACACTGTGCTATCCACGGCTGGAAGTCGGACAGCCAACAGTGTGCTCGGAAACTTGCGTTGGACGACTGCGCTACCTGGGGGTGCTCCTCTACGACGCCGACCACGTCACCTGGGCCGCATCTCAGCCCGACCCACGTACCCTGTACGCCGCCCAGAGAGACATCCTCCTCAACCCCAACGACCCCGAAATCATCACACAAGCCAAGGCCAACGGCGTCCCACACTCTTGGATCAAAGCAGCCCAGGCGTCACCGGTATGGCAGCTCATCAGCCGCTATCAGATTGCCCTACCCCTGCACCCTGAGTACCGAACACTGCCGATGGTCTGGTACGTACCACCTCTGTCACCAGTCGTCGACGCTGTCAGCGCTTCGGGCAACGACGGGGAAGATCACAGAGTGCTGTTGGCCGCGATTTCCCAGATGCGCATTCCGCTTGAGTATCTCGCCGGCCTATTCACTGCTGGAGCCACGGCTCCAGTTGAGCTCTCACTTCGTCGTCTGGCTGCAATGCGCTCCTACATGCGAGACATCTTTTTGGGGAATGAAGCAGACGAAACGATCCCCGAGGCAGTGGACATGACCGGCGAGGACATACAGAGTATGTACCGACTGCTGTCCATCGCCAAGTACGACGACCGCTACGTCATTCCCACCACCTGCAGCGGCCTACCCGACGGAATCGCCGACCTGGGTCGCTGCCCCGTGAGTGGAAGCCTCGAAGCCTTCCACAGCATCTCCTCCCCGGTCAGCGCCCCAGAGGGCACACCCACCTTGCCGCTGGAGGTGATCTGAGGTGGGTGTCTTCTTAGGCGCACCACGCATACCAGTGTCGACCCACGTGGATGCCTCTCTTGCCCAGCGCCGCGTGGTTCACATGGCGACGAGTCTGCTACTGGATTACCCGGACGAGCAACTCACCCAAATCATTACGGCGGTGCGCCACGATCGCGACCTCATGCCCGCCGTGGTAGCCGATGAAATTACCGCCTTCTGCGGTGTGGCAGAGAGCTGGGGGCTGCGTGCCCTACAGGAGCACTACGTCGAGACCTTCGACCAGCATCGACGTTGTGCGCTGTACCTCAGCTATTACTCAGCCGGCGACACCAGAGAACGGGGGGCTGCAATCCTGGGATTCCGGGAAGTCATGCGCAGTGCCGGGTTCGAGTTGGACCATGCCAACGAGTTGCCCGATTATCTGCCCGTCGTATTGGAGTTCTCGGCACGCGCCAGCGAGGGCGACACGTTGTTGCGCGCCAATCGAGAGGCGTTGGAAGTTATTAGATCAGCACTGGTCACGGCGTCTAGTCCCTACGCACACCTTCTAGAGGGTTTGTGTCTCATCCTGTCACCTCTAGATAAGAAGACCCTCGCCCGCTATCAGAAACTCATCAGCCAGGGGCCGCCCGTTGAGATGGTAGGTCTCGCCGCCACGGATCCCGTATCAACCCTCGGGAGGCAGTTGTGAACACAAATCTATTGGTATGGCTGGTACTGCCTTATCTGTCGATCATCCTCCTCATCGGAGGGATGATCTGGCGGTACCGCACTGATCAGTTCGGATGGACGAGCCGATCAAGCCAGTGGAACGAGCCGTCCATCCTGCGCTGGTCGTCACCACTGTTCCACTTCGGGATCCTCTTCGTCTTTCTGGGACACGTCTTGGGACTTGTCATCCCCCAGTCATGGACTTCCACCATCGGAATCACCGAGGACACGTATCACGTCATGGCGACCGTTCTGGGGAGTGCAGCCGGGCTGGCGGCCCTCGTCGGACTCCTCGGGCTGTTGTACCGCAGGTTCATGACAAAGTCGGTGCGCCTCACGACAACCACCATGGACATCGTCACCTATGTGCTGCTCACTCTGACAGTCACGCTGGGGTGCTGGGCCACCGTACACCAGCAGATGATTGTCGGCGGCTACAATTACCGCGATACTATCGGTCCATGGTTCCGCTCCATCGCGCTGTTTCAGCCTCGACCAGAACTAATGGCCACGGTACCATTAGATTATAAGCTACATGTTATGGCTGGGATGGTCCTGTTCAGCGTATGGCCATTCACTCGGCTGGTGCACGTCGTTTCTGCACCAGTAAGCTACCCGACAAGGCCATACGTCATATACAGGTCCAAGAACGGCCATCTGGGATCTTCATCGCGACACTACGGATGGTGATATGAGCGGGCAAGGAATAGGCGAAATTCTCACCACCATTGCATCGCTCACCCCTGCCCAGCAGTCAGTCCTCAAAAAAGTATCGCTCCACGCGGGACCAGTGACGATTACCGACTTAGCCAGAGAATCCAAGTTACACGTCAACACGATTCGGGAGCCCCTCAACGTACTGGTGTCCTTGGGGTTGGTGGAACGCGAGAAACTCCCAGCAGCAGGCCGGGGCCGTCCATACTGGGGATACACGAGCCGGACCTTGTCCGGACCAAATTCACCGGCCGATCTGTTACGGCACCTGAGCCGGTCGACAATCCGGTGGATTCGCGACACCAGCGACGATCCCGTCGCCGCCGCGAGAAGCCTGGGAGAGCACCTGGGCGACGACGCTTTAGCGATGGCCAACGTCCCGGATCACACGGAGCACTCCCCCAGTGACAAATTCAGCCTGGCCGATCATATGACGAAAATCCGCGTGTTCCTCACGGCTTTCGGTTTCTCCGCCGAGCCCCATCCGACGAATCCAACCGCTTTGATACTTCGAGCTTGTCCATTCGTCGATCCCAATGACACCGATCCAGTTGCCATGGCAATCCAGCAAGGCATGCTGTACCGGGTGATCGAGCGCACCGGGGGTAACTCCGTGCACGTCACGCTCCATCACGAGGAAGACTCCGCGCCCTGTGAGTTAGTCCTGACCCCGAACTTCACTAACGCAGCGAGCTGAGCCGTAAAAGCCTTTTTCGGGTTCTCAAGTAGCTGGGACACAACGCCATCCTCGATGATCCGGCCGTGCTCCAGAACAACCAATCGTCCGGCCACCGTCATCGTGTCGGCGACATCATGGGTGATGATCAGAGCCGTCATATTGGTGCGATCCAACTGAGACTTCAGCAAGTCGCGCACTCGTATCTGAGCGTCAATGTCAAGTGCGGCAGTGGGCTCGTCGAGTACCAGAACGGCCGGTTCTACGGCGAATGCCCGAGCCAGACCTACTAGCGCCGCCTGGCCACCTGAGAGTTCTCCACCGCGACGTGCAGCAAGGTGAGCGCATCCCACCGCAGCGAGTTGGGCATAGGCCACCTTCTGCGCCTGTGCTCGACTTAAGCCATGACAGCGTGGACCGTAGGCGACGTTGTCGAGCACCGACATGTGCTCGAAGATGAGCGCGTCCTGGGTGAGCAAACCAACTCCGCGGCGTCCAGGCAGTACGATGCGACCATCCCCGGCGTCAACAAGCTGCCGGCCGATGCACACCCGACCACGATCCAAGGCAAGCAGTCCAGTCACGACACTCGCAAGGGTCGACTTCCCCGCCCCGTTAGGCCCCATGACGGCGACAACCTCGCCGGGCTCGACATCCAGCCTCACGTCCCATGAACGAGCGCTCACCTGCCCGTCGACGTGGATCGCGGCTGCGGCTGAACCGATCGGCTCATGTCCGGCCGACGCACCCCTGACTCGAGACACTGAATCGTCATGAGCCTGGGGAGACCAGACAGTCACCGCACTCGTACCCAAGTTAGTAGTGATCGACGATTGTTCAGGCAGGTCCTTCCCAGGATCACTCTGCTCGCAGACATGCTGCTCATACGGAGTCCCCCTAGTGCCAGCCAGCTCATAATTTCCTTGTCCCGTCAGGCCTTCCTCCACAAGCGGTGGCTCGTTTCGTCGCCACGATCGCTGACTCGGTTGCCACTGGGTGAGCCCCGCAACTATCGCTCCGACTACCACCAAGACGAGCCCTAACGCCATGGCAGTATCCGAATCGGTCTCACGAGCCAAATACACTTGAAGCGGCATTGTCCGGGTGACGCTCTGCAGCGATCCCGCGAAAGTGATCGTCGCCCCAAACTCGCCCAAACATCGAGCCGCAGCCAGCGCCGTCCCACGTCCCAGAGCCGAGGCCACAGTGGGCATAGTGATAGTCCTGAGTACCCGCCACGGCCCCGCTCCCAAGGCTGCGGCTGTCTGCTCTAACTTCCACGACCGGGTTCGGATAGACGACTCAAGTGCGGTGACAAGGAAGGGTAACGAGACGTAGACCTGTGCCATGACGACGGCCGCCGTGGAGAACGCGATGGAGATGCCTGCAGCGTGTAACGACGCCCCTATCATGCCGCGTCTACCAAATGTCGCCAATAAGGCCAAACCGGCGACCACCGGCGGTAGCGACAGCGGCAACAGCACAAGTACTCGTACCGCTGCTACACCGTTCCAGTCACGGGCCAGTAACAGGGCAATAGGTACTCCCAGAAACACGTCGATGACCGTGGCAATCACACAGGTGCGCACGCTCAACCACAGCGCATCCTGAGCCTCCGGTGAGGCCATGATTGCCGGAATCCGAGCCCAAGGCACTTCATTACCCATCCCCACCAAAGGCAGGACGAGCACGCAAATGCCCACCACGGCGAGGATAACGATCCACATCGGCATTGGGGCTGGATCGAACAGTCGGCGCCGGGTTTTCACACTGATGGTCCCATGCACAGCACCACTACACTCGTTCATCGCACCGCGATGTCTCCCCGGTAACCGCCCATGTCCGCTTCGCAGGGCGATTGGAACCGGTACCGGGCTGTCGCTTCACACCTATCACGGCCCGGAAAACCCATCATCCGAGAGGATCTTCTGGGCATCAGCCGACATCACGTACTCGACGAACCTTTTAGCCAGGCCCTGGTGGGTGGCGCCGACCGCGGTCGCTATCGGGTAATGATTGACGACCTCATTGGCTCGACCGATCGGTATCACGTCCACTTTGTTGCCAGCCGCGAGCGCGTCCGTGCGATAGACGATCCCCACATCGGCTTCCCCAGACTCAACTTTGCCCCGAACATCAGTGACCTTCTGTTCCTCGCTCACCGGCTTCAACGTGACGCCCAGCTTGTTGGCGAGTTTCCTCGTCGCGTTGCCGCAGGGCACCTCTGGGGCGCATATGACAAGCTTGGCGCCACGCAGCGAAGAGTTCAATCCGGTCACCCTCGCCGGATTATGTGCAGGGGTAACAAGGGTGAGCACGTTGCTGGCGAACTGACGTGGGACATTCACTAAGTTCTGCTCAACCGCTTTGTTCATGCTCCTTTGATCAGCGGTGGCCAGGACATCAGCCGGGGCCCCCTGGGCCATCTGGGCGACCAGGTTCTGGGACCCTTCAAAGGAAAACTGCACGTCGACCCGGGGATACTTGCGCTCAAATTGCTCGCCGATCTGCTCGTAGGACCTTGTGAGGGACGCAGCGGCAAAGACGGTCAACCTCGTCGGGGCTGCCGAGGGCTGGGTAGAAGACGGCCCACTGCCGCACGCCGCAAGCAACACCGCTGCTACTGCTGCAATGGCGCAGGTCCGCAGCGAGACTCTTGACATCTCGATCACCTGGTAACGGGTAGCTGAAGGGACACATTGGTCGCCTTGACCTGAGCTACAGCGATCGAGCCGACCTGCAGACCGAGCTCACGCACGGCCTCGGTGGAGACCAGTGAAACAATGCTCAGGTTGCCGGTGACCAGTTCGACCTGGCTCATCACTTTGTCGCTGATAACCTTGGCAACGATACCCCGGATGTGGTTGCGCATCGACTGGGTCTGCGCGCCATCAGCGAGGTCTTGACGCTCCTGCTGCTGGGTGACGAGGAACGCAGCAAGACTGGCACCGTCCACACGAAGTCGACCTGTGGTGTCTTTAGCGGCGCGAACGTGCCTCTGATCGATCCAGCGACGCACTGTGTCGTCAGAGACCCCTAGCAGGGCCGCCACGTCGGAAACCCGATGGGAGGGAGGATGCGGACTCATTATGCTCATATCGGTAAACTCCGTAAAAGTGGCCCATAATTTCCGTATTCGCGGAAGAATTTGATGCCTTCATCCGAATATCTGGAACATAGGTTATCTCATTTACCCGCAAAATCTCTTAGCGTCGGGCTCACGAGCTCTGGCTCACTTCATCTGTACAGTGCCGACGTATATCCTCGAGTCGACAGAAGTTCGGCCACGTTAGCGATGACATGACCACACCACAGGCAGACCGGGAGGACGGTGAGGTCATGAGCGCCGCGACGGGCCAGAGTGCCGCCCACCATGGTCTGCCGGACCGTTTCGGACGGCTGGCTACCGACCTGCGGGTCTCGGTAACCGACCATTGCAACCTGAGGTGCACCTATTGCATGCCCGCCGAAGGCATGGACTGGTTGGCCAACCGTGACCTGCTCACCGACGACGAGATCATCCGTGTCATTGGCATCGGGATCGAGCGACTCGGCATCACCAAGGTGAGATTCACCGGCGGGGAGCCCCTGTTGCGCCCTAGTCTGGAAAACCTGGTGGCCGCAACGTCGACGCTGCGCCGCACGAACGGTACCCCACCGATCACCGCGCTAACGACCAACGGGATCGGCCTGGACCGGCGTGTCGACGGTCTCGTCGAGGCCGGCCTAGATCGGGTCAACATCTCCCTGGACACCGTGGACCGCGAACGGTTTGCCACCATCTCCCGACGAGACCGGCTCGCAGACGTCGTGACAGGGATCGACGCAGCCCTCGCCGCACGACTATTAGTCAAGATCAATGCCGTCCCCCAGATCGACTCCTACCGCCGTGACATTCCCGAGTTGCTCGTTTTCTGCCTGGACCGCGGTCTAGAACTACGATTCATCGAGTTCATGCCGATCGGGGCGAATGGCTGGAAACGGGAGGCAACCGTCAGTGCCGACGACATCCTCACCGTGGTCCGAGATGCAGGTTTCAGCATCACCGCTGACCAGGCTGCGCGCGGCTCCTCACCCGCGCAACGCTGGTCGGTGAGCTCGCGGCACACACGCCCCGGATGGCTGGGGATCATCGCCTCAGTGACTCGACCGTTCTGCGCAAACTGCTCGCGCACCCGGCTCACCGCCGACGGCCAGATCCGCAACTGCTTGTTCGCTGACCAAGAGGCCGATCTGCGTTCCCTGCTACGCTCAGGAGCCAGCGATGACGAGATCATCGCCGTATGGCAAGGTGAAATGTGGTGCAAAAGCGCCCACCACGGGGTTGACAACGGGAGTTTTGCCAACTCCCGGCGTCGCATGTCTGCCATTGGAGGGTGAATATGCAAGTGCACTACTACGGCGGCACAGCTGAGGCTGCCGGAACCAGTGAGGAGACGGTGGAGACGCCAACCGGCCTGTCCGTCAATCAGTTACTCGACCACCTTCGTAACCTGCACCCGGGCTTGGGACGACTGCTGGGAGTGTGCACCCTGTTCGTCGACGGATCTGCTGTCCGCGGTGAACAGATCGTGCCCGCGAGAGCCCAGGTTGAGGTCCTTCCACCATTTGCAGGAGGGTGAATGCACGCCAAGATCAGTGACGAGCCGCTGAACGTCGCCAAGGTCGTCAGCTTGGTGAGTGACGACCGCAGTGGCGCTGTCGTGACTTTCACCGGAGTGGTTCGCAACCACGATGGCGGCCAGTCCATTACAGCCATCGACTATAGTGCCCACCCCCATGCCACGCAGATCTTGGCAGACCTAGTCGAACAGTGCGCCACGCGCGATGGCGTCCACGGCGTAGCTGCCGAGCACCGAATCGGCCACGTGGAGGTCGGCGGGACAGCGATGGTCGTGGCCGTGTCGGCAGACCACCGCGGGCAAGCATTTGAGGCGGCCTGTGAATTCGTCGACGCCGTTAAGGAAAGCCTGCCGGTGTGGAAGTGCCAATGGCTCACTGACGGCTCCCACGAATGGGCCGGGCTGCCCGGGGAGGAGCCGTGAGCAGCTCTCGTTCCAGCGTGCCCGCCACGACGCCAAAGCCAGTGAGCATCGCACGGCACCTGCAACTGGTCTCCTCACTGGCTACCGCACCCAAGACAGTCGAACTACCGCTGGCCGAGTGTCTGGGGCTAGTCAGCGCCGAACCAGTTACCGCCCGACTGACGGTACCGCCGTTCACCAACTCTGCGATGGACGGGTTCGCGGTGCGTCACGCCGACGTGTCCGAGGCCACTGTGCACACCCCTGTCACGCTCCCGGTCACCAATGACGTACCCGCCGGATCTCCCGCCCACCGGCCTCTCGACCCCGGAACCGCCCAGCGCATCATGACCGGTGCCCGCATGCCCGAGAACGCCGACACCGTCATCAAGGTGGAGGACACCGATCATGCTCCCGGAACTGTCGACGCCCCCGCGACGGTGACGATTTTTCGCACCCCCTCAACCGGTGCCAATGTGCGACGCCGTGGTGAGGCTCTGGCCACCGGCGCCACGGTGCTGCCTGCCGGGAGAAGACTGACCCCCGAGGCACTGGCCGCTGCAGCCGCAGTAGGTCATGGCAGTCTGCGAGTTCACCCGGCCCCTCGGGTCGGTGTCCTTGCGACAGGTTCGGAGCTTGGCGGGGCTGGTGAACCGCTACATCGTGGCAAAATCCCCGATTCCAACGGCATCATGTTGGGTGGTCTGGTGCGCACACACGGAGGAGTCGTCGAGCAAACCCGCGTACCCGACGACCCGGAACGCCTGCGCGAACTCGTCCGCTCCTGGCGGGTGGACCTGATTGTCACAGCTGGAGGCATCTCCATGGGGGCCTACGAGGTCGTGCGGCAGGGGCTGCCCGAACTCACCTTCCACCATGTGGCCCAGCAACCCGGAGGCCCCCAAGGGGCTGGAATGGTGGCCGAGACGCCCGTGCTCGCCCTACCGGGCAACCCGGTCGGGGCCTACGTGAGTTTCCACGTATACGTCGCCCCACTGCTGGCACGGTTACGCGGCCTGTCACCCGATCTCATTGACGCGACACCCGCCGGAGTGACAGCACCCATAGACCCGCTGCTGGGACGTCGCCTGGTACGTGCCCGAGCCGGTGCTCCGTGGCGCTCCCCAGCAGCCAAGACTCAGTTCATGCCAGTGTGTTGGAACGGCGAGAATGTCGAGCCGGTGCACGCGCTGGGGTCAAAATCCCACTTAGTGACAAGTCTGCCTCTGGTAGAGGGCCTGGCGGTGGCGGGTCCCGGAATCGATCACGTGGACTCCGGCGACGAGTTGAGCATCCTACTGACGGGAGGAGTTACACATGACCTCAAACCCATTCACCCACCTGCGTGGTAACGGATCGGCTCACATGGTCGACGTCACGACAAAGACACCCACGGTGCGCGTGGCGACGGCGGAATGCTGCGTGGTGTGCTCCGAGCCGATCATGACTGCCCTGCGCGACGAATCGGTCCCCAAAGGGGACGTCCTCGCCGTGGCCCGCATCGCAGGTATCCAGGCCACCAAGCACACTCCAGACCTCATCCCCCTGGCGCACCGCATCGGTGTGCACGGGGCAGAAGTGGACCTGTGGCTGGAGCCTGACCGGGTAAGGATCCGTGCCACAACCCGTACCACCGATCTCACCGGAGTGGAGATGGAAGCGCTCACCGCTGTGACGGTGGCTGCCCTCACCGTCGCCGACATGGTCAAGGGAGTCGATCGCGGCTTCGCCATCGAGCACGCGGTGATCACTCACAAAGCCGGTGGACGCAGCGGCGAGTGGACCAGGAGCGACGACCAATGAGCCCCGAGCAGGTGACAGAACCCGTCACCGGTTCTCTCGACGACGAGCTGGACCAGTTCGCGGCAGTGTTCACCATCCTAGGTTCTTTGCACTATCAAGTCCCTGACGCTGATCACCTCCATGAGTTGCTGCAGATGATCGACGAGTGGCCACTGAGCCGCCCCCGGTCACCCAGCCGGATGGAAGAAGGCCTGCAGATGTGGCGGCTTTCACGCGAAGAGGCAGAGTCTCGACAGGTCGTGGTCGCCGACCACGACCACCTCTACGGTGACTCCGCAGTCGCCCTGGTGCCACCTTACGAGTCAGCGCATCGCAACCGGGAGGGGCTGGTCTTCGACGAACACACCCTGCAAGTGCGTGCCGCCTACGCCCGTCTCGGGCTTGCCGCACCTCATCTCCACCGCGAACCTGACGATCACATCGGTCTGGAATTGGAGTTCTTGGCCCAGGGATGTTTACGCGTTTTGGATGCCCGAGAAGACGGTCACGCTGACGAGAGTCACCAGACGCTCGCGATAGTCGCCAATTTCTTACGCACCCACGTGCTCGCCTGGGCACCATCGTTCCTGTCACGTGTCAGTGAGCAAGCCCAAACCTCCTTCATGAAAGGGGTCGCCCTACTCACTATCGCTACACTTGACGAGTTCGACCGATGTTTAGACAGTGTGACGTAGCTCATCAATAGCAGATCGACACCGAGGTATTGACGGGGTCGGAGACTGGCTGTTCTTAGACGCACAACACGCCTGCCTGCCTTAAGCCGGGCCACGCTACGTAGCGCAGTTGGTGATCCCCAGCGTCCACCCCCGAGTACTACTGCGTGCTAGCTCCCCACAGCAAAAGCCTTGTCAAATTAGCGCTGTGACGACTTCGCGCCTGCTGCCGAGTAACACCACCTCTGACCAACCGCCGTTGCCCACAAATACGCCACGATGACTCATATACTCATTCGCCTCGCCGCTAGGTGTCCTCGTCTGATAACAAGAACCCTTATACTTCGCACGCCACGCGACGACCACGCTGGAAAGCTATACCCCTACCGACCTTGTAGCGGCTATTTCTACCACTTCCGGCTACCACGCCCGACTGTTTACGCTTGTCAGCGGCGTTTCACCACCGAACAGTGGAGCATAGGGGATTCGAACCCCTGACCTTCTCATTGCGAACGAGACGCGCTACCAACTGCGCCAATGCCCCAACAACGCGGCTACGCTACCACACCTGGGCAACCCGCGCCATGCTACGAATCATTCGGCGTAGGCCACGTTAACTTCGAAGCCCTGACGATCAGCCTCCACACAACAGTGCCGATAACCCCGCCGGCCACCACCTGGGCACCGCACGGGCTCTGCCCAGGACGACATGGGCAACACAAGTGTCATTGTGTCAATCCCATGTCGCCAGAACTCGGTTCAGGCCGACGCAACTCCGACGATCCCCGAGGGACCTTCGTGAGCCTCCGCAACATGCTCACCGTCGGACCGCTCGACCGGCTTCTCGGCAACGACAGGAGTGTCGACCTGACCGGGAACTGGTCCGGGCGCGGACAGGTCAATAGTGCGGACCGTCCGAGCACCCAGCGGCGTCGAAACATAGGTCGGAGCAGTGACGACGACGTCGTCCCACAGTGAACCTTCCGGAGCTGTCACTGGGCGGTCGAGGTCGATCGTCCAGGAGGTGGGCTCGTCCTCGGCGCGAAAGGGTTCCGTACCCACCTCCAATTCCACCGTGTCCTCGTCCCATCCCTTATCGATGAGCGCGTACCTGCGATCGAAACGCTTGGCCATGGCCACCACAGACCAGCGGGCAAGGGCAAAGAAGCCCACCAACAACAGTACGAAGATGGCGACCAGCCACCACGGCGTCACGTCAGTAATAGCAAGCACCATCGCCAGCGCCGTCAGCCCCAATAACACCAACATTGTCGTCATCCGCCGTCGGGCAGCTACCGCCCATGAACGCCTCAGATCCCAACGTGCATAAGACCTTGTGTATGGGGTGGACAGCTCCACCCGAGGATTCTCGTCGGTGTCGTTAGGAGTGACTGTGCAAGAGCCCCGAGACACCACGCTCATAGTGTCCGGAAAGTCCTCGTGCTTGTCGTCAGTAACCTCTTGAGACCGTCGTCGATTGACAACCATAGGGACAAGGTAGGCGATCCATCCTACGAGAACGATAGCGATGAGGACAGCTTGGAGGGCTTGCACAAATGACACGCTACGGGGATGCTTCGGTGTGTCGCGGGGACCACAACCGGAGTGTCGGGAAACGAATCACAACGATGTGGTTCAGCCCTCGTCCTCCTCCAGCGCAAACCCGGGAAGAAGGTGGTTGACCAGGTAGTTGCGCAGCACTCCGCCGGGATAATCGTCAGTTAATAAGCGGAACACACGATGGTCGCGCCACTGACCATCGATATGCAAGTATGCCGGCCGCATCCCCTCCTCTGCCAGGCCAAGTTTTTCAACGACGCGCAAACTCTTCGTGTTCTCTGGCCGCACGCAGATCTCGACGCGGTGCAATCCCATAACCTGAAAGACGTAATCGCACGCCAACGCCACCGCGGTCGGTGCAACCCCCCTACCGGCGTAGGCGGAAGCCACCCAATAGCCCATTGAGCACGACATCGCAGATCCCAACGAAATCGACGACACCGTCAATTGCCCGATAAGGGGCGTAGTGTCTCGGTTCAGGGCAGGACGATCGGGCCAACCATCATCCCACCCAATCGCCCACGGCAAAAATGTGCCTTCTTTGGCACGCCGGCGATTTCGGGTAATCATCATGCGGTAGCCGCCAACCCGCTCATGAGAGCCAGGAGGCTTGGTGGCCTCCCACGGGCCTAGCCAGTCCCAATCGAGCTCCCGTGTCGTCGTCCACCTCGCCTCGTCAGCACGCCGCATCGGGCGCAGCACAACCCCGCCAGCCTGCATAGTCACTGGCCAGTGGTGATGCCGCGGCATCGACACTCCCCACGGCATACGAGGCGAGGCCACGACATCACCCCAATCGCCAACAGGTCAGCGGCATGCCGGTAGGAACTGGCTCATCCCCCGCCCCGACAACAGCGATGGCATCGGCCATCGACAAATCGACAACGTGGGTGACGTCGCCCATTCCTGCTCGCGATAGCACCGGGCGGCCACCCACCCGTGCTAGACGTACTGGAACGAACGTGGTGGATTCCGGATGCCGCGCAATCGGTCGATCTGTCTCAGCCTTGAGCTCCTCGACCGGCGGAAGCCCGGACAATTTGCGCAGCAGAGGCTGCACAAAGGCCATGAAGGAGACCAGAGCTGGCCCAGGCCCGACCGGCAAGACGATGAGAGGGACCAAACCGGGATCTATCAGGGCGAACACTTGATTTGCGCCCGGCTCCATCGCCACCCTGGCGAAGTCAGTACCTCCCATCGGTGGCAACACCGATGGCACGGGGTCCTGCTGACCCACAACTATCCGGTCGCTCGTGGCGATCACGAGGTCAGCCCCACGTCCAGCATTCGCCAGCAATCGCGTCAACTCACTGTCACTGGAGGTGTTGGTGGAGACGACAGTGACATTCACATCGAGTGCTCGGGTAGCAGACTCGATGGCAGCAGCAGTGGCATCAAGAGAGGCAATGTCCTCGGCACCATTGGCCCGCGCCTTCCGCTCAATCTCCGCACGTTGGTCCTCATCAGCGCGCACCGCAACAATGACGACCTTGGGGCGCGGACGGACGAACACCTCGTCGATTCCGGCCGAAGCGAGCACCGAGATGATACCTGGGTGCAGGATCGTCCCGTTACGTACCAGAACCTCGCCGCGGCCGTAATCCGAGCCCGCGAGTCGGGCACCGGCCCATCTCTTCACCGGAGAAAACAACACAATGTCGCCGTCGACATTGAGCAGATCCGGTGGTAAGACGCAGTCGGTCCCCTCAGGAAGCAGCGATCCAGCCATGACCCGCACAGCAGTACCAGGGATTACCGGGCTAGGTGGGCGTCGATCCACCTGGATCTCAACGGCATCGGGACGTCCGGCCATTCGAGTCGACGCCGAGTCGAGGGCGTAGCCATCAATGACCGCCGTCGTCACGACTGGAACGTCATGGGGCGCATGAACGTCCTCACAAACAGCCAGACCGACAGCTCTCGGCACCTCCACGGCTACTGGTGGGACGGCCTGCACCAAGCTGCATAGGTAGTCACGATGATCGTCGACAGACCGACGACCTGACATATCTGTCTCCGGCGCTCCTGGCAGGCCGAGGGGCTCCGCTTCGGGTTCGGGGGCCTCGACCTGCTTCTTCCTGTGGAACAACGCCATAGCATCACCCTAGAGGGCGTTCTGCCGTCTGCCTGGCAGCGACTCGGCTAGGGCGTAGCATGAGTCAGTGACGACAGACCATGTTCCGTCAGATAGGAGACCCGCCGGAGTGGATCCTCGAAGCGGCAAGGAGGAGTTACGACGTCGCTGCCTGGCTCATCGTGCCGCATTGGATCACCGAACGCGGATGAGCCGCGACGATCGGCGCACCGAACATGCTATGAGCCGGTTGCTATGGGCTCACAAGGTCGCCCTTTACCTCTCTCGTAGTGATGAACCCGACACCGTGGATCTCGCCGACACTCTCATCATGATGGGCAAGAAGGTACTGGCACCCGTTCTGACTGACGGTCATGGTCGCTCCCTCCATGAACCGGCGTGGGCGTGGTACGACAGCAAGAACGTACGGACTGGTCTGTGGCAGATCCCCGAGCCGATAGCCCCTATTCTCCCTGCCTCGGCGATCGACCAGGTCGAGGTGGTGCTGTGCTCGGCACTCTTCGTCGATCGATCCGGATACCGCGTCGGAGTGGGCGGTGGCTGGTACGACCGCGTCCTTGCCCACCGGGCCGATGACGTTCCAGTGTGGGCGGTCGTCAATGACGACGAGATCCTTGACGAGGTACCCCACGACCCATGGGACGAGTCTGTCACGGCGGCTCTTACCCCCAGTGGACTGCACATGCTGGGCCAGTAAGTGGTCCGAGATTTCCTGGTACCCCGTAACACGCCTATCATTCGACAGGCGCCCGATACCGCCAGAACGAGGAGACCATGCCCACCTACCAATACCAATGCAATGACTGCGGCCGTGACCTCGAGGTTGTGCAAAGGTTCAGCGACCCGTCGTTGACTATCTGCCCGTCCTGCGAGGGTGATCTGCGCAAGGTCTTCAGCGCGGTCGGGGTGGTTTTCAAAGGTTCAGGGTTCTACTCCACCGACAATCACACCAAGGGCGCATCAAAGGCAGCCACCGGGGATAGCTCTTCGCCAACGGCCTCAGAGCCCTCGACGAAGTCTGAACCGGCCTCGTCCTCATCTTCCTCGACGGCGAAAGCCTCCGAGAGCGCATCCTGACATGAGCTTGGCTCAAACACGTCAAAATTGCCCTGTGGATAACTGAAAAATCTGCTCTCCCCTGCCGATAACTGTGGGTGTGAGACTGACAGCGAAGTACTCCCAGGATCCCCGACGCCTAAGCCGTACCCATAAACCTGCGCGGCGACGTGTGCACGTCATGGTGGCCCGTCACCGACGCGGGTTAGCCGCGCTTCTCGCGGCCCTCGCAGTGCTTCTAGTAGCATCCCCAGGAATGGCAGCCTCGTCATCTGGACGTGAGGTCATCGTCGCCGCGCACGCCATTGAGGGCGGTCGCGTCATCCAACGCTCTGACCTTCACACCGTCCGGATCGATCCTGGTGTTCTCCCCCACGAAACGGCCACTCTTGCGCAAGTGGAAGGCCGCCAAGCATCGATACGGATCACCGAGGGAACGATTTTGACGTCCTCAGCGGTCCTCTCCGGGTCCGCCGTAGGGTCTGGAAAAGCACTCGTCGGCATTCACTTGGCCGACTCATCAATGGTCGGAATGTTGCAGGTAGGCCAGCGGGTATCCGTTGTCTCTCCTAGCGAGGACGGAACTCCGCACGTCCTGACGCGCGGCGCCATCATTCGGAGCCTGCCTACCAGCGGGGGCGGACTCATCCAAGGCTCTCCGTCAACGGAGCTCGTCGTTGTGTCCACCGGGTCGGCCGATGCCGCAGCAATCGCGGTAGCTGGCCAGGGACAGCCTTTAGGATTGGTGGTGGAGTGAATGTGCAGCTCACCAGACACAGCGAAGAGTATTAGCGACGCCTTCCCAGTACCGTTACGGTTTTAGTTTGCGGGCAGCACACCAACCCGAAGGGAGCCCTATGAAGGGATTCAAAGATTTTCTGATGCGCGGTAATCTCATTGAACTAGCCGTCGCATTCATCCTTGGCGGCGCATTTTCCACCGTCGTCAAATCGTTTACGACAATCATCATGGACTTGATCGGCAAGCTGGGCGGCACCCCGAACTTCTCTGGCTGGGTTCCAGGCGGGGTCCACGTCGGTGCCTTCATCACCGACGTCATCTCCTTCTTCGTCATGTCCTTCGTCATTTATTTCGGGCTCATTAAGCCCATCGAGCTGGCTACGGAGAAGCTCAAGCGCACCAAAGACGAACCAGTGGCTGCCCCCACCACCGCCGACCTACTCATCGAGATTCGCGACGAACTGCGTTCCCGTCCGGTCAAGTGAGGACACGCCAGAGCTGCCAGACTCAGTGCAATAAGCTGTGCGGTGGACGCTCGGCTAACAGACGAGCTTCGTCTGGCCCAATGACCACCGCGCCCCGGTGGACCGTAGCAGTTAAGCCATCTAGCCCAGCGATCCGACGCGCCTGGGCTAGTACCGCTCCGTAGCGAGCGAACTCCAGGCCTGGGGACAAATCGTCGGGAATCGGGCCGGGCCAAGATCGCCCGGCTTGCTGGAATTCGGCGCGCCTGTTCGCCAGCCGGTTCGCCGGCCACCCTTCCTCGGCCAGCCACTCCACGACGTCGACGGCCTGCCATCCTGGGTTGTCAGGAGCGGTAAGTCGCTGTCCGGTCAAGACCGCGGCCACCGCCTCCCAGCATTGTCGATCCGGTGTCACTTTTTCGCGCCAAGGACTTCGCCAGTGAGCACGGTCCCGTCCGGAATCGTCTGAGGCTTCTCAGTATCCAGCGAAACATCCCCCGCAACGACAACCTCCGAACCAAAGGTCCAGTCTCCTTTGACCTTCAGCGAGGTGGCGCGGCGCAGCGATGGCGGTTCAGGGATGCGATCGTCGAAATCACCAATCTTTTTATAAAAATCCTTGTCAAGATCGACTGCGCAGGTCATGTCGGTGGTCTTGACGAGGTGGTCCGAATCGTCGAGGTCATAAACATCAGACCGAAGCAGCAGCAGCTCGTTGGTCGTTTTGACCGGCAAGAACCGGGACCGATGAACACAGATACAGGTAGCGCCTTCAAAGACCTCGATAGCGCCCCCCATAGCGGACTCAATCTGGATGACAGGAGTCGACGAGGAATCCTTCGGGTCGACCGTCTTCTCGTTGCGAATAATTTGCAGGCCCATCACGCCGTGTCGCTCGTCCAGCACCTTCTTGAGGGCTTCAAGGTCAAACCACAGATTGTTGGTGTGGAAGAAGGGGTGACGATGCTCGTCGGTGAAGTAATCCATTTCCTCTTCTGCTGTCTGTGCCGTATCGCGCAGGATGAGCTGATCATCAGACTTACGAATGGCCAGGTGGCCACCCTTCTTGTCGTTAATAGTGCGGCGGCACAACTCGGCAGCGTAGGGAGCACCCGACGCCGCAAACCAGCCGGCGAGACGACCGTCCGGAACGGCACCAAGATTGTCACCGTTGGATACCGAGGCGTATTGGTATCCAGCCTCGAGCAGATGGTCGAGGACGCCGGATCCAAGCAGAGCGGTGTAGAGGTCGCCGTGACCCGGAGGACACCACTCGAGGGAGGAGTCCTTCGGCCACTCAACCGGGGCGAGGGTCTCAGCGTCGAGCTTAGGCTCCTGATCCTGCAGGAAGTCGAGCTCTAGGCCGTCGACAGCCAACTCTGGATATTTCTCGAGGGCCTTGAGGGTGTCCTCGCGGGTATTGAAGGAATTCATGAACATCAGCGGCAATCGAGCGCCGAAAGTCTTGCGAGCCGAGAGCACCTGGGTAGCGATGATGTCGAGGAAGGACTTGCCGTCACGAACCTCGAGCAGCGACTTAGCTCGGTCGAGGCCCATCGAGGTTCCGAGCCCGCCATTGAGCTTGATGATGACGGTCTTGTCGAGGGCCTCAGCAGCCTGCTCCTCGCTGACCTCAACGTCGTCGAGCATTGGCGGATTCGTGAGCGGTGAGATGGTGTCCTCGCGGATGAGTCCGGTATCGCCGGTCTCGAGCTGGTGGTAGTAGGAAGTGAAGACCTCGATGGCGACAGGATCGACACCTGCCTCGGTCATCTTCTGGCGTGCAGCCGCAAGTCCTTCTTCACTCATCCTGGCCCCCTTGCGTGTTAACGAACGCCGTCATTGTACCGAGAAGATGTACCGAGAAGAGCCCACTGACAGGCCAGAGCACGCCACTACGTCGTCGGTGCGCCAGGTTGCCAGGACCACGAGCTCGTCGGCTGATCGAGATAACCTGCCCAGCCCGACGCGGGTCAAGACGGGCTACTCCGGATAACCCGCCATGCTTTGCTCGATAGATTGCGGCGAATCAGCTGAGTTGGCGGCAGGTACGACGGGACCGTCGACAACCTGGTTTTACGACACTATGGGGTCTGAGGTTGGTCCAGGCGGCCCTGCCGGACTACTCTAGTAAGGCCCTTTATGGGCAGGGCCCCGTAGCTCAGGGGATAGAGCAGTGGTTTCCTAAACCATGTGTCGTAGGTTCGAATCCTATCGGGGCCGCAGTACAAACCGCTTCCGACAGGGGCAACCCTCCTCAATCGCGGTTTCCGGGGCGGATCGAGTTGTATTGGACCGCCCCTTAGGCGTAGCGCTGCTTCATCTCGACCTCGATCTCCTCCAGTGAGCGTCCCTTGGTCTCCGGCATGACCTTGACGAGGACCAACGCGATCATGAGGTTTACCAGGCCATAGGTCAGGTAGGTTCCCGCACCGCCGAGCCCCGCCAGCATGGCCGGGAAGGTCCAGGTGATCGTCGCATTAGCCAGCCACCCACAAAACACCGCAGCACCGTTCATCGCCCCGCGCATCCGGGTCGGGAACATCTCACCAAGCATGGTCCACACCACTGTGCCGTTAGTGGACTGCACGATAAGCATGAAGATACTCATCAGGACGAGCACGAGAATAGGCGCCCACTTCGGTACCCCTTGACCCACATGAGGAGCAATTGCCAGCCCGAAAGTAGCCGCAATACCAAGGAGACACACACCGACCGCCGTGACATCGAAGATAAGCAGGTGACGACGATCAAACCGTTCGATGAGCCACAAGCCTGCAGCGGCACCAATAACAGACATGACTCCATTAGCCACCTGAGAAATAATCGACGCCTGGGTGCTCATTCCTGCGAACTCCAACACCTTGGGCGCGTAATACATGACGGTATTGACGCCGGTGGTTTGGTTAACTACAGCAAGGAAAATCCCGACCAGCAGGAGGCGACGCGTCCAGCGAGACTCCATGACGACCGCCCACTGCTGACGGTGACTGAGCCTGCCGCCCTCGCCGTTGAGTTCAACCATCTCAGTGACCTCATCGACGATGGGTTCATCAACCCCTTCGACGCGCACCTGTTTGAGGCATGCGACGGTCTCCCGAAGCTGACCATGGCTTAGATGCCAACGAGCCGACTCGGGCATCTTCCTCATACCGATCCACAGCGCGATGGCGGGCAGAGTGCATACCACGAGCATCCAGCGCCATGCTCCACCGGACCCGGCTGATACCGACAGCTGAGTAAGGAAGGCATGAAAAGCCTGGTCGGTCATCGCTCCCCCGTGGGAGGTCGTCATGGCCTGCAAAGTGTCCCAGGAATAAGTTCCCGGAGACAGTCGTCCCGTCGGATCCGCAGTCACCATCAAACTGGGTCCCCCATGAGCCGCTGAGATGGCGGCATTGACGGAGAAAGCCAGCAGCTGACCAAAGACGATCATAAATTGGTCAAGCGCCACGATCCGCCCACGCATCCGTTTGGGTGAGGTCTCCGACAAGTAGACTGGCACTGTTGCTGAGGCCGCTCCCACGGCGAATCCGAGCACCACTCGGAAGGGGTACATCACCCACACGCTGGGGGCACCGGCAGTTCCCAAAGCTCCCACAACAAAGAGGACAGCCAAAATCAGGAGGTTATGACGCCGACCCCAGCGGTCGCTCATCATCCCGCCTATAAGGCCGCCGAAAGCAGCGCCAAGGGTTAAGGTGCCACCGATGGCACCTTCATGTCCCACCGTCAGGGCCAGACCGCCAGCGCCATGAGGCAGATACATGAACGGCAAGGCGCCAGAAATGACTCCGGTGTCGTAGCCGAAAAGAAGTGAACCCAGGGTAGCGACTGCGGCCACTACACCCATACGGCGCTTCGGGCCAGCCGGCTGCGTTGTCTCAACGAGCTCGGCCACCTCGATTCTCGATGTCACGGACAACTCCTAGGAACGGCCTGGTCGACCTGCACACCACAGCGCTCGGGCACCACGACCCGCCCTATCGTCGTCTCATGAGATATGACGAAGCACAGGCCGACAGCAGGACGCTACCACCTGCCGCCGGCCCTGAGCTCCGCGTTTCAGCTGGGTATGGAAAGCCCGGTGTCAGCCCTGGTTTTGGGCCGCGGCCTGCTTCTTGAGATCCTCGACGTCGATCTCCTTGACCTTCTCAATAAGCTCATCAAGCTGGCGACCTTGCAGCAGGCCTGACTGGCGGAAAACAAGGTATCCGGCACGGAAGGCCATGATCGTCGGGATGGAGGTGATCTCCAGACCGGCAGACAGTTCCTGCTGGTCCTCGGTGTCGACCTTGGCGAAGGTCACGTCAGAGTGACGTCCACTGGCGTCCTCATAGATTGGTGAAAACCGCTGGCATGGTCCACACCAGGAGGCCCAGAAGTCAATGAGAACGACATCATTGGAATCGATGGTCGAGGAGAAGTTGTCTTTAGTCAATGCGACGGTAGCCACGTTGTACCTCCCGGTAATTGCTTGGGTTCGGTCGACCGCAACGCCGTGGCGCCTCGGCCCGTATGTCGTCAAACAGCATCAGGCGCCAGGCTATTCCCGATGCACCAACACGCGGGCAACGTCAAACCGCCTTCAATTCGGCAATCGCGGTGACTCCCAGATCCCGCAGCAAATGGCCAGCTCGAATCGGCCGCGCAGCGATGACCGACACCATCCGGGCAAGGCCAGGCAGGGCCCCATCAGAGGCGTCAACGTCATACCCGGGGGCCGACGGGTCTAGCATCGGGTTGGAACCATCAGCCCACTGTTCGTTGAGCTTATTCCACGTCATCACCCAAGCATTTCCGATCTCGCTGCCCGATGGCACCCCGAAAAAATGGCCTACCGGAGCGTGATGGCGCAGAGCCACTAGACCGGACTCTTGAAAAATCCGTGCCAGGCGCACCCGCGCGTCAAGGGCTCTGCGCTCCTCCCAGGTTCCGGCTAAGACCCACCGACATGGGTCAGGGCAAGTGATACCAACGTCGGGACGCTCACCGGCATCAATAGTGGCATGATTCATCGCGCACACTCCGAGGGCCTCCCCCAACCGGGAGTGGAACTTGTCGAGGTACGAGGTATACCCCTCCTCGTCTCCCTGGGCAGCATGCATGCTGCGTCGCGCGGTGGCATTCATCGCGGAGGTGTGGGCACAGCCTTGACCATCACCGCCCCATTTCTGGCCAACCTTGCCAGGCAAGGTGAGCGGATCCCCACCATCGCCTAAGACTGGTTGCCAGGCCAACTGCGCCAAGTACTCCCCCAGGATGTGGCAGGTCACAACGACTTGTTGGGGCTCCTCACGACGCATCCGGATGTCGAGGACCTCGAGCATGAGCTCATACAAGGGGATGAGATCCCCAAGAGCTCCCCTCTCTGCGGCACGCGGGTGGTGTGGAAAACCAGAGTCGACAAGGCGAGATCGCAGATCCGCGGGCAAGGCCTCACCGATGTCCTCAAAATCCTCGGCATCTAGAGCCAAGACTCGGCGGGCCACCGCCATCACGCCAGCAGCCTGCACCACATGAGGATTGGCAGACTCAGATGCGTGCGCCATCCTCAACATGGAATCGGCGGTGTCGTACCAGCCTGACTCGCAGAGGGCGGCAATCTGGTCCAGGTCCGGCAACTGGCTGGGACACACGACTTGAGGCACACCCATCACGGCGTAGTCAGCGCAACTCACGAATTCTGAGCGACGAACAGACCCGAGAGAATCTCCGGATCGACGACGATAGAACCACTGGGGCCCGTCAAACGAATACCATCGGCGTCATCATCGACCTCGACGCTCTTACCCGGCAATAAGCCGGCAGCGTAGACGTCCGCGAGATTACCCTCGGTAGCTTGGAAGAACTCCGACAACCGGGTGACGGTCACGCTGACCGGGCAGCCAGTCTCGGCGATAACCTCATCTAGGGGCTTGGAGTCGTCACGAAAGCGGGCGGAACCATCCGGACGACACCCTGCCTGCTCAGGCGGCAGTGGGCACCCGTATGGAGAAACATCAGGGTTCTCGAGGAGCCCCGTGAGGCGCTTCTCAACTTCGCCGGAAATGACGTGCTCCCAGCGGCAGGCTTCATCGTGCACCAAGTCGGGACGAAGACCAATGATTTGGGTAAGCAGGCACTCGGCCAGGCGATGCTTGCGCATAACAGTCTGAGCCACGTCGTGGCCTTCCTGGGTCAGCGAGATCGAGCGATCAGACTCGACGACCACAAGGCCGTCACGCTCCATACGAGCCACGGTCTGGGAGACGGTCGGGCCAGACTGGTGCAGCCGCTCAACGATACGGGCTCGACGCAGTTCGACACCCTCCTCGAGTAGCTCGTAGAAAGTCCGCAGATACATCTCCGTCGTGTCAACGAGTTCACTACTCACGGTGCACCTCTTCCCCGCCCTCACAGCCGAGGGACGACGCTAGCCGCTTGCCCACTGGACAAGCTAACTGTCAACAATCTTTCGGGCGCCATTGCTTACGCCCGAGCGACCCTCTCCATGAAAAGTTTAGTGCCCAATCACCCGCTGTGGCCGTCAGACGGCCTCACCCCGGTGAATGACGCGCACCAGATGACCCTTCGCGTCAGTAAGACACAAGTCAGCCCAGTGGCCCTCTTCGATGACGCCAACCTCGTTCAAACCATGGAGCTTGGCCGGTGTTGTGGCCGCCATGACGGCGACCTGTCCCAGCGGGATACCCACAACGGACGTGACGAATTCGACCGCTCGACCCATCGTCAGAGTCGATCCTGCTATCGCTCCCAGCGAACCGTCAGCGGCCAACAAACGGGCTCTTCCATCCACAACTTTCACTGGCAGGCTGCCCAGAATGTAGTCGCCGTCAGGCTGACCGGTCGCGCTCATGGCATCGGTCACCAGGGCGATGCGCTTCGGGCCGGCGCTCGACATCGCCATCCGAATGACGTCCGGGGCCAAGTGGACGCCGTCGCAAATGAGTTCGCAGACCACTCGCGAATCAGTGAGCATTGGCGGCACCGGACCGGGCTTTCGATGATGGATCGACGGCATCGCGTTGAACAGATGGGTGATGACGTCTGCTCCCGCGTCGACTGCGGCACTAGCCGTGGTGTTGTCACACTCAGTATGGCCGATAGCAGCGTGCACTCCGGCTGTGGTGAAGGTGGTCACCGCTTCCAAGCCGTGCGCACGTTCTGGCGCAATAGTCACCATCTTGAGAGCCGAACCGCCAGCTTCGATGAGACGACCCACGGACACCGGATCTGGGTCACACAGCAGCTCGACGGCGTGGGCCCCCTTCCGCGATTCAGCCAAGAACGGCCCCTCTAAATGGATGCCGGCGATCTCGTCAAGGTCGACAAGCTGGCGGAGTCGCCCAATCTGCGCGACGACGTCGTCAATCGCTGCGGTCACCGTCGATGCGAAAAGAGTCGTCGACCCCTGGCTGCGGTGGTAATGGACGGCGCGCAAAGCGGCCTCGCGGTCAGGGTCGGTGAAGTCAGCACCGGCGCCACCGTGACAGTGAGTGTCGACATATCCGGGCAAAATCCACTCATCAACGAGTTCGGCCTTGGGATCAATACCCTCGCTGACGTCACTAATGCGTCCAGCCTCGACGGTGATCGTCGCTGGTGAATCACTACCATCGCGATCGACGACGTGGTGAGAAGCAATGCGGGTGATCATCGATGCCTCCTAACCGGGTTTCCCTCATCTTGCCACACGATCACAGCATGAACTCCGCCGTTATAGACGACATGATCTGCAAGGATCGGATTATGGCTCAGCCAATGATTCCTCGTGACCTTTTGCCCTCCGACCCCCGATTCGGGTGTGGCCCATCTCGGATCCGACGGGAGGTGGTGGCCAGTCTGTCCGAACCGGGATCCGTGATGGGTACGTCCCATCGCCAGCCACCGGTCCGTCACGTAGTCGCGGCAATCCGTGAAGAGTTGACTGAACTGTATAACCTGCCGACCGATTATGAGGTGGCACTCGGCAACGGTGGAGCCACCCTTTTCTGGGATATGGCAACCGTCTCCCTCGTGGAAAAACGAGCCGCCACCGGCGTCTACGGGGAATTCACGCGAAAGTTCTCCTCAGCTCTGCAGCGTGCCCCCTTCCTTGCTGACCCCGCAGTATTTCAAGCCGAACCCGGCAAGCTCGCCCTCCCGAAGGCCGTCAGCGACGTTGACACCTACGCATGGGCCCATAACGAGACCTCCACCGGCGTCGTTGCCCCAGTCCGACGACCTAACGACATTGACGACAACTCCCTCGTTCTCGTTGACGCCACCTCGGCCGCCGGCGGCGTCGCGGCGGATATGTCAACCATTGACGCCTACTACTTTTCACCGCAGAAAAATCTGTCTTCAGATGGTGGATTGTGGCTTGCGATCCTGTCACCTGCAGCGATCGAACGCTCGAACAGAGTGACCTCCTCGGCCCGCTGGGTACCCCAGATGCTCGATCTGAGTCTCGCCGTGACGAACTCGCGAGCTGATCAGACCCTGAATACCCCGGCTCTGGCCACCCTCGTCATGCTCGAGGCGCAATGCCGTTGGCTACTCGATCAGGGCGGTATGGCGTGGGCTGCATCACGCACAGCGTCAACGTCAGGAATCCTCTACCGCTGGGCCGAGGACAACCCCCTAACGACCCCGTTCGTCGCTGACCCGGCGCTGCGCAGCCCAGTTGTCGTGACGATCGACATCGACGAGTCCGTCGACGCCGCACGACTGTGTGCCCGCGCCCGCGACAACGGCATCCTCGACATCGAGCCTTACCGCAAGCTAGGGCGCAATCAGATCCGAATCGCAACCTTCAGCTCAATTGAGCCGAGCGACGTCGAGGCTCTGACGGCATGCCTGGACTGGCTACTAGAGAACCGCGACTAACGATGCCGCCAGGTGGTGTCCCGGGAGCGGCCGTAGAAGAACGTAACGACGCCAGCGCACAGCGCCACTACGACCGCCCCCATCACCGCGATAAAAGTTCCTGATCGCGCCTTGGACGTCGGTTTGCCATTGGCCGGGGTAACCACCTTGGCTTTCGGAGAGTGTGACGGGGTCGGCGTAATCGAGGTCAAGGTTGTCGGGAATTTGATCCCCCTCACTTTGTTACCTGAGGTCGCAATCTCCAGAGTTTTTTGAGTGGTGTCGGTCGCGATGGCCTGACCGCCGGAGAAGGCCGCATTGGCGACTGTCTTCCAGGAGTAGGCGTCAACGATGCGCACCTCATGATCAGTGAGGAGGGCCATTCGTGACCCATCTGGCAGGAATGTGGCGTCTTTGACCCCAGCAGGGGCATCTGCCACCTTTTCTAGTGGGTTCGATTCGGTGCGGCTCACCTGGGGGCCGCCCCGATAAATCGCAGGATGTGGACCGTCGGTGATGATGTAAAAACTCCCCTTGGGGCTGACGGTCAAGGCTTTGGCGTCGTGAGCGCCGTCCGGATAAGTGAACATCCACTCGTAATAGGTGGACTGCTTGGCTGCCGTTGAGGTGGGAGACATCACCCGAATCCCACGACGCTGAGCTTTCTTGTCACCGATGTCAGCGACGTACAGTACCCCACGAGCCCACGACATCGCCTCGACATCATGGAAGGCTGGCTCCCATACCACCCGGTGAACCTCTTTGCCCGTCTTGTCGACAGCAAGCAGAGAGTGGACTGTCGACGAAGAACCGTCGGTGATCCAGTACCAGTCATGATGAAGGTCAGCAGCCATACCGACAGGTTTGCCGAGCTTTTTATCCGTTCTGACGGTGAAGTCGGCAGCTGCGGCAGGACTAACCGACAACCCCCAAGCGCATCCGAGCGCCAGCAACGCGCTTGCGGCTCGGGAGGCGCGACGTCGGGTGCGGGATCGTTGGGTCACAATGTTACATCCTGCCATGCCGGACCGACCTATCACAGCAGGGATCCCAGCACGACGAGGAGTAAGAGGACGATGAGAACCCCGCTGATGATGTGCTGCCTGGAGCGTGGATTCATGGACGACACCTTATGTCAACCCCGCTATCCTATAACCTGTCACTATGGGTGGGTTGAGATTCAACGCCATCGCGATCGACGAAGTTCGCGACATATTCGGGGCCGACGAGGGTCTCGCCATGAAACTGCGTAGGTGGGCTGAGGCTCGTTTCAGCGTGCCCGTTCATCATCATCGTCGACCGAGGTGGCGCAGCCCGTTCCACCCGCTCTACAAGCCCAATGTTGAATGTTCGATGCTGCCAACCGGATGGCCGACCCCTCATGACGTCGAAGACCTCGTCTGCGGACGCTACATCGAATCCGATCGGTCGGCACGGTGCTGGCGGCTTGTCAATGAATGGCTCACCCACCTGTCATGGGGGTGGACCGAGATCCCCATGTCGGTGGCACGTTTCGAGGAGCTCGATCGCGATCTGGCAGCCGCTGGACTACCTAGCACCTACTCGCTCAAACGGCTTATGGACGAGGACCCACAGATTCCACTGCGACCAGCACCTGGCATGAAGATCGGCTATGCCGGCACCAGGCAGATACTGGCCACCTGGGTTGAGCTGTCCGAGGTCATCGGCACAGTGCCGATTGCACGACGAGGTGAGGTTAACGCCGTGCTGAAGTTCCTCAGCTCATATCCGGGGTGGAATCATCTCGCAGTCGATCTGGGCCGCCCGGCGCCAGGCCTCTTAGTGGTCTGGCAGCCGGACACCGTCGAAGACGCCCACCCCACTGGTCTCAGAGCTGGCCGAACAGCTTCATGAGGAGGGTCTGGCTGAAATACACCACAAAGAGGAGGGCAACGACCCACAGCAGAGGATGCACGCTGCGAGCTTTACCAGCGATGACCTTCGTGATGCAGAACATGATGAGTCCAGCTCCGATACCTGTAGTGATCGAGTAGGCGAACGGCATAAGCACCATGCCTAGGAAGGCCGGTAGGCCTTCCTCAACGTGCTTCCAGTCAATGCGCGTGACCTGAGCCATCATGAGGAACCCGACGAAAACAAGCACCGGTGCGGCTGCTTCGGACGGGATGATCGAAACGATTGGCGACAGGAACATCGCCAGCAGGAATCCCAGACCGGTGACGATGGAGGCGATACCTGTGCGGGCTCCCTCTCCCACGCCAGCAGCCGACTCGACGTAACCCGTTGCCGACGACGCCGAGCCAAGACCGCCAGCCACCGCGGCCAAGGCGTCAACGACCAGGATTCCCTTGAGGTGCTCAGGATTGCCGGTCTCGTCAAGAAGCCCGGCGTGGTCACCGATCGCAACAACCGTCCCCATGGTGTCGAAGAAGTCGGCAAGCATCAGGGAGAACACCACCAGCAGGGTGCCCAAGAAGACACCAATACGAAAGTGCCCGTTGGCAAGGAACCCACCAAAGAGGTCAACATGACCGAGCAAGCCCAGATCGGGCCAGCGGAAATCCGAGGCGCCGGGCAGACGGGGCACGTTGAGGGCCCAGCCAGTGGGGTTCTTGTCACTTTGCGCACCGATGTTCCCCACGGCCTCGATGGCCACACCCACCAGTGAGGTGCCAATGATCGCGATGAGCATAGACCCTTTGATGTGACGCTGATGCAACACCACCAGCAACAGGAAACCGAACAGGCACAGCAAGATTGGCCACCCCTCCAAGCTGCCACCAACTCCGAGGGTGACAGGGGTACCCGAGCCAGGGCGAATCACGCCAGAATCCACAAATCCCACAAAAGCGATGAACAGGCCAATTCCAACACTGATCGCCGACCGCAAGGAATTAGGGACAGCCCGGAAAATCATTTCCCGGACACCAGTAAGGACGAACACCAGAATGAAGATGCCCTCCCAGACAACCAAACCCATCGCCTGAGACCACGTCATCGTCGGGGCGACGACGTAGGCAAGCAGGGAGTTAATGCCCAGGCCTGTTGCGATACCCATCGGGAATCGTCCCCAGACACCCATAGCAATCGTCATGATGGCAGCCACGAAGGCAGTCACTGCCATCACCATGATTTTGTTGTCATCAATGCCAGCAGTATTAAGGCTGGTGCCAGCAGCGTCGAGGAATTTCGGAGCTCCATTGAGGAGTTTGCCATTCTTATCCGCTGCGGTACCGATGATGAGAGGATTGAGAGCCAGGATGTATGCCATCGTGAAGAAGGTGACGATGCCGCCGCGAACTTCGCGCGACGTCGTCGAACCACGTTCTGTCAGATGGAACCACTGATCAAATCTTGCTGATGCGGTGTTGCTAGGCACGGAGGCATTCTAGGGATGACGTGTCACAACAATGTTGCAGGGCATTACGATGGAGCGGTGTCCAACCATCACCTGCTTACCCAGGCGAACGTCGCACCCGTTGACGAAAACGGGGTGACGGTCGGCATCGTGGGAACTATCGCCTTCGCAGTGGCATCCCTCATCTGCTGGATCATGCTCGACCGTCTCACCGAGACTGGTTACCGCGACTGGCTGTGGATCTGCCTGACGGGTACCGGCCTAGGTGTTGTCGGCACCGCATATTGCTGGCAGCGTTCCCGTCATTGAGTTCATCGCAGACCGGGGCTTCTGCGAAGAAGACGACTCAGTCGAACAACGACTCGTCAACCGAGATGGTGTCGAAAACGGGCTCTGGGAGCTCAATCCCCCGACGCTTCTCAACGACGTCGGAGTGGCCTCCGCAACCATGGTCGACGTGGACCACCGAACCGTCGGAGGGAGAGTACTCGTTCGAGCACACCCCAAAAACCCGTCCCAGAGAATGCTGTAGGCGCACGAAATACCCGCAGGTCACGCAGCTGGCTGGCGCATGATGGCTCGTCGCGTTGTCCGGGCCGCCCTCACCAGCGAGCCAGCGCTCGGCGGTGGAGTCACGGCCCTCCCGCGACAGCAGTCGCTCCCGTCCCAAACCCAACTCAGAAGCAACAGCGCGAGTAGCAGCCCATTCAGCCGGATCCTCATCTGCGGCCAGTTCACCGCCGGTGTAACCAGGTTCCAAACGCGGGTCGTTGTCAGCAGTCGGCATGAGAGTGCCTGCGGCGATGTCACCAGCACGCACCCGATCACGCCACGGCACCCATGGGGAGGCGAGTAAGGAATCCTCGCCAGGGACGAGGACAACCTCATTGACAGTGACGTTACGGCCACGTAGAGCACGCGACATTGTCACGGCCCAACGCCATCCTCGGTAACCGGGATGCGGGCACTCGAAGAGATGGGTCAGGACTCGCTCACCTTCAGCGATAGTCCCGACGTGCTCGCCCACACCGAAATCACCAGCTCGGTACTCGGCAGCTTCCCGGGCCTGATCAACAGCCTTCGCAATGGTCGCATCGGCTTTGATAGTTCGGGTCGCAGTGCGCGGCTTCGACGTCACCTGTGTCATCACAGCTCCAACTCGTCAGCGACTGCACGAAGCATCTTGGCCACGGCGCCGGCAGTGCGCGAATCAGAGTGACGCCCGTGCCGGTAACCATTGCCCATCTTGTCGAGCATCTTAATGAGGTCCTCACAGATCACCGCCATGTCCTGCGGCTTCTTGCGACTCGCCTTGGACAACGAGGCAGGGGTCTCGATGATCTGCAGGGACAAGGCCTGCTCTCCTCGACGTCCCTCAACAATCCCGAAATCAACCTTCTGACCGGGCTTCAGGGTATTCACCCCTGCGGGCAGGGCAGAAGCGTTGACGTACACGTCGCCGCCGCCGTCCTTCGTCAGGAAACCGAACCCCTTGGTGGCGTCGTAGAAACGCACCTTTCCGGTTGGCATCTCTGGCTCACTCCTTCTGGTCATGACGGTCGATGGACCGCCATACCAGGCTACAAGCCTTGACGACGGTCCACCACTCACCATTATCCGATACTTCGATAGCCCGGCGCGAAGACACCTACCAGGCCAGGAGTATCACCGAAATCTCACATCGCTCCGGAGAGGTCACCTCGCTGGGAATCTGTCCATCGGAAGTACTCAGCCATGGTGAGCTTCGAGGCTGCAGCATCGTCCGCAATCACCAAAACATGGGGGTGGAACTGCAGCACCGACGCCGGGCACATCGCCGAAACAGGCCCCTCGACAGCCCCTGCCAGCGCGTCAGCCTTGTTGGCTCCGATGGCCAACAGCACAACATTGCGAGCGTCCATGATGGTACCGAGCCCCTGGGTGACGCAGTGACTCGGGACCTTCTCCCCCTCCTCAAAGAAGCGGGCATTGTCAGCCTTTGTGCGCTCCGCAAGGGTCTTGACGCGAGTGCGCGAAGACAGCGAACTGGTGGGCTCATTGAAACCAATATGTCCATTTGCCCCAATGCCAAGGATCTGAACATCGACGCCATCAGCCTCCTGGATGGCTGTCTCGTATGCGGCGCAGGCAGCATCGAGGTCATCGGCCATGCCGTCGGGGGTGTGGACGTTGGCCGGATCGAGTCCCAGCTGTTCGGTGACGGTGTGGCGGATGGTAGCTGCGTAGGAGCGCTCATCGTCTGCAGGAAGCCCAATGTATTCGTCAAGGGCAAAGGCGCGCAGATCAGTAAAGTCAGCCTTACCCTCGGCTGCCAGAGCAGCCAGGGAAGAGTAGGTCGTCAGCGGGGTCGATCCAGTCGCGACTCCCAACACCGGAGCCTTGGCCCGGCCCAAAACCTTTGCAATCCGGTCGGCGGCGATCCGCCCGACGGCCTGCTCATCCGAGCAGATGATGACCTCCATGTCGAACCTTCCTTGACGCGATCACAGCGTGCGCCACGTCCTAGCTGGGACGTGCCTGAAGTGAGACTAGGGCCATGTAAGCGTTCTTGAGCGATCACACTCATCGCCTATGAGCGTTGATCCGGCACAGGTGAGCGTGCCGGATCGTCGGTCTTACCCCGTACCATGGAGATATGGCACGCAGCATCACCGCACCCGTCGACGTCGTCGACTCCCGGCCTGCTCCGCGCGCCTTCCAAGCACCTCGGGCCGATCCGCTGGAAACCCCGACCCAACCCGTCAATCCTGCTGCTGGAAAGCCTTGTAGCGCCCCACACCACTACCAAGGAGGCGATCACCGCCCGCTCACCGAGCTGATCCCCCGTCGACGCAGTAGCCGTCAGCCCCTGGAACCGTTCTCCACCCAGGCTGGGCTCACAGGGCCACGTATCGAGCACCACGATCCGCATGAACCGATCCGCACCAGCCGGCTCACTAGCGGTTATTCCACGTGGTCGGCACCGACAGAAGCGCCGGTATCGACAACACCGCCACCTCGCATCAAATCGGTTCGCATGCCTTCGCGTCTCGATCCGCGTACCCCTTCCAAAGCTGGCAGCCGGTCCTTCCTCGACCTGTGCCAGGGGTTAGGATGGCCGTGGATCGTCGTTCTCGTCCTGGGATGCGCGTGGTCTCCATTGTCTATTCCAGCCCTCTTCATCACATGGTGGCTGGCATGGCGTCACCCTTTTGCTGCTGGACGCCTCACTAAGGCTCTTACTGCGGTGACGGTCGCCGTCATTATTGGCGGGGCCATCGAGTCGCCGGTACGCACCGTATTGGCACAGTTCGCATGGATGTCTCGTCTCGGTTGCGTCATCATGCTGGGTTTGGGGTTCATCCTCATTGACCGTCAGCTCACTCCCGATGACCCGGGGTCCTCCCGATGAGCCCGTCCGAGGAGCCAACAACCCTTGCCTCCACTATCCGAAATCTCGATGCGCAGAGTCTGTCGCGGCTGTTAACCCTGCGTCCCGACTTAGCCAATCCCACCCCGAGGGATTTGACTGAGGTGTCTTCGCGCGCGAGCACCCACGCATCCATCATTGCGGCGATCTCCAGCCTCGATCGTTGGCGGTTGAGTCTTCTGACCGCACTAGCTGCCCTAGGGGATCTCCGCTTCACCGAGCTTGCTGAGGCGTTGTGTCAGGGGTGGCCGATTAAACCTGAAGCCATCCAGGCCGACGTCGCCGACGGCATCTCTGACCTACTTAATATGGCCCTAGTCCTGGAAGATTCCGGACAGCTGCACGTCATCCAGATCGTCACCGCTCATCTGTCCGGATATCCCGCCGGACTTGCACCAGCGTCCGTCCTGCCCATGAATCCCAACGAGGTCGCCGAAAAGTTGGCGGCGGCTGGCTCCAAAGCTCGATCCGTACTCGAACGTCTGGTGTGGTCCCCCACTGGGCACGTCCCCAATGCTCGTCGCGCCGTTACTCCCGCCACAGCCACCACCCCCGTCGAGACCGCTCTAGCCCATCGGCTATTGCGTCCCCTTAGCGACGACACCGTCATCTTGCCCCGAGAGGTGTCTCTCATGCTGCGCGGGAACCGCCTCTTCGCCGAACAGCCCAGCCCTACCCCACCGCCATGGTCCGAACCACATCAGACCAACTTGGTGAACCGGGCCGGACTCGGAACTGCCCTCGAAGCCGTCAGCGCAATGTCTGCTTTGTTGGAGGCAATGGAGCGTCACAACTGCGCTTTGCTGGCCAGCGGTGGCATTGCCAAGCGGGATGCACGCATCGTGCTGTCTCGGGTGGCACCCGGAGACGACGGATGGGTTTACCTCGCCCTGGCTGCCGCAGGCGGTCTCATCGGGGCTGACGGACGCAGCTGGCTCCCTACTCCCCTGGCCGACCGATGGCGTACCGACTCGCTGTGGGGGCAATGGGTGAGCCTGAGAGAAGCGTGGCGACACATTCCGCAGTTGCCCGGTAACCTCGGCAACGCTCTCGGCGCCTCAGCACCCGCAACCGCTCAAGCATGGCGTCGCCTGATACACCGGGAACTACACAGTGCCGAGCCGGGCACTCCGATCGAGACCAAAGTCATCGCGAATCGGATCCGGTGGCGTCAGCCGGGCACCACCGTCGACGACTCTTTGGTGGAGGCTGTCCTGGATGAGTGCAGAGTGCTCGGGATGGTCGCACTAGACGCGCGCACTGACCTCGTCGATGCACGCACCTGTGCCGACATGCCGGAACGCACCGACGAGGTGATTCTGCAATCTGACCTCACCGCGGTCGCTCCCGGCCCACTTACCCCCGACACCGCTGCCGACCTCGCCCTACTTGCCGACCGTGAGTCCACCGGGATCGCCGGTGTCAGGCGATTCAACCGCTCTAGCCTGCGTCGTGCCCTCGATGCCGGGTGGACCGGTGAGCGAGTGCGCCAATGGTGGGCCGAACACTCCCTCGGGGATGTTCCGCAAAGCCTCCTAGTACTCCTCAATGACGTCGTGCGTGACCACGGTCGGGTGTCGGTAGCGGCCGCTGGAGCGCTCCTAGAAGTCGACGATCCAGCCACCGTCGAGGCGATTCTGCGTAGCTCACTAACCACCGATGTTGGACTGCGCCGCGTCGGACCCCAAGTGTTGGTTGCCCAAGCCGAACCCGACCAAGTGCTGGCAGGTCTGCGTCAGTTGGGAATGTCCCCGGTAGCTCGCGACGCCCACGGTGACGTGTTCTCTGCGCCCCCGCCCCCGCGAGCCAAGGTGGACGTACCGGCATCATCCGCCCCCCAGGCCGACCCCGAGGAGCTGGCTGCTTCATTGTTGGACAAGAGGGGACGCGGATTTTCCGATCGGCGGCAACTGATCGCCCAGCTCCACCAAGCTCAGCAAGATGGCACCTGGATGTACATCGAACGGGTCGTTGATGACGGCACGTCAGTGCGTCAAACAGTGCGGATTATGGCCGCGACCGCCGGTGCGGTGCGCTGTGTCATCCGGGGCGGTGGCGGGGTGACCATCGTGCCGGTCTCGCGAATCACGTCCTGCCAGCCTGTCTGAGGCGGGTTGCCAGGGCCAGGAACGTCCCCGTCCCCCACCCACCGCCAATTGTCAGCGTCGGTGAACCCAGCCAATGTCATGAGACGCCAGATCAACCCTCACGATAGTGGCGACGCTTCCCGAAGAGGCCGCGCCGGTCACCGTGGTGAACACGGTTACGGGACGTCCTTGAAATTGGATATATTCCCAGTATGCATGAGCACTCATGCTCCCGCATCCACCTTTCGCGGGTCGACGTCCACGTATTCATGATAGTGCGCATGCCCACGGCCATACCCACAAGCTCAGACAGTATGCGCTCAACAACCAATCACCCGACCGGCTACTGAGCACACAACCCGTCCACGCACACTGCGGCGATCTCCCTGCGGCGCGAGAGGGCTTTCTGCGCTGTCATCATGGCCCCAGCGCAGCCAGACCATCGCATCTCGGAACGCGGCTGACGTGGAGCTGCTGGTTCCCCCGCCTAGCTGTGGCTATGCGGCTCGCAAGCGTTCCCTCTGCCATCTGCGGTGGCAACAGGATCCTCGCCGCGCATCATTGCCACAACCGCCCGCGGGCTGCGACACCGACGCACTCAACCCGAACCTCGCCGGGAACAAACGCACGCTGTGGGGCGATACTTGGAGTGATGACTTCTGTACCCGGCCCACTCATTGTCCAGTCCGACCACACTCTCCTGCTGGAGGTAGACCACCCCCAGGCAGACGAGTGTCGCCACGCTATAGCCCCATTCGCGGAACTAGAACGCGCCCCTGAACACATCCACACCTACCGGATCACCCCGCTGGGACTGTGGAATGCCATGGCTGCCGGCCACGACGCAGAGCAAGTCGTCGACATCCTCATGAGGTATTCGCGCTACCCGGTAGCCTCCGGCCTGCTCATCGATGTCACCGAGACGATGTCAAGGTATGGCAGGTTGCGCATTGAGAAGCACCCCACCCATGGGCTGGTATTGGTGTCGACTGAACGAGCCATACTCACCGAGGTGTTGCGTTCCAAGTCAGTGCGCGGTCTTGTCGGTAATCAAATCGATGATGAGACGGCTGTGGTCCATCCTTCGCAGCGCGGCACCCTCAAACAGGCGCTGCTCAAGCTGGGGTGGCCGGCTGAAGACCTCGCCGGTTACGTCGACGGCGAGCACCACGACATCGACCTTGACGAGGATGGTTGGAGCCTGCGCCCCTACCAGAAAGTAGCGGCGCAGTCTTTCTGGGACGGCGGATCTGGAGTCGTTGTACTGCCCTGCGGCGCTGGCAAAACGGTCGTCGGGGCCACCGCTATGAGCCTCGCCCGCTGCACCACTCTGATCCTCGTTACCAACACCGTTTCAGCACGGCAGTGGAAAGAGGAACTCGTTCGTCGCACCTCCCTCGCCCCCGACGACATCGGTGAATACTCCGGGTCGCGCAAACAAGTGCGCCCGGTAACAATCGCCACCTATCAGGTCATCACCACCAAACGTCACGGAGTGCACCCACACCTAGAACTCTTCGAAGCCCGCGACTGGGGCCTAGTGATATATGACGAGGTACACCTGCTGCCGGCCCCGGTCTTCCGAATGACGGCTGACCTGCAAGCGCGTCGTCGTCTCGGCCTGACAGCCACCCTAGTGCGTGAGGACGGACACGAGGACGATGTCTTCACCCTCATCGGCCCGAAACGCTACGACGCTCCGTGGAAGGAAATCGAAGCCCAAGGATGGATCGCACCTGCTGATTGCGTCGAGGTGCGGGTGAGCTTGTCGGAGTCTGACCGGATGGCCTGCGCGATGGCCGAGCCTGACGTCCGCTACCGGATGGCCGCAACCCTCCCCATTAAAAACAAGGTCGTGAGAGACCTGGTCGAGCGTCATCGTGGACAGCCCACCCTTGTCATCGGCCAATACGTTGACCAGTTGGAGGAGCTGGCCGCGGAATTGAAGTGCCCGATTATCACCGGTTCAACGACGCCGACTCGCCGTCAGGAGATCTACCAGGACTTCCGGGAGGGGCAGATCGACCTGCTCGTAGTCTCTAAGGTCGCCAACTTCTCCATTGACCTACCAAGCGCGGAGGTCGCCATCCAGGTCTCGGGAGCATTTGGATCGCGTCAAGAAGAGGCCCAGCGTTTGGGCCGTCTACTGCGTCCCAAAGAGGGCCTGGTGGCCCGTTTCTATGCGGTCGTCTCGCGCGATACCGTTGATACAGACTTTGCCAGCCATCGTCAGCGATTCCTGGCCGAGCAGGGATACTCGTACCGCATCATTGATGCAGACGATCTGGACGCATTGGACCGAACGGCGTGAGAATGGACGTGAACGCACCGGGTCCACGAACAGGAGGACATGCTTGTCTGGGAAGGCGCTAATCGCCAGACGTACAGCGTTAGGGGGCTTGCTCGTCGCTACCGGAGCTGCTATTGGTGTGCCAGTAGTGCGGGCCACCAACAGGCCACAGAAGAAGGCGCCGCGCAAACCTGTCCCGACCACAGTGACGAGCCCTGCGGCTCCCGGCCCATACGTGCCCTTTCCCTACCAGGATGAGCTGAGCACATACCTCAATACCCGTGACGGGGAGCAGTCCGTGGCGATGCGGGTGCACGGTCAGCGCGAAATCCAGGTTTTCAATCACGGTGCGACCACCTACATCACCGCCTCCATCATCAAGCTGGCGATTATGGAAACCGTGATGATCCAGGCTGTTGGCGAGAAGCGTCAGCTCACCGAGGGCGAGAAGAACCTTCTAGTTCCCATGATCGAGAATTCGAGTAACGACGCTGCGACTGCGCTGTGGAAAAAGGTTGGCAAAGCTGATGGGGTCCGCACGGCGATGCGTCGTATGGGAGCCACCCACACTACCTTCGATCCTGAGGGCCGTTGGGGTCTGACATCGACGACTGCCGCCGATCAGGTCGCACTTGCTGACCACATTTTCTGCCCCAACACCATTATTCCCGAGTCCATGCGTGCGTACGCCCGTGAACTCATGTCCAACGTCGAAGACGACCAAAACTGGGGCATGACGGCGGGCATGAAATCCCCTTTCGTCAAGAACGGTTGGCTGTCGCTCGACGATGGTTGGCACGTGAATTCAGTGGCCTCCACCGGGACTGCGGGATATACCGTCGTCGGTCTGACCCATTCCGCTACAGCGTCCATGGACGATCTCGTAGAAACCATCGAGGGAATGGCGCGGATCATTGCCCGCCATCAGCCTCGTAGCGTCACAACTCCTTCCTCATCAACGGCGCCGACCCAGACCACCGCCCCGAAGCCTCAGGGCGTCGAAGATGATCACGGGCACGTTTCCTTTCGAGCACCGGGCACCCGGGATATCTGGATCCAAGCGTTCTGACGCGATCCTGACCTCATCCGGCCAAGCGGTCGAGGAGATCTCGCCAGGACCTCACCAAGTCAGCATCCACCCACGCTTTCCATGACCCTTGGGGCCGTGCAGGGCTACCGATGTGGAAGGCCCGGACGCCGGCCCGATACAGCCACGGGACGTGTTCAGCGCGCAACCCGCCACCAGCCATAATGAGGTCGGCTACCCGAAGATCCGCTGAAGCTCGGGCAATGAGATCGTCCAGGCCGTGCTCAACTCCTCGCGGCGATCCCGCTGTCAGCACCTGGTCAAGCCCATGCAAGCCAAGCAATTGCGCCCATGCTTTGTCCGGCTCCAGGCAGTTATCAATAGCGCGGTGGAAAGTCCAACGCTGACACCCCTCCGTCAACTCGATGACAGTCTCGACGTCGACTCCGGTGGCTTCGTCAAGAAACCCCAGCACCGGACCGTCAGCTCCCAGATCGCGGTACGCACTGGCCAAACGCAGTATCTCGTCACGACGACGCGGATCAGCCCGAAACCCACCGTCCAGACGCAGCATGGGACGCACCGGGATGTGGACAGCACTGAGGGTACGTGCCAATAATTCGGGGCTGGGCGCCAAGCCACCGTCATCCATCGTGCCGACCAACTCGATGCGATCGGCGCCTCCCGCCGCTGCCCGCTTAGCGTCGTGTTCGTGCAGACAGATGACCTCAAGCAATGCCATAGGCTTCATTGTCGCGCCAATCGTGCCTCATCGTCACGAGAAGGCAAGTAATAAGGATAGCCAAGACAATCGTGTTAATGACGGATCCCTCCGCCCCGAAGGTTCCCCCAGTTAGCCAGGAGTGTGAGCCAGTTGTCCTAGCAGTCGTCATGACGCTGTGGTGAAGCTCCAGACCCGAGACATCGAATCCTAACACCATCCCCTGCAACCAATTCCAGACTGTGTGGAAACCCATCGCCGCGAGCAGGTTGCCTCGCCACACCACCAGCAGACCCTGCATGAGGCCGAACCCTGTGACGTTGACTAATGCCACCCATGTTGTGCCTGGGTTAGCCCCATGAAGCGCAGCAAAAACGACGGCTTGAATAGCCAGTCCGGCAGGAATCCCCCATTTCGCTGCCACGGACTGCATAAGATAGCCGCGCAGCACGGCCTCCTCAGCGCATCCCTGCACCAGAAACAGCAAGATCGCAGCGACAATGAACACCGCAGCCATGATGCTCGGCCTGGCCCACGACATCGTCACCTGGCCGCTGACCGTCATCACCACAACGTCGATAGCGAGGATTGCGATCGCGATGGCTACCCCAATCCAGACGTCACTGCCGGGCCCGCGAAAACCAAGACAGCTCATGGGCCGCTGCTCGACGAACCGCATCCACGCCCACAACACCAGCCAGACACCAGCGAAGGATGCCAGTAACAAGATCGTCGAGGTCTGAGCGTCTGGATGACCGCCAACCAGAGCGGTGAGTACCAAGTCAAAACCAGCCTGTCCCACGCCGAGGATGACCATTGCTGCTAACAATGACAACAGCGGATGAAATGTTCCGGCTCCGGCGAGGAATTGGACAACAGGGCGTTTGCAGGTACGAGAGGGGCCAGGGGGCAGGCCAGTAACGCCGTGTTGTGGCGGCACTTCGACGGGTTCAGCGTCCCCGGACAACGAACCCGTCGAGCATTGGTTATCGGTGCTCACCCCGTGATCGTACCGAGTGGCATCACAGGGCGACGACGCGATGCTCCTGGGCGCTACGCGTAGCTGCATCGGCCAGGACAAGGGCCTCATAGCCGTCACGCACCGACGGAGAAACCGCACCGCCGATGGCGATCGAGTCAAGGAAGGTTTCCAACTCGATGCGGTAGGCGTCTTCGTAACGCTCAAGGAAAAAGTCCATGATTGCGGTCTTCGCGTCGGTTTGGGTACTAGTGGCCATGCGCACTGCGGCGTCGGTGAGGTTGTCGGCGCTAAGCATGCCGTCGGCCCCAAATGCCTCTAAACGCTGATCGTATCCGAAGGCGCAGGTCCGCGAGTTGATGATGGTGGCGAGCTTGCCGTCACGTGATTTCAGGGTGACAATTACTTGATCGAAGTCGCCCTGCTCAGCGATCTCCGGGGAGACATTGGTGCCCACGGCGTTAACCTCTGCAATGTCACCAAGGAAATGCCGCACCATGTCGAAATCATGGATCGTCATATCTTTGAAGATGCCCCCGGACCCCGCGATGTAGGACGCCGACGGGGCTGCCGGGTCTCGGGAGATCACGGTGAGCTGCTGCAGGCTACCGATCTCCCCATCGTCGAGGCGGCTCTTCAACGCGCTGAACGTCGGGTCGAAACGGCGGTTGAACCCCATCATCACCTGATCGGCGCGATCACCCAGTTCGTTGATGCACCTCTTGGCGGACTCGACGTCCAGTGCGATCGGCTTCTCACACATCACTCGTTTGCCACCATTGACGGCCTTGAGGATATGGTCGACATGGAACTGGGTTGGAGACCCAATGACAACAGCGTCGATTGTGGAGTCGTCGAAAACCTCGTCCGGATCCAAGCAATAGCGCACGTCATACTCACCAGCGAGAGCACGCGCGTTCTGCTCGAATGGGTCACAAACGAGCGCCAACGTGACATCGTTGCGTCCTTGAATGGCTCGGGCATGGACGTGACCGATGCGTCCGGCTCCAATGATGGCGATCCTGATCATGCTGTGAACCCCTGTGTTCGACAAAGCTGGATTCTCACCAGTAACGGCAAGACTCCCTAATGTTAGCACAAAGCCCGTCATCAATACCGATTCCCACGCCAGCGACAGCTATTGCCCCACTATTTGACAGGACATATACTACCGAGAGCGGCCTGATGCACAGGAGCTCAGGCCTCCAAGACACGAGGAGCACATCGATGAAGATTGCCGGAGCGCCCATCAGCTGGGGCGTCTGCGAGGTCCCGAACTGGGGCTACCAGATGACGCCGGAGCGAGTCCTCACCGAGATGAAGCAGATCGGCCTCACCGCCACCGAGTTTGGCCCCCAGGGCTGGTTACCTATTGAGGCAGAAGCCCGCGCCACAGAAGTGAAAAAGTACGGTCTCAAGCCCGTGGGAGCGTTCTTCCTGTCCGTCATGCACGATCCGGACTTCGATCCGATCCCCATGGTGAACAAGGAGCTTGACGCCTTCGAAGCTGCCGGGGGTGACTATCTCATCCTCGCCACGGATTCCGGACGCGATGGATACGACGACCGCCCTGTCCTCGACGAGGCCGGCTGGAAAACGCTATTCACCAACCTGGACCAGATCCGCGAAGTCTGCGCCAGCCGCAACGTCACCGCCTGTCTACACCCCCATTGGGGAACGATGGTCCAGAACCGTGACGAAGTGATCCGCGTGCTCGAGAACTCCTCGATCGGGCTGTGCCTGGACACTGGCCATCTGGCCTGTGGTGGTACCGATGTCGTTGAGCTGGTGCGTAAGTACGCCAACCGCGTCGACATTGTCCACGCCAAAGATGTCCATAAGGAGATGGCCGACAAGCTTTTGCCTGGCGAGATCACCTGGTCCGAAGGCATTCGCGCCGGGATGTTCGCACCCATCGGCGACGGTGATATCGACTTTGCAGCCATCGTGAGGCTCCTTGATGAAGCCGGGTTCGATGGTTATTACGTCCTAGAGCAGGACATCATGATCGACGAGGAACCACCCGCCGACGACGGCCCGATTATCAACGCCAAGAAATCTTACGAGGCCCTGGCATCGCTGGGACGATGAGCCCTGCACGCCGCTGAGCCAAGTTGGATCACGATGGTGGCCCGTCCTCCGCGGAGGACGGGCCACCATGCGGTTCCGTTAATCTCCACACTGGCGGTTGACACTCCTGCTCCCGGCCTTACTGGCACCATGTGCCCACCCCGTCCGCAAAGGACATCCATGTCACGGGAATACCCAACGCCTCAAAGGCGATCTCGACGCCACGGCTATCCGTAATCTCGAATACTTTCTGCCTAGCGTCTTGCATGACGGAGTTGACGGTATGAGTGACGCCAGGCCCCTATCTTCCGTCTTTGACGTCGATGGCAATGATGGGGTCTGACCCCATAGCCCTGGCGAAGTGCAGGATGTTCGAGCCCGCCCCTGTGGCAACAACTGCCTCAGACTCGCCGTATCTCAGATCTGCGCCCCGCCGGACCGCTCGATATGCGGTCATGGCAGCGCACCGATGAGGCACAGTACTGTGCCTCATAGGGCACACCCGTCATAAACAGTGCCGTTCAGCCGACTCATCTCGAAGAACGGCTCACCGAACTTCCGTAGCACCGCAGTACGGCGGTGAGGGGTGTACGGCCACAACCACACACCCCTTCAGCACACCAGACGAGCTCAGGAGTAGCGCTCTTCCATGTACGTTTCGATCTGCTCCAAGGACTTATTTCGGGTCTCAGGCATGATCTTGAAGAGGACTACTGCGATGACGAGATTCATCATGCCGTAGATGGTGTACGTCAACCCACCTCCCAGACTTGCCATCATGGACGGGAAGGTGAAGGTGATGACAGCGTTAATAACCCACATGAAGAAGATGGCCGTGCCATTCATGATGCCGCGGACGTTTGCCGGGAACATCTCACCGAGCATGGTCCACACCACCGTGCCATTGGTAGATTGCACGATAAGCATAAACACCGCCATAAGACCAAGGATGAGGTACGGTGCCCACGTCGGCGGCGTGGTCTTGTCAGCAATGTGCGGGGCGATTGTGAACTGGAAGGTTCCCGCAATGACAAGCAAAGTAATGCCCACGGCGGAGACGTCGAAAATGAGTAAACTACGCCGGCTGAACTTGAGGATAAGCCACAAACCACCAACAGAACCAATGACGGACATGACACCATTGGCCACCTGCGCGGTGATCGAGGCAGAGGTCGTCATACCGGCATACTCCAGTACTTTCGGCGCGTAATACATCACGGTATTAACGCCTGTCGTCTGGTTGACGATTGCAAGGAAGATACCTACTAGCATGAGTTTGCGTAGCCACGGCGTTCGCCACACATGGGCAAAGGCGTTGCCCTGATACTTGTTCTCCAACTCGCGCTGCTGGGTGACAAGCATCTCCTCGACCTCAGCATCCAGAGGACCATCCTTCTGGGGATCGCGCACTCGTTTGAGAGCTCCGACAGCATCAGCCACCCGACCTTTGGCCAAGTACCAACGAGCCGACTCAGGCATGAGGCGAATACCTATCCACAGCGCGATGGCCGGGATTGAGCACAGCACCAGCATCCACCGCCAGGCCGCACCGTTACCAGACTGGATGACGAGATTCTCCACGAACGCGCGGTACTGGTCCCCCTCCAGCGGCCCGCCCTTCGAAGCCTGGAGAGCCAGAATCTGGTCCCACGAATAGGTGCCCTTGGTGATCCCGAGGCTGTCCGGATTGTTGTTGGCCTTGATGATCAACTGCGGACCGCCATGAGCGGCGTTAATGATGGCGTTCATGGAGAACGCCAACAGCTGACCGGTGACGATCATGAGTTGGTCGATAGCCACGATCGACCCCCTGATGCGCTTTGGCGCGTTTTCAGCAAGGTACACCGGAACAGTGGCTGACGCTGCGCCGACAGCGAATCCCAGCACGAAGCGGAAGACGTACATCACGAACACGTTCGGCGAGAACGTCGTGCCTAGGGCCCCCAGCAAGAAGATGACCGCGAGTATCGTGATGTTATGGCGCCGCCCCCACCGATCGGACATGATGCCGCCGGTCACGGCGCCAATTGCAGCGCCGATGAGGAGTGTGCCGCCGATGGCGCCCTCCTGCATCGGTGTTAAGGCGAGACCGCCAGCCAGGTGGGGCATGTACAGGTAGGGAGGCGCCCCCGATATGACACCTGTGTCATATCCAAAGAGTAGGGATCCCAGGGTCGCCACGGCAGCAAGCGCCCCGATGCCCCGGTGTTTGCCGGACGGCGGAGTCTCATCAACCATCCGGCTGATGTCTTCTCTAATGCGTGGAGGTGTACTCATGTCACCCTTTCAAGTCAGGGGCAGCTCCCGCCCCAGTCCATCCGGCGGAAGTTCCCACCGGCGACCTGGTTGTGCCGCCAGGCCTGGTCACAGACACGCGATGACGCGGTCACTTATCGAACGTGGTTCTCCCCGAAACCGGCTTCACGTCATGCCAGGCATGGTCCCCACAGGAGGCAACGATCGCGTCATTGACCTCCGCTGAGGCCCAACCATCGGCGACAGATGGGCCATATTGCTGCCCATCCAAGACCCCTCGGACGAATTTCGCAGCCTCAACGACCTTCATGTCGTCGAAGCCCATGGATGTTCCGGCTCCCGGTTGGAAACGCATGAACTCCGGGAAGTCTGGTCCGGCCATGCAGTTGACATATCCCTGCAGGGCACGATTGTTTCGCCCCAGACAGACCTGCAAATGGTTGAGATCCTCGAAGTTCCACCGGATTGATCCGTCGGTTCCATAGATCTCGACGATGTACTCCGCGCGCGGCCCAACACTGACCCGACTGGACTCCAGGGTGCACATCACTCCGTTTTCCATACGGGCGATGACAGCGCAATAATCCTCGTTGCCCACCGGCCCGAGCTCGTCCGAGACGACCCAACCTGTGTGGCCGATGCCCTCCTTGAGTGGCTTGGGACGCTGACGGATGAACGTCTCGGACACAGCGGACACCTCAGTGAATCTCCCTTTGAGTAGATACTGGACGAGATCCTCTCCGTGACCCATGAGATCGAGGATGACGCCGGCACCGGCCCGCTCCCTGTCATAACGCCACGTCAGTGGCCCGTGCGGATCAGACGCGTAGTCCGCGATGAGCCATGCCCTGGCATTGGTCACCGTCCCCAGGCGACCATCAGCTATCAGCTGGCGTGCGAACTCGATAGAGGGAGTGTGCCGATAGTTGAATCCCACCGAGGTAACGAGCCCCTTGGCCTCTGCTGCTTCAGCGATTTGGCGGGACTGCTTCGCGTTAGTCCCCATCGGCTTCTCAATCCAGAACGGCTTTCCCACCTCCGCAGCGGCAAGAGCGATATCGCGATGCAGGAAATTTGGCGCGCAGATGGAGACGACATCTACTTCGGGATTGCCGATGAGATCGTGGTAGTCCTCAACCGCAGTGCAGAATCCCAGCCGGTCCACTGCTTGCCTTCGGTTTTCCGCTACCACATCGCAACACGAAACCAGTCGGATATTTACGTCAATCTCTGGAAACTTTTCGGCAAGTGCTTTGTACGCACGAGTGTGCAGCCTCCCCATCCATCCCAGCGAAACCACGCCGACACCAATGGTTCGTCTCTTCTCCATCACTACCCCCATGAATCGCGCCAGCTCCCATAGCCGACGGACCTACGCACAACCCTGTGCATTTGTCCTGTCAAAAAGATAGCACACCGAGTGCCCTTGTCCACCCTCTTAGCCGGGCACCCTTCCAGCTAGGACACCAACCGTCATAGTCAATCATCGGCCGGCATCACCGGTCCCCGGGGGCCGTCCGAGGGAAACCACCACGTCGCATCTGGCATGGATCAAGCCACGAACTCGCGATTGAGACGAGCAAGCATCGACTTGTTTATCTCATCGGCTCTCTCGTGCCAACCAAAGACACACACCGACATAACACCATCAAAACCGACGTCACGTAGGGCTTCGAACACGTCGTCAAAGGGCACATCACCGAGACCGATTTCATTGTGTTGATGCACTCGCACATCGGCACCTGGTGGATTAATGATGTACCTATTCCCGTCGTGTGCAGCATGGTTAAACGCATCTGCGACGTGAACCTCCCGCAACCGGTCGGCGCAGCCGTGAATCATACGGCGGACATCACCGGCCCCGTTCGACAGATGGAAAGTGTGCGGGCAGCAGTACTCGTAACCTATCCAGTCGAGATTAGTCCCACGAACGGTCCGACAGGCGTCGTCATGGAGTTCGATGAAGTCATATGGGTGCGCTTCCATGTTGAGCCTGATTCCGTACCTCTCGAAACTGGGGGCAAGCTCCTCGATGGAGCGATACCACGCGACCTCGCATTCCCTGGGACTATTGGGATCACCCGAGAACTCGGAGGTGATCTCATGCACATCTAACTGGTCGGCCAGCTCCAACAGACGTCGCCAGTTGCGCATCTGGTTGCGTCGCTCGGCCTCATCGGGGCTCGACCAGTTAAACACCGGATTCAGTGTCCGTATGGTAACCCCCGTTTCTCTGACTGCCTTGCGCATCTCGGTAACAAAGGCGTCATCAGCTTTGGGATACCGATGCCAAAAGTGAAACTCCTCATTCGGAGACAACTCCACGTATCGGAAGCCCAGATCTGCCGCTTTGCGTAACGTGTCCGCCGTCGACATCGAGCAGTAGTACATATTAGGGTCTAGAGCAATATCCACCATGATCATCATCCTGTCGGTAAGGTGCGGTAACGGTCTACCGTTTCACCAGAACACCGCGACCGCAGACGTTCTCATACGGCCTGTTCTGCGGCCAAGAGGTTTCGAGCTGAAACAGCGATACCATCAAGCTGCGCCAGAGATTGGTCCTCGTGCTCGATATTGATGTTCATCCCTGGGTTTACGTCTCGGATAGCACGAAGGAAATTGGTCCACCACGTGACATCGTGGCCATTGCCGATTGCCACGAATCTCCATGCCGGATCAGAAGGCCACGAGGAGCAGTAGTGCTCCATTCCTGTCTGAACGCGAACGTCCGGATCATCTGGTACCGGACCAAAACTCGAGTCAAGCACCCCCCTAGTTGCTATCCCGGGCAAGATGACGGTGTCCTTGGCATGGACATGGAAGATATGGTCGCCCAATAGCTCGATAGCGGCGATGATATCCATGCCCTGCCACATCAGGTGTGATGGGTCCATATTGACGCCAATGTTCCTCGCGTCAATACGCTCGGCAAACTCCAGGAAGTTCACCGGCGTGAAAACAAGGTTGTGAGGATGGAGCTCTAAGGCGAGTTTGGCCCCAGCATCTTGGGCGCGCAGGTCCATCTCGCGCCAGAACGGGTCGACAACACTTTTCTGATACTCGAGCACTTCAAGTTCGACACCATTCCACGGATTAACTACCCACGATGGATACTTAGCATGGCGATCTGATCCTGGCGTGCCTGACATACAGACGAGATCCGTGATACCCAGCTTTCCAGCCAACTCGATCGCCCGTCGCAAGTCGTATGCGTGCCGCGGACCGACATCAGGCAACGGACTGAGCGGATTGCCAGACGTGTTCAGGCCCGCCAGCCGCATTTCTTTATCCTCGAATATACCCATGTAGTCCTCGCGGGCGGTCTGGGAGGTCATGAGCGTATCGACTGGACAATGAGGCGAGGGAATGAATCCGCCGACATTGACCTCAGCGCCGGTCAATCCGTTGGTTTTAAGGATGTCAAGCGCCTCGGCGAGATCGTAGTTATGGAGACAGGCGGTGTAGGCCCCGATATTCATGGACATGTCGGACTCCTAGTTTCTGTAACGGATATGTGATCACGGTGGTGTCAGGTGAGATCAATGGTTTTCCCACCGGCCGCCGCAGATCGAGCGACGGCATCGGCGATACACATTGTTCGGTACCCGTGCGCGAAGGACGGCACCAGAGGAAACCCTTCGTCCAACCCCAAGACCTGGTCGAGGAAAGCCCTCGCTTGATAGGTAAATTGTTCGATCTGAGTGCTGCCAACACCAGCAAAATCCATGGATGATCCACCCTTGTAATAGGGGAAAGTTGGATTGGACAATACTTGACGAGGCCCGCTGAATCCTTCTGGGGTTGATGTGTCGTCCACAATGATCTCACCGGAGCGGGCCAGATCGAATGAGGCCCGCCCCTGGGTACCGAAGACGTCGAACTCCATCGAATTGGGCAGGCCAAATGCAACACGGGAAACGACAATCGTACCAATGGCCCCGGACTCGAAGGTCATATTGAATACTGCAATGTCGTCATTTTCCACGGTTTCGATGGCCTGCGCCGACACCGTCATCCCACGTCCTCCTGCAACTCCCTCCAGCGCGGGCGGACGCTTATCGATAATCGTGGCAAAAGCCCCACCACGGACGCTTCGTATCGGACCACAGACGAACTCGGCCACATCGATGATGTGCGAACCAAGGTCCCCCAGGGCGCCCGAGCCCTGAGGGCCTCGATAGCGCCATGCCATCGGCACGGTGGGATCGACGCCGTACCCACACCAATACCGCCCAGAAAACGTCGTAACATCACCTAGACGGCCTTGTCGCACCAGTTCGGCTATTGCAGCGACTGAGGGGTGGCGTCGGTAACTGAAGCCGACGCCGGTGACGACCTGGGAATTAGCTTCCAGCTCAGCCATCGCCCTGGCATTCTCCAAGCTGTCAGACAGTGGCTTCTCACACAGGACATGTTTGCCAGCCCGGACCAGGTCCTCGGCGACCTGACGATGCAGTGCGTTCGACACGACGACCGACACGACGTCTATATCGTCAGCGTCCACGATGTCATGCCAGTCAGTTACTGCTCTTTCGTAGCCATAACTGTCGCGGGCACTACGGGCGAAGGGCTCGTAAGAGTCACAGATGGCAGCGAGCCGTATAGGGGGTATCCCCTCGGATCCGAACACGGTCCCGACCTGGCGCCAGGCGTTGGCGTGCGTTCGACCAGCCATACCGGCTCCGATGACGGCCACCGACAAGGGATGCCGCTGCGACGTGGCTGGTTGTGATAATGCCGACATGTGCTCTCCTCGACGACGATGTCAGTAGGTTTCACAGCATGATTTAACGCGCGTTAAATCCTGGTTCCAGGATCTCATGGGCAGTTTGTCCTGTCAAGGAATATGCGGAGCTGCATCATTGCAGGCCCACCGGTCATCAGCGCTTCGAGGAGGATCTGACGACCAGGCGAGGCTCAACGGTGTGATCGAGACCTCGGACCGCACCTGCCACCATGTCGAGCGCGACGTCTACTAACGCGCCGGGTTGCTGGTTCACCGACGTCAGATCAAACTCCGGGCGCGAGGCCAGATGAGTGTCGTCGAAACCCACAACGGGAATCCACCGCCGAGACTCCAGCCCCACGGAGCGCAGTACCGACAGGGCATCGAGCGCGACGACATCATTGTGCGCCACGACACCGACATCGGTCTGCGCGTCGTCAATGAAGCGCGCCAGAATGGGAGCGACCGCCTCACCTCGTTCCACTATTGCGGGTACACACTCGATTCCAGCAGACTGACATGCTGCAATAAGGGCTGCGCGTCGCCGTAGCACCCACACCATCCCCGATCCGCATTCCTCAGCCAGAGAGACAACGCGACGCACTCCCTGTGAGCCCAGGTGCTCAACGATGAGTTGTGCCGCGGTGTCCTCGTCGACGTGGACACAGGGGACGACGCCAGATTGGTTCTCGGCTCCCAGCAGAACCAGGGGTGATGTGGGGCCGCTGAGTGCGGCAAGCGACTCGAGGTCCCCCACTGGCGAAACGACAATGACTCCAACAGCTCGGAACTCGCGAAACCGGCGCAGCACCGCCTCTTCATGGCGAGTGTCGTCCGAGGCGGTGCCCACGAGCGGTAACCACCCAACACGCTCCGCCGCGACGGAAAGATACGAGACGACCGTCTCGAAAAAGGGATTACGCAAGTTGGGAAGGATTATTCCCAATACCGGAGAGCTCCCTGTCGCCAAGCTGGCGGCTGACAGATCCCGGCTGTAACCAAGCCTATCGGCTGCGTCTTGGAGGCGCCGACGAGTGGCTGACGAGACTCCGGGGCGTCCCGCCAGGGCCAGGGATACCAGACCACGAGAGACCCCAGCCATGCGTGCAACATCGGTCTGAGTTGGGTTGCGCATCGACGTGCCCCTTCCCGTCGGCATGGTGACATCGGCACAAGGGTAACGAGGCGGCCAGGAACAGGTCCTGACCGCCTCGATCTACATACGCCGTGTCACTCCTCGCGCTGGAACGACATCGTCGCGGCGTAGGTCTTCTCCGTTGGCCAGCGCTCGGTGATTGCCTTAGCACGGGTGTAGAAGGTAACGCCTTCTGGACCCGTGAATGTGGGTATCGCCCAGCAGCGACTCCTTCCAGCCACCGAACGAATAGAACGCGACCGGGGTCGGAATCGGCACGTTGACACCAACCATGCCCGCCTCCACATCAAGGGTGAAGCGACGGGCCACACCGCCATCGTTGGTAAATATGGCAGAACCGTTACCAAATGGCTGAGCGTTGACGATCTTCAGCGCCTCCTCGTAGGTGTCGGCATGCACGATGGCGAGTACCGGACCAAAAACCTCCTCGGTGTAGACCGGGGCATCCAGGGGCACGTCGTCAAGGACTGTCGGGCCGAGAAAGTGCCCGTTCTCGTAGCCCGGGACTGTAAGGCCGCGCCCGTCAAGGACGACCTTCGAACCACGCTTCTCCGCATCATCGATGAGGCCGACGATACGATCTTTGGCCTTGGCGGAGATGACGGGTCCCATCTCGACACCCTCGCCCATGCCCTCTCCGACCTTGATGGCCTCGGCATGCTTCTTAACTTTCTCGGCTACTTGCGGACCGCAGCCCCCGACGGCGACGACCACAGGAAGGGCCATGCAACGCTCACCAGCAGCTCCGAAAGCGGATGCGGAGATGTGCTGGGCAGCAAAGTCCAGATCGCTGTCGGGCATGACAATGGCGTGGTTGTTCGCACCGCCGAGGGCCTGGACGCGCTTGCCATGGCTTACGCCGGTGTCTTGGACAATGTGAGCCACTGGCGTCGAACCAACAAACGAAATAGCGTCGATACCCGGGTGAACCAGGATGTCCTGAACACTGCGGCGGTCCCCCGAAAGCACGTTAAAGACGCCGTCGGGAAGCCCGGCCTCTTTGTAGAGCTCCGCGGTGAGGAGCGAAGCGGACGGCGTAGGCGATGCTGGCTTAAGAATGAAGGCATTTCCAGTAGCAACGGCCAGCGGGTGCATCCACATCGGGACCATGGCTGGGAAGTTGAACGGGCAGATACCCGCGACGACACCGACCGGCTGACGGGTGGTGTGGATGTCGACTCCGGTGGACACGTCATGAGAGTATTCGCCTTTAAGGGCAACGTTGATCGCTGTCGCGAAGTCAAAGGTCTCCCGACCACGCTGGATTTCGCCAATCGCGTCGGAGTAGTTCTTGCCGTGCTCCTCGACAATGAGCCGCGCCATCTCGTCCTGGTGGTCTAGCACGAGCTGGCGCATCTTGAACATGATCGCCACTCGTTTTGACAGCGAGTAGTTTGCCCACTCTTTCTGCGCATCACGGGCCACCTCTACGGTGTGGTCCAAATCTTCCTTGGACGCCTGCAACAGCTCTGCAGTTACCTCACCGGTTGCGGGGTTCTCAACGGGAATCACTCCCAGCGGAGATCCCTCGTAGTACTCACCACCGACCCATTGTCTAATGGTCTTCATGCTCGAGAACTCCTTCGTTGTCGATGGACGTCGGGGGCGACCAGCTCCGTGGCCAACGCAGCTCATAATAGCCTATTTGACGTAATTTGTACTAACAAATAGAAATCCCGGTTCCAGACCGCAGACCCACCCCGTCTATCCAAGCGCTCGCAACGCCGCCAGAACATCTCGGTGCCCACCAACATGCCGCTAATGAAGTAACACCACCCCCGCAACCGTTGTGTAGATTCCCTGGCAATTGTGCTAACATGTTTGTCGTTGGGGCAGTTCCCAACCGTTCGAGGAATCTTGAGCGCGCACACGGCCGTGCCGAGCACGGCCGTACGGTCATGTTTCGGCATCCGAAAGGGAGTTGAGACATCACACATGTCCTTGAGCTACGTTGACTCTGGAATCATTCTGCGTACCCCTGCCGGTATGGGGTCGGTTATGCACAGTCAGGCAGTCACACTGCTTCGCTTCGTCCCGGCAGCACTGGTTCTGTTCGCCCTAGCTATTGCCGGCGTCATCAACCAAGCTCCGATCCTTACGATCGTCTCCGGTCTCATGACCGTCGCCCTGACGATCACGTTGAGCATGGTGCACTTCTTCGACAACGCCTGAGCACTCAGCTCCGCATCACGACGATCACGCCCCACGGGAACAACAAGATAACCGGACTCACGAGGGGATCCAGCCAAAACTGGATCTCCTCGTACCGTCACTACGACACGTCGCCTAATCCCCAACCGGGAATCGGGGATGCGGTCAGAAAAACCTGCGCTGTGCGGCAACCTGTCCGGTGTACTCGGCATAGGCTTTCTGCGTCGACTTCAGGCGCGATTGCGACGTGACCGGTACATCCCACCATCCCGATGCAGGTGGGTTGGGCCCGTGCAGGTCAGTCTCAATATGGATCATCGTGGCATGATCAGACGCCTCGGCCTTGCGGTAAGCCTCCCTGAACTCCTTGATGGTACGAACCTCGAGGACATCAATACCCCACGACCGCGCGTTAGCGGCAATGTCAAGGGGTAGCAGGGCGTCGTCCCCGACCACATGACCTTGACCGTCATCGTGCTGGCGGTACTTCGTCCCGAACCGCTGAGAACCGTGAGACTCCGACAGCGCCCCGATGGAGGCAAATCCGTAGTTCTGAAGCAATACGAGAATGACCTTCGCACCCTCCTGGACGATCGTTGCCAACTCCATCGGCAGCATTTGGTAGGTGCCATCACCGACAATCGCAACGACCTCGGAATCCGGCAACGCCATCTTCACGCCCAATGACGCCGGAATCTCGTAGCCCATGCACGAGAATGCATACTCCACGTGGTACTGCACGGGAGCGCTGGCACGCCACAGACACTGCAAGTCGCCAGGCATCGAACCGGCAGCATTAATGACCACGTCGTCGTCACCCATGAGCTCGTTGAGCGCTCCAAACACTTCGGTCTGAGCCGGGAGCGGACCGTGCCCCAGGTGGTAGCAACGATCGGTTACCTCTGCCCACGCTTTGGCCTTCGCACTAGCGAGGTCGCTCCATTCTTGAGGAACGCGGTAGCCGTCAAGCTCCTTCGACAGGGCCGTGAGAGCCTCACGCGCATCGGCCACCAACATCTGCGCACCCTGCTTGGCGGCATCAAAGGCCCCCACATTGACGTTGACGAACGTCACGTCCGGATTTTTAAAGGCCGTCTGCGAACCGGTGGTGAAATCGGAGTACCGCGTGCCGATGCCGATGATGAGGTCGGCCTGGGCCGCCAGCGCATTCGCTGAGTCGGAACCAGTCGCACCAACGCCACCAACGGCGCACGGATGATCCCAATTGATTGCACCTTTCCCCGCCTGGGTGTCGGCGACCGGGATGCCGGTAGCAGATGCGAAGTCCCGCAGCTCCTGGCTGGCCTCGGAATAGATCGTGCCTCCACCAGAAATGATGAGTGGACAGCGTGCGGCACGGATGGCTTGCGCTGCACGCACCACAGCGGCCCTATCGGGGAGGCGGCGATCGATGTACCACACCTTCTTGGCGAAGAAAGACACCGGCCAGTCGTACACCTCGGTCTGTACGTCTTCCGGTAGACAGATGACGGCAGCTCCCGTGTCCACAGGATCAGTAAGCACCCGCATCGCACGAGGCAGCGAAACCATGAGCTGTTCGGGACGATTCACTCGATCCCAGAACTTCGAGACCGGACGGAACGCGTCGTTGCACGATACATCGGGGTTGGTGGGGTCCTCCAGCTGCTGAAGGACAGGATCAGGTGCCCGATTGGCGAAGATGTCGGATGGGAAGAGCAACACCGGTACCCGATTGGTGGTGGCGAGAGCCGCACCGGTGACCATGTTGAGCGAACCCGGCCCAATGGACGCGGTGGCAGCTAACGCCTGCAACCGGTTCGTAGCGCGGGCGTAGGCGGAACAGGCGTGAACCATACCTTGCTCGTTCCGGCCCATCCAGTACTCAAGTCGGCCTTCCTCATCGTCGGGGGCCGCCTCATTCTGCAAAAGCGCCTGGCCCAAACCAGTAGCATTTCCATGGCCGAAGATCCCAAAGACTCCGCGTATGAAGCGGCGTTCAACCCCGTCCCGCTCGGTGTACTGATGAGTCAGATAGCGCACGATGGCCTGTCCGACGCTGAGCCTCACAGTCTGCTCAGTCATAATCACTCCTTTGAGTCGTCCACCGCTAGCGGCAGGCGCGGGTCGATATCTTGGTCCTGCCAAGTTTGACGAATCCACCCGTAATGCGGATCGTCGACTGATTTCCACTCAGCGGCGCCTGGCCCCGCCATCACATTGAGGTAGTACAAGTCGTAGCCGGGGGCGGCTGCACACGGCCCATGCCAGCCATGCGGCACCAGAGCTACGTCACCGTTCGAAATCATCTCTGCCACGTGGATGGGACGGTCCGGCGTGCCATAGGTCCCGTGGAATGCCATCCCTGGGCCGTGCTCGTCACCGCGAATCTCGAAATAGTAGATCTCCTCGAGTTCGTGCTCGACCTGCGACTCCTCGTCGTGCTTGTGAGGAGGGTAAGAGGACCAGTTACCCCCCGGGGTGAGAACTTCGCAGGCCAGCAACCTGGAGGTATGCACCGGGTTAGCAACGGCGTAGTTCACCACCTGGCGCGAGCAATTACCCGCCCCACGCAGCTCGACACGCACCTCCGTGGACGGGCAATACCTGGGCTCAAGGTCCTCACTAGCGAGGGCGTTGGGCAGCGCCACCCGTCCGCCACTGACAGCAGTGACGGTGATTGTCCTGTGACGGGGCACGAAGGCATAGTCGGTGACCTCACCCCAGATAGTGCTGCGCCCGGCGAGATCGGCTCGGAACCCATCACCCTGCACTGTGAACGACCCTTCCAGAGGTAGAACGAGGTACTCGTGGTCGTCGGTGGTCAGCTCAAGGGTCTCATCTTTCGTCAAACTCGCAATAGTTAGACCGGAGTACGTCCAGCCAGCGCACTTAGGGTCAACAACAACGTCGCGACAGCCCGAGGCAGTGCTCCCAGATCGAAGAACTAGTTCCGTCATGCTTGTACTCCCAACAATTGAACAGCGTTGTCAATGGCAGTTGCCACGTCCGAGTCCGGCGGATAGAGGACCGATCGTCCCAAGACGAGTCCACGGACATGGCGTGCGGCCAGTGCCGTGGCCCAACGACGCCGGGTCTCCTCAGGATCCGTGCTCACCTCTCCCCCAAGCAGGAGAATGGGCAGCGAGGTGGCTCGTACCACCCGCTCCATATCGTCAACCGCGGGCAATTTGAGCCAGGTCCACGAGGTATCGGCGCCAAGACCCGAAGCCATGACCACCGATTTCACAACCGCGTCAGCGGAAAGATCGTTGACGACCTTGCCATCGTCAGCACGGTAGGAGATGAACGGTTCCACCATGGCAATTCGCCTCGCCCTGGCCAGAGTCGTCACAGCCCCAGCACAGGCCTGTGCCGTGGTAGCCGTACCTGGGTCGGATAGATCGAACCTCAGCAGCATCTTGCCACCGGTCAGATCCTCGTCAAGGATTCCTTGCACGTCGTAGCCCGTCATTCGGTCGTCGAGCTCGAAGGAAGCTCCAGCGAACCCTCCTCGGTTCATCGAACCGAATACAACCTTGCCATCTAGAGCGTCGAGGTTCGCCAGGTCGGCAACCATGTCGGCAGTTCCCAGAAACCCATTGACCCCGGGACGTCCTAATGCGGTCACGCAGCGCTCGAGGAGGTGTTCCCGGTCAGCCATGGCATCGGCACGACCTCCCGCTGCGAGTGCACCGCGAGCAGGATGATCAGCCGCGACGACCATCAGCGGTTCAGTGGGGCTCCACGTCGCTCGGGGACGCTGCCGGACGCGATCGGCAAAACGCACCGGATCGGCAAGTCGCCGATCTAACAGCTTGTCAATAAGCGGGGTGCGCGTCATGACAGATGCTCCTCTTTGATGGCAATGTCCGGATGTTTCGCCATCATCGCGAACAGTTCCGGTTCCGAGGGCATCGCGGTGGAACACTCCAACCGCGTCGTGACGAGGGCTCCTGCGGCCGACGCTGCTTGAATCGTCTCGGCGAGGCTCCATCCCTCTAGCAACCCGTGACATAGGCTGCCGCCGAAGGAATCTCCGGCTCCGAGGCCATTGGTAACGTCGATTGGGGTGGGGGCGACCTCCACGCGCTCCTCACGGGTCATGGCCAAGGTACCTTTGGGCCCCTGCTTGACGACGGCAAGCTGAACGCCTGCATCAAGCAGTGCGTGAGCAGCTCGGTCGGGGTCGGACTCCCCGACCGCCATCTCACACTCCTCGCGATTTCCGATCGCCACCGTCACGTGCGGCAACACCGCTGAGACTGCTTCATGAGCCTTCGCCGCGGACTGCCAGAACATCGAACGGTAGTCGAGGTCGAGGACGGTGTGTTCTGCCTTACCGCGCACCTCAAGGGCTCGGCAATGTGCGTCGTAGGAAGGCTGTTGACACAAGCCAGTCACCGAAAGCCACAGGATTTGCGCATTCCTCACAGCATCCTCAGGCACGTCGTCCGGAGTGATCCTCAGATCTGGAGCGGTAGGACGCCGGTAGAAGTAGAGCGGGAAGTCGTCGGGAGGAAAGATCTCGCAAAACGTCACCGGAGTGGGCAATTCGGAATTGACGAGCACGTAGTTGTCATAGACACCGAGTCTGGCCATCTCGCGGCGACAGAACCGCCCGAAGGGATCATCGCCTACTGCCGTGACGACTGCGGCAGAATGACGCAGCCTGGCAGCCGCGACGGCCACATTGGTCGGACTACCGCCAAGGAACTTTCCGAACGACGTGACATCCTCAAGCCCCACCCCGTACTGCAGCGGATAGATGTCTACACCGATTCGTCCCATCGTGAGCACATCAAGGTCACGGCGGCGGCTGGATACCATGACGACTCCACTTCATCGAGGATGTCTAACGCCTCAGATACTACCAACCAAGAGACATATGTCAATACAATTGATAATGTTGCCAGCCACCCTACTCCGAATACAGAAATCGCCGCCCGCTTATATCCTGACGCAGCCCGTACGATCGGTCCGCCCCTTGCACTGCCCACCAATAGACTGTGCGTCAGTACATACCCACAAATGAGGAACGACAGTGGAGAACGAGCCCTACATCGCTGACATCACCATCGACCGATCGCGCCCAGAACCACTCCACACCCAGATCGCCGAACCCCTGGCGCAACTCATCGAATCCGGCGAGCTTCCTCCCGGAACGCGCATCGAAGACGAAATGTCCATGGCGGCACGCCTGCATGTATCGCGTCCCACCGCGCGGCGAGCTTTTGAAACCCTGACCCAACGTGGACTCGTCATCCGCCGACGCGGCATCGGCACCCAGGTGACCCCCACCCGAGTGCACCGCTCCATGAACCTCACGAGTCTTTATGACGACCTCCAGGCATCTGGCCAAAGGCCGCGCACCAGCGTGCTCGACTGGACAGTGGAAACCGCCCCGCCAGCAGTAGCCGCAGCGCTTGGCCTGCCCAGCAACTCCGAAGTGGCCCATTTCCGCCGACTACGAATGTCCCAGGACGAACCGCTGGCCATCATGACGAACTGGGTACCCGTGGACCTCGCGCCCAGTGCAGAAGAGCTGAGAACCACTGGTTTCTACGACTATCTGCGCAGCAGGGATGTCGTCGTCGCGGTAGGCCATCAGCGATTCAGCGCCCGTCTCGCCCTCCCTGACGAGGCACGCCTGCTCAACGAACCACCCGGCGCCGCCCTACTCACGATGCAACGCACGGCATGTGACGAGTCCAACCGCGTCATCGAGTTTGGACAGCACGTGTACCGCGCCTCCATTTATGCCTATGAGAACACGGTGTACGCCTGACGCCGCGGCGAGATTATTTGACAGGACAAACTTTGCGGTGTTGGCTAGATCTTGTACCGGCGGCGACGACGAGCCGGTGAACACCTCGCACAGGAGTTGCCATGAAGATCAACTACACCCCAGGTCCGCTCCTTGACGCGTCCCGCACGACCCCGACGGCGCTGTGGAATGACTCGGCCGATCTAGACGAACTTCGTCAGTCCATTGCATTCGGCGGCGTCGGTGCCACGTGCAACCCGGTTATCGGTTACACGACCATCAAGAAGCATCCAGACATCTGGGAAGACCGTATTCGCGCTATCGCCGAGAACAATCCCACGTGGGGAGAGTCCCAAATCGGATGGCAGGCCATCAAGGACATGTCAGTCGAAGCCGCAAAGCTCCTCGAGCCGATCTTCGTCGAGCACAAGGGCCGAAACGGTCGTCTCTCCATCCAGACCGATCCGCGGCTGCATCGCGACGCCAAGGCTCTGGCAGACCAGGCCGAAGAGTTCAGTAATCTTGCGCCAAACATCATCGTCAAGATCCCCTGCACCTCTGTGGGCATAGAGGCGATCGAGGAGGCCACCTACCGTGGCGTTTCGGTCAACGTGACGGTGTCCTTCACCGTATCTCAGGCAGTGAAATCGGCTGAGGCCATCGAGCGAGGGCTGCAGCGTCGTGTAGCCGAAGGCAAGCCCATTGACGAAATGGGACCTGTAGTGACAATTATGGCCGGTCGCCTTGACGACTGGCTCAAAATCGTGGCCGAGCGCGACCGCCTCTTTATCGACCCCGGACACCTGGAGTGGGCCGGCATTGCCGCGATCAAGCGCGCCAACCAGATCTTCGTCGAGCGCGGATTCCACTCCCGGGTGCTGTGCGCCGCATTCCGCAACGTCTTGCAGTGGTCCGAACTTATCGGTGGCGACCTCGTGGTCTCCCCGCCGTTCAAGTGGCAAAAGCGCATTAACGACTCTGACTACCACGTTGTCCCACGCATAGATGAACCGGTTGCTGCCGAGCATCTCGATGCTCTCAAGAAGATCCCGGAGTTCATGCGCGCCTACGATCCTGATGGAATGACGATCAAGGAGTTCGACACGTTTGGTGCCACCCGCAGAACTCTTCGCCAGTTCCTCCAGGCCGATGCCGATCTCGACACCTTGGTGCGTGACATCATCACCCCAGCCATCTGATCCTTCCCGGAGTGAGCTGACTCTCTCATGTACGCATGCGCACCGCACGAACAACTACCACGTTTGTAACAAGACAGCGAGGTGGGGCGGCCACTAGGACCGCCCCACCTCAAATCAGCGAAGGCAATGCACGATCACATCATGCCGCCCATGCCACCCATACCGTCCATATCACCGCCGCCAGCGGGAGCCTTAACAGGCTCGGGCTTGTCAGCGATGACGGCTTCAGTGGTGAGGAACAGGGCCGCGATGGACGCGGCGTTCTGCAGAGCCGAACGGGTCACCTTGGCCGGGTCAATGATGCCGGCCTCTACCATGTCGACATACTCGTCATTGGCCGCGTTGAGGCCCTGTCCTGCGGGCAGACCAGCGACCTTCTCAGCCACGACGCCGCCCTCAAGACCAGCGTTGATAGCGATTTGCTTGAGCGGGGCAGTGCACGCGGCCAGAACGATCTGTGCACCGGTGAGCTCGTCGCCCTCCAGGCCCTCGATTTCAGCGGCCTTGGAGGCCTGCAGCAGGGCGACACCACCACCAGGGATGATGCCTTCCTCAACGGCGGCTTTAGCGTTACGCACGGCGTCCTCAATGCGGTGCTTGCGCTCCTTGAGTTCAACCTCGGTAGCAGCGCCCACCTTGATGACGGCAACGCCGCCAGCGAGCTTGGCGAGGCGCTCCTGCAGCTTCTCGCGGTCGTAGTCGGAGTCGGAGTTCTCGATCTCCTTACGGATCTGAGAAACACGGCCGGCGATCTGCTCGGAATCCCCGGCACCGTCGACAATGGTGGCCTCGTCCTTGGTGACGACAACCTGACGAGCGCGACCCAGCAAGTCCAGGGTCACCGCGTCGAGGGACAGGCCAACTTCTTCGGAGATAACCTGGCCACCAGTCAGGATGGCGATGTCATTGAGCATAGCCTTGCGACGATCGCCAAAGCCTGGAGCCTTGACGGCGACAGACTTGAAGGTTCCGCGGATCTTGTTGACGATGAGGCCAGCCAGGGCCTCACCCTCGACGTCCTCGGCAATGACAAACAGCGGCTTGCCCGACTGCATAACCTTCTCAAGGACCGGCAGGAGATCCTTCAGCGATGAAATCTTGGAGTTGACGATAAGGATATAGGGATCCTCGAGGACAGCCTCCATGCGCTCGGTGTCAGTCACGAAGTAGGGCGAGATGTAGCCCTTGTCGAAACGCATGCCCTCGGTGAGCTCAAGCTCCAGGCCGAAGGTGTTGGACTCCTCGACGGTGATGACGCCTTCCTTACCAACCTTGTCCATGGCCTCGGCGATAATCTCGCCGACGGTGGGGTCGGCGGCCGAGATGGAGGCGGTAGAGGCGATCTGGTCTTTGGTCTCGATGTCGATGGCCATGTCGGACAGACGAGCGCTAACAGCCTGGACGGCGGCCTCGATGCCCTTCTTCAGGCCCATCGGGTTAGCGCCAGCGGTGACATTGCGCAGGCCTTCACGAACCATGGCCTGCGCCAGAACGGTGGCGGTAGTGGTGCCGTCGCCAGCGACGTCGTCAGTCTTCTTGGCGACCTCCTTGACGAGCTCGGCGCCGATTTTCTCATAGGGATCGTCGAGCTCGATCTCCTTGGCGATGGAGACACCGTCGTTGGTAATGGTGGGAGCGCCCCACGACTTTTCGAGAACGACGTTGCGGCCCTTGGGGCCGAGGGTGACCTTGACCGCGTCGGCGAGGGTATTCATGCCCGCCTCGAGCCCGCGGCGGGCCTCGATGTTGAATTCGATGAGCTTTGCCATGTTTAGGGGATTCCTCCGCTCCGGTGGGCCTGGTAGCCCGTGGACGTCAGATTGATGTGGCGGGAGCGACCCCGCATTGTGATTCCCCGTGATGCCCGCGACGGACGATCTGGTGATCTCATCACCGGGAGGACCACTCGTACCGGCGCTCGCAACACCAATCCGGGCGGTAGCACTCTCGCTTGTCGAGTGCCAATGACATGTTTAGCACTCACACCCAGCGAGTGCAAAGAGTTCGTGAGCGGAACATGTCCAGTCGTACTACCAACGATGACGACGGGGCCCGCAACGTCACCCACCCGTTTATGCCGGGATGGCCCCTAAACTGGCACTGTGTCAGATTCCATCACCCCCGAATCCGCAGAGTCCGCCGAGTTGTGCGCCTCGGATCGCGCGATTTTGGATCTTGAGGAGTCCTGGCAAGCCGGGAGTCTGAGCGTTGACAAGGAGACCGCCATTCGCGACAGCCTCGGCCTATCGTCCCCCCGATACCACCTGCGACTCAACGAGCTCATCGACGACGAAAAGGCCGCCCAGTACGCGCCGTCCCTGGTGGGACGACTTCAGCGGGTTCGCAGCCAGCAACGCCGCTCCCGTAGCGCACAACTGCTCAGATGACACCTACGACGTCGGCAACGATGCACATGACGAGAGGCACATTATGAAACGCCTGACCGGAACGGTTCGGACGTACTCCTGGGGCTCCTACGATGCGATCCCAGACATCCTCGGAAAAGAGGCTGACGGAAAGCCGTGGGCCGAATACTGGCTCGGGGCCCATGAGACCTCGCCGTCGACCCTCGATGGCATACCGCTCACCGACTACATCCACGCTCACCCTGACGAACTCGGTGATCGCAGCCGAAAAGTCTTCGGTGCCCGCTTACCCTTTCTCCTCAAAATCCTCTCGGCCTACCACCCGTTAAGTCTGCAAGCTCATCCTGACGCCGCGATGGCACGGGCTGGATTCGCTCGAGAGAACCAGGACGGCATTGGCGTTGACGACCCCCACCGCACCTTCGTCGACGATTGGCCCCAGCCCGAGATTCTCGTCGCCCTCAGCGATTTTGAGGGGTTGTGCGGATTCCGCGATCCGCACGAGACCCGTCAGCTGTTCGATGAGCTAGAGGTCCTCACCCCGACTGACCCGGTGTTGGGATCGCTGACCGAACGTTCCGGTTCGGCCGCCCTTGCCGAAACCTTCCTCAACTGCCTCGCGGGGGACGACGTACGGCGTCAGATCGTCACCGAGGTGGTCTCAGGAGCCGTCAACCACGTAGGAGAGGACACACCCCTGGGAGAGTTCGCTCGCACCGCCGTCGAGCTCGACGAGTATTTTCCCGGGGACCCCTCGATCCTGGCAGCGCTCATGCTCAATCGAGTTCACCTGAAACCGGGCCAGGCGCTGTCTGTACCCCCGGGACTCATGCACTCATACCTATCGGGCACGGGCATTGAGATCATGGCCGATTCCAACAATGTCGTGCGGGGCGGACTCACCAACAAGCACATTGACATCGATTCCCTCATCCAAATCGTCTCGTTCCAGACCCAGGAGCCACGGATCATTGCGGCGGAGGAGGTAGACCCGGGAATGCGCGTATTCCCGGGCATTGACGACCAGTTCCGACTCTGGCAGCTCGACCTCGACACCACCTGCCCCGCCATGATGCCGGCAAGCGAGCTAGCTCGAATACTCCTCATTACGGATGGGTATGCGGTCTGTTCAGGCTCTCATGGAACTGACGAGATCGTACGCGGTCAGGCCGTCTGGATTCCGGCTGGTGAACGGGTACAAATTGACGGAGACTGCGACGGATTTATTGCTGCCGCCGGGCTTTAACCACAGCTGGCTGGTTGCCCGTGTGGGATTCGTGTCGATGCGAGAGGATGGGTTCATGGCACACAAAATGAACGTCGAAAGTTTCAACCTGGACCACACCAAGGTGGCAGCACCATTCGTGCGTGTGGCCGACGTCAAGCACCTACCCGCTGGCGACACCCTCACCAAGTACGACGTGAGGTTCTGCCAGCCCAACAAGGAACATCTGGACATGCCTGCGGTGCACTCCCTGGAGCACTCCTTCGCCGAGTGCGTGCGAAACCATTCCGACGCCGTCATCGACTTCGGGCCGATGGGATGCCAGACCGGGTTCTACCTCATCATGATCGGAGAACCGGATGTCCCAGGCACATGCGAACTTGTCGAGACCACCCTGCGCGACATCCTCAAGCTCGACGCCACCCCCGCTGCTAACGAAGTGCAGTGCGGATGGGGAGCCAACCATTCCATCAAGGCCGCCCAAGAAGCCGCGCACACGATGCTGAACCACCGCGACGAATGGGAACAGGTAATGGCCTGAGGATTCGGCTACCACACCGAGCTCGTCAAGACACACCGCTTGCATCGTCTACCGCCCTCAACTACGAAGATATCGGGTTGTGTTCGCCACAACAGTAGAAACCCAGCATGGGTTTCTTGGCGCGCAGAAAGCACTCAGCGCCCTACCGGGTCAAGGTTGGTTGGGGGCGTGCTTCTGTCGTTCGATGGCCCTATCGAGAATGGGTTCGGTAACAGTGATCATAATCATCACCACAATGCTCGCCCAAAAAGCATAGCTAGTCGGGTGCATGAGAGTGGAATAAAACCACCAAAGCACAAGGAACTCAAGAATCTCTTTAAAGACCCTGTTGACCACAGGATGAGTCAAGGGGGCGACGACCCTCGCCAACACCCCCATGAGCAGGGAAACACCCATCCCCAGTGCAAACAGCACTAATCCGCCCAGGACAACAGTCTCCCATGTCCACGGCGAATCTAGATAGCACTCCTGAAACACCAAGGCGAACAACGCTGGAATCATAATGAAGGGGGCCATAACAAGAATAACAATGACGAGAAAAAAGACAATTGCGCCTAACATCCCCAGCAAATCATCGAATTTCTTAGATACTACCACGTCGAACCTCAGCCTAGGAAGAAAATGATCCAATCTGCAGCCGCCTTGGCAACGTCGTACGGGATCCCGGCTTTACCCAAGGTGAAAATAATAGGAGCCTTTTCTCATATCTCTGTTTGCTCAAGAACATCTGCGATTTTGTTGGCCCAAGGCCTGATTTTGGCTGGTAGTTTGTGCACGGGATGGCGCAGCACAAAAAGGGCGACTCTGCGCCCCCCCATGATGTCCAACTATACGTGGATACTTGGTGAGAATTGGCCACTTCCGCTACTGGAATTCCACCATGCCATCGCACAACTTCACGATCACCAACAGCGATACGACCATCGCCGCCATGGGCCAGATCGTTGCGATCCGACAAGGCCTGCATCGCTGAAGTAACTGTTTGGCCCGTGTTAGATATCGACTCCGCATGTGCAACTACAGTCATCGAGCCAGCAGCGCCACTGAAAAGGGCCGCAACGATAACCGTCGCCACCACAGCCGAGACGGACTTCCTTATCCTCATATCGATGCTCCTTTTGCGGGCTATACTGCGCTTCTTAAAGATAAGCCAAGCATTATTCTACCCCTGTCTAAAGGTTTTATACCCCGAGTTGACGCAGTCTCAGCCCTCTGCCTGGGCAGGGCACGTTGCCTCGCGTAAGAATCTCCGACTAGACATGATCGAGTATGGAGTTGACGCGAGCACCGGAAAACATAATTCTGGCACCATTCATGTCAGCGCTGATTCCGCTGCTGCATGCCAAGGGTGAGATCACGCTCACCGATACCCGGGTCACACTCACACCAAGCCCGGATCATTAGCCAACCACCAGCCGATCCGCGCCCAGCCAGGCTCGTCGTCAGCTCGTCGAAACGATTGACCACACCGCCAGGCAGTGAGCTTGTTCGCCGCACTGAATGTTTACGACGGAACGGTGATCCCCTCGATCCACTGGCACCACCGAGCAGAAGAGCCTAAGAAATTCCTCCAGAAGATCGACAAGACCACCTCCAAGCATGTGGACGTGTACGTAGCATGCGATAATTACGCCACCCACAAACACTCTTCAGTAAAGACGCAACTAGCCAAGCATCCTGATCCCATATGCACTTCACTCCGACATACTCATCGCAGATAAACCAGATCGAGCGACTCATCGCCGACATCACCCGCGGTCTCCTCCAACGCCCCGATCACCACACCGTCCAATCCCTAGAAAGAGATTTCTGCAAACTGGGCCAAAGCATGAACCGAAAACTCCAAGCCCTTTATCTGAGCTAAGACCGTCGAAGACATCCTCGAACCCATCGCCAGATATCTGAAACGTATTCAAGTATCAGGGCACTAGGGACTCGTCGTGGCCACCCTGCGCGACATCCTCAAGCTCAACACCAGCCCCGCCGCTAACGAAGTACAGTGCGGATGGGGAGCCAACCATTCCATCAAGGCCGCCCAAGAAGCCGCCCACACAATGCTGAACCACCGCGACCACTGGAAACAGGTAGTGGCCTGAAAGCCGTGGCCTTCTACCCTCACGAGGGCGTACGCTATGGCTCCCACAGCGATGGAAAGGCCCCACGGTGATTGACTTGACAGACCTCCTGCCTCCAGCCGCCATTCGTCTGGACGCACACGTCAAAGATTGGCGAGAAGCTCTCCAGGCCGTCGGGCATCTGCTGGTGGCCACCGACATCGCTACCCCCAGATACACGCAGGCCATGATCGATAATCTCGAGAAAAATGGTCCTTACATCGTCGTCGCCCCTGGATTTGCACTGGCCCATGCCAGACCGGACTCCTCAGTGCTGCGGACAGGCATGTCGTGGATACGTCTTGACGAACCGGTGGCATTCGGCCATGAGACGAACGATCCTGTAACGCTAGTAGCAGGACTCGCAGCCACAGACGCATCTGCCCACCAAAATGTTCTGGCCGCGTTGGCGAGCGCACTGGCCGATCCAAACAGACGCAACGCCCTCGACACTGCGACGACTCCCCAGGAGGTCGTGTCGATCCTCTCCAACGAGGCCGGACACCGTTCAGCTGAGGCATCGACATCCCAGAATCTCTTGCTCACGGTCTGCGGCAACGGACTAGGCACCAGTCTGTTTCTCAAAAACACCACTGAGCAAGTCCTTGATGCTTGGGCGTGGACCCCTTACCTGTCGGTTGAGGCAACCGACACCATCTCTGCAAGAGGGCGCTGCAGCGAAGCAGACGCCATTTTGACGTCGGGAGCCATTGCTCAAACTCTCGGTGAGCTATCCATTCCCGTCGAAGTCATCGACGATTTCACATCAGTGTCGCAGGTCGATGCTGCGTTACGCCGCATTTACGACGTCTAATCGCTGACCATCAGTCGCCACGCCTACATCATCCCCGGAGACTAACCTCATGAACATCGCCCTGGCCATCGTCCAATTCCTCGTAAACGAGATCCTCAGCGTGCCCGCCTTCCTCATCGGCATCATTACGGCCGTCGGACTGGCAGCTATGCGCAAATCCATCGGCCAGATCGCCGGTGCTGCTATTAAAGCCACCCTCGGTTTCCTCCTCATTGGGGCCGGAGCAGGGCTAGTTGTCAACTCTCTCGGGCCGCTGGGAAAGATGATCGAGGGAGCGCTGGGGGCTCAGGGCGTCGTACCCACCAATGAGGCGATCGCTGGCATCGCCCAACAACAATTTGGATCCCAGGTCGCATGGATCATGCTCGCGGGGTTTCTCATCTCGTTGGTCCTGGCCCGCATCACCCCACTTCACTACGTGTTCCTCACCGGGCATCACATGCTGTTCATGGCGACCCTCATCACCATCGTCATGGCATCGACATCGATGCCCACTTCCATCGTCATCGGGCTTGGCTCATTGCTGCTGGGGGTGCTTATGGTGAGCCTTCCTGCCTTGGCTCACCCCTTCACACGAAAGATCACCGGCGGGGAGGACATCGCCATCGGGCACTTTGGCACCTCGGCCTATATCGCCGCTGCCGCCACCGGCCGCTTGGTCGATCCGCACGGGAAAAGCCAGTCAACCGAGAACATAAAAGTTCCCGAGGGTCTGCGGTTCCTCCGAGACTCCATGGTGGCCACGGCACTATCAATGGTTCTTATGTACGTCGTCGTTGCCATCGTTTTCCTGGCTCGCCGTGGCGAGAAGGCCGCATTCCAGACGTTCTCAAAGCCAGCAACCGGCACTGGAAACTACATCATGGCGTCGGTTACTCAAGGGCTCGAGTTCGGCATCGCGGTGGCCGTCATTCTCTTTGGCGTCCGCACCATCCTCGGTGAGCTCATCCCTGCCTTCCAGGGAATCGCCAGCAAGGTGGTCCCCGGCGCCATCCCAGCACTCGACTGTCCCATCGTCTTTCCCTACGCTCAGAATGCTGTCCTCATCGGATTTATGTCGTCGTTCATCGGAGGGCTGGTCGGGCTAACAATCCTCGCGACCGTGCTCGGGCCGGCATGGGGGCTCGCTCTGATCCTGCCCGGGCTTGTACCCCACTTCTTTACCGGTGGGGCTGCCGGGGTCTACGGAAATGCAACTGGCGGACGACGCGGCGCGGTCGCGGGAGCTTTCGTCAATGGTCTACTCGTGACCTTCCTGCCAGCTTTCCTCCTCAAAGTTCTTGGGCCATTCAGTTCAGCCAATACAACCTTTGGCGATGCCGATTTCGGGTGGTTCGGGATACTCATCGGATACGGGGCCCGAACCGGCACCGTCTCAGGATCCATCATTCTCGCCCTCATCGGTGCCACCATCCTTGGTAGCGCCATCCTGATGCAGCGCCGCGCTGGCGGTTGGGACCCGGCTCCGGCACGAGGATCGTCATCCGACGGTGTGACGGCCGTTGTCACCGCAGAGGAGGTGAGCGATGACCCAGACGAGGCCACGCGAACGGCAACGGCATCCACGATTAGCCACCGCCGCATCGCCCCTCCTGTGGGGGCACCAACACCTCCGTCCCGGGATGAGTTGGGGTTGTAATAGCCTCCGCGGTCGGTGTCGCAGGAAACGTCAGAAATCATTCAAGCGATAAGGCCATCCTCCGCGGGTCACCGGTGAACCCATGTGGAACCCTATAGATGAGCCACTTGCGTGGTAGCGTCTCGGCCAATAACCAGCGGCAACCAAAACCCTTGTCTAAGGATGGTACCGTGATCAAAACAGACATTTTGAGGCACCATGAGTCGTCAATCGCAGCATCCACCATAGGTTCACCGTATATCCACGATTAACTGACGTCGAATGATGTCCTATTAAGAGCCAATCGTTGACACAACCTACAACAAAATGGTTGCACGCACTTCGTCTGTTTGGTGACAAGGGAGACACCAGCAATGCTCATCACAAAGCGACCCCTAATGCTCGCTGCGACCCTCGTGCCGCTCATCGCCACCGCCATGCCAGCCCCGTCTGCCGTGGCGACATCAATATCCACTGCCGACCCAAGGCGGGTCAGTATCCAGTAATTCTTATCCCGAACACGGCAATATCACTGACGACCCGAACGTCACCCACATGGTCGATAACGAACTCAACCCGACTCACGCACACACCATCCAGTGCACGCCGTTGCCATTCAGCGAATGACCAAAACGATCAAAGTTAGAACGTAGCTACTCACCAAGGACACGGTTCGTATGAAATCACACAAACTACTCACGTTTGCGGTGGCTGCAATCATGGCTACCTCCGGCCTCAGCACCATGATTCCTACTCAGTCCGCTCTCGCGTCTGGACCATCGCAGGGGGCACAGAGCCAACACGTTGGTCCCATGACGTGTGTGCCCTTCTCCGGGCGCCCCGGTAGCTCGGGACAACTCCCCCTCGGAGTCATCCCACCAAACTGGGGAACTGACGGTTGGCAACGAATGGATTCCACCAGCCGCTCCGATCTGCCCAGCAAGATTGTGATGCGTGACAACACCGAGGGTTTCAACCAGCGCATGGATTTCGCCCTGCGTGACGGCAAAGTGTACGGACGTTTCCAATCCGAGAATCAGTGGCGTCACATCGACACGCCATCCTGCCTCGACGGACATATCTCAGCCATCTCCGTCAATGACGCCATGCTGGCCGCTGTCGATTCCAACGGTTGGGTGTATAGCCTTAATAATTTGCTCTCCTCTCCTAAGGACTGGGGCTGGTTCCGAGCATGGGGCAGCCCATTCTGGTTTGGCCGTGGGCTCAAGCTCGACAACCACGACCAAGGTTGGTGGGCCCTGTCCCTCATCGACAACCAGACCGACCGCACCTATCGCGGTGTCGACGGTCATGATCACCCAATCTCGTTGGCGATGTGCACCGAAATCATGATGGTCTCCAAAGACGGAGCTCACATTTACCAGCACGATCCCTGGCTGCCGAACGACTACTCCTTCGAGGCTTCAACCCCGTACAACTCGAGGTTCCGTGTGCATTCCATGTCCGCGTCGGGGTCAGTGGCGCTGATCACGAATGATCACGGCGACATGTTCACGAGGCTCTGGGACTACGACATCGCCGGGACCGATCCCGCCCAGTTCCGCTACACCTGGCAGGACCAGAGTAATCTTCCCAGTCCTTCCACGTGGCTGCAGGGCAAGGTCGATCCTCGCTACGCTGCCATCAAACTTCCACCGGCCGGGTGGAAGCATCAGCCGAAGATCCCCGGCGAGATCACCGACAGGCTTACCGTGGTGTCAACCGCTCCCGGATCCCAGAACCGGGAACTTCGTGTCGAGGGACGTCGTGAGGGTCATACCGGTTACTGGTCCAAGATGATTGACGCGAAAGCCTGGAAGTTCGTTCCCACCGGTCAGAATCTCAAGGGCAAGCCCCTTGACAACCCACAGCGCGATACGTCGAAAGTGGATCTCGGATCTGCCAGCGGGCTCAACTACTCGGGAAATCTGCAGGGCAAGGCGAACATCAACATCAAAGACTTCGCCTACCAATCGACGACCCGAACGATCGAGCTCACGGTGGGTGAGAAAAAATATCCGGTAAAGCTCCACTCGATTGACGGCCGCCTCAAGACGACCTTGTCAATGCTGAGCCACCGGGAACGTGGGCTCACGAGCACCCCACGGTACTACGACGCAGCCATCGAGGTTCCTGACTCCTATCTCAAAGACCCGGATTTTTCGCCTTTCATGAAGGGATACCTCAAAGGAGAGAAAGTCCATGAGCTTTACCTGGAGGTGACGAAGGATTCATTCAAGGTGATCAACGACAGACACCCCGAAATCGCGCTACGTAACGGACGAAACGTTTCCACCCTTGACCGGGCGAAGTAACACACCGAGACTCATCATGGCGGCGCTGATGCTCGGGCGTCGGCACCGCCATGATGACCTAACGTCATCACGACTCTAGCTAAGGAGTATGGAGCCTCTGACAGGAATCGAACCCGCGACCATCGCTTTACAAGAGCGGCGCTCTACCAACTGAGCTACAGAGGCATGTCACCTCGCGGCGACGTGGAACATTGTGGCACATATCGCCGATGCGGCGTCAATCACCTCAATGCCGAGGCGAGGTAGCGACGCGCACCCACCATGGACGGCCCGTACCACGCGAGCTTCTGGCCATCGACAAGACGCACGTCGAGGCCAGGAAAGGCGGATACATCGTCAGGACCGAAGTGGTATGGCTCGTCAGGAAGAATAACGCGATCCGGATGGGCCGCAGCGATGTCAGTCAGCTCGACGTGGGGATACCGGGACTCCCCCGGCAGGTCGACCAACTCTATCCCGACCCGCCTGAGCACATCAGAGATGTAGGTGTCCTTCCCCACGCAGATCCAGGGATCCCGCCAGACCGCCGTCACAGCCGAAAGTACCTCACCGCGGCACGGTTCGCGCCATTCCCGACCGGCTTCCTCCAGCCACTGTGGGCACCTGACGCCAAAGCCTTCCTCGAACAACCTCGTCAAGCTGGAGATGGCCTCCTCAACGGTGTCGATGCGCGTCACCCACACTGCCACCCCAGCCTCGCGTAACAAGGTGACGTCGTGCTCGCGGTTCTCCTCCTGGTTGGCCACCACGAGGTCCGGTCGAAGGTCGATGATCGCCTTGCGATCCGGGTTCTTGGTGCCCCTCACCCTAACCACTTCGTGCCCGACGATTTCTTCGAGATGGGTCGGACGGATGCAGTAATCGGTACAACCCACCAAGACATGTGGACAAGTCATCGCGATAGCTTCGGTAATCGACGGCACTAAGCTCACCACCCGCTGGACAGGTCTCGCTACCGAAGCCTTCACACCAAGATCATCGATCATGACACCACCGCCACGGTCAACGCCGTCAGGACCCAAAACGTCATCTGCGTCACCTCATTAATGCTTCCAAATGTGTCACCCGTCATCCCGGATAGGCGTCGCACTAGGTGATGAATCCATCCTCGCGCGATAAGCAAGGTCAGCGCGGCACAGCTGACCGTTACCAAGCACCACATCCAGCCTCCAGCCACCAATCCGGCTAAGGCACACACGCATCCCAACACCGTGAGGTTGATCGCCGCAGACCTCGGCGTCGTCACTCCCGCAACTAAAGACCCGAACCCGCCCGGACGGGCACACGGCACTTCGGTCATCGTCGCGAGAAGGATCGCCGCACGAGCCAGCGCAGGGCCAAGTCCCACCAGAATCGCCACGCGCCACCATGCCCCCGAGCCAGCTGTCCCAGCCAGACTCACCACAGCGGCCGCGTCAACAAGTAGCACCAGCACGATACTCATGACACCCATCGGCCCGATATCGGACTTCTTCATGATCATGAGAGCCTTCTCCGGCGCCGCCCGGGATCCCAAACCATCTGCGGTGTCAGCGACCCCGTCGAGATGGAAGCCGCCCGTTGCGCCGGCAAGCCAGCCCAGCGCTAGCACTCCGGCAAGCCACGGCCCGGCCCCCAGTCCCAGGACCAGGGCGACGATCCCTCCCGCCACCACGCCCAGACACAGACCCAGCCACGGGAAGGCGGTAATGGCACGACGGGCTAGTGGACGGTCAATGTCGTTCAGATATGGCCCGGGCAAGATCGTAAAGAGAGACAAAGCCTCAGCAACTCCACGCAGTGGCCCGAGTCTCCCAAGATCCGGATGCTGCTCGTCCGTCATGCCCACCTCTTGGGGATTCCGGCCACACACATCCACACCTCGTCGCATGCTTCCCCGACGGCGGCGTTGAGTCGCCCCAACTCGTCGCGGAAGAGCCGTCCAGCCGGGGTGTCGGGCACGACCCCCATCCCCACCTCGTTAGAGACAAAAATGACGTCACGTCGGGTACCACGGATGGCGCTGGCCAAGTCATTAACGTGGCGTCTTAGATCGTTCTGCCAGGCTTCGTCACCAGGAGCGGCAGCCCAGGCGCCAACCTCGTCAAGAATCCGAGTGATCCACACCCCAAGGCAATCCACCAGCACCGGGGAGTCGTCGTCGGCCAGCAGCACTGAAGCGATGTCGGTGGTCTCGACAGTCTGCCACGTGGCCGGGCGCCGAGCTTGGTGCAGGCGGATTCGCTCCTCCCACTCCGCGTCGCCAGGGTTGCGCTGGGAGGTCGCAACATAGGTGACACGGGAATCGCGAGGCAGCCTCGACTCGGCAAAGGTCGATTTTCCCGAGCGGGCACCCCCAATGACAAGCATCCGACAAGGAGGAACACTCGTCTGGACGGTATCGGGAATCTCGGTTTCCCCGCTCACTTTGATGTCGATGACCTCAGCGTCCTCAAAGGTGGCCATCTCGTTAAGGATGTGAGCGCTTGCCTGCACGATCGGTAGAGTCAGGATAGCCCCGGACCCCTCTCCTAGCCTCATACCAAGGTCCAACAGAGCGGGCAGGCCCAGGGCAGAGGTCGACGCCGTGATTCCTGGCTCGGCACCGGCGTGACTCGTGATGATGAAATCTCGCGCTTCAGGACAGATCGCGGTGGCCGTCAGGGCGGCAGAACAAGCGATAACACCGTCAATGAGCACGGGGATCCGTGACGACGCTGCAGCCAGAATAAAACCGGCCATGGCGGCGTGCTCAAAACCTCCCACCTTCGCCAAGGCCTCAATCGGATGTTTGGCCTCGGGTCGATTAACCTGCAAGGCGCGAGCGACGACTCCGATCTTGTGCTGGTGACGACGATCATCCGACCCAGCTCCCCTCCCGGTCACCTCAGCGGGCGGCAACCCGGTGAAGACGCTGATGAGGGCCGACGCCGGGGTGGTGTTAGCGATTCCCATCTCTCCGGTGATAAGGATGTCAGCCCCCTGCTCGACGGCCGCCACCCCAGTCTCAATACCGACCTCAAGGGCCTCGACAGCCTCGTCAAGGCTCATCGCCGGGCCTTGGGAGATGTCGTCAGTGCCACGACGCACACACCGCTGCCGAATCGGGGCGTCGACCTCGTGGCGGGCTCCGACGTCAGTGATCCACAGCTGTGCACCCATCTGGCGCGACAACACGCTGATCGCCGCCCCACCAGCCGCCATATTGATCATCTGCTGGGTGGTGATCTCCTGAGGATCAGGGGAAACACCTTGCGCCCATACCCCGTGATCACCGGCAAACAACCCGACAACCGGATGGCTCGGCACCGTCACTGGCACCTGCCCGTACATTCCGGCCAATCGAATCGACAGATCCTCCAACAGCCCTAGCGACCCCTCGGGTTTGGTAAGTAACTGCTGACGGGCTCGGGCCGCCTCCAAGGCTTTCGCATCAGCTCCTCGGATGCCTCGCACCGTGCGTGCAAGCAAGCTTTCGGCGGATAGGGATTCGGGCAGGCGGGCCATCATGCTCCATCGTCGGGGACGCCGCCGCATCCCCCGGGCCTGTGTCCTCGCAGGCCTGGGCGCCGCGCGCGTGCGCCGCAGTGGTCCCACCCCGGTCGGGGTGAGTGAGCGCGGTTCTGGTCTGACTTCGCCCAAGAGGCGTCACAGTGGCGGGACCGTCCCGGATTCACACCGGTGTTCCACCGCGATTGAGGCTCATTGTTCCACAGGCTGGTTTGATGGACTCATGGACGTCCTCATTCTCGGCGGTACGACGAAGGCCCGGCAGTTAGCCACCCGATTGATCGATGAGGGGGTAGACCTGTGCAGCTCGTTAGCGGGGCGCACGAAGTCCCCCCGGCCAGTTCCTGGCCCGACTCGGGTGGGTGGTTTCGGCGGCATCGACGGTCTCAAAGAATTCCTGACTGACAACGAAGTCAAGGTCATGGTGGATGCCTCCCACCCCTTCGCAGCAGCTATGCACGGCCACGCCGCTCAAGCATGCCGCGACCTCAACCTTCCGCTGGCACGGCTGGCACCACCAAGCTGGCGTACCCAACCTGAGGCAGCGACCTGGCACTGGGTTGACGACCACGACGGTGCTACTCAAGTCTTAGCTGACTTACCCGACGTCATCCTGCTGACAGTGGGACGCCAACCCGTCAGCCACTACCTGAGACTCGGCCCACGTCGGGTGATCGTGCGCTGCGTCGATGCCCCCGAGGAGGAGCTTCCCGCAGGCTGGAAGGTACTGCGGGAGCGTGGTCCGTTCACCCTCGACCGCGAGCGAGAGATTTTCTCGCAGGGTGTGGCTACCCTCGTCTCCAAGGATTCCGGAGGCACCGGTCTCGACCCTAAACTCAGGTTGGCGGCCGAAACCGACGTCCAGGTCGTCATGGTCTCACGTGGTCCGGCGCCCGGCTGGGGGGATGAGCTCAGTACCGTTGACGACGCAGTGCAGTGGACAGGAAACCACATCGCCACCGTGATTGAGCAGTAATCCCTCACGGAGCACTATTTCAGTGATCAGACGGGACGTGGGCCTGGGTCCCGTCGAGGTCAAGCCCGGCGACATCGCCGACGACGGTGATGGCCGGCGGGTTGATCTCGGCTTCCGCCATGTCTTCGGCTGCCTTCTCGAGGGTCGTCGTCAGAGAACGCTGGGTGGGCAGTGAGGCATCAGCAATAATGGCGACCGGTGTGTCGCCGGCCAACCCGCCGTCCATGAGGCGGGTAGCGATGTCGCCAATGTGGGCCACTCCCATGAGAATCACCAGGGTAGTGCCTGTCTTGGCGATCTGGGCCCAGTCCAATTCGGACCGAGTATCGCCAGGGGCGACGTGACCCGAAACGACGGTAAATCCCTGCACCATATGACGATGTGTCAGCGGAACCCCCATGAGCTCGGGACCGGCTACGCATGAAGTGACGCCGGGGATGATGCGCACCGGAACGCCAGCAGCAGCGCAGGCCTGCCACTCCTCGCCACCGCGACCAAAAACGAAGGAATCGCCGCCTTTGAGGCGCACCACCTTACGCCCAGCTTTGGCGTGCTCGATAAGCAGTTCGTTGGTGCGCTCCTGGGGGACGTAAGGCCCGCGCGGCACCTTACCGACCGGGATCCTCTCGGCCTGGGGATTCTCATCCATGATGGCGGTTGGAGCGAGCCGGTCGTAAAGTATGACGTCGGCCTGGCGAACCGCCTCAAATCCCGCGACGGTCAGCAATCCGGGATCACCAGGGCCACCTCCGACGAGAGTGACGGTGCCGGGAACGAGGTCTGCGGAGTAGATCATTGATATTCCTTAGTTGCGGTGTGCTGTCAGATCGGAGATAGCTCGAGCGAGCTCGGCATGAATATTCGAGTCACGGACTGCGAGTCTGATCCAGGTAGGCCCGAGCCCGGGGAACGTCTCCCCCCGCCTCACAGCGAAACCACGCTCGGCAAGGGGCTGGCGTATCGAATCCCCGCTGAGAGACGATGTGTTGACCAAAACAAAGGGAGCCTCGGAGTCAACAACGCTCAGCCCGAGGCCTTTAAGCTTGTCGACGAGGTCGGCGCGGGCGGCTGGGATGTCGTCGCGTAACTGGGTCCGAAAACGTCTAGCCTCTTCGCAGGTGCACGCGATCATGGCTGCAATTGCTGGAGTCGACACCGACCATGGGGTCTGGTGAGCTGCCAACTGTGCGACGAGCTGTGAATCACCGACGACATATCCGGCCCGGATTCCAGCCAGACCGTAGGTTTTTGTCAGGGAGCGCAGGACGAGGAGGTCGTCCATATCGCTTCCAATAAGGGACTGGGACTCATCGGTGGCGTCCATGAAGGCCTCGTCCACAACGAGGACCCTTCCGGGGCGGCGCAGAGCCAGCAGGTCAGTAGCCGGGTGCAGTCTGCCAGTGGGATTCGTCGGGTTCCCGACGACGACGAGGTCGGCATCGTCGGGGACGAGGTCCGGGTCGAGGGCGAACCCATCGGACACGTTAAGGATGTGCCGACCGACGCTAATCCCGGCCGCTCTCAGAGCAGCTTCGGGCTCGGTGAACTGGGGGTGGACGACGATTGCGTGACGAGGTTCGAGGGTGGCGACCAGCGGGAAAGCCTCTGCAGCACCTGCGGTGGGCAGCACCATGTCGGTAGGAACCCCGTGCATGGCCGCCAGGGCCTCGCGACCCGGCGTGGCATCGGGGTAACGGGCCCAGTCATGCTCGGTGGAGATGATGGCGTCGCGAAGCCACTGCGGCGGCTCACTCACGCGCACGTTGACGGCCAGGTCGACCAAACCGTCGGCGATGTCACGATCCCCGTGATGGTTGAGATCGGGCTCAACGACTTGATCACCTCGGCCCTCGTGGAACTTCGTCACCTCGCTGGCAAACCACGCTGCTTGGGTGGGCTGACCGGCCCAGTGCAGGTGCAGGTAGGACGCCTGAATCGTGGGCCGGCCCAGCCCCGCCGGATCTCCCAAAGCCCCCTCGGCGCGGTCGGTGCCGTCGGGCATCGTGATGTGCCACGCCGGGTCGAGGTCGGCCAGCGGAGTCGTCGTGGTGCGGTGAAATTCGTGACCAACGACACTGATGGAGTCACGTGTAGCGACGCGGTACCCCATCGTGAGCCGCTTTGCCATGGCCGCATCCATCGGTAGCACGCCAGCCATCTCGTGCCCGTCAAGGTGACGGCACAGATACAACAACCCGGCGCACTCGGCGACAATCGGCATCCCGGCCTCAGCGTGGGACCGTACGTCGTCCCCCAGCTCCGAGTTGGTTTCCAAATCGGTGGCATGCATCTGAGGAAAGCCGCCTCCCAAATACAGTCCTTGGATGCCGTCAGGAAGGCGCCGATCCGTAAGGGGATCAACGTCGACGACCCGGAACCCTGCCGCTATCAGCATCTCGGTGGTCTCGGGGTACCGGAAGGTGAAGGCCCGTCCGGCGAACATACCCACAAGCGGCGACTCACCGAATGGATGGCCTTGCCAGCCGGCGGATTCCAGGGCAGCGGCGGGGTCCCACGGCTCGACGTCGAGGTCGGGGGCAGTAGCAGCCATATCCATAACGGCGTCAAGATCGACGTATTCGGCAATGAGGCCCCCCAGCCCGGCAACCTTGGTCGCGGAGTCTTCCCATTCCCCCGCTGGCACCAGACCGAGGTGGCGCGACGGCACAAAGATCGACTCGGTACGCGGGATCTGACCGAGCACCGGGATACCCAGTTGGGCCAAGCCCCGAGCGACTTCGGCACCGTGACGGGGTGAGGCCACCCGGTTAAGAATCGCCCCCGCAACGGTGACGTCAGGATCGAACGTCGCCAAACCAGCCACGACGGCGGCATGGGTGAGCGAAGCATGCGCGGTGTCAACGACCACGACAACCGGAGTTCGGGTCGTCGTGGCGATCTCGGCGCTGGAGCCACGGCCAGTCCCAAGCTGGCCGTCGAACAGCCCCATAACCCCCTCAATAACCGCAATATCGGCCGGATCAGGGGTGACGAAACCGTGGGCTAGCAGAGGGGCCATGAGCTCGTCACCGCACATCACGGAGTCGAGGTTGCGACCGGGACGTCCACTCGCCATCGAGTGGTATCCGGGGTCGATGTAGTCCGGTCCGACCTTGAAAGGCGCCACCGTCCGGCCACTGGCGCGAAGAGCTGCCATGAGACCGGTAGCAACAGTTGTTTTGCCACCACCCGATGCCGGGGCGGCAATAAGAATTCGTGGAAGGCGCATCACCACTCGATTCCCGCCTGGCCGCGCTGGCCAACGTCAAACGGGTGTTTGATCTTCGTCATCTCGGTGACGATATCGGCCACCTCGACAAGCGCATCCGGTGCTCGACGTCCGGTAATGACGACGTGCTGAGTTCCCGGGCGATTGACCAAAGTCTCGACGACCTCATCGACGTCGAGCCATCCCCAGTCCATTGGGTAGGTGAATTCGTCAAGGAGGTAGAAGTCGAGGGCCTCGTGCGCCAACAGATCAGACACGTGGCGCCATCCTTCCCGGGCGGCCGCCTCAGGGTTCTCCGCAGCATCAAAGGATCGTGTCCAAGACCACCCGGTACCCATCACCTCCCAGGTGACCGGCCCTCCGACGCCGATCTCCTCATGCAGCTGTCCGAGCGCCCGAAGAGCATCTTCCTCACCGACGTGCCAGCGCCCGGATTTCACGAACTGAAAGACCCCAACTCGCCATCCCTGATGCCAGGCACGCAGGGCGGTTCCCATAGCCGCCGTCGTTTTCCCCTTACCCTCACCGGTGTTAACCACCAGCACCGGGCGTAATCGCCGCTGCCTCGTGGACAGTCCGTCGTCGGGTTCGGCACTAGTGCGCGCGTGCGGCATGGATGACCTCCTTCGGGTCCGCGCCCTTGGTACCGCGGCGTTTCCGCGACTTGACTTACGGGATAGACCTGGCTTGCGCTGGGACGCTCACAGTGGCGGGACCGCTCCGGATTCGCACCGAATTCCTCCCCGCGAGTCCCCTTGATTGTGTCACACGGGCTTCGGCTCCCCCACCCCGCGTTGGCCCGGATCCGGGGGCCAGCTTGCGCACTGGCCTAGGCTTCACCCATGACCCACGATCCTGATACCTCTCTCCTCGGACGTACCCCCGGCCTGGCCGAGGAGCACTTCGCCCACGACGGGCTCATCACCAAGCACGCGGTACGAGCCGTTGCGCTGGCAGCCCTGCGGCCCATGCCTGGTCAACTGTTATGGGACCTCGGTACCGGAGCCGGGTCAATCGCGGTGGAATGGTGCCGCACTGACCCAACCTGTCGGGCGATCGGGCTGGAACGCAAGGCTGAGCGGGCCGCCAACGCACGTACTAACGCGTCCGAACTCACCCTTCCGGGCCAGTTCGACGTGATCGACGCCGATCTGGCAAAGGGACTGCCCGAGGGGCTTCCTGACCCCGACGCAGTGTTCATCGGCGGTGGAGCCACCAAGGCCCTGGTGAATCAGTGCCGGCCACGACTTCCCATCGGCGGTCGGCTCGTCGTTCACGGTGTCACTATGGAGGCCGAAATGCTAGTGGAGACCCTGCACTGTGACCTAGGCGGTGATCTCATCAGGTTCGGAGTCGAAACCGCCGATGTCATCGGTCGGTTACACGGCTGGAAGCCAGCCCGCACCGTCGTGGCGTGGACCTGGCAACGCACTGAGTGACATGCCCGGCTACCCCCACTGCGGACTCAGCTGATCTGGGAAGCGAGTAAGCAGGCAGCCCGCATCTGCTCGGCGGTGGGACGCACGTGGCGCGATGCCGCCGAGATACGGATGTAACCACCGGCCGCGGGGAAACAGATGAAGCGATCGGTTGGGAATCCCACCCGAGAGGGATCCTCCAGACCGACGTCGGTGCGCATGGCGGTGGCGTCCTGAATGACAGCTTCCCCGGAAGGTGGAGCTCCGTCCACCCAAGCTCCGGCCTCAGCCCCGACCAGACCGGCCAGACGCTGAGCAACCTCGTCACGACTCATGTCTCCCGACCTCGCGTCCAGAGCGTAGGTGACATATCCCTGTCGTCGCTCAGCCAAATCTGAGGCCGTCAGTGCCCACCGCGAAATGCCTGCGATCGCGGCACCAACGACGAAGAGCACAATCGTCACCTCGATGTCGGGACGCGAGGCGATCTTCATGCTCCGGTAGGGGTAGGTGAGGAAGAAATCGAAGCCGATGGCACTAACGACGATAACGAGGGCGTCGACCAACCACGACCCTCTCAGACAAACGATGACAATGACGAGGACGAGCACGAGGGCCGCTGCCGGAGCGACGAAGACGTCAATGAGGGCGCTCAACACCGCACACACGGCGATCGGCACGGCGACGGCGCCGACAAGCAGCGCAGCACTCGACGATGACCTGTTCATGGGGTCCATCGAACCACCGCTGCGCCCGGACTGCCAAGATCGCTGCGCAGCACTTTAACCATCAATTCGAGGGAGCTGGCGAGGGATTGTCGGACAGCATCGCCACGACGTCGTCCATCGTCCTGGGAAGGTCCCGAACACCGAGGCGCCGGGCGAGCTCGAGGGGCCACGGAAGGTGCAGGTGTGCCCGTCCCACGGTGTCGGCATCGGCAAGTAACTCGCCGATCGGTCCTTGGTGCACCTGACCGTCGACAACGACAAGGGCCTCCTGCGCCCACGCCAGAGCCAGGTCGACGTCGTGGGTAGCCATCGCCACCGTTGTTCCATGATCGCGCAGCCGATCCAGGGCCTCCAACATCTGGGTGACTCCAACCGGGTCAAGTCCGGCGGTGGGCTCATCAAGGAGCAGCAGATCCGGGCGCATGGCCACGGCACCGGCAACCGCGACCCTCTTGCGCTCACCATAGGACAGTTGATACGTGGCACGCTCAGCCAGATGACTGGCCCCGAGCAGTTCTAGGGACTCGGAGACCCGGTCACGCACCTCGTCAACTTTGAGGCCCATATTCATGGGGCCGAAGGAGACATCCTGGCTGACATCGGCGCTAAAGAGCTGGTCGTCAGGGTCTTGCAGCACAAGCTGGACGGCTCGACGGTGCTCACGAAGTTGAGCGCGCCCGTAGCTGACAACGATGTCGCCCCTCTTGACGTGACCCTTGGCGGGTTTGAGGGAACCGGACAGGCAGCGCATGAGGGTCGTCTTACCGGATCCATTAGCTCCCAGGATCGCTACGCGAACCCCGGCGCGAAAGGAGACATTAACGTCGGTCAGTACCATAGGACGGCCCGGGTGGGTGGCGTACAGGTGCTCGGTCGACAGCAGGACCTTGGCACTCATCTGAAAATCCTTCCGGTCGTCGTCCAACTGATCACCCACAGGACAGCGATGACGATGACGACGATGATCTTGTATCGCACCGAACCGGTGCGTTTGATGGGCAAGGTGGCCAGCGCGGCCTCGAAGCCGCGATTAACGAGTCCATCGTTGAGACGGTTAGCCCTCGCCCATGCCCGGATTCCGACTGATCCCAGCAGAGCGGCCGTGTTGTTCATGCGCCTATTGAACCCGCCGAATCGTCCGGCCGGGGTATCGCCAAGGCGGGCGTGCTGGGCCTCGCTGGCTGTGACAACGGTATCGAGTAGCACGAAGATGAGTCGGTAGGTCAAAGAGGCGATTTCCAACAACGGATCAGGGATGTGGAATTTCCGAAGCCAGGTTAGGAGATCAACCATCGGCGTGGTGACCGCCAGCACCATGAGGGCGAGGGTGCCGCATACGCCGTGTTCGATCAGGGACATCGCCTGGGCGCTGGAAACAGGTCCGATGCTAAACGCCCCGGCATGCCACCAAACCGTTCCAACCGGGGTGGATCCAAGGCTGACGAGAACGGAGATGCCGCCGATGACGAGAAAGACGAGCGGGGCGACAACTGCCTGCCACAGTACCCGTCCAGCAATGCGGGCTGGCCCCAGGACGACGATCACACTGACGATCCCAGCCAACAGCGCCCCGGGCCAAATACCAGAACCTACCACCGACCTCACCCACCGCGAGGCCTCCATTGACGGAGTGCACAGGGCAGTCAGGAGCAGGGCCGTCGATAGGGCGACTTTTTCCCCGACCGGGCGACGCCGCCAGGGGGAATCCCAGGCGGCGTCGTCGAGAGAGGTAATTGTCATGACTTCGAAGTCGACGTGTCCTCCGAAGAGGTGACGGCGGCCTGCGGCACGTCGTCGACACTGTTGAGGTCGGAGGCGCGCTCAGCCTCCTCACGACCCTTCGTACGGCCACTCATGCGACCCAAGGCATATCCAACTATGCCAGCACCCAAAGCTGCCTGGAGAGCGAAGAGACCGGACTCGACTTCAGAGGAATTCGGCTCGAAGATCGGTTTGATCCACTTCTTGGCGCCGGCCTTCTCAGCGGCCTCGGCGGCAGCGTCGTCAGTTCCCCCGAAGCCTTCCTCGCCGCCGCTAGTCTTCTTGGCACCCAGGACCATGCTGATGATGAAAAGGCCAACCACGAGGACGATGATGACGGGGGTTACCCACTTACTCTTGCTAGTCAGGGAGCTGTCCCGATGGGCCTTAGCAACAGTATTCTCAGGCATGAGCCACCTCCGGGTTGTCATCGAGGACGCCGAGCTGTTTGAGCTGCGGGGCGGCGACCTTGGCAAGGAAACGGAACAACAGGATGCCGACGAGACCCTCTATGAGAGCCAGCGGAACTTGGGTTATGGCGAAGATGCCGAGGAACTTACCGACAGCTCCCCAGAAGCCACCGGTTGCATCCGGGAAGGCAAAAGCCAGCTGGAAGCTAGTCACGACGTAGGTGATGAAGTCGGAGAAGACCATACACAGGAAGATCGCTAACGCGTCAGGCCCGCGAAGTTTCTTGGTGAGCTTGTAAAAGGCGTACCCAGCCCACGGTCCCGCGATAGCCATCGAGAAAGTATTGGCTCCCAGGGTGGAAATTCCCCCGTGGGCCAGGAGCAGGGCCTGGAAGATGAGCACGATCATCCCCAGGAAGGCCATGACAGGCGGTTTGAACAGTGCCGCCCCAACTCCTGTTCCGGTGGGGTGCGAGGACGATCCCGTAACGCTGGGCAGTTTGATAGCCGAGAGCACAAAGGTGAAAGCGCCCGCGGTAGCTAGCAGAAGCTTGTTTTCAGGGTGCTCCTTGACCTCTTTAACGACCCGGTATCCGCCATGAACGACGAACGGTGCAGCTGCGGCATACCAAACCGCACATTGAGCCGGCGAGAGAACCCCCTCAGCGATATGCATGGGGTGTCATCTCCTTTCTCGGGATTCGCGTCCCGTCCTGGAAAGGCCTGACGTGCATGGCAGATCTGACTTTCGAACCGCATAGGGTCGTTCACAGTGGCGCGTCCGTGCCGGCACCTCCCGGCTTCAACCACGTCATCAGGACATTCTCGAGTTGTACGTTAACCAGTTAAACACAGCCGCTCCTAAAGTTGTATCCGAGGGTTGCCTAAGCTTGGTTGCGCACCCGTTACAGCACAATGGTCCGGTGTTACGCTTCCAAACAATCACCACCACAAGTGTTCGCCGTCGTCAGGAGCAGCATCGTGGCCCACGAATACGTCAACAACGGATCCGACATTTACCGCGAGTCCTTCCGTATCATTCGCTCTGAGGCGAACCTGGATCGCTTCCCCACCGACGTTGAGGGGGTTGTCGTCCGCATGATCCACGCCGCTGCCGATCCGGCCATCGCCGATGACATCGCTTTTACCCCGGCAGTAGTGACGGCAGCTCGCAGGGCTTTAGGTGACGGTGCACCAATTCTGTGTGATTCCTCCATGACGGCCACCGGCATTATCCGATCCCGACTGCCTCGCGACAACGAAACGATCTGCTACATCAAAGACCCTCGCTTGGCCGATATCGCTCAGGCGAAAGATATGACGAAGACCTGCGCCGCGGTGGACTTGTGGACCGAGGAAGGCAAACTCGACGGAGCCATTGTCGCTATCGGCAATGCCCCCACCGCGCTGTTTCGAGTGCTTGAGGTGTGCGAAGAGACCGGCGCTCGCCCAGCAGCCGTCGTTGGTATCCCGGTCGGGTTCGTCGGTGCAGCAGAGTCCAAGCAGGCCCTCGTCGACTCAAAACTGGGCTTGGAGTACCTCACCTTGCTGGGACGCCGCGGTGGATCAGCGATCGCAGTGGCCGCCGTTAACGCCATCGCATCGACCGACGAGTTGACCAATAGTCATCGCTGACGGCAGCAAACCGCTCTTTCCAGGACAGCGAATCGTCATTCTAGGCACGGCGTTTTGCTGATTCAGCGGTAGCAAACTGCTACTGTCTTAGCATGCAGCTGTTACAGCGCAACATCACAGCTTGGGTGCAAGAGTTACTGGACATCTCACCAATCGTGGTCATCGAAGGCGCTCGACAGGTCGGCAAATCGACATTGACAGGCATGATCGACAACGCCAACACCACATTCACCACCATGGACGATGACCTAACCCGCACGTTCGCCCATGACGATCCGGCGGGCTTCCTTAGCTCGGCCAAAGAGGGGCGTCTCGTGATTGACGAGATCCAACGTTGCCCAGAGCTCATCCTTCCGCTCAAGGCCGTCGTGGATAACGACCGTCGCCCCGGTCGCTTCGTACTCACTGGCTCAGCAAACCTGCTGAGACTTCCCGGCGCCCAGGATTCTTTGGCCGGACGCGCCATGACCGCCCGGCTACATCCATTTAGCCAAGGAGAGTTAGAAGGGCATAAGGAGGATTGGGTCAGTTGGTTACTCAGCCCGGACCGAAGAAAGGCCCAAGAAGCCGACCGTTCAAACGTCATCACGCGCCTCACAGTCGGGGGATACCCACTCGTTCAGTCCATGTCACCTCGCGTACGAACCGCATGGCTCAAGGACTACGCCAACAGACTGGTCCAGCGAGATGCCTCCGACATGGCACAGACCCGAATCCCCATCCTTGGCCAGTTACTCCAACTGCTGGCGGCTGCCCCCGGGGCCGAGCTGGTCCAGGACAGGCTTGCGCAGAAGCTCAAGGTGACACGCGGGACCGTGGTTCGCTATTCAGATCTCTTGGAATCCTTGTTCCTTATCCACCGTTTGCCAGCGTGGTCCCGCAATCTCACGAAACGACAGATCCAGCGTCCCAAAGTGTTCCTCACCGACACGGGGCTCAACGCCGCACTGTCAAATATGGACGCCGCCCACCTGAGCTCGATGCAGGGTGCCGACCACCTTGGTCCTCTACTCGAACAGTTCGTGGTTTGTGAGTTGCTGCGGCAACAAGGATGGTCGGCAACACCCTTTAAACTTTTCCATTATCGGGATCGCCAAGGTGCCGAAGTAGACATCATCGTGGAGACTCCGACAGGCATTATCGCGGTAGAAGTGAAGTCTGCTGTTGCGGCCACCGCCCGGCACTTCCAGCACTTCAAGGCTCTTCGAGATCGGCTTGGTGACGAATTCCTTGCCGGTATCGTCTTGACGACCGGCACGGGACAAAAAGCCGGCGATCGGCTCGAATCGCTTCCCATCTCCTCACTGTGGTCAAGGTGAGACGGGACTCGGTCACATAGACCGATCGCCGCACAGGACCAACCGAAGCGCCATCCCGGGGGTTATAGCAGCAGGACGGCCCCGATTCCTCAGCCCTCGTGCCCCGGCACGGATGCAGGGATGGTGAGCTGCGGCTTGATTGACGACTTAGGTTCCAACCCCCACTTCTCCAAGCTGACCCGCAGGTGCTCAGCAGCATCAATGTTGAGAGGGCCAGAGGTCCACATGGCGTAGGGAAGGTTCAGGAAGCGCTTCTTCTGCACTGCAGCAAGATTTTTGGTCGCCGGGTTGGATTGCAGGATCTTTACCTTCTCGGAGTAGGGCTGGGCATCGTAATCAACGAAGGCGATGGCGTCGGGCTTGAGTGTCGCCACTTTCTCCCAGCTGATCCTTACCCACGTATCGTTGACATCGTGGGCTGCATTCTGTCCACCCGCAGCATTGATGATGGCCTGCGGTCCGCCCTTATTTCCGCTAGTGAGGACGGTGTCCTTGGCTGAGTCGAACAGCAAAACCACAGGGGTTTTCGCAGCCTTCGGAGCCTTGTTAAGAGCGTCAAGCCGGTCGTCGAGGTCCTTGACCGCCTTTTTCCCGGTCGGTTCATTGCCGGTGAGCTTAGCCAGGTTACTCAGATCTGTGCGAACGGCGTCCCACGGCTGCATGACACCACGGGCCTTCTCACTGCCCTTCTGTCGACAGGATTCGCTGAGCAGATAACTGTCAATGCCCCGCTCATGGAGCTTGTCCGGAGTCAGATTGCCCTCTTCGGAGAATCCATAATTCCAGCCCGCGACGACGACATCGGGCTTGTTGGCGATGATCGATTCCAGCGTCGGATACCCCTTGACAGCCTCATGCAGGTTGTCAATGACATGCGAACCGTACTTGGCAGCAAGAATCGTTTTGTCGTCACCCAGTGAACTTACAGCAGCGATCTGCTTAGCGGCCCCCGCGCTGAGAGCCATGGCGATGATGTTGCCGTCATTGACATAGAGACGCTGGGCGACCTTGGGATACGTCACCTTGTTTCCACAGTTGGTCAAGGTAACTTCGGATGAGCTCTTGGCGTCGTCACCCTTGGAGGTGGATCCACTGCTGCATCCGGCAAGAGCCATGGCTAGGCACGCGACCACGGCGATGGGCAAGCGAGGAATAGACATTTCAGATTTCCTTTCTAGAGGGCTCGGGCAGCGCTGCGGTACAGACGAGTTCCCGGCTGCCTTCAGGGGTGGTGACATGATGCGCAATGACATGGAAAGCCGTCGCCACGTTAGACGGGCTGAGCGCCTCCTCGGCGGGTCCCGTGGCAAGAACCCCACCGTCGGCCAGGACGACCACGCGATCGAAGTGCGAAGCGGCCATGCTTAGATCGTGGATGGTGGCCACGACCGTCCGCCCACTGGCACGCAGCGTCTCCAACAACTGCAACTGGTGCCGAACGTCGAGGTGGTTGGTCGGTTCGTCCAACAAGATGAGATCGGCCCCTTGGGCCAGCCCACGCGCGATGACGGCGCGTCGCCGTTCACCGCCCGACAAATGGTCACACCGACGATCGATCAAATGATCCAACCCGACCAAAGCCAAAGCGTCACGAATGATCGCGCGCTCGGAACGCTGCCCCACCTGCCACGGCTTGCGGTGCGGCGTGCGTCCCAGCGCCACCATCTCTCCCAGCAGGAGATCCGGGGAGGGAGACTCCTCCTGCCCAACGAACGCCATGAGCCGAGCCCGCTGCATGGGGGTGTACTGGTTCACCGATTTCCCGTCGAGCAGGACATCCCCGGCATTGACCTTTCTGACGCCGGCGATGGATCGCAACAGCGTGGACTTACCCACACCATTGACCCCAACGATGGCAGTGAGTTGTCCCGCTTCCGCCGTGAAGCTCACGTCGTCGACGATGACGCGATCACCGATCCGGCACTGCACATTGCGAACGTCAAGACACGTCATGATTCACTCGAGAATCGGTATTGGCTGCGACCCATGAGGTACAGGAAGATGGGCGCACCAATGAATCCGGTTACGACGCCGAGGGGCACTTCTTGCGGAGCCGCAATAACTCGCGCACCGACGTCCACCCACAACAGGAACAGGCTGCCCACAGCGGCAGCGATTGGGAGCATCGACCTATGACTGGCTCCCACGAGCAATCGAGCCATGTGGGGGATGACAAGCCCCACGAACCCGATGCCGCCGGAAACGGCCACGAGCACTCCGACGAGCACTGAATTACCGACGAACAGCGCCTTGCGGACGCGCGTGTCAGGTATGCCCAGGGAACGGGCGACGTCGGTGCCGGCCGCCAAAGCATCTAACCACCCGGAGAACGCGATCATGAGCACGGCGATAACAACAGTGACAAGGGCCGCCACCCACAGGCTGTCCCAGGTGGCACCCGCAACTGACCCCAGCATCCAAAACAGCACCGACTGTGCTGCACGCGGGTCGGGACTTCGGAAGACGAGGAAACTCGCCAACGCCGAGAACGCCGAGGACAACACCACGCCCGACAGCACCAACCGAAGCGGCGTCATGCCTCCTTGCGCCATGGAGATGAGATAGACCAATGCAGCTGCCGCCAAAGCCCCTACAAGGGCACCAAGAGTGAGTCGGTGAGTTCCCCACGAAGTGAACATCCCCAAAGCGATGACTGCGGTTGCTCCCACACTTGCGCCAGCCGATACACCTAGCAGGTAGGGGTCAGCCAGCGGGTTCCGCACCAAGGTCTGCATGCCACTTCCAGCCAGGGCAAGACCGGCGCCAACGATGACCGCCAGCAGAGCCCTCGGGGCACGCAGGTCCCAGACGATGACGTCGATTGTCGGATCGGGTCCCGGTTGACCGGTCACCCGAGCGCCCACGGTGTCAAGGACTCCACGCAACGGCAGTGGTTCGGATCCGATGGCCAACGAGATGACGGCACTTACGACGATGAGCACCACGAGGACCAGCAGCAACGGCGCCACCGGTAACCTGCGGTCACGCTCAACCGATCGCCTCGATGAGGGCATGACAGTTCCTTCTTGGTGCGAGGACCTTGATGCGAGATCCGAACGACACAGCGCCGTGCATGGGGGTCTTCGGACTTCGGATCACCCTCGGTCGGCCCTTCCCAGGATCACTCCCAGTGGTTTCGCCGACGTCGTCACCGTCACCGCTGCGCAACAGTCCCGGATTCACACCGGGTTCCTGCGACCTCATCAGGGCCGCACCATACAGACTCATGGAGGATATCAGGGACCTTCATTCCATGCCGCACAGCCCCGTCAACGTACCGGGCCACAGAATCGGCTCGGACCACGAGTTTGTGGGGCGAAAAGCTACACAGTAACCGCGAGGTGCCCACTTCCGATCGCGTCCGAGCCAAGCTCTACCGTGATGCAAACTTTGCGTGAGAGCATGCCGCTGGACGCGAAAGCGTCAGGACGCGTTGTCACCGCACAGATAGTAGAATCCACGATCCGCCATGCTCGTTGACGAAAGCCTCGCAAACAGCGCGTTCGGGCAGCAATTCGCCGTCTTTCCCCCTCAGCCGGCGTCCCCCGTGACGTCAACGCGCTTGTGTTCCCCATCCTAAGACCCTCATCGAGGTGCTCCAGTGCTGCTTAAATCTCGACTGTGATCGGATCCGGCCCGAAAGTCGCACCTCCGGCGTCAATGCAACAGGCAGCTACAACTGTCGACACTCGACGTGAAACATGGACGCCCGCGAAGGGGTCCCGCTGCCTGCCACAGGAAACCGTCCGCCACGATCCACATCGAAAAACCCCACGCCGCAACCCAGAAAGCTACACTTCAACTCACAGTGCAACTGACACTGCAAAATTTGAAGTGTGAGTTGTAGTGTGACGTTTCCACACTGCAAACATGACCAGCCCGTCATGACGATGAGGTGTGGGGCGTCGCAACACAAGGCCCTCTCATTGCTCACCCCCAGAGGGCGTCACCCTCCCAGGTTCCCGTCGACACCACCGGGACGACCTGCCCAGTGACGACTGACCCCACATGCGGCACACGAGGAAGGTTCGCAGACACGGCCAGAGTCATGGGAATCGAAGTGTCACCCACGATCCGGTACCAGTCCACCCCGGTAAGCACGTTCGTGCGTTTCTCAACTTTCTTGCACACCATCGTCATCTCAGCGACAGCACTGGCCTCACCACGGGTAGCTCGCCCGGCGTTAATCTCCATAAGCCAAGGACTGATCAGGGTTCCGGCGGCGAACTGTAGCTCGCTGCCCAAGGATCCCTCGTGGGAACGCCCGTACTCCTCCTCGGATTCAAAAACCCGCAACATCTGGTTGGCGACCGTGCCCACACGGAGATGCTCAACAAAACGAGGGGTGTCGTCGCCAGGCTCGGCACACAACGGCACCTCGACCGGATCGTCGACGTTGGCCAGGAACCGCGCCACGTGCCTGCGATTCGTCGTCGGCAATGTGAGGACAGACTCCCCGGTGAGCATCGAGGCAAAACCCGCATGGGAATAGATGTCGACTAACGCCACCGCTGGGCTGAATCGCACGAGATCCGCCGGATGCGTCGTCGGGGCGACAAGGGAGGCCATCGTCTCCATCTCGTCGTGACCCTTTTGCTTCATGAGAGCTAGCCGAGCTCCAGACGGATCAGTATAAGCGGCCAGCAAGTCAAATCCGCCGACATCTTCCACACCGACGGCACCAGCCTCAGCCGCAGAGTTGACAAGAGCGTCAAGATCGGGAGCATCGAAGCCCAGGGCATGCAGGTCGTGGGAAATCACCCGACGATGATATGCACCACCAGACGCGCCCGTCATGGTCGAGCGATCCCACGCCGTGTCATGAATGACCCTATTGATCAGCCTTGCAGGGCTCGCAGCACCTCATCCCGCAGCCTGGCAGAACGACGTGGGGTGCGGTCACCGACGACGCTGACTGTCATGCCGCCAGCCTGCTGGGTGGCCGGGGTGAAAGCACTGCCCTTGCGGCTGTTATCGCCACGCACGCAGAAGATGCCTCGCCTGTCGGCCTCTTCGGCCACCAGAACATTGACTTCTGGATCGTTCGTGAGTGCCTGGACGAACCACACTCCGTCAAGATCCTTAGTCTGGAAAGCCCGACGTTCTAGGTTCACCAATCCTTTACGGAACATGCGGGTGAGCTGGATGCCAGAGTTTGGGGCCACGACATGCACGTCGGCGCCCGCCTCCAACAACCGCACCACGCGACGCTCCGCTACGTGCCCAGCACCGACGACCAGCACCTTGCGCCCCTGCAACCTCAGGCCCGACATATAAACGGGGGCCCCTTCCCCCAGACCGACCTCGTCGAGAGGCTCGCGGTAACGATCGACGACGACATCTGCGACCTCGTCACAGTCACCAATCACCGGAGCAATACGGATCTCGACTCCGGGGTGGCTAGCTTGCCAGGCCTCCACCTGTTCGGTCATCCACACATGTAGCAGGCCTGGGAACAAGAAATTGCCCTGTACGACGATCTGGTCGGCCCCCTGCGCGGCTAAGGCAGACAAAGCTTCCGGGACTGACGGACGAGTCACCTGAATGAAAGCAGGCTCGACCCGCGACAGGTCGTTTTCCTCCCAGAACATTCGCGTCAGGGTGTAGTGAGAGGCGTTGGCGTCAGGCACTAGGGCGCCACGCCCCACGAGCACTGCCGACGTGTCCCGGGGCCTCCACTCCTCGCGTCCTTCACCGGCGGCAAGGGTCTCGGTGAGACGATGGTTGAGGGCCTTGCGCATCCGAACGTCCGGCAACAGCGGGGCGGAATACATCACCCGGGCGTCCCCGCGGCCCTCGTCAATTGCCTCCGGAATATCCTCGCGGACGTGACCGCCGGTGTTGAACATCAGTGGCACGACGACAGCGGCTGCCTCCTCGTCGCCGTCGGCTCCCTCGGGATTGTCTGGGGCCTGGGCGACGGCGGCACGGACGGCCTCGGGGATGCCGGGTTCAGCGAGCTCGACGAACCCTAGTTCCACCGGGATACCAGGCAGCTTGCGAGCAACGCGCTCAGCCAAAGCACGGCACTCGGCCACACCTGCCTCGTCGCGGGTGCCGTGGGCAGCGATGACCAGCGGAGTTCCGCTGGCGAGGGGATCGGTCATTTCTAATCCTTTGTGTCGTTTATGGGCTTAGACATGCGAGTGGAGTGAACCGGAGGCTTGGAGAGATACGTCTCTTCGTCGGCCCTGGGCAGGTCCTTGTGGGTGTAGTTTTTGCGAGCCTCACTACACACGTGCCCGTCCATCCAGTGGTAGTCACGCGGGGTGACCATGAGACGTCGTCCATCACCGGAGCTGACGTACTTGGTCGTCGTCGAGCCGACGACAACCAAGGTTGTCATGCCACACCACTCGGGCTTGAACTCTTCGAGGGTAGACATGATCACTTGCTGTTGACGGCGCTCAGCATGCGAGACCAGGGCCACCGGGGTGGAGGGCGGACGGTGCTCGGCCATGATCGCCAGAGCATCAGGGAGCTGGTGGGTACGAGTGCGCGAACGCGGATTATAGAAGGTGGTGACGAGGTCTCCCTCAGCAGCCGCCTTTACGCGCTTAAGGATGAGGTCCCAATCGGTATGCAGGTCCGACAGGGAGATAGTGGCGTGGTCATGGCCCAGCGGGGCACCGAGGATCGCCGAGATGGCGAGCTCTGCGGTGACTCCAGCGACGATCTCGACGTCGATACCGTCGGTGCCCATCTCCAGAGTAGGGGAGGCCATCGCGTAGATGGCCGGGTCGCCACCACACACGAAGGCCACATTGCGGCCGTCCCGGGTGGCCTCGATAGCGGCCTGAGTGCGCTCCTCTTCGGTGCCCATCTTGGTGGCCAGGATTGTGGCCCCTGGGCGCACCAGATCCCGTATCTGGCGGACATAAGGGGCGTAACCAGCGACGAACGTAGCATTGCGGATGGCCTCGACGGCGCGCGGAGTCAGCAGATCACGGGAGCCCGGTCCGAGCCCAACCACCGACAGATGGCCATGTGCCGGGATGCGGCCGATGGCGCAGGTAGCGTCCGAGGTTTTGGTCTTATGTACCAGCAACTCGGCCCCCTGACACAACACCGCGGCCTCACTGACGCTCGGTGTCCCGACCTCCCGGGCGACGACGTCGGAAGGTGTCGGGACATCGTGGGCGGCCAGAGCCTCGGCGGACTCAGTGCGATATTCCACACCGAGTTGGTTAGCCAGCTTCACCAAACCAAGCTCGCCGGCCTTAACCTCGTGGGACACCAAGCGGGTCACCGAACCGAGAGCCAGGCCGTTATCCTCCAAAGTCTTAACGAGGAGTTGACGCAGTGACTCGACCTCGGTGCCCTTGTTGCATCCCATCCCGACGACTAGACAGCTCGGATGCAAGACAACGGTAGGCAGGTCGTCACCATGATCGGCGAAGACGCGCTCTGCAACCCGCTCGGAAACGATAACCCGAGCAGCCGGGGTCTCGGCGTCCTCGGTGACGTTCTTGGGTAGCGGGGGCAACGGCCAAGGCTGCTCGCGGACGACGAGCACCGGACGTCCGGCGATGATCGATCCGGTTACACCCGCGACATCGCCCTCGTAGGCCCAGCCAAGCTGGTCGAGGGCCGGTACACCGAGGGAGTCGGTAGCGGTGGAGACAACCGCGGTACCGCTGAGGGCCTCGGCAACGGTGCGGGAGAGTTCGTTGGCTCCACCGACGTGACCACCCACCAACGGGATGGCAAAGCGTCCAGCCTCGTCAACGACGACCACTCCCGGGTCGGTCTTCTTGGACTCCAGTAGTGGGGCAATGATCCGCGTAGTAGCGCCCAGGGCCAAGTGGGAAATGATGAGATCGCACTCCCCCCATGCTGCGGCCAGACCGGTGCGCGATGGCCCGACATACTTCTTCGTCTCACGCTTGAGAGCGTGGTCAATGGCCTCGGCGTGGGCTACGGCAGCGTCGGAGTTGATGATCTGTCCGATGATCGGGTCACGATCGGAACCGTCGGGGTTGGTGTCGGAACCTGGCTGCGGGGCGTCGGGACCGTTGACGTTGACATCACCAGCGAGCTCGGGGTTGACGCCGAGGGCCTCCGGAGAATCCGGATGGTGCTCAAGCACCAGCACGACGTTGGGGCTAAGGATGTCCTCATCGGCGATAACGGCTTTGGCAGCGTCCTCGTCCAGAACGCGTACTCGCTGACCCTCTTCACCGATCTTCTCGGCCAGCACGAAGGTCTTGCCGCGACCTGCAAGCCCATCAACCAGCTCAGCGAGACCTCGATTGGGCGCCGTCAGCACGCCAACCTTGGGATGGATCTTCGCAAGCCGAACGGCCGTTTCGATGTCCTTGGAGTGGGAGGAGACAAACTGGGCGTCATCCCACGGCAGGGCGACCGCGGCGAACGCTGCCTGCAAAGAGGTCGGAGCCGTCACCACCTCGACACGCAAACCGGCCTGTCGGATCCGGCGAACCACACCGAAAAACAGCGGGTCACCGGAGGCGATAACAACGACGTTGGCGTCGTCAGGCAGCGACTGGATCCGCTCAATGGCAGGCCCGATAAGTCCAAGTTTCTGACGCTTATCGTCGGGGACAGCGAGGGCATCAAGGTGACGCTGACCACCGACGACGAGATCAGCCTGGGTAACTTCCTCGCGCAGGGCGTCGCTAATAGTGCCGAGATATCCGTGGACGCGAATCATGAATTGCCCTTCGTGTCGGGGTTCGTGGAGTTCCGGTGGTAGACGCCGCAGGTACCGTGAGCCTTGAGGTCAGCGTGGGCCTGAGCGTCGGCTGCGCGATACTCGTGACGAAAACCGGGATGATAGAGGTGGCTGCGGGTGGAGATCGGCCCCTCTGCCAGCGCCGGGCCCACGAGGACGACCGCATGCTTCCACAGCTTGTGGTTACGCATCGTCTCCGACAGGTGAGCCAGGTCGCAGCGGAACATCATCTCCTCGGGCCAGGTCACCGCATACCCGATGATGCAGGGGGTCTCCGGCAGATATCCGCCCTCCAGTAAGGCCTCCTGAAGCGCCTTGTTACGGGCCGCTGACAGGTAGATTGCCATAGTCGCCCCATGACGGGCGAAGGAGGCAACGGTCTCACCGTCGGGCATGGGTGTGCGCCCGCCCTCGAGCCGGGTGAGGATGAGTGACTGAGAGACTTCCGGGACAGTGATCTCGACGTCCATCCGTGCAGCGGCAGCCGAGAAAGCAGAGATGCCAGGAATGGTCTCGAAGTCAATACCAATACGACGACACAGGTCACGCTGTTCTGCGGTAGCCCCGTAGATGGACGGGTCACCGGTGTGGACCCTGGCCACCATCAGGCCCTCGTCGCGGGCGCGGGTGTAGAGAGGTTCAAGGTCCTCCAAGGGGATAGAGGCGGAGTCGATGAGCTCAGCGCCCTCCTTGTGACGGGCAACCATGTCGGGATGTACCAGGCTGGAGGCCCAGATGATGATGTCGGCGGTTTCAATGACCCGAGCGCCGCGCACACTCACCAAGTCTGGGGCACCCGGTCCGGCTCCAACGAAAACGACCTTGCCGGCTCCTTCGGGGATGTCACGACGGGGCACCGGCGGCGGCTCGATGACGTTGTGGTCTAAATCCTCCAGAGCCTTCTCAGACACATGCTGGGTGGGCCGTGCGGCCTGAGGTTCGCTCACAGTTTCCCTCCTGTGGTGGTGCGCTCCGGAGTGGTCAAGACGGTCGAGAAATACGGCAGAGTCTGCGCGTCAGCCACTTCGTCAAGGGTGATGATCTGCTCGGATTCCAAGGTGACGTCGGTGCCGATGACAGCCTGACGGTCCCGGCTGCGCAACTGCTCGACGACGTCGGGGAGTTTACGTCCGCCCTTGTAGATCGCAACCGAGTCAACGAGGTCGAGGACCTGCCCAAGTTTGCTGATGCCGACGGTAGCCGGGACGAGGGCCAGGATCTCCTTGCCCTCGACGAGTGGACGCCCGGATGCAGCCGACAGGGCCTGCATGGCGGTAATGCCAGGGCTCAACTCGACGGTGACGTCGGGCAGCCTCTCCTCAACGTTGGCACGCAGATAGGTGAAGGTAGAGAAAACAGTCGGATCACCGACGGTGGCAAGGGCGACGGTACGGGCTCCCTCATCAAAAGCTGTAACCACGGCGTCGGAGGAGACCTGCCAGGAGGCCTTGCGCTTTTCACCGACACCGGACCTCTCCCGCATTGAGAAGGGGATGCGTCTGATACGCCCGGCGATGTCGGGGGCGACAGCTGTGATGATGCTCTCGGCACGCCCCGGACCATCAGTGGTGGCCTCGGTGTAGGGAACGAGGATCACGTCTGCCTCGCGCAAGATGCGTACGGTTTTCACGGTGACCAGTTCCGGGTCGCCCGGGCCGACTCCCACTCCGAAAAGCGTGCGTGACGTGGCATCGTTCATGTGGTTCTCCTCAGGTACCCTCGCCTGACGGTTTGTTCGGCAGGAACCGGGCAGAGCGTCTGGCTGCACCGCATGGGGTGTCTCACAGTGGCGGGACCGCTCCGGAATCTCACCGGATTGCTCATCGCTCGATCGCATATCGAGCATAGCCGAGACGAGACACCACACACACCTAATGCTGCGGTAGCGAGGAACACATCACCGCACCGCATAACGGGTTCTCTGTCGCCGCCGTGGTGTTCTTGCACACTCACAGCCTGAACCAGGTCATCTGAGAACAAGGTGGCCGAGTTCATCGCCGAGTAGGAAAATCCTCAACCGCCAGATCAACGCACCAGGTGCAGTATCCGATCGACATCGACGTGAGCCTCTAACGCGTCGGCAAGGGTTTCGATCATCGCCTCGCGTCGAGCCTGATAACCCAGCTCGTCAGAGTGCGGACGCCAGGATGAACCAGCGTGACGGGCCGCGTCAGCCAGCCACGTGCGACGGAATTCGTCGTGCTCGAATGCCCCGTGCCACATCGTCCCCCATACCGGACCGACGTGTACGCCGTCGAGGAAGGCTTCAGCGTCCTCAAGCGAACGACAGACGCCGTGATGGATTTCATAGCCACCAACCTCGATCCCCCGCCATGTCCCGTGCGACAAGGCAAGGGTCTTCGTGGCGGCGAAGTCCACCTCGACCGGCAGCAGTCCAAGCCCTTCGACGACACTTCCTGGAGTCGTCTCCTGACCATCGGGGTCGAGGATAGTCCGGCACAGCATCTGGTACCCGCCACAAATGCCCACCACGGTGCGCCCCTGCTCGGCACGGCGAGCCACGACGTCAGCGATGCCCGAGCGTCGCAACCATTCCAAGTCGGACACTGTGGACCGCGACCCCGGCAGAACGAGAACGTCAGCGGCCTGACACGTATCCGGGTTTGTCGTCACCTGGACGTCCACCCCCGTCTCGCCAGCCATGGCGTCGACGTCGGTGGCGTTGGAGATGCGCGGGAACCGCACCACCGCAACCCGTAAGGATGACGGGTCGACGGCGTCTCCCTCGTGACGCCACCGCCCCACTTCCAAGGCGTCCTCGCCATCGAGCCACACCCCCGGGACCCAGGGCAACACCCCGAAACTCGGCATCCCGGTACGATCGGTGATCTCCTCAAGCCCGGGAGCGAGGATGGCATCGTCACCACGGAACTTGTTGACGATGTAACCGGCCAACAGAGCCCGGTCGTCATCGTCGAGAAGTGCCCAGGTGCCAAAGAGACTTGCCAGAACCCCGCCGCGGTCAATGTCACCGACAAGCACGACCGGCAGGTTCTTGGCCCGAGCCAACCCCATATTCGTGTAGTCGCCTCGGCGCAGGTTGATCTCGGCCGGAGACCCAGCTCCCTCACAGATCACCATGTCGTGGGACGCGGCAAGCTCGTCATAGGCAGCCCATGCGGCCTCGGCCAGGTATCGCCGTCCGGTGGTGTATTCCCCCGCCTCCAACACTCCACCGGGCTTTCCCCGCAACACGACGAAGGAGCGCCGATCAGTGCCCGGTTTAAGCAACACCGGATTCATGGCAGATGTTGGTGTGACCCCGGCTGCAGTGGCCTGGAGGTACTGGGCTCGGCCGATTTCGGAACCGTCTGCGCACACCATCGAGTTGTTTGACATGTTCTGGGCTTTGAAAGGCACCACGTCGACGCCGCGACGTCGGGCGACCCGGCACAAGGCGGTAACGACGAGGGATTTACCCGCGTCCGACGATGTTCCGGCAACGAGGATTCCGGTCATGGTGAGTCTCCTTGTCATCAACGCCTTGTGCTGTGCGGCAGAAGACCGCGCGGAATCAGGCCGCCGTAGAACAGCACATGGGCCACACTGGCCAGCCCTGCGACAGCACACCAGGTGGCTGCCGTGGTGACCGTGGTGACCAGGCGCGCCGCGTCGGCCGTCTTGTCAGCATCGGGACGGGTCCCGGACCCCAGTAAGGGGCGGAACTCCACCCGGTTGCCGTAGTAGACGTTACGTCCGCCGAGTTGAACACCGAGGGCCGCTGCCCAGGCCGACTCGCACCAGCCACCGTTGGGACTGGGATGGTGGCCATGCTCGGCCCGCACCACTCGCCATGTAGTTTTCCGATCGCCTCCGACCGTTGAGGCACACCCAGCGGCCAAGGCTCCGGTGAACCGAGCTGGCACCCAGTTGACAACGTCGTCGAGGTAAGCGGCCACCTTGCCGAAGTGCTCGTAGCGGTCGTTATGGTGGCCGATCATGGCGTCAAGGGTGTTGGCCCCGCGGTGGACGAGCAGCCCAGGCAACCCGGCGACCGCGCCCCACCAGAGCGATGCGACTGCGGCGTCGGAGGCGTTCTCGGCCATCGACTCGACGGCGCCCCGGGCTATCTCGGCGGCGTCGAGGGCGTCAGGGTCACGCCCACACAGGTGCGGTAGACGCTTCCGCGCGGCAACCAGGTCGCCATTGGCCAAATGGCCGGCCATCGCCCGGCCTTCGCGAGCCAGAGATGCGGACCCGACGACGGCCCACGTGGCCAAGGCGGTGGTGGCGATACGGAGCGCCGGTCGGTTTCGGGTGAGGCGATCAACGGCGCCTCCGATCACCGCAAGCGGCGTCAAGCAGGTGACAGTAAAGAGGGTCCCGCGTCGCGTCGAATCCGCGTACATGGTCTTTTCTAGCCGGGCGACCGCCGCACCGAAGACGGCCACCGGATGGTGGGTTTGCGGGTCAGGCACGATGTGGTCGGCGATAATGCCCAGCCCCAGACCAGCAGCCCGGCAGAGCAGACCGACGGCAACGTGGCGGCGTGGCGTGATCGACATGCCTCACACCTTATCGAGATCGAGTTATCGAGCGGCCCCGGTAGCCTTCCTAAGGTGAGCCGCATCGTCATCGTCAGGCACGGACAGTCAACATGGAATCGTCAAGGACGCATCCAAGGACAGACCATGGGTGTTCGGCTAACGATGCGCGGACGAAGTCAGGCTCGCCAGGCCGCTCGCACGGTGGCAGATCTGGTGCCCCACGGCACCCCGACCATCGCCTCGGACCAGAAGCGAGCAGTGCAAACGGCCCGTCCCATCGCACGAGTTTTGGGAGTGCAGGTGATGACGGATCCGCGGCTGCGAGAGCAGGGGCTGGGGGCCATGGAGGGGCACACCGCCGATGAGCTCGAACCTCTCCCCCAGCCAACGGGGGTACATCCGGCCGACGTGCGATGGGCCGGCGGGGAGTCGCTCGCAGATGTGGCTGAGCGGTGTCACAGCCTGCTGGACGACTTAGCAGCTCGTCATCTGTCGGCAATCGTGCTCGTCACGCACGGTGACACTATGCGGATCCTACTGGGGATTCTCGATGGTCGTAGTCACCGGGACCTCGACTGGGATCTCTCGTTGACGAACGGAAGCGTCATGGTACGAAATGTGGACCTGGGCGAATTACATTGACGGCCTTTGCGGTCGTAACCAGTCAACCGGACGCTCCATCCCCCACCCCCGAAGCCCGCAAGACCGTACTTTCCACGTCATCGAGCGCGTACTCGACGATCGTCCGAAAAGATGTTTCCCGTAGCACTGGGAGACGTGTAGCGGGATTCGCGACCGACTCGAACGCTGCGGGCAATCTGCGTCATACTCTCAGCCTTGGCGATGTCAGACTGTTGGCTGGCTGCATCCCTGCCGACGAGCAATGATCTGGGCCACATCACGAACGACGACCCTCACAGCCACCCCCGACGTCGAGCCGTGACAGCCGCCTCAGTGCGATTCGCCGCGCCCGTCTTGCCAATAGCCGAGGACACGTGGTTACGCACCGTACCCACTGACAGGCACAGCTCGGAAGCGATGAGGGAGATCGATGCTCCCGACTCGGCCAGCCGCAGGATCTCCCGTTCCCGGCCTGACAAGGGATTGTGACCCTCGATGAGGGATTCAGCGGCCAAGGCCGGGTCGATGGCCCTACCTCCGGCGTGGACCTTGCGCACCACCTGGGCCAGATCCTCGGCAGGGGTGTCTTTAACAAGGAATCCAGCCACACCGGCGTCCATGGCTCGCCGCAGATATCCCGGTCGCCCGAAGGTCGTCACGATGAGAACTTCGACACCACGGCGCCTGGTCCCTCAGCTCGGCGGCGACCGTGATCCCGTCAAGACCAGGCATCTCGATGTCGAGCAAACACACGTCAGCGTAAGTATCCTGCACCAGGCCAACCACCTCGTCACCTCGCCCGCACGTGCCGACGATCTCCAGGTCGTCCTCCATGCCGAGCAGGGCTGCCAGAGCTCCGCGTACAAGGGTCTGGTCGTCGGCTAGCACGAGTCTGATCGGGGTCTTGTCGATCATGGCCTCAGCCTGTCACGACAATCCGGGTACCGTGGCCACGCTCCCCCGGCCCGATCCACAACTCTCCCCCGGCTGCCTCAACCCGTCGACGCATACCCGTTAAACCGTTGCCCTCGGGAGCGCCTCCTCGACCGCGACCATTATCGCTGATGACCAGAATCTCGTCATCGATCTCGACGCAGCAGGTATGGGCCTGCGCGTGACGCACCACATTCGTTACCGCCTCGCGCAGCACCCATCCGCGCACCGTGTCGAACTCCGAGCCCTCGCCATGGCACCCGCCTTGGACATCGGTACGCGTGTCGGAGACCACACACTCAACACCGGCAGCCTCGAGTGCGGTACGAGCTGCGGCAAGTTGAGCATCGACTCCCATGTGGGCCATGTCACTGACCAGTTCTCGCACCTGCGCCAGAGCACGGCGCGTCAATCCGTGCAGTTCGGCCGCCTGGGCACGCGCAGCGTCCGGGTCGGTGCCAATGAGGCGTTCCGCCAACTGAGCCTTCATGGCCATAACCGTGAGCGTCTGGCCGAGCAGGTCGTGGACATCAGAGGCGACCTGTTCGCGTTCCTCCAGACGTGCCAGGACGTCCTGCTCTGCTTGACAAGCCAACTGCCCCCGGCAGGCCGTCCGCTCCAAGACCCCCATCACCGTCACTAGAGCAACCGAGATGGCCCAACTGATCGCCCACGGCATCAGGTCCGGCACGGTCCACACCAGCACAGCTATCCCGACGACCTCGATGGCGAGCGTGATCTCTAGGGCTACCTCAGGCATCTGGAAGACAGCGAAGGCTATCGGGTATACCAGCGCACTTGCCACCATCTTGGGGCTGACAAGGGCCAACAGGGCGCACAAGACCACGAGCACAACCTGACCCACGATGGCGCTTCTACGAACCTGACGTTTCGTGTACCACAGTTCCAGCCCGTCAACATGCCACCAGAACAGCGTCAGATAGAACAGCGCGAAGATGGTCAGCCCCACCCAGCCCAAAGCGATGCGCCATGGCGGTAAATGCGAGCTCTGAAGGGACACTACGGTATAGGCGAGGAAGACGAGCCAGATACCAGCAGCGAGGGCGTTGCGGTTGCGACGCCGCAAGGGAATCGGATGCGATGCCCCTACGATTACTACCATGGCGGAGTCCTTCCTGCTAGCCTCGTGCATTCCAGGGGTGTTGTCCTGATCGATTTCGTCCCCGATGTGGATTTCTCGTCTGCTCCGATCCTCTCAGCGGTTCTGACGACGTCTACCCGCCAGCACTGCCACGATCCCCATGATTATCGTCCAAGCGATGATACTGACGACAGGACGCCACACCGGCTCGTCGATCACGCCACGCATCGTCACCATCTGCTGCCCGATGAGCGGCATCCGCGTCAGCTGGCCGGGCCCATACATTGGGGTGAATCGTGACAGCTTGAGCATGAATCCATTCAGCGGGATGAACATATTGCCTAGAAAGGCCACGGCAACGGTACAGAAGGAGGTGATCCCAGTCGCAGCCTCGCCACGCACCAGCAAGGCGACGGCCAGACCGAACAAAGTGAAGGGCATCGAGCACACCCAGCACAGCAGGAAGGACCACAACCAGCGCAACCCATCGACGCGGGCATTGGTGATGGCACCCGTGGCGAACACGACCGCCAGCGGAACCAAAGCCACAGTTTCGATCGCCAGCACCTTTGAAAAGACGTATTTCAACGGTGTCATCGGGGTGAGCGCCAGCTGACGACCCCATCCGCGCTGCTGTTCGAGAGCGGCGTGGGATCCCCATGTGGTGACGGCCAGGACGGCCCCGTAAACGGCCATGGAGACCATGATCGTTGCCTTGACGTTTCCGTGGGCAACGGCGGCGTCGGTGTACGACTGGGTGGCTCCGAAGATGAGGTAGAAACCGGCAGGCATGAGTACGGTGAAGATGGTGCCGCCGGTGTTGCGAAGCAACCTGCGGATGTCGAGAAGCGCGTAGGTGATCATGCTGCTGCCTCCCAGTCGTCAGCATCGTCACGGGAATCATTGGAGCCTGTGAGCCGGACGAAGGCGTCCTCAAGGGTCGTCGTCGAGATGAGCAGTCCGTGAGCGTCGGTGTGGGCCAGAAGGTAACGAGCCAGGTCGTCAGGCTGACTAGTGTGCACGATGAGTTGCTGGCCCCGGACGGTGACGTCGTTAATCCCAGGGAAGGTGTGCAGACCCTCGGCCAGTCCGGAGGGATCGGTGAGGGTCGCCCTGACAATGGATCCGGACACCGAGGCGCGAACCTCATTGATGGGACCGTCCGCGACGAGCTGTCCACCACTGACGAGGACGACGCGACGGGCGAAGGAATCGGCCTCCTCGATGTAGTGGGTGGCGAAAATGACCGTACGCCCGGCGTCGGCCTCCTCACCCATGACCTGCCAGAAATGGCGACGAGCCTCAACGTCCAGGCCGGTTGTCGGCTCGTCGAGGATAAGCACATCGGGTTTAGGCAGCATCGCGAGGGCGAAACGAAGTCGCTGCCGCTGACCCCCCGAGCATTTGCCGACCTTGGTTCCGGCGAATGGGGCCAACTCCCACCTTTCGATGAGGGGCTTGACCCTCGAACGCTGCCCGTGTGCGGCAGCGATGGCCTTCATGGTCTCTGCGACGGTGAAGTCGGGTAGCAGCCCGCCGGTTTGAAAGACGGCGCTGATGCAACCAGTACGTGCGGCTGTTCTCGGATCGGAGCCCAGGACACTGACCTTCCCACTGTCGGGTCTGGTCATGCCAAGAAGCATGTCGACGGTCGTGGATTTGCCGGCTCCGTTAGGCCCGAGGAAGGCCACGACCTCTCCGCGGTTGATCGTCATTGACAAGTGGTCGACGGCAATGAGGCGTTCGCGGCTGCCGGTTTGGGGGAACGACTTGACGAGATCGCGTATCTCTATCGCTGGTTTGTCCATGGCTCCAGTCTCGAATCGACAAGACTGGAGCCACCATCCTTCAATGTCACAACTTGGCCATGACATTCGTCACGGCCATCAGCGTGGGCTGACAATCAGAACGTGCTAACGAGTTGGCTGGCCCCCGCAACTCACAACCGGACTAGCATCTTCCCGGTGTTGGCGCCGTCGAGCATGTCGATGAACGCTTGTGGAGCCGCGTCGAGGCCGTCACGAAAAGTCTCGTCCCAGTGGATTTCGTCGGCCGGCAGCCACTCGGCCATCCGCTGTTGGAACTCCGGACGGACCTCCTCGGCATACTTAGCGATGACGAAGCCACGTAGGGTGAGGCGTTTCCCGATGGCCAATGCGAGATTTCGGGGGGCACAAGGCGGTTCGACGGAGTTGTACTGGGATATCGCCCCACACATCGCTACCCGACCGTCGATGTTGAGATGATCAATGGCGGCCTCCAGATGATCGCCACCAACGTTGTCGTAGTAGACGTCAATGCCATCGGGGGCTGCCTGCCCAAGCAACTCGGTACTCGGACCGTCGTGATAGTTGAAAGCGGCGTCGAAGCCGAGCTCACGCAACCGGGCAACCTTAGCGTCAGTGCCAGCCGAACCAATGACCCGAGAGGCACCGAGCAGCCGTGCTAGCTGACCAACCATCGATCCGACGGCTCCGGCAGCTCCAGAAACGAAGACGGCGTCACCAGCCTTCATCTCGGCGGCACGAGTCAGGCCAGCGTAGGCGGTGAGCCCAGTCATTCCCAGCACACTCAGATATGCCGACGCAGGGGCGATGTCGGTGTCAATGATGTGTGCATCACCGGCGTTAAGGACGGCATGCTCTCTCCACCCGAGCTGGTGACTGACGTGGCTACCTTCCGGAATATCCTCGCTGCGCGACTCGATGACGGTACCGACGGCACCCCCGTCAAGGGGGCGGTCAATGTGGAAAGGCGGCACATAGGACTTGACGTCGTTCATCCGACCACGCATGTACGGATCGACCGACATGACGTCATTGGCAACCAGGATTTGACCGTCGGATAGCTCGGGGAGGCTGATCTCCTCAATGCGAAAGTTGTCCTCGGTCGGTGCGCCGTGCGGGCGCGAGGCCAGGTGGACGGCACGGGTGGTCGTGGGACGTGTGGTGCTCATGGGGGTACTCCTCTTCTCGACACCGCTACAGCATTACTTGCCAACTCTCGCGCGAGCATCGCGGTCACACCAGACGATTCCGCGGAGGGTGATCGCGGGTCATGCACAATAGGGGCCATGGCTGACATCACGATCCTTCGAGCAGACATCACCACCCTCGACGTCGATGCTGTCGTCAACGCGGCAAACCGTCAGTTGGCTGGCGGCGGCGGGGTTGATGGAGCCATCCACCGGGCCGCTGGACCAGAACTGTCACAGGCATGCCGGAAGCTACGCGAAACCACCCTGACCGATGGTCTGCCCACCGGTCAGTCGGTAGCCACCACTGCCGGAAAGATGCCCGCGAAGTGGGTCATCCACACCGTCGGCCCGGTATGGGCTAAGACCATCGACAAGTCTGACCAGCTCGCCTCCTGCTATCGCACCTCTCTGCACGTGGCCGACGAGATCGGCGCGCGAACCATTGCTTTTCCGACCATCTCTGCCGGGGTCTACGGCTACCCGATGGACGAGGCGACTCGGATCGCCGTCGAGACCTGCCGACAGACCGTCACCAAGGTAGACACGATTTACCTCGTTGCGTTCAATGCCGAGGCCGAGGCCGGTTATCGAGCTGCCCTCGGAGAGGAGTGATCCGGGTATTCGGGCGAGGACGCCGACAATTTAGTTAGCTAGCTCGGTAAGGATGCGTTCCAGCACAACAGCGTGATTGACCTCGCGATCACCAGCACCATAGAGCAAAATCACCTCATCGCGCCCGGCACATTCCTCCAGGAATGTCTTCGCGGCACCGGACTCGTCAAGCTCGACTTCATAGCGGCCTGCGAACTCGTCGAAACGCTCAGGATCGTGGTTCCACCACGTACGCAGCTGGGAGGACGGGGCAAGATCGGTGCGCCGCTCGTCGAGTCGAGCGTCATCCTTCTTGACCCCTCGCGGCCACATCCGATCAACCAATACCCGGTACCCCTCGGCAGGGCCCTTCTTGAGGTCATCACGAATGTTCACTGCGCGGAAAATCGTCATGTCTTCCACTGTGTCACGCGAGGGTTAAGCCTTCTGCTTCTTTTTGACGAAGATGGGTGCCAAGATGACGATGATGAGAGCGATAGCCACCCAATTAGCAATCTTGGCGTAGTACTTGAGGGCGTCAACGATGGGATCGCCCACTCCCCAGCCCAGTCCCAGATATCCTAGACTCCAGATGGTCGCGGCGACGAAGTCCAGAGCAATAAACCACCTCACCTTCATCCCAGATGCCCCCGTTAAGACGAACACAACCGGCATGATCGGAAGCGGGATCGGCACATAGGCGACGAGCACTCCCAGCCAGCCAAGCTTGCGAGCCCATTTCTCCGCCTGGTCATACCTGCGATGCGCCCGCTCGGATCGTCCAGCCCAGACCTCGATCATGCCCCGGCCCCACAGCTTGCCGGCCCACCAGTAGACCCAGTCGAGTTTGATCGACATAATCGAGCCCAACAACAGCCACCAAAGCCAGTACGGAGCCTGCCCCACTGATGCCAGCGCCCCGGTCGCAGCCGCACCGGTACGAGACCCGGTCAACCCCATGAGGATGGGCGGATCAAGACCGAGCAGCCAACCGCGCAATGGGAGCATCGCCAAGGAGAAGATGCCAAGGAAACCGATCCACCCCATGCACCAGTAGTCGGAGCGACCCGGCTTGTGGTTCCACGGCATGCCCTCGGCCTTCCACCACTCCTCCTCTGCTGAGGACTCGGTTCCGGTGGAGGATCGCGCCAGTTCGTCTTCAGCCACAGCCAGGGAGGTGGCGGCAACGGCAAAGGAATCCTTCTCACCTGCCGCCGCAGTGCTCATCTCATTCTGCACGCCGTTGAGGATACCCAGAACCGGTGACAACCCTGCATCGGCAATATCTGCCGAGAGGGGAACGCCCTACTCACAGCCCTATCTCAGCGGTAGCGTGGTATCTCGCTTCACCCAGCAAACCCTAACCCCGCCGGGCGAGGAAGGACCACATGATCCGTTTCGACCACGTCAGCAAACGTTTCGATGACGGAACAGTCGCCGTCGACAACTTCGAACTGACAGTGGAATCACACCACCTGGTGGTCCTCCTGGGGTCTTCGGGGTGTGGCAAGACGACCCTGCTGCGGATGGTCAATCGGATGGTTGATCCATCTGAAGGACGAATACTCATCGACGACACTGATGTCGCCACCGTCAATCCGGTCAAGCTGCGCCGCCAGATCGGATACGTCATGCAATCGGGCGGATTGCTCCCCCACCGCACTGTTGTTGACAACATCGCCGCTGTGCCCCTTCTCTCGGGGGTTTCGCGGACTGCTGCCCGTACCCGAGCGATGGACTTACTCGAAAGAGTCGGCCTCGATTCTTCCTTGGCGCGTCGATACCCCACCCAACTATCAGGCGGGCAGCGACAACGAGTCGGGGTGGCACGCGCCCTGGCCGCCAACCCCGACATCCTCCTCATGGACGAGCCTTTCGGTGCTGTCGACCCGGTGGTGCGGACCGAGTTACAGCAGGGTCTGCTGCAAATCCAGGCGGATCTAGCAAAGACGATCGTCTTCGTCACCCATGACGTTGACGAGGCATTCCTGCTCGGCGACGAGGTGCTTGTCTTGCGGCGGGAAGCCCAGGTCGCGCAACGAGGGCGACCCGACGACGTCCTCCTCCATCCGATTGACGACTTCGTCTCCTCCTTCATTGGTGGCGATCGCCGGAACCTTCACATGGAGCGACATGATGACCACCCCACCATCGTTGATGCCGGTGGTCGACTCGTGGGGCGTTTCGCCAACCAGCCATCGACAACCGTCCGGGAGAATTCGTGAACACCCGATGGATTAGCGAGAACTGGGATCAGATTTGGCAGCTCACAAGCCACCACGCGGTGCTAGGCGTCACTCCCGTGCTACTGAGCCTATTACTGTCGGTCCCGTTGGGATGGTGGGCGCACCGCGCGCGAACCGCCAGGCGCATTCTTGTGCCGGGCGCGTCAGTCCTCTACGCCCTCCCTTCTCTGCCACTGTTCGTCCTTTTGCCGCTCATCCTCGGAACGAAGATCCTTGATCCGATCAACGTCGTCGTCGCGCTGACCCTGTACGGCATTGCCCTGCTGGTGCGCACCGCCACTGATGCCTTCGATTCGGTGGGACGATCGGTACGCCGTGATGCCGTCGCCATAGGCCACTCGGATTCCCAGGTGTTCTGGCGGGTCGCCTTGCCGCTCGCCGTTCCCGCGCTCGTTGCCGGAATGCGGGTGGTCTCGGCGTCCACCCTGTCCTTAGTCAGCGTTGGAGCCCTAGTCGGTGTGCCCTCTTTGGGTTACTTCTTCACCGATGGCTACCAGCGCTCCTTCCCCACCGAGATCTGGGTAGGAATTATCGGGACCCTGGTACTGGCGATCATCTTCGATCTCGTCATCGTCTGCGTCGGTCGCCTCCTGACTCCGTGGCGGAGGGCAGCGACGATATGAACCACATCGCAGCAGCTCTCACTTGGTTGACGACTTCCTCCCACTGGGCCGGTTCCGGATCTATCGGGGTCCGCATCGGCGAGCACCTTTGGTACACCTTGCTGGCACTCACCATCGCCGCCATCACCGCCATTCCTGCTGGGCTAGCTATCGGTCATACCGGTCGTGGAAAGACTATCGCAGTGGCTTGTTCTGGAGCTTTGCGTGCTCTCCCCTCTCTCGGCTTGCTCACTCTGCTAGCGATCTCGACAACGATCGGAATCGAGAATCCCGTCGTACCTTCCACCATCGTGCTAGCTATCCTGGCGATTCCACCCCTGCTGGCCGGTAGCTATTCCGGCGTAGACGCCATTGACGACGAGGTAGCTGACGGCGCTCGAGCCTGCGGCATGACAGAGATGCAGGTACTGGGCCGCGTCGAGTTGCCGCTAGCCACTCCCCTCCTCTTGGGCGGGTTGAGGTCGGCGGCCTTGCAGGTGATCGCGACGACGACAATATGTTCATATTTGGGCATGGGGGGTCTTGGCCGTTTCATCCTTGACGGGCTGGCGGTCTCCGACTACCCACAGATGCTCGCCGGATCCATCGTCATCATCGTGCTGGCTCTGGTTGTTGACGGGCTGCTCTGCCTCGTTACCCGCTTACTCACTGGCCCGGGTGTCAGACACGCCTTGGCCCTCACCCCGCAGTGATCCCATCGAATGGAGCACCCGATGATCACAACGCCCATGACCCGCCGAACCCTGCTCGGAACAGCGTTGCTGACCGGTCTGGCAGCATGTTCCTCAAACGACCCCCTCAATTCGGATGGCTCGGGATCCGGTAGCGCAGACCTGATCGTCGGTTCGGCGAATTTTACCGAATCTGAGATCATCGCCGAGGTCTACGCTCAGAGTCTCGAGACGGTCGGGATCACGATCAAACGTCGCATGCAGATCGGTGCCCGAGACGTCTACGTCAAGGCCCTTCAAGACGGTTCGGTCAACCTCGTCCCGGAGTACTCAGGAAATCTGCTGCAGTTCTTCCAGGGGGCATCGTCCGCCTCCGACGAGAAGTCCGTCATGGCCTCCCTGCGCAAAGCCGTGCCCGCCGGTATGTCGGTGGGAGAACCCTCGGCAGCTCAGGATGCCGATTCCTGGTGCGTCACCACCGAATTCTCACACACCCACAAGGTGACTTCCCTCACCGATCTAGCCACGTTAGATTCCCTCAAAGTGGGCGGCAACCCCGAACTCAAAGAACGACCCTACGGCCCGAAGGGGTTGACGAAGGCGTACGGCGTACCATCCTCCATAGTCAAGTTCACCGCCCTATCAGATTCCTCGGGCCCGCTCACCGTTAAGGCACTGACCTCGGGGACGGTTGATCTCGTTGACCTCTACACAACGACCCCAGCGATTAAGGAACAGCACCTCGTCGTCCTCTCCGACCCCAGGCATCTCATCGTGCCGCAAAACGTCGTCCCACTTTTAAGTAAGAAGGTTGATGACAAGGCACGTGCCCAACTGGCCAGGGTGTCGAAAGCGCTGACCACCGACGATCTCATCGGGATGAACCAGCGCTTTCAGGGAGACGAAAAAGCATCCGCAGCCACCATCGCCAAGGATTGGTTAGCACAAAGGGGGCTGGCCTCATAATCGGCCAGCCAATGGTTTAGCCTATTTCCGCGCGTGCCTCCTCGAAGGCCTTAATAGCCTTGTCGAGCTGTTCCCGGGTGAGCCCGGCAGACATCTGGGTACGGATGCGAGCCTTCCCCTTAGGAACCACCGGGTAGCTGAAGGCGCGAACATAAATGCCCTTGGCGAGCATGGCGTCGGCCATCTTCGCGGCCTTGACCGCGTCACCCACCATGACGGGCACGATCGGGTGATCTGACTCGGGGATCTCGAAACCGCGACGAGTCATCTCGGAGCGGAAGTACTCGGTATTCTCGCGCAGTTTGGTGAGCAGGTCGCCGGAGGATTTGAGCAAGTCAAGGGTAGCAAGCGATGCTCCGGCGATCGATGGGGCAAGCGAGTTAGAAAACAGATAGGGCCGCGAATTCTGTCGCAGCATCTCGACGACTTCCCGATGGGAGCAGGTGTAGCCGCCTGAGGCACCGCCCAATGCCTTGCCAAGGGTGCCTGTAAGGACGTCAACGCGGTCGCGAACGCCCCACTGCTCGGGGGTCCCGGCGCCGTGTTCACCGACGAACCCGGCAGCGTGGGAGTCGTCGACCATAACCATGGCACCATACTTTTCGGCGAGGTCACAGATCTGCGGCAGCGGGGCAACAAACCCGTCCATCGAGAAAACGCCGTCGGTGGCGATCATGATGTGCCTGCAGTCCTTCGCAGCCTGCAGCTGGGCCTCAAGATCGGCCATGTCCTGGTTACGGTAACGGAAGCGCTGGGCCTTGCACAACCGGACCCCATCGATGATCGAGGCATGGTTAAGCTCGTCGGAAATGATCGCGTCGTCAGGGCCGAGAAGGACCTCGAAAAGACCGCCGTTGGCGTCAAAGCAGGATGAGTAAAGAATGGTGTCCCAGTTGTCGGGGTCATCGGGGTGAAGGAATTCGGTGATGGCTCGCTCGAGCTTCTGGTGGAGGGTCTGGGTGCCACAAATAAACCGCACCGAGGCCATCCCAAATCCCCATTCATCGAGAGCCTTCTTGGCAGCCTCAATGAGCACCGGGGAATCAGCCAAACCGAGGTAATTATTCGCGCACAGGTTAATGACCTCGCGCCCATCATCGACGGTGATCTTGCCCGACTGGGGGCTGGTCAGCGGGGCTTCAGCTTTATACAGCCCCTCCTCCTTAAGGGCTGCGATCTTGGCGCTGAGTTCGTCTTTCATAGGTCCGTACATAGTTGTCCTTCCTCTAAGTCGCTTATCAGTCGAGGCATTCCCAGTTCATGACAACCTTGCCGCCGTGGCCCGAGCCTGCGACGTCAAAGGCTTCCCGGAATTCCGTGATGGGGTATCGGTCGGTGATGATTCCGGAGATGTCCAGACCGGAACGGATGAGGGAGGCCATGGTGTACCACGTTTCGAAGATCTGACGCCCGGTCACTCCCTGAATTGTGATCATGTTAAAGATGATCTTGGAAAAGTCGAGGGTGATGTCAGTGCTCGGGGTTCCCAGCAACGCAATCCGTCCACCATGAGTCATATTGTCAATCATGGATGTTAAAGCTGTCCCCGACCCGGACATCTCCAGGCCGATGTCAAACCCCTCCTTCATGTCGAATCGGTCCCAGACCGTCTCCAAACCTTCGCGGGAAACATTGACGGCGTTCTTCAGGCCCAGTTGCTGAGCCAGCTCCAGCCTCTCGTCGGACAGGTCGGTAACGACGACATTGCGCGCCCCTTGGAACTGAGCGACCAGGGCCGCCATGATGCCGATCGGCCCAGCACCTGAAACGAGGACATCCTCGGCCAGGCAGGGGAACTGCAAGGCGGTGTGTACGGCATTGCCGAACGGGTCAAAGATCGCCGCGACGTCGGGGTCAAGGTCCGGGATGTGATGTACCCAGACGTTGCCAGCCGGCATGACGAAGTACTGGCAGTAGGCACCGTTGACCGCATATCCAATACCTTGGGTGTTGCGGCACAGGTGACGTTTGCCCGCTAGGCAGGCCCGGCAGCGTCCGCAGACATAGTGCCCCTCGCCGGAGACGAACTGTCCGACCTCCAGATCATTGACCTCCGAACCGAGTTCAACAATCTCACCGCAGAACTCGTGGCCGAGGACCAGCGGGGTGTGCACCGTCTTGGCGGCCCACCCGTCCCATTTATCGATGTGAACGTCGGTGCCACAGATTCCTGTCCGCATCACCTTGACGATGACGTCGTTGGGGCCAGCGACCGGGTCGGGGACCTCCACCAGCTCCAGACCCGGCTCCGGGCGGGTCTTGACCAAAGCCTTCATCGAGCCTCACTTTCCGGGGCAGCGCCCCACACTTCCTCGTGTTGACACCACTGTGCCACCATCGTCACAGCAGCACAGCGGTTATGATATCTCCCGTGAGCGTTTCCCGTAGCCGCAAACGGGGCATCGTTGAGATGTGCCAGACATTCGACGGACGGGTACGTCCTCACGCCAATTAGTCTGCAACTCCTCCATATCTCACGTGCAGAACGTTACGAAAAAGAGGCCTCGCCTGGGCACCGTCAGGACATGGCCATCCGTCGCCACATGAGCCACATCGGCTCGCTCGAACCACTTCCCCGGAAACGTCTTGGCAATGCCGGCAGAAGCCCCCGACAACCAGCGACCCGCGCTCAACCCTTGAGCCCCGAACTGGCGAGCCCCTCGATGACCTTGCGTTGCATCGAGAAGAAGAGGAGGAAGATCGGCGCCATGGCCATCACGGAGGCCGCCATCATGAGCGCGAACAAGCCTGGTTTGACGACGGGCACCATGACTCGCCAAAACGTCTGCCACGGATTGCAGCCATCGAGCCTTGCGGCCTCCTCCAGCTCGGCCGGCAGGCTCATGAAGGACTGCCGCATGAGAAACACTCCGAAAGCCGAGAAGAAGCCAGGAAGGACGATGCCCCATGGCGTCTCCAACAATCCCAGTTCGCGAATGATCTCGTACTGGCCGATGAGATACGACTGCCCGGGCACCATGAGGATTGCAAGGACGAACCCGAAGAGAACCGACTTGCCACCGAACTTCATTCGCGCGAAGGCATATCCCCCCATCGAGCACAGAATCAGTTGGACGACGGTTCTCAACACCGTGATCGTCACCGACACCCCAAACTGTTTGAGGAAAGGAAGACGGGTAAACACCTCGGTGTAATTGTGGAACTGCCAGCGGTCGGGAATGAGCTTCGGCGGGACGGACTGGATCTCCATGTTCGTCGACAAGGACATGAGGATCTGGTACACGAATGGGAACACCATGAGCACTCCGCCGAGCAGCAGAAGGATGTGCACCCCGACGAAGCGCCGCTGCGAGACGGTGTCGCCCCGCTTGGCAAGGGCCGCCACCTCTACAGCGGAGAGTTCGGACCCCGTACTCACCTCAGACATAGTTCACCCATCTCTTCTGCCCCAGGAACTGGGCGAGAGTCACGATGGCGACGAGAGCAAAGATAACGATCGCCACGGCGGCACCGAGCCCCTGGTCATGGTTGACGAAGGCTTGTCGGTAAAACAGCGACACCAACGAGCGAGTCCTCGGCTCAGCCGGGTTCCCCGTTCCGATCATCGCGTACAGCGCGTCGAACAACTGGAACCCACCGATCGTCGTCATGATCGTCAGGAAGAAGATCGACGGGGACAGCAACGGCACCGTGACCATCCGGAACTGTCGCCAGGCAGAGGCACCGTCAATGGACGCGGCCTCGTACAGCTCCCGCGGGATCGACTTCAGCCCCGCAGACAGGATGATCACGTTGAACCCGATCGACGCCCACAACCCAAACAGGGCAACAGCGAACAACGCCCATCCAGGTGACACCAGCCAGTAGGGCGGATCGGAGACCCCCACGCTCCGAAGAATCTGGTTAAGCAGACCAAACTGACCGTTGTAGACGATCTTCCGCACCTGAGCGACGGCCATCGGCATGGCAAGGTACGGCATGAAGTAGAGGATCCGGTACAGCCCCTTGAACCTCAGGCCGGGCAGCTCGATCATGGCCGCTACAGCCACCGACAGTGGAATGCCGAGCAGGACGATGACCGTGTAGAGCAAGGTGTTGCCGATCGCTGACCTGAGGTCCGGACTAGCAAACAGTTCCCGATAGTTCTCGAATCCGACGAACTGTGGGTTCCCACCGAAAGCGTTCGTCTGCTTCAGCGACGCAACAACGTTCTCGAAAATCGGCCAGTAGTAGAACACTGCGATGCCGAGCATGAGCGGGCCGATGAACAGGGCCGGCCACGCTCCGACGCTGGTCGGGTCCTTCTTCTTGCGGTGTCCTGACCGGCTCGAGAGTGGGGCGACGGCGGTGTCGCCCCGCGTGCCGGGGTGAATCATCCCTTCTCCTTCGCCAGCGCATCATTCATGAACGTCGCGAGCTTCCTCGCCGTCTCCGGGACAGGCATCTCACCGGAGAATGCCGGGTTGACGTAGTCAGCCTCTTTATCAGCCCACACGCTGGTATTTCTGCTAACCGGGTACGTGACTGCGTACGTCGTGGCAGCGTCAACGAACATCTTGCAGTTCCACTGCGGGAACGCCTTGACCCAGGGATCCTGGGTCCCGTGGAAAGCCGGGATGGCGGTACCGTTCCGAGCTTCCGTCTCCTGTGCCTGCTTGGAGCCCATGTGGGCGACGAGGGCCAGTGCGGCGGCTTGGTTGGCCGACCTGGCTGAAACCACCCATCCCAGGCCGTGAATGACAGTGGCCTTCCTGTCTTTTTTGGGCAGGACAATAACGTCATAGTCGTTCTCGTGTCCCTTAAACTCCTCAGCAAGTTCCGAGGCGGTCCAGTCACCGGACCAGTACATCGCCGATTTCCCGCTCTTGAACATCTGAGAGGGTTTGGTGTCGGTGATGACCTTCAGGGACGCCACCGAACCGTCCTTGACCCAATCCGCCCAACACTGCAATCCCTCGGTGCTCTTCGGATCGTCAAATCCTGACTTGTCATCCTTGATGACGAATCCACCAGCTTGGAAGATGGTGTTGTAGTACGTTCCTTGGCCATCACCGTTGATGGTCGTCGCACAGCCGTATATCCCCTTCGACTTGCCCCAGTCGGAGATCTTCTTCGCCTTGTCATGGAAGTCATCCCATGTCCAGTCAGCGGTCGGCAGTTCAACACCAGCATCCTTGAAGATTTTCTTGTTGTAAAAGACACCAATGGTGTCGAAGTCCTTGGGGACGCCGTAGTGCTTGCCGTCGTAGGTGTACAGCTTGACGAGGGCTTCGGGGTAGTCCGACCACTTGACACCGGCATCGGTGACCTTGTCGATCGGCGCCAGCATCCCGTTGCCGGCATAGAGCTGAATATTGGGACCGTTCATCCAGAAAACATCGGGCAATTCATTTCCCTGCGCCTGGGTGCGCAATTTCTTCCAGTAGTCCTCATATCCAGCCAGATTCGTGGTGACCTTGACATTCGGATATTTCTTGTTGAACGACTTGATATTCTCCTTAATGGTCCTGGTCTGGTTCTTGTCCCAGTAGGCGAGAACAAGTTCCGCCGAGGTGTCAGGGGCGATGCTGGCGGTCCCACTGCCAGCCTCCTTCTTGCTCGACGAGCAACCTGCGACAGCCAGAGTGGCGAGCGCCGCACCTGCGATGAATCCTCTTCGATCCATGATCGTCCTTCGGTCGTGGTCCTTACTTGACCTGGTTGTTGTTGAAGTACTCCACGAGTTCCGCATCCAGGGACGGCACCATCCTCGGCGTCGACCCGCTCCGCAGGGACTCGGTGGCTTCGATTCCTGCCGCGACCGCATACCAGGCTCCCAATGGGGACGTGTCGGTACGGGTTCCGTTGCGCACGAAGTTGAGGAACTCAGTGACGGTGAGCACGTCCGCGTCTCCGTGGCCATTGGCGTCCCCAATGATCGGGAAGGTCTCGTCCCCCTCGGCGTTGTAGTGGGTGCGCGTGTTCCACAGCCGAATGACGCCGCCTTCACCGTCACCGAAGTTCTCGATGCGCCCCTCGGTCCCGATGACGGTGTAGTTGCGCCAGTAGTCCGGCGTATAGTGGCACTGCTGGTAAGAGGCGTACACCCCCGATTCCATGCGCATGAGCACCATCGACAGGTCCTCGACGTCGATGACCGGGTTGAGCCCCTTCTGGGACAACGGCGGCCAGTTGTCCAACGAGTACCAGTCCCCCATGAGTTCATCGGAGTGGTCACAACGATCGGTAATCTGATCGTAGAGAGTCAGTCCCCCCATACCCACGACGTCAGTAGTGTGGGAGCCGGCGAACCAGTGCATGACATCGATGTCGTGGGCTGCTTTCTGCAACAGCAGCCCGGTGCCATGCTCGCGCGTAGCATGCCAATCCTTGAAGTAGAAGTCACCTCCGGCGCCAACGAAGTGACGGCACCAAATCGCCTTGACCTCACCGATCCGTCCGGTACGGATGAGGTCACGCATCGACCTCACGACGTTCATGTGGCGCATGTTGTGGCCGACGTACAGCTTCGTCCCGGTCCGATGGGCTGTCACCAGCACCTTGGTTGCCGACTCCAGGGTGATCGCCAATGGTTTCTCCAAGTAGACGGGGACACCGGCCTCCAATAAGGCGCAAGTCACCTCGACGTGGGTGTCGTCAGGGGAGGTGACGAAGGCGACGTCAATCCCTGCCCTGATGAGCCCCGCGACGTCGCTGGTGATGACGATGGAGTCGGGGTCCTTGCCGAGACGATCCGCCACCCGTCGGCGGGCCAGGTGGTGAGGCTCGCAGACGGCCACGATGGCACCGCCATTACCCTCCAGCTCGGCATTCAGGGCGAGTCGAGAACGCGCCCCTACTCCCACCACGCCTACTCTCAGGACCTCTATAGTTCGCTTGTCTCTTGTTGTCGCCATAACGCTGTGATGACCTTTCTCGACCTCTTGGTGGATTCGCTCGACACCCTGTAAAGCCACCGGGTGCGGTCGCTCGACACCAAGGAACGCCGCGGACGCATGACCTAGTGCGACGTCGACGGCTCCGACGACGGAGGCAGCACGGCCCAGGGCAGCGACCTCGGCCGGTACCGGGACGGAACCGGGTACCCGACGTTGATGCAGACGCGCAATGACCTGTCGAATGACGTCCAAAGATCGGCTGGTCGGCCCCGCTACGACAATGAGATCGGGATCCACCACCCCGGCCACCGACCCGATGGTCAAGGCGGCCCGATCGATCCACTCGTCGTCGGGGTGCTGCCCGTCCTCCAGACGCAGGTCGAGGACGTCGCTAATCTCGCCAGCATTCCACTGCCGACCACGGTGGATTCGCCCGCTTAGGACCAGACCGGTGTGCAGCCCTTTGGTCATCTGCACCAACAGCATGTCGCCGTCGGAACTGAGGCTCTGGCCACGCCGGCAGCAAAATTCGCCCCAGGCTGCCATGTTGATGTCGTTCTCGACGCTAACAGACACACCGAGCCGTTGCACCAACGCTGCAGCCAGATCAAGGCCCTCCCACTGGGGGACGAGATCGCTGCGCAGCACGGTGCCGTGACCGTCGACGACTCCGGTGGTGGACACCGCGACCTGTCGGAGCAGGCCGAACCCTTCCGACCAACGATCCCGCGCCTCCCCGATCACACCGGCAACAACATCGAGCCGCGCTTCACGACACCGGTCGACGAGTTGGTCGGTCCTGACCTCGAGAACTCTCCCGTGAAACGTGGACACCACAGTCAGCATCGAGTCGACCAGCACGTCAGCGCCGATGACGATCCCCGCACGGCTAGCCGGAGCCCACGCGGTCGCAGGCCGTCCAGGAGCACCGTGACCACCTACTTCACTGGAAACCCATCCATCCTCCTCCAGCTCACGCAGCAGCGAAATGATGGTAGGCCGCGACAGACTGGTGCGTTCGACCAGCTCAGCGGCAGTCAGAGCACCGTCAGCACGCAGTTCGCGCAGCACATCGTCCTTGCGCTGGCCCCGACCGGCCGGCCTCTCCTGTGAGGTCATCGTCAGCCACTCCTGTCCGGGCTTATCTCGTGCCCGCTCTCGGAAACTCATGGAAAACCGTTTCGAAAGCGTATTTCAAAAGGTGGTTACATATTGAACCCGGCAAGCACGCTCGTCAAGGTCTTCGAGCAAATCTGGTTGGCATCGCGCATCCGGGACGAGTGGTTATAGGTCGAGCAGGGCCGCCCCCGGCCGGTTAGCCGCCCCAGAAGATCATCGATGGTGCATAGGGCCCAGGGACAGGTTCGAGAGCCTTGGTCTATTCGGTTCGCGAACCATGCTTCACCGTGAACCGACACAACCTCTTTGGACAACATTCCAGCCCCGGGTTTGGCAGAATCATGTCTGTGGCAGTCAGCGTTTTCGATATCTTCAAGGTCGGCATCGGTCCGTCTAGTTCTCATACCGTCGGCCCCATGCGAGCCGCCCGGATTTTCGTGACTGATCTGGCTCAGTCACCGGTATGGCCTGAGGTCACCCGCGTGCGTGCGGAGCTCTTCGGCTCGTTGGGAGCGACCGGGCACGGACACGGGTCTGAGGCCGCCGTCTTGCTGGGTCTGGAAGGCGAAGATCCGGCCACCGTCGACACGGATCAGACTCCGGCTCGAGCCGCGTCTATCGCCAATGATGGCCGTATCACTCTGGATGCTGTCCATGGCGGTCGGGAGATTTCCTTTGACGTCACGACCGACCTTGTCCTTCACCGCAACCGGTCCCTCCCTTTTCATCCCAACGGCATGACGTTCACCGCCTGGTCTGGCCAGGAAGTCGTGGTCGAGCGCACTTTCTACTCCATCGGCGGCGGTTTTGTCGTTGAGCACGGAGAGGACGAGCACCCCGCCATCGTGCGCGACTCGGCACCGGTCCCTTACCCTTTCAAGACCGGCAAGGAACTTCTCGAGCAGTGCTCGGACTATCGGATGAGCATCCCCGAAGTCGCAATGGCCAATGAGATGACCCTCCGTGCAGAGGAGGAAATACGCGGCCAGCTCCTCGACATCTGGGCGGTCATGCACGCCTGCGTCGAGCGCGGCTGCTCGCGCGCCGGCGTTCTTCCGGGCGGTCTGCATGTGCGCCGCCGCGCCATGAAGATGCACCACGATCTTGTCACCCGGGAGCGGATCACCCCGGGCAAGCCGGAACCATTCGGCTCGGTTGACTGGCTAACAGTGTGGGCGTTGGCAGTCAATGAGGAGAACGCCGCGGGTGGACGTATTGTTACCGCCCCTACCAACGGCGCGGCCGGCATCATCCCGTCCTGCCTGCACTTTGCGGTGAAGTTCCTCTCCCCCGGTTCGGACATCGATTCGGGCACTCCTGGCGTCGATACCGGTGATGACGACCTCATCGTCAATTATCTGCTAGCGGCCGGCGCCGTCGGGGAGATCTACCAACAGTCCGCATCGATCTCTGGGGCCGAGGTCGGCTGCCAGGGCGAGGTCGGCGTGGCCTGCTCAATGGCTGCGGCTGGTCTAGCTCAGGTCATGGGCGGGACGCCGACCCAGGTCTGCAACGCCGCCGAGATTGGCCTAGAGCACCACCTCGGGCTCACCTGCGACCCCGTCGGGGGCCTAGTACAGATCCCGTGCATTGAACGCAACGCCCTTGGTGCTATCAAGGCCGTCACAGCTGCCCGCCTAGCCATGGCTGGGGACGGCTCCCAGATCGTCAGTCTGGATCAGGTCATGAAGACGATGATGGAGACCGGACGCGACATGAAGGTCAAATACAAGGAGACGGCGCGCGGTGGGTTGGCCGTGAATATCGTCGAGTGCTAGCAGCTCGGCGCATTGGCAACGCGAGTGCTAGCAGCTCGGCGCATCGAGGGGCCGGGATTGGCGGTTCAACACGTTGTCCCCTGTTTTTTCACCGCTGATCTGACAATTGTCCATTGCATTTTTGGCAGGAACGGGCACCACAGTGGAATCCTCTGACAACCCTGGCACGGCCGAGCCCACACCCTCTGGCCCCGAACGCCGCCCACACTTTCCACCATAAAAGGCGGGATAAACCGCGGGAGGATCAAGCAAAAATCCTAGGGAATCTATTACACAAATCCGTGGTTAATCACCCCACATACCGTCACTGCCGCAAGGGAGCGACCGGTGGTTAAAGAAACGGAAAAGCGAACCAAGCTGAACCAGCCTCGCATGGGAACAACCGACAAACTTTTTCTCGACCTTGACGGCGATTAAGCTGAACCAGCCTCGCATGGGAACAACCGTGAATCCACAGTCCAGTGGGCCGCGATGTAGAAGAACATGAGGGGTGGTCCTCTGCGCACGTCCCGGGACGACCATCCTGTGCCAGATTGCGGCAAGACCTCATTCATAGTTCCCCTCACGCGGAAAATTCGCCACTTGACAAGGAGAATCGCTGCATCTTCACCCCCCGGCCCACCTTTGTGGGTTGTGTCCATTATGATCAATTTTGGCTCCTCGAAACCTCGGAGGGACCCGGTGACATCCGTCACCGATTTTCCACAACGGATCGTCGGGCACGTACCTGCCCGTGGAAAGGAACAACGGTCATGGCAACCGTGCAATATAAGGAGGCGACTCGGGTTTATCCGGGCACCGATCGCGCAGCCGTCAGCAAGCTCGACCTCGACATTGGCGACGGGGAGTTCATGGTCCTCGTGGGACCGTCTGGCTGCGGTAAGTCGACCTCTCTGCGAATGCTAGCCGGCCTCGAAGAGGTCAATGCCGGCTCCATCTGGATCGGGGACCGCGATGTCACTGATCTTCCCCCGAAGGACCGTGACATCGCCATGGTCTTCCAGAACTACGCCCTGTACCCCCACATGACCGTGGCCGACAACATGGGCTTTGCCCTCAAGATGCAGAACGTGCCGAAGGCTGAACGCCAGCAGCGCGTCCTGGAAGCCGCCAAGCTTCTCGGCCTGGAGGACTTCCTTAACCGTAAGCCGAAGGCACTCTCCGGTGGTCAGCGTCAGCGCGTCGCCATGGGTCGTGCGATTGTTCGTAACCCACAGGTCTTCCTCATGGACGAGCCATTGTCGAACCTCGATGCCAAGCTGCGCGTCCAGACCCGTACCCAGATCGCCGCCCTGCAGCAACGCCTTGGCGTGACCACCGTCTACGTGACCCACGATCAGGTTGAGGCCATGACGATGGGCGACCGCGTTGCTGTTATGAGGGACGGCGTTCTACAACAGGTCGATTCTCCTCTCGCTCTTTACGACACTCCGAAGAACCTCTTCGTCGCTGGCTTCATCGGCTCCCCCGCTATGAACCTCATGGAAGGTGATGTCGTTGACGGCGGCGTCGAGCTCGGTGACTACGTTGTCCCGGTTTCTCGCGACGTCCTAGCTAAGGTCCCGAACGAGACCAAGCTCACCCTCGGTATCCGCCCGGAGGCATTCACCCTCGCCAGCGAGGGCATCGGACTCGACGTTGCTGTTGTCGAGGAGCTCGGAGCTGACGCCTACCTGTACGGCTCCCTCGTCGGATCCGGCAAGCAGGCCTCCATCGAGGATGGCGAGGCTCACCAGGTTGTCGCCCGTATTTCTTCGCGTCGTCCTCCGCAGCGTGGCGAGCAGGTACGTCTGGGCGTAGACCCTGCCTCTGTCCACGTCTTCAGCCAGGAGACCACCGAGCGCATCTCCTGACCCTCGATGAACGCCACGAGGCCCCCGGTATGACTGGGGGCCTCGTCGTGTTTCATGGGTTCAGATCACTCGTTATTGGGCTCAACTTTGGATACGACAATGTCTACCTTGCCTGGAGTGCGTCCCGACTGGGTAATGGCGGTAGAAACCCGGTGACGAAGGTCCTGTGTCAACTGCACGATAGGCACCGTCAGGTCGACAGTAACCTCCACCTTGACCTCGCTAAGCCCATCCTCCTCGCTGATCCGTATCGCTGAGCGGTCATCATTACCAATTCGACGCCACCACGGCTTCACGAGTCGCGTCACTCCCGGGGTGTTACGGACGGTAGTGACAATGATCCCCGCTAGGTCATCGATGATGTGTTCGCCCGTCAGCAGCGTTCCAGAGACGACGTCGTCGTTCTTAAGCTCAGACATGGATATCCTCCACGATGATGTCGATCGCTTCCGGACGGCCACCAAGCTCACGGGTCATCGCCGTCGAAATGCGGTGACGCACCCGCTCGGCACAATCAGGTATCCGCACCCCTCGCGCGACAGATAAATCAATGCGAAGTCTCAATGGGGTGTGGGGCACCGAGAACCGAATCCGATTAAGTCTCCCGTCCTCGCAGTCGGCAAGGCTGTTACGCACAATCGCGGCAAGCACGGTTTCTCGGACTTCCACTTGACCGCCGTCATCATCGAAAACACAGTGGCGCGGCGAGAGGTCAGCAGCGTATGACCTCCACACTGAGCTTAGCTTCAGTGGATCGACGACTACCTTGGTCTGCGCATCCTCAGCAACCGTGTCGTCACGCAGCTGATCAGCACGAAGAGCCTCAATGCGCACAGCTTGGCAAGCTGGGCACTCGGCCTCATGTTCTGTGAGAGGCTGTGTCGCTCCCTCCCAAACGCGGTTCATATCCGCGCCACAAGCGAGCTTCACCTCCATGACTCCATCTCCTTCGCAATGGTGGCCCTCGCCCGAGCTAAACGACCCCGGACGGTGGACAATGGTAATCCCTCAATATCGGCGATCTCGGCATATCCGAGACCGTCTATCTGGGCCATTACCCAAATACTTCTCTGGGTATCCGGTAACCCAGCAACACTCTTTCGCAGCGCCATCATTGCTGCGTCTCTGGCATGAGCCCTCGCTGGGTCCTGCCTGGAATCGATCTTTACCGCAACCTCCTCCGGAGACACCGGATCGGTAGCGCGCCTCCCTGCGGTCCGAATAACCTCCCGGCACCGGTTACGAGCGATGGTGTACATCCACGCCCTGAATCTGGACCGGTCGTCGAGGCCAGGCAATTTCTGCCAGGCAGTGAGCAAAACGTCCTGAACGACATCTTCGGCGTCTATCGTAGCCGGAAGGTTGTTACGGCAGAATCTCAAAAGCCGCCCGCCCCACGATTTGACGATGCGAGCATAAGCGCCGGCATCTCCGTCCTGAGCAGCGCGAATGTCTGCCAGGATGACCTCGTCGCCACCGTGACCATCGACTCTGCTGACCATGATTAGACGCTAGCAGCGGTCGAGGGCACTTCTGTGTCCTCGACCGCCAGCGCACCTTAGGCGAGCACCTTCCCCTCGCGAGTCCTCGGCTTGGCCCGGTCGGACTTTTCTTGAAGAAATGTCGATTTCGGCATCGGATTGGCAGGAAGACTGTCTCCCGAATCGTCAATGTTGGGCACTTCGGTCACACCGACGTGGCTCACGCCCATTCCAGTGACGTGTGCTCCGGTCCGCAGTTTCGTCCCAAACCGCACCAGCTTCGCGTCCAGGGTCGCCTCGACGTCGCGAGCCACTTCGGACTCCAACCGGTCGACGAGCTTTCGCACGTCGGCGCGGTCATCGATGTCGATCTGAACCATCATCTCGGGAGCCACACGGGCTCCAAAGAATCTCACGCTAGCGCTACTGACTCCGGGGAACTCCTCGATCTGCTCCTCAACGGCCCTTCCCAGAGCGTCTGTGGACAGCACTGTTGAGCCGTGGTCCGCCTCGTGGCTCATGCCGTAGGTGTGGGCCCGATTGCTCGACGAGAACTGACGAAGCAGCCAGACCAACCCAATCACCGCGACTAAGATCCCGACAATGAGCAGAGCCCATGATGCGTAGTCAGTTCGCCATGCCTTCGGCACGTCGACGATAGGGGCGTCGGGTTTGGGCTGCCGCCATCCCCACGACGAGACGACGTTGAACCGCACCAGCATGAACCACGCAACCACTACCAGACCGATGATCCCGACGACGGCGAGTCGTGTTCTATTTGCGCGGCCCTTCATCGCAACCTCACTTCCACCTTCAGGGGTTGTTCCAACCCCAGCGAATCAACGCGGGCAGCGATTCTCGTCGTGAGCTGCTCCCGCATCACCTCTGGGTCCTTGACGTCAGTCTCGGCGTGGACCTTGAGAGTTTTGCCACGACGTTTTACTACTGATGATGCGACGCCGTCCTCCTCGTCAAGCCAGCGAGACAGCCACCCTGTCAGGTCCGAGTTGTCCATGACGATCTCCCGATTGTCAGGAGCACCCTCGCTCGGTTGAAGAAACACCCCAGATGTCCGTCCCGGCTTGAAGGCCCATATCAGAAACAGCAGCGCGACGACACCGATAACAATGGCCACTGTCAGGGCAGTGTCGTTGAGCCATGACGCGGTGGTCATGTGACCACGCCCCCAGGCCACCCACTGCGGCAAGGATCCGTGCTGGAGTCGTTGGATAGCAGCGATGATGGCCACCACCCCGGCTGCCAGGAGCACGACAGCCAGGATCGTCACCGGAAGCGTCCGGGAGGGTCGACGAATGAGAGGAGGAGACACGTACTGCTTGCTCATCTCAGGTCAACTCCTTCATCGTCGGGGCTTTGCTGACGACCCGGCTCACCAGGATGTCAATCGTGCGAATATCCACTCCGGACATCTTCGGTACCTGCTCGGTCAATCGGGCTCGCAGATCATCACACTGAGCTTGAACGGGGGCGGGGTAGCCAATGGCAACCTCCACCTCAAGATCAGCCGTACGGCCGGTAAGGACCGCACTAACCTTCGGGCCTCGGTCGAAGTCGGCGCGCGAGCCTGATCCGAAGAAGGACGAGGTGGGAGCCCCGAAACCCTCGCTTTGAGCCGCCACGCGAGCAGCGACTTTCTCGACGACCGCTGTTGTGACCGTTAGGGTTCCACGACTAGCCTTCTCACGATTGTGGACCGCCAGCGAGGGCACCGAACGTACGCGTGTGGTGCCGGCGGACATCAACGGTTCCGTTGACTTGGTTTGCCGAAAATGTCGTGCACGTCGAGCTGACCGTCAATGATCCGGCCAATGATGAGACCGAGCAGCCCCAGCACCAGCACGACAATCGCCTGCCACACACCAACACAGACTGCAATCACACCCAACAGCAGTCCAACGAGTGCTCCGATGCGCGATGCATTCATAGTGTCGCCTTTCAGGAAAGTTCGGTGTTCTTGCGCTGGCCGGCAACCTGATCAGACTGGTCGTCGTCGTGATCGTCCTCACCCTGAATGTAGACATCGGTGACCTGGACATTCACTTCAACGACCTCAAGGCCGGTGCCGTACTCAACGGCGTCAATAATGGTTTCGCGGAGCTTATTGGCGACCTCAACAACTGAGTAGCCGTACTCAATAACCACGGACAGATCGATAGCGCACTGACGCTCGCCCTTTTCAACCTGGACGCCGTTCGACACGTTGGTAGTCGATCCGGGGATGCGATCGGTGATAGAGCTGAGCATCCGGCGACCAGTGGATCCCATGGCGTGCACACCGGGGACTTCACGGCAGGCAATACCGGCAATCTTCTGGACTACCTGCTCAGCGATGAGGGTGGAGCCGTGATCGGTGTGCAGCGGCGAGGGAGGCAGGGTCTCTTTGGTCGTTGTCTCTGGCAGGTTCTCGGTTTTCGTGGCATCGGATTTAGCGGAAGCGGTCTTGTTGTCAGTCATATCGGCTCATCTCCATTCGATGTGTGGGGACTTTCATATGTGTAGATGTCTAGGGGGAACATTCGTCACGGCGGATCCGAAAATTGGTCGAAAATTTCCGACGCCCTGGCTTAGCTACCTCCAGAAACACCCGATGACAGGAGGGACCATGACGATGTCCACCACCATGCAGGGACTGACGGTCCTCGAAGGTGGCGCCGCGACTGTCTGAATTCCCCCTCTGACTAGGTGGCACACCACCTAACCCGAGTGTGGGTGGCAAACTGTTCCTCGTGACCCGATTCCTCAGCGCGAAGCCCGACTCCCGCCTGCTTCCGTTGCCGTGGAGCACACCGTTGGCACAGTGGCCGCAGGAGCGGCTCGTCGCGCTGCCTCGGGGCATCTCTCGTCACGTGGTGCGGTTCATCACTGTCGACGACGATGTCTACGCCGCCAAGGAGGTCGTCGAGCACCTCGCAATTCACGAATACCGCTTGCTGCACGACCTCATGAGGCTCGATACCCCGTCGGTCGAGCCCATCGGCGTCATTACTGACCGCGTTGCGTCCAACGGTGAACCGCTGGAGCCGATCATCCTCACCCGCCACCTACGGTTCTCTTTGCCCTACAGGTCCCTTTTCCATTCTGGTGTGCGTCAAGGAACCGTCATGCGGCTCCTTGACGCCCTCGTCGTTCTTCTTGTGCGACTTCATCTGGTGGGCTTCTTATGGGGTGACATCTCGCTGTCGAACGTACTGTTCCGACGAGATGCCGAGGCCTTCGCGGCCTATCTAGTCGATGCCGAGACCGGTGAGCTGCACGATCACCTGACCACCGGCCAGCGGGAACACGACCTACAAATCGCCCGGACGAATCTCTATGGCGAGTTCCTCGACCTTGAAGAGGGCGACATGCTCGACGATGCCCTGGACCCCCTGGGCTTGGTCACGACTATCGAGGACCGCTATCACGACCTGTGGAATGAACTCACTGCGGCCGAGGAATTCGACGGAGGCGATTACTCCCAGGTCGAGTCGCGGGTACGTCGCCTCAATGCTCTTGGCTTCGACGTCGCCGAATTGGACATCCAAACCTCGCCGGACGGCCAGCGACTACGCATCCAGCCCAAGGTCGTTGACGCCGGGCACCACCAGCGTCGCTTGCTGCGCCTAACTGGCTTAGACACCGAAGAATTCCAGGCACGGCGTCTGCTCAACGATCTCGACACTTTCCGGGCGCGCAATGGGCTTCAGGGGGTTGACGAGGCAGTCGCGGCTCACCGCTGGCTCACCGAGTGTTTCGAGCCAGTCGTCCAGCAAATTCCGCCGGAACTGTCCCGGAAACGCGAGCTCGCGCAGTTTTACCACGAGGTCCTCGACTATCGGTGGTACGAGTCTCAGCGTCAGCAACGGGAAGTCCCCCACGTTGAAGCAGCCCAGGGCTACGTCCGTGACATTCTCGCCAAGTTGCCCGACGAGGCCATAAGCACAGAATCCGTAGTACCGGTGGACGGTTCACCGGCGCACAGCAGACATGAACTGGTCAACGTCTACGACCCGTCGCTCGGATACGTTGAGGACGAAGAGGAGGACGCTCCCTACGACCCGTGGGAGGCCCATGCCGAAGCTATCGACGTGGAGTCTGCGTCACGTCTCGACATCGACGCCTTACGAGCCCGAATGAAACGCTAGGACAGCCTGATCAATCTGAGGACTTCGGCGGCATCGCCACAGTGAAGGACCCCCACTGGGCGGGACTTGCGGCGACCGATGGGGAGGACTCGAGCTTCGTCTCCGGCTCCTCAACGCCCTTGTCGGGGCGCGATCCGGGGACAACCGGCTTGATGGATTCACCCATTGCGGCCTCCAAGGCCCGGGCTATGGGGCTGGACGACGGCTTGTGCTTGCGAATCTCGGCCATACCCTCATGGTAAGTGATGTGTCAGGGTACACCGGTAACCTAAGTCATGTGACGTTTAAGCTCTACAACACCGCTACCCATGGCATCGAGACCTTTAAGCCCCTTCGTGAGGGCCAGGTGTCGATTTACCACTGTGGAATGACGGTGCAGTCCAGTCCACATCTGGGCCATATCCGCAAGGAGGTCGTCTTCGACGTCCTGCGGCGCTGGTTGGAGTGTTCTGGCTACCGGGTGACCGTTGTCGCCAACGTCACCGATATCGACGACAAGATCCTCGCTAAGTCCGCTGCTGCCGGCACCCCGTGGTGGGCCCATGCGTACCACTACGAAAATGAGCTTCATGCGGCGTATAAAGCATTGGGATGCCGTCCGCCGACCTATGAGCCTCGAGCCACCGGTCACATCCCGGAGATGATCGAGTTGGTGAAGACCCTCATCGAAAAAGGTCACGCTTATCCTGCCCCCGATGGCTCCGGTGACGTCTACTTCGATGTTCGATCCTGGCCGCGCTACGGGGAATTGTCCGGGATGCGTGTCGACGAAATGAGCCCGGCCGAGGATTCAGACCCGCGTGGTAAACGCGACCCACGTGACTTTGCACTGTGGAAGGGCCATAAAGAGGACGAGCCCGAAACAGCGTCGTGGGTGTCTCCGTGGGGACGCGGTCGACCTGGGTGGCACCTGGAGTGCTCGGCGATGTCCGGGAAGTATTTGGGCGAGGCCTTCGATATTCACGGTGGCGGTATCGACTTGCGGTTCCCTCACCATGAAAACGAGTTGGCTCAGTCAGCAGCAGCTGGGCGTCCTTTCGCCCACTATTGGATGCACAACGCTTGGGTGACGATGTCTGGGGAGAAGATGAGCAAGTCCCTGGGTAATACCGCCCAAGTGTCTGAGGTCACCAAGACCTACAGCCCGCGAGCCGTCAGGTACTTCCTGCTGGCCCCGCATTATCGCTCCATGATCGAGTTCAGCCCCTCCGACGAGGGCACCAAGGGCTCCCTGGATGAGGCCACCAAAGCCATCGAGCGCATCGATTCCTTCCTGGACCGCGCCAGCAACCTCGTTGGCGAGCAGGTGACGGCTTCGCATGAATTGTCGGAGGCGTTCGTCATTGCGATGGACGATGACCTTGGTACTCCCCAGGCGGTGGCGGCCCTGTTCAGCCAAATCACCGAAGGTAATAAGTCCGTGTCGATCGGCGATGCTGAGGCCACCCGTCATCACCTGTCCCAGGTTAAAGCCATGCTCGCGGTATTCGGACTCGATCCTCAGGCCCCCGAGTGGGCCGACACCGCAACAGGCGACGCCCGTCTAGAACCGGTCGTTGACGGCTTGGTGCAGGCCATGCTGGACCAGCGTGCCGAGGCTCGCGCCCGCAAAGACTGGACCACGGCTGACGCCATCCGCGACACCCTGACAAACCTTGGATTGACGATCGAAGACACCCCCACCGGCGCCCATTGGTCGCTGAGCTGACAAGGAGACTGACATGGCAGGAAATTCCCAGCGCCGCGGCGAGGGGCACAAGAGCAAGAGTTCCGCTGTCGGCTCCGGTGGGCGAGGCCGCAAAGCACTCAAAGGCCGAGGCCCCACTCCCAAGGCAGAAGACCGCGTTTACCACAAGGCGTACAAGGCCAAGCAGGAGAAATTAGCCCGCGCTGCAGCCCGCAAACCGGCGAATAGACAGTCGACGGGGGCGGGCCCGGAGTGGGTTATCGGTCGTAATCCTGTGCTCGAGGCCCTACATGCTGGTCTTCCAGTACGCACTGCTTACGTTGCCGAGGGAGCTGAGCATGACTCTCGGCTGAGGGCGATTCTCACCTTCTGCGCTGATCATGGCATCGCGTTGATGCAGGCCACTCGCGGCGAACTCGACCGCATGACAGGTGGGTCTAACCATCAGGGAGTGGCCTTGCGCCTGCCTGAATACGAGTACGCCACCGTCGGTGACCTCATCGCAGCCGGTACCCAGACCTACCGCGGTGGGCTCGTGGTGGCCCTCGATAAGGTCACCGATCCGCGTAATCTGGGAGCGATTATCCGCTCTGCTGCGGCCTTTGGCGCCCAGGGTGTGCTCATCCCGTCGAGGCGGTCAGCATCGATGACGGCTGCGGCGTGGAAGACTTCAGCCGGGGCCGCGGCGCGCATCCCGGTGGCGATGGCAACGAACCTCAACCAGGCTCTCGGCAAGTTCGCTGCGGCTGGCTGGATGATCGTCGGGCTAGCTGGCGAGGCCGACTCGGACTTCGCTTCAGCTCCTGGATTCGACGGCCCCCTGGTGATTGTTGTCGGTTCAGAGGGAGACGGTCTGGCCCGACTTACCCGTCAGTCGTGCGACGTGCTGGCGTCGATCCCCATCAGCAGCGACGTTGAATCCCTCAATGCTTCAGTCGCAGCGTCCATTGCGCTGTATGAGGCGGCAAGGATGCGGGGAGCGAAATTGTGACATCCGAGTGAGAGCCGCAGCTCTGTGGACTATGGGGTAGGTTCGCATTCGCGAATTCGTCTGCGCGAGCCATGAGAGTTCCAAAGGGGGAATGATCCTCAGATACTTAGGCCGGCCATGGCGTAGGCAATAGTAATCGCGCCGGGCTATTCAATGACACCGATTTCGACTAGAGCTCCAGCCTTGGCCGGGACCAACGGCCATCGTCACCGCGTTACCTTGCACGACACGCCAGACAGTGAAACGGAGCGCATGGAGCATCGCCGCATCCGGAAATGCCGCCGCGGTGAGCACGATCCAAGATCGTCAGGTACAACTCCAAATCCCACGTTTACGTGTCGCACGAAACTCGTCATGGTCAGCTCCGTTTCTCTGGCCAGCTGCACGGCGTGGACTATACTCTGTATCCAGCCTTAAGACCATCTAACCAACCAACTACGCATCGCGATTCTCAACGGTGAAAGTACTCGGATTTCAGCACGACTGTAGGTTGCCCGGGGAAAGACACCACTACGTCACCGCCGTTTACATTCACCTGTGGGCGAGGCTCGCATTGGTCTAACCCGACCAATGCGATATAAGGCTCCTCCCCCCGCAAGCGAAGTCTTCAAGGTCTCAACGGTCGTTAGCTTCGACAGACCAGTAACCCGATGACCCGCCAAACGCTCACGATGGCTCCAGGACGTGACCGGCTCAAGGTAGGACTCCGGTCCATCGCAAGGATCAGTCGGCCATCCCGCCATCAAGACCACCCCCGAACACAATGCTCCCTCCACCCATACGCAACGCACCTCGACACCACGGTGACAAGCATGGGCGCACACAATCTTCGGTCCGATCTCCACAATGCCGCGAGCACCATAACCGGCCCCTTCATCAACGTCATCGTGAACCCAGTGAGCCAGCCACGACGACTGACCGACGACCACCTCACCAATATATTCGCACCGCTCAACCCTCTGGTCAGAACGGGCAGAAACCTGCCCTTGTCCGTCCCTGAGCCCTACTACATTGGCTACCGACCGGAGCTTCCACTCCCCCGCCTGAGGAGGTGCCGTGGCGGTCGAGAATCCTAGGGACGTGTATAGCGGGGCCTCACCAACGAGTTCTCCCTCGTCCTGCCCATCGGTACCGATGTTGAGAACCCTCACGATCCCGTCCTGACAAGTTTCGCTGACCATCCATCCGGGAACAGCGATGATGCGATAAATATCACTCGCCTCGACCGGAATGGGCTCCTCGGGCTCGGTCCACACCGGGTGATCTGGCGGTAACGCCAGTCCCAACATTCCCTTTGCCGCCCAGTAGGGGGATCCCACTCCGGAATAAGATTGGGCCATCGGTCGGAACTCGTGAAACCATACCATTGTGAGGATGTCAGCGCTGGTGACCCCGTGATCGAGGAAATGGCGCACTGTCCCCGAGCAGATTCGCCTGGTTAATCCCGGCGATAGGGGCGAAACCTTCATGAATACCCCTGCCCATAGGGGCGCGCACGTGCACCACCGATATATGAGACTACGCCTTGGATAAGCGGGGCAACTCCCCGACTGCCTCCCACGTCGGCCCCGACGAGGTAAGGGGCGCCCTCGAGATAGCGTGCCAGCCGGGGCCCATGGATGTCCGCAAATTTCCTGGCCACGTCCCAGTCCGGGGCCAGGAGGGTCCACAGTGCGGGCAACGTCTCCATCGCCCATCCGACATAGCGATCGAAGCATCGTCTCGGTCCGTCGCTTATCCATCCGTCGCGGCGATACCACTGTTCATGACGGGCGCGGTGCCGTCGAACTAGATCCTCATCCCACTCCGCGCAGGAAAGTCTCGACGATAATCTGGAACCAGATCCAATTGTTGTCGGGAATCTGAGGACTTCGTACGTCCTGAAACCATTCGACCGGCTGTTCCAGCGTCTGCGGGGGACAAGTGTTCCCAAATCCAAGGTTTGGCGAAGTGAAGCAACAAAGCAAGTGAACATGCCTCGACCACTGCCTGCCGATGCTCAGACGGGCGTAACCAACGCTCGCTGGATTTGGGATCGACGCCGTTGGCCCACCACGACGCCAGCTCATGAAGGGCTTTCCCCTGCTCCCCCACGAATCGTGCCCCCGCCAACGGTCCGACCCGGGCGAATCCCTCCAGTCCGTCGACGTCGGTTCCCAACCCCCCAGGTGCACCCGGCATAGCAATCCGTGCATGTCCCAGGGTCGCCTGCGCGATCGCGGCATCCAGGAGTCGATCAGCCAGTTTGCACCAGTACTCGCGTTCCTAAACTCGTTTCGATCATGCGAGCGCTCCCCAACGGTCATCTTCGAACCACTGTTAGATAAAGTTGCAAAATGCCTGTATCGTCAAATCGACACTATCGGTAACCGCTTTCCCGTAATCTGCTAGGAACCCATACCCATCCGCGTGGCACCGTTGTCACACTTGCTCTAGGAGCGCGATTAATGTTCGACATCCCGTATCAAGTCCCTTCGCGACGGACCTTCCTATCCTTGTCCGCACTATCAGCCATCGCGATTGCCGCTTCCCCTGAGATGCCCGATGCCTTCGCCTCACCAGATCCCGATATTTGGTCGGCACTGTGCGAAAAATGGACCGACATCATCACTGGACGCAACGCGGCCAAAACCGCTGATCCACGAGCTCGTGCGATCATCGCTAAGACCGACAAAAGGGTGGCCACAATCCTCACCGACCTCGCATCTAGCAGCAGTAGGACCACTGTCCTACTCTCCGCAAACCTGCAGAAGGAAGAATCCTCCTTCATTACCACAACCGCCCGTGCCATTAGTTCCATCGCGTGCGCCTGGGCCACTCCTGGTTCCGCTTACCATGCCGAACCTCATGTCCTCTCTGCCTGCATCGACGCTCTGAAGGACTTCTGTCGTCTTCGCTACCACCCCTCACAGGACGAGTACGGCAACTGGTGGGACTGGGAGGATGGCGCATCCCGTGCCATCGGCGATGTCATGTGTATCCTGCACGACGCCCTGCCCACAGACGTCATGGCTGCAGCAGCAGCCGGCATCGACCACTTCGTCCCCGATCCTTGGTATCAGCAACCAGAATCGGTGAAACCGACCGCCCATCCCACACAACCGGTCATCTCGACCGGAGCGAACCGAATGGACCTCACCCGGGCTGTGATATGTCGCTCAATTGCCACTGGCGACGAGTCCAAGCTCCGCCATGCGGTCCAGGGGCTCCCCGATTCTTGGCGCACGGTCGCCGAAGGCGACGGCTTTCGTGCCGACGGCGGCTTCATCCAGCACTCTCACGTCCCTTACACCGGCTCCTACGGCGACGTATTGCTGAGCGGCTTGGCAATGCTGCTCCCATTGGTGGCGGGGACACGCTTCGACATCACCGACTCGGCACAAGCAAATCTCCTCTCACAAGTGGAGCGCGGCATCGTGCCCGTGATGTATGGCGGCCAGATCCTCGACTGTGTGCGCGGCCGCTCCATCTCGCGCATCGATGAACCCGCAGCCATGCACGGCATGTCCATCGCACGATCCATGTTGCTCATGGCCAATGCCATCCCCGCTCACCGTGCCGAACTGTGGCGGGGAACCGTACACGGATGGATGACCCGCAACACCTTCGACCACCTGAGTGAACCTGCCTCGCTGAGGGATATCGATCTCTTCGACACCGCCGCCAATGTCCGACCGATACCAGAATCGTCCACTCCAACCTATTTTGCCTCTATCGACCGGCTGGTGCACCGAACACCAAATTGGCTCATCGCCGTCTCTAACTGCTCGAACCGCATCTCGTGGTACGAGTATGGCAACTCGGAAAATGAGTGGGCGTCAAGGACCAGCCAAGGAATGCGCTATCTTATGTTGCCTGAGGACATGGGCCAGTACGAGGACGGGTTCTGGGCTACCGTCGACTACTCCGCACCGACGGGCACGACCGTGGACTCCACTCCGTTGAAACGCGCCGTCGGTACCGCGTGGGCAGAGAGAACCCCCGACAATGAATGGTCCGGTGGGCTGGCGTCAGGAGAGTGGTCTGCCGCCGCCTCACAAATCACCTCTCAGGACTCCACCTTGAAAGCCCGGCGGCTGTGGGTGGGGCTCAAAGATGCCTTGTTGGAGCTGACGACCGATGTCTCCACCGACGCTTCCAAGGCCACCACAGTGGTCGAACACCGCAAGGTCGGTAAGACACCGCCGGAACTGCTAGTCGACGGCATTACCATCACATCGAAGACGTCTTTCGACAACCCCCACTGGGCACACCTGCGCGGAGTCGGTGGATACGTCTTCGCCACTGACGTCGATCTCACCGCTCAGTTGGAGAAAAGGAAAGGCTCATGGATCGACGTCAACCCGGCACGCACGGTCAAGGGCTTCAACGAAGCCATTGAGCGCAACTACGCCTCTCTCCACGTCACCCACCACAATCGTCCGGTGGCCTGGGCCGTGTTGCCCACCGCCAGCCGATCCCAAACGATGGCGCTGGCTCAGCGACCTGTCGACAATCTGTTCATCGTGCTATCGAACGACCGTATGGTGCAGGCTGTACGCTCAACCGGCTGCTTGCTCACAAAAGACCCCACTGTGGTTACCACCTATGCCTTCTGGAAGCCCGCCACATGTGCCGGGATGACGGCGGACGCACCCGCCATAATACAGACGCAGGCCCAGGGAAGCCGGGTCGAGGTCATCATGTCCGAACCCACCCAGAAGAGGCCCTCACTCACCGTCGCCATCGAGGGCGTTTGGACAGTTGAGAACTCCAGCGACCGCATCAGCGTCAGCCGAAGTGACAAGACCACGACGTTACGCATCAACACCGCAGACCTAGGCGGCCAGTCCATCAGAGTCACACTGTCCCCTGCGCTGCCCAAACCGACAAAGCCAAGCCTCCGTGCCTCGTCCTACCCCCTCGGGCTGCCGCACACTAGCTCCTGAGCAATAAAAGTAGGCCCCTGGTCGGTCAAGCTCGCCCTGCGGTACTGATCGACCAGGATTTCCCCGACCACCTTGCTACCTACGATGTAGCGGGCCAAGTCGTTACGGCCCCGTCACCAAGACGACGAAGCTCCTTGCCGACAGAACCGGCCGCGTATGGAGTGAGCATAATGTTGGGTAACGTCCACAACGGCGAATCGGGAACGTTGGCCTCAGGATCTGTGACATCACATGATGGCATTGATTCTGTCACGCTGGAGCTCGGCGATGAGAGCATCTTGGCCACAGATGGCGCCCCGCGCGGTATTAATGAAGGCGGCCCCATCTTCCATGGTAGCAAAGTCTTCGGCTCCCAGCATGTGGTAGGTCCGCGGGGTCGACGCCGAGTGCAAAGAGACTACGTCGCAGGTACGCATGATGTCCTCGATGTTTGCGGCAGTGACGCCGAGTTACGGGCCTGTGCCTTGTTGAGATGGTGGGAGGACACCTTAATGTCATCGTGCAAGGGGGCCAGCATGTCAATGACCCAACGCGAAATTCGCGACACCCAATGAGTCGATCTGCGCACCATACAGCCCGACTTCCGTGAAGTTCCCCAAAACGTCTCCTCCTTGGCTCGGTTCTCTATGTACCGACGCCGTGATGGGAAGACCCCTTCTGGCAGCCAGGATGATCATAGCTAAAGAGCATTCAGCAACGGGTTCGGCATTGAGCTGGATCTCTGGGAAGAGACTCTCACCCCTCGCTCGTAGTTCTGCATTCCAATAACATCCTTGACCGAGCCCCCGAGTGAATCACCATCTGCAACCGTGGCGTGTAATCCAGCAGATCAGTGAGCTCGCCAGTCTCCCATGCGGTGACAACAACCTCTGCATCCTTGAGCATTTGGCGGCTCTACGCAGATGCATGGAACTGCGGGTCGGGGTCTATCTGCAATTCCGCCAACTCACCAAGACGCTCCATGGCCTCAACAGTGAAAGACATCGGCTTGTACCGGTCCAGAACGGACAGCACCACACAGGGTCTTGTCATTGCTGGTTTCATCCTTTCGGTCCACCATCGTCAACTTCGGATCATTCGCCATCTTACTCTTTACAAGGAACCCGGACCCGTCTTAAACGAACGTGAGAAATCGCTTTCACCGCCCCACTAGAGGACCGCTTCGAACACCAAAATTGACACCATCATCAGGGGAACATTGCTAGGCTCGATCCGACTCGTTAGGACGACGGTCCCCTCGTCGATATGCCGCCCGTAGCCTGTTAGAACCGATAGAGTCTCCCCCCGTCATCGAACAGGAGTGTCCTTGGCCACAGCGTCTCGAGTCCTCACGGATCGGCGCATCGGGTGGTCCGCCCGCAGCTACGGGAAATCGTGGCAACTCGTCGCCGTGGCCGCCGACCGCTAGACAACCTTGGACAATACCCAATGTCGGAGATCGAACATGAGCAATGAAGCACTCAACACTGTGTTGTCACATCTGGTCATCCCAGTAGTCGTCATCCATGACGCCGCCACTACCCCAGCCGTCACCGACGGGCTGGTCGTCGGTGGCCTTCCGGTCGCCGAGGTGACCTTCCGTACCGATGCCGCCCCAGCCGCCATCGAGTCCATGGCCGGTGACGGCCGGATCACCGTCGGCGCCGGAACCGTCATCAATGCCCGCCAAGTCGATGAGGCGGTGAGCGCCGGGGCGAGCTTCGTCGTCTCCCCCGGCCTCTCCCGCGAGGTCGTCGATCGATGTCGGCACCATGCCATCCCGGTTCTGCCGGGGGCCATCACCCCGACCGAAATTATGGCTGGCATCGACATGGGACTCGACACCTTCAAGTTCTTCCCAGCCGGCACCTTCGGCGGTGCAGCCACCATCGCGTCGCTGGAAGGCCCTTTCCCGCACCTACGTTTCGTCCCCACCGGTGGGGTCAAGCCGCACAACCTCGCAGATTTCCTCTCCCGCGCCAATATTCCTGCCGTCGGAGGTACCTGGCTCACCCCGGCTGATGCCGTCGCCGCCCGGGACTGCCACACCATCGCCAACCTAGTCCGCGAAGCCGTCGATAGCGCCCACCACATCGTCAAGGAGCAGTCATGACTAGCCCCGTCACCCTTCGCCCCGCAGATCAGTGCTGTTACGACATCGTCTCCCTCGGCGAAGTAATGCTGCGACTCGACCCAGGTGAGCGTCGCATCCGTACCGCTAGGTCCTTCGACGCCTGGGAGGGCGGCGGCGAGTACAACGTCAGCCGCGGCTTGTCCCGCGTCTTCGGCAAACACGCCGCCGTCATTACCAGCCTCGTCGACGATCCGGTTGGACATCTTGTCGGTGACCTCATCACTGCTGGTGGAGTCGACGACCAGTTCATCACCTGGGTGCCCTCTGACGGAGTCGGCCGCACAGTGCGCACTGGACTCAACTTCACCGAGCGTGGCTTCGGTGTCCGCGGCGCCGTCGGGGTCTCCGACCGTGGCCATAGTGCTGCCAGCCAGCTGCGTGCCGAAGACATCGACGTCGACCGTCTCTTTGGACAACTGGGAGTGCGATGGCTACACACCGGAGGCATCTACGCCGCCTTGTCACAGAGCAGCGCTCAGACCGCGAAGGCTGTCATGGCAGCTGCCCACGCTAACGGCACCGTTATCTCCTACGACCTCAACTACCGCCCGAGCTTGTGGAAGTCGATCGGCGGTCAAGAGGAGGCACGCCGTGTCAACCGCGAATTGGCGAGGTTGGTCGACGTCATGATCGGTAACGAGGAGGACTTCACGGCGTGTCTGGGATTCGAGGTGGAGGGCAACGACGAGAACCTCTCCCATCTCGACGTCAACTCGTATGCCACCATGATTGACAAGGTCATCGAGAAATTCCCGAATATCTCCGTCGTCGCCACGACCCTGCGTCAGGTGCGTACTGCTAGCCGTAACGACTGGTCAGCTATTGCGTGGTCGAAGGACACTGGTTTGGTCCGCTCGGTCGAACGCCCCAACCTGGAAATCCTCGACCGCGTTGGCGGTGGTGACTCCTTCGCAGCTGGTCTCGTGGCTGGTCTTATGGAGACTGGAGACCTGCAGAAAGCCGTCGAGTTGGGAGCCGCCCACGGCGCTCTGGCCATGACGACGCCCGGCGATACCTCGATGGTCACCCGCTGCGAGGTGGAATCGTTGGCAGCAGGCGGATCTGCACGAGTGAAACGCTGATCCGATCCGTGGCAGGACGGCGAGCCGTTCGCCGTCCTTTCAGGCTATAGCCCCAAGTGGCTCCCGGGACGAGTAGATTTGTGCTTACCGTCCCGTCATGACAGGAGCCATCCGTGAGTGATCCCCGTGCCGTCGATCCCACTGCCCGTGACATTGCCGAGAAGCTAGCCCCGGCCTACCGCACCATGCTCGACGCGATCGCACAGGTCGAGCCGCGGATCGCGGAGGCCACCCGTGCTGAACTCACCGACCAGCGTCATTCCCTCAAACTTATTGCTTCCGAAAACTACGCATCCTTGCCAGTTCTGGCGACCATGGGTACCTGGTTCTCTGATAAGTACGCCGAAGGTACTGCCGGCCACCGCTTCTACGCCGGTTGCCAAAACGTTGACACCGTCGAGACGATCGCCGCCGAGCATGCCTGCGCTCTGTTCGGCGCTGAGCACGCTTACGTACAGCCCCACTCCGGCATTGACGCCAACCTCACCGCCTACTGGACGATCCTGGCCCACCATATCGAGACCCCAGCCCTGTCAGAATTTGGCGCCCGCACTGTCAATGACCTCACTCAAGTTGACTGGGACACCCTGCGTCATCGTTTCAATGACCAGCGGGCGATCGGCATGAGCCTCGATGCTGGTGGCCACCTTACCCACGGTTTCCGCCCCAATATCTCCGGAAAGATGTTCGACCAGCGCTCCTACGGCACCGATCCGCAAACGGGCCTGCTCGACTACGACAAGGTCGCTGAGCTGGCCCGCGAGTTTAAGCCGCTTGTCATCGTCGCCGGATACTCCGCCTACCCGCGCCGCGTTAATTTCGCAAAGATGCGCGAGATTGCCGACGAAGTCGGTGCTGTGCTCATGGTCGATATGGCCCACTTCGCTGGCCTGGTAGCTGGCAAAGTCTTCACTGGTGACGAGAACCCCATCCCCCACGCCCAGGTCGTGACGACGACGACCCACAAGTCGCTACGCGGACCGCGCGGCGGCATGGTGCTGACGACTAAGGACTACGCCGACGACGTCGACCGCGGCTGCCCAATGGTGCTCGGCGGCCCGCTGTCCCACGTCATGGCTGCCAAGGCCGTCGCTCTGGCAGAAGCGCGCACCCAGACCTTCCGCGACTACGCTCAGCGCGTCGCCAATAACGCGAAGGCCCTAGCCGAAGGACTCATGAAACGTGGCGTCAAGCTCGTCACCGATGGGACTGACAACCACATCAACCTGCTCGACGTCACGACGAGCTTCGGGCTGACCGGTCGTCAGGCCGAGGCCGCGCTGCTGGACGCCGGTGTGGTCACCAACCGCAACTCCATTCCGACTGACCCGAACGGCGCCTGGTACACCTCTGGCATACGCATCGGCACCCCGGCACTGACCTCCCGCGGATTCGGACCCGACGAATTCGATCAGGTCGCCGAGCTCATCGTCACTACCTTGGAGGCCACCACCCCGATGACGGCCTCCACCGGCAAGCCCGGCAAGGCCAAATACCAAATTGCCGACGGTGTGGCGCAGAAGGTCCATGACGCCGCCGACGAGCTGCTGGGCAACTTCCCCCTCTACCCAGGGCTGGATTTGGCCTGACGGGGCTCAATCCCCCTTGATTCCTAGTTCGGGGATTCTCACCAAGTATCCACTCACGAAATTTCCGCACCGTTTCGATCGGCGGTCCACGTTCTGCAAAGAACAGAACATGGGCCGTCGATTTCTCGTCGCTGCCCTTTTTCTTCGCTCCTGTGGCTCCCTGACCCTGATCCTGCGACCTCGACAGCCTGGGGACGAGACGCCCCAATCGTCCATCTCATCAGACGGAGCCTTATCACACGCCCACGCCGATAATTCAACCGGCCCACTCGTTTCTGATCCGTTTGTAAAGATACTTATTTTCGGTGCAGAGTGGCCCCTTCGGGGCTAGCATTCCCGTGCTAGACCGGGTGGTTCCGTCACGAGGAGGTTCCCATGCAGGAAGGTGATTCTGTCACCCCGCACACCAGCACCACCGTTGATAAGGGGGATGCCGGCTACGACAAGGCCTTAAAGAACAGGCACCTGCAGATGATCGCCATCGGCGGCTCAATCGGCACCGGCTTGTTTCTGGGTACTGGCGGACGCCTTGCCCAAGGTGGCCCCGGATTGGCGATAAGCTACGCCGTCTGTGGCATCTTCGCCTTCCTCATGGTGAGGGCCCTCGGTGAGATGGCTATTCGTCGTCCGTCCTCAGGCGCCTTCGTGTCCTACGCGCGTGAATTCATGGGTGAGAAGGGCGCCTACGCCACCGGATGGTTCTTCTTCCTTGACTGGTCGGTCACGGTGATGGCTGACATCACCGCAGTGGCGCTGTACCTGCATTATTGGACGCCCTTGCGTGCCATCCCACAATGGGTGTTAGCGCTCATCGCCCTCGGCGTGGTGTTTACCCTCAACATGTTGAGCGTGAAGATGTTCGGCGAGGCCGAATTTTGGTTCGCTGCTATCAAGGTAGCCGCGATCATCCTGTTCATGATCGCGGCCATCTGGGCCATCGTCACGGGTGCGCGGGTTGGCAACTACACCGCAGGCCTTCACAACATCGCCCAGCATGGCGGATTCTTCCCCGCTGGGCTGGCGCCGGTCTTTGCACTCACTCTGGGAGTGATCTTCGCCTTCGGCGGCACCGAGATGGTCGGCGTAGCAGCAGGCGAGACCAAGGATGCGAGCAAGATCTTGCCCAAGGCCATCAACTCGATGATCCTGCGTATCTTCGTCTTCTACGTCGGTTCGATCATCTTGATGGCGCTGGTACTGCCGTACACTGCCTATTCAAGCAATGAATCCCCGTTCGTCACCTTCTTCACCGGAATCGGAATTCCCTACGCTGGTGACATCATCCAGGTAATCGTCCTGACGGCTGCCCTCAGCTCGCTCAATGCTGGCCTGTACTCGACCGGACGCACCCTGAGGTCATTGGCGGTTGCCGGCGAAGCACCAAAAGCCGCTGCTAAACTCAACCGTCACCACGTGCCTTCTGGCGGCATCGCCATGACCGCCGCCCTCGGTCTGCTGGGCGTTGCCCTCAACGCCTTCCTCCCGGATAGCGCCTTCGAGATCGTCATGAACCTCGCCGGCATCGGTATCGCCGGCACGTGGGCGATGGTCCTGCTCGCCCACACCCGTTTCGTGAGCGCAGTGAGGCGGGGCAAGGACAACCGACCGGAATACCGCATGCCTGGTGCCCCGGTCACGAACTACATCTCATTGGCCTTCCTGCTGATCGTCGTACTGTCGAACGTCACTTCGGAATCGGGGCGCTGGACACTAGCCCTCTTCGCCCTGGTCGCAATTGCCATGGTCGCCGGGTGGTACGCAGTCCGTAACAGCATCAAACCCGACCTGCTCGACAACGTGGTTCCAAGCGATGAGGGGATGTGAATGATGCAAACCCACGTTCTCTACACCGGCGGAACGTTAGGAATGGTGTCCACTCCTAACGGCTTAGCTCCAGGTGCTGATCTGACGGGTTGGCTTAACCAATTACTATCTGGCACCGAACTCGCCGGAACCTTTGAGACCCTGAGTTTCGAGCATCTCATTGACTCGGCCAACGCCACTCCCGATGACTGGCGCCGAATTGTCGACGATCTGTGGGAGCATCGCGACGATGCCGACTCATTCGTTGTTCTTCATGGAACCGACACCTTGGCCTACACCTCAGCCGCGCTGTCCTACGCCCTTACCGAGTTCGGTAAGCCGGTCGTCGTCACCGGAGCACAGTACTCATTGGGAGTCGTCGGAACAGATGCTGCGCCAAACGTCACGGGAGCGCTGCGAGCCGCCACGAGCGGGCGCCTCAACGGGGTCGCGGTCTTCTTTGGCCACAAACTGCTGCGTGGCAATCGCGTCACGAAACTCTCCTCGTGGGCCTATAACGGGTTCGATTCGCCCGCCGTCCCACAATTAGCGCGCACCGGAGCACCGTGGCAATGGGTCGAGAATGAATCGACGGGTTGCGGTTGGCTCAACCCCGGCCCATACCAGCGTCACGACGTCCTCGTCGTTGATCTATCTCCGGGCATCAGCGCTCGACGCCTCCGCGCCGTCCTCGACCCTTTGCCCGAAGCCGTCATTTTGCGCGCATTCGGGGTCGGAAATATCCCCAGTGATGAACCCGGCGTCGTCGACGCCATCCTCGATGTCATCTCCGCCGGCACCCCCGTCGTCGTCGCTTCCCAATGCATGCAAGCTGATGTCCAACTGGGTCAATACCAGTCAAGTCATGCCCTCACGGAGGGCGGAGCTGTCAGCGCCCATGACATGACTCTCGAGGCTCTCTATGCCAAGCTAGTCTTTCTGCTCTCTCAAGGGCTGCACGGCAAAGAGCTCAAGCGATGGATCGAGACCGACATCGCTGGTGAGATCAGCGTCTAATTATCACACTTTCCCACCAAGGGCCCAGTTTTGATGCACGTTCGTCGCAAAAAGTGTGAGATTTTCCGCTAGCACTAGCTAACGGCCTGTCCGTGGACAATCATGGAGGCATGGTGGGTAAATATGAGGGCATCGCCGCCCCCTTCGTGCCGCACCCCGAAGTGGCCGACGAGGTGGGTTCGACATCCACGTGAGGAGAGGCATTGATGGTCAACAAGAAGGTTCTGGTCTGCTGCGGCACTGGCATCGCAACCTCCGTCCAAGTGGCGAACAAGTTGCAGCGGATGCTGCGTGATCGGGGCATCACCGCGACGATGAAGGAATGCAAAACGGCCAACGTCCCCGCCCAAATGACGACATTCCAGCCTGACGCCATCGTCGTCACCACCGCTATCACCCCTCCAGATGAGGAGATCAAGGTCTACCGAGGCACGCCGCTGCTCACCGGTGTTGACGCCGAGGAACTCGCAGACCAGATCGCTAGCGACCTCAAAGCCTGACAGGTCACTAGCTGTCATTGCTGCAGGTGGAATAGGCAAAACGTCTCATTGCCCGTCGCCTACCTCATGGGCGTAAATACACATAAGTGCGTAACTAACTTGGTTAGTCCCCCGAACTGTCGGGCAGAACCGAACGTATGAGCCGACCACCTCACCCCGATCAGACGCGCAAAGGTGTCCGGGTCCGCTGGCCGTGTCGAAGGACACAAGTCACCGGTCGAAGCCCCCATAGGAAAGTAAAACAATGCCGACGCCCCGTCTTATCGTGGCCGACGTGACGGCCACCAGCCAGAATGACCTTTACGCCCAGGTCAATGATCGTCTCACCGCTGACAACATGGTGAAATCCACATTCCTTAACGCGGTGAGTGCACGAGAGAAGAAATTCCCCACCGGGCTTGACTTCGGCTACGTGTCCATCACTATTCCGCACATCGATCCCGAACACGTCATCTCCCCGGGGCTACTGGTATGCCGCAATAGTGCATCGACAACCTTCCACGCCATGGACGATCCCGAGCGCAACCTCGACGTCCAGCTCAGCATCTGGCCCCTAGTCACTGACCCCGGCAATCAAATCGACATGCTCGAAGCTGTCATCACACTCATCCAAGACGAGTCGTCGTACCGCATTCTGCTGCACGGCAGCCACGCGGAGGTCGCGAATACACTCCCGGACGTCCTCGCAACGGTAGAAGACTGACGGTGTTGTGTCAGGGCGAACACCGAGATCACCGGATCTAACTACCGAGGGACATAACGACTGCAATCCCGCAGATGGGGTAGGGGACGCGAATGCTATTCCCCAGACACACTATGGTAGAACCATGACTGCAAAGCTCATCCTGCTCCGCCATGGCGAGAGCGAATGGAACTCCAAGAACCTCTTCACCGGCTGGGTGGACGTCGATCTCAACGAGAAGGGCGAGGGCGAGGCTCGTCACGCCGCCGACCTGCTCAAGCAGGAAAACCTCCTGCCCGATATCGTCCACACCTCGCTGCTACGTCGTGCTATCCATACCGCCTACCTAGCCCTTGACGGCTGCGACCGCCATTGGATCCCGGTGCATCGCTCCTGGCGCCTCAACGAGCGTCACTACGGTGCGCTGCAGGGTCTCAACAAGGCTGAGACCAAGGAGAAGTACGGCAACGACCAGTTCATGGCTTGGCGTCGCTCCTACGATGTTCGTCCACCGGACCTTGACCGCGACAGCGAATTCAGCCAGTTCCATGACCCGCGGTACGCCGACATCCCGGCGTCCGAGCGTCCGGTCGCCGAGTGTCTCAAAGACGTCGTGGCCCGCATGGTGCCGTACTTCACCTCTGATATTGCTGCCGACCTTAAGGACGGCAAGACGGTGCTCGTGGCTGCTCACGGTAACTCCCTGCGCGCCCTCGTCAAGCACCTCGACGAGATCAGTGACGAGGACATCGCCGGCCTCAACATCCCGACCGGTATCCCGCTGTTCTACGAGCTTGACGACAACCTCAAGCCCGTGACTAGGGGGGGCCGCTACCTCGACCCTGAGGCCGCTGCCGCCGGCGCCAAGGCAGTCGCTAACCAGGGAAACAAGTAAGCCTGCCCGCAGGCTGCTGAAGCTGCTTGATGCAACTCGACGGTGCCGCCAGAAATATCGGGGCACCGTCGAGTTGCATGAAGCTAGAGCTTTAGGCAATAACGCCGAACTCGTAGCCCTGGCTCTTGAGCCACGCGAGGATGGAAGGCATGGCTTTAGCCGTCATCTGTTTGCCGTAGGTGTCGTGATTGAGGATGACCACGACGTTCGGGTTATTGGACTCCTTAATGCTCTTCTTAACCATCTGGAGATATCCAGGAACAGTCGTGGGACGCTGGGCGTCAGCATCTCCACTCATCGCGTTCCAATCGATCCAGCCGACCCCGCGCTTAGCCAGCGTAGCGTCAGCCTGAGACAGATTAGTCCAGGACATGTGGCCGCCCGGGTAGCGGAAGGCCGAAGAGAAGTAATTCGACCCGAGGATGGCACGACTCTGAGCCATTGCCCAGTCCCAGTCACAACTGATGTGCTTGGCCTTGTTCGCAGCGCTGCCGTGGTACAGGTATTTGTAGTCGTGGGAGTACGAGTGGATGGCCAGCGCATTGCCCATCTTGAGCGAGCGGCTGAGCATGTTCTTGCCCACGTCACGCATCTGCGGGGGGATCATGAAGAAGGTGGCACGAGCACCTGCCTTCTCCAGATTATCCAGCTGCTCGCCGGTGAATTTGGTCGTTGGACCGTCGTCAAAAGTGACGAAAACGATCTTCTTGTTCTTGGGCTGGGTGGAAGGCTTCTCCAACCATTGATTCACCACCGAAGCCGAGTAGACATACTTGTCGGCAGCCCTGCCGTGGTTCGTCCCCGCTTCCAGACCGTCGATGTCCTTGACGACAGTGCCCGGAACCTTAAGCGGGGAGTAATTCGACGGCGGCTCAGCGCAGGCGGGCTTGGTGACGGCCGCACCAACACCGAATACGCCGGCGGGCACCGGACCGCTCGGCAACCCCGCCGGGGCACTAGCGCCGCTGGAAATGCTGGGCTTCGCGATGGGACTCTTCGATGGCGACGGCTGCGAAGATGACTGGGCAGAGCTCACACCCGATTTCGACGAGGAGCTAGCAGACTCTGGGTCACTACTCGCGCACCCGGCGATGGCCATCGAAACGGTAGTGACGACAACGACAGCGCCAGCTATCGTTTTGCTACGGAAGGCAAAAGCCATATGACAAGACCTCACTGAGAATTATCAGCCGTGTACCACGACACATTAATCATCTCAATTGTACGTACTCAGTACAAGGCATTGTCACTGCGACACAGCAAACCCCTCACACCGACGGGAAACGCCGACGTGAGGGGCAGATTGATCAGTACGCGCTCGGCCAGTCTTCACCAGCGGGGCCCTCACCAGTGACGATGTAGATGACACGGGAACCGACGGCCACGGCGTGATCGGCGATACGCTCGTAGTAGCGGCCCAACAAAGCGGTGTCGACGGCGCTCTCCACCCCGTAAGTCCAGTCGTCGCCCAGTAACAGACGGAACTGATCGCGTCGCAGATCATCCATCTTGGAGTCCTCAGACGCCAGAGATTCGGCGGCCTCCGCGTCGCGATCGGCAAGAGTCTTCTCAGCCTTGCCAATCATGGAGTCGGCAATCTTCGACATCTCGACGAACTGGTCAGCGACCTGCGGAGGCACCGCAACCTCAGGGAAACGAAGGCGGGCAATCTTAGCGACGTGGGCAGCAAGATCGCCCATACGTGCAAGCTCGTAACACATCCGTAGCATCGCGACAATGGTGCGCAACTCGCCGGCCACTGGGGCTTGACGGGCCAGCAGATCAAAACAACGACGTTCGATCTCCTCGTTCAACGAGTCGACCTTCGAGTCGTCAGAGATGACACGCTCAGCGGTAGTCAGGTCCGCACCGATGAGAGCCGCCGTGGCATCTTTGACGGCGACCCGAACCAGCTCCGCCATCGTCAGAATTCTGCCGCTGGTGGCATTGAGCTCGTCGTGATAGCTCTCACGCATGCCGGTGTCCTTCCATAGTGGGGTGCAGCCAAGCCTATCGGCCTTGTCGACTCAGACATTTCTCCCGTGTAGCGCCACCATGAACCTTAAGTGAACGACCAGTAACCTCGTCAGCCCTCCGTGACACGCGGGTGACAAGCATGACGACCATCCCCCTATTATGCGAACTGTGGGCATGATTCTGTCAGCGATCATTGGTGCCGTCGTCGGCGCTGGATTGACGGTCCTCGTGAGCCGCGTGGTGGAGTCGTCTCGTCATCCCGTGGACACCCTCGCCACCGACATCGAGGCTATCGAAGTCGATTCGGCCCTCGCCCGAGCTCTCGACTTAACCACCGAGGCAGCCGTCATCGTCGGACCGCATGACGAGGTCCTCCACACCACACTGGGTGCGCGATCGATGGAACTCGTACGCGGCTCACGTATCGCTGACGAGGCTCTGCTCAAACTGGTGCGTACTGCCCGGCGCGAGGGGCGCGACATCGTCGACACCATGGAGATGAAACGGGCCTCCACGGGGGCCGACCTCATTCTCACCGTGCGAGTCGGTCCTCTCGATGATCACGGCAACGCCGTTATCTCTGCCAGTGACAGCTCGCGACATGTCAGGCTGGCCGAGACCCGCCGAGACTTCGTCGCCAATGTCTCTCACGAGTTGAAGACCCCCATCGGTGCTGTCTCCATCCTCGCCGAAGCCATCGAAGGTGCAGCTGACGACCCAGAGGCCGTCCGACATTTCTCCCAGCGGCTAACAGCAGAGTCCTCACGACTGTCTGCCCTCGTCACCCAGATCATCGACTTGTCCCGGCTACAAGCCGACGAACCACTACTGCGCGCTGAACCAGTGGCTGTCGCAGACGCCATTGACGAGGCCGTCTCACGCCACCGCGAACAAGCTGCCAATCGAGAGGTGTCCTTGGTAGTGCGCTGCGACGACGACCTGTGGGTCCTCGGGGATCAAAGCCAGCTCACCGAAGCAGTCGCCAATCTTGTTCACAACGCCATTGTCTATTCCGAACCAAAGGCCCGGGTAGTGGTCTCCGCCCGGCGAGTCCGTGACGTCGACACCGACGTCATCGCAATCGCCGTCGCCGACAACGGAATCGGTATTAGCGAGGCTGACCAAAAGCGTATTTTCGAACGGTTCTATCGGGTGGACTACTCCCGTTCCAGGGAAAACGGTGGAACCGGCCTGGGATTGTCGCTGGTTAAGCACACCTGCCAGGCACACGGGGGATCTGTCGATGTGTGGAGCAAATTGGGCCAGGGGTCCACGTTCACCCTTCGACTTCCAACCCTCGACGTTGATCACCACAACGAATCCAATCAGGAGGAGTCATGACCCGTGTACTCATCATCGAGGACGAAGAGTCCTATCGCGAGGCCACCGCCTTCATGCTGCGCAAAGAGGGATTTGAGGTCAATACTGCCGCCAATGGCGCTGATGGTCTCGAAATCTACTCGCACAACGGTGCCGACATCGTACTGCTCGACCTCATGATGCCAGGGCTTCCAGGGACCGAAGTCTGCCGTCAGCTACGCCAGCGCGGCAATGTCGGGATCATCATGGTGACGGCTAGGGATTCGGAGATCGACAAGGTTGTCGGGCTGGAGCTCGGAGCCGACGACTACGTCACCAAACCGTTTAGCCACCGAGAATTGGTCGCGCGCATCCGCGCTGTGACTCGTCGCGGCGGCCCTGAGATAGAGGTTTCCCCCGATGTGCTCGAGGAGAGCGGGGTAAGGATGGACGTTGAGCGGCATGAGGTCAGCGTCGGCGGGACGGCAGTGCGACTTGCCCTCAAAGAGTTCGACCTACTTGAGGTGCTGCTGCGCAATGCAGGACGTGTCATGACCCGAGCCTCCCTCATCGACCGAGTGTGGGGAGCCGACTATGTTGGCGACACTAAAACTCTTGACGTGCACATCAAAAGGCTGCGCGCAAAGATTGAAGATGACCCATCCCGTCCGGTGCGCATCATCACCGTACGCGGACTGGGCTACAAGTTTCAGGCCTAAAGCAACACCACGCAGGAAAGCAGCACCACGCAGGAATGGTGTATTCGGCTGATCAGGACCGAGCTGACGGAATTCCTGAAGGAGCGTACTCCGCGAAGTCCGGATGGGTGGACGACACAACTGGAGCATCCAGAGTAACTGGCGCTGAGTTCGCGAACTTGATCGTCACCTTGGCCAATAGCCCGTTCGACAGCCCCTCAACGGGGACCTGAAGTTTGGACTGAGTAAGGTTCACCGACGTTTGGGCCGGAAGTTTGACGTTCACCGTCCTCATGGTGAAGGACCGCCCGGATAGAGAGTTGTTCGACGTGAGCGGCTCCCCCGTAATCCCGACAATTTTGTCATCCTTGCGAGAAACAACTGCGGCGGATACACGGGCCTGACCGCCGCCATTGATGAGCACCAGGTTCTGCACTTTGACGGTGTCGGACTTGCCATTGACACCAGCCGCCGGGGTGTAACTGGTAAGGACCTTAGGATCGGCGCCACAAGCCACCACACCAAGAACCCCGACGGCAGCAAGGACAGCAGTCGTCCGGCGACGGTCGATCATCGTGGAATCTCCTCTTCCGGGGCGCATATCGTCGTTGAGTTTAGCCGAGTCGGCGTCCATGAGGGCCTCATCCACTAGAGCAAGGCGACCCGTCGGCAGCGCCAAGGAACCCCGGGTTCATGTGTAAGGCCTTCAACCAATGAGGCCGGCGCGCCGTGACGCTATTGAGGACATTCGTACAAAATTAATATTGACCGCAACTATTATTATGTGATATACTTAACCCCCGAAAGGGGCCGCACAAATGACTTTCAACGTTGGTGAAACCGTTGTCTACCCGAATCATGGCGCTGCCGTGATCGAGGATATCGAGACTCGCACTATTAAAGGCGAGGAAAAGCTCTACCTCGTTCTGAGGATTCTCGGACAAAACGATTTGGTTGTGCGAGTGCCAGCCAGCAATCTTGACCTTGTCGGCGTTCGTGACGTCGTTGATGACGAGGGTCTCGAGAATGTTTTCGAGGTCCTTCGTAAGACCAATGTTGAGGAGCCATCCAACTGGTCTCGCCGTTACAAGGCTAACCTTGAAAAGCTCCACTCTGGCAACGTTCTCAAAGTTGCCGAGGTCGTCCGTGACCTGTGGCGCCGCGAACGTGACCGCGGTCTGTCCGCCGGCGAGAAGCGGATGCTCTCGAAAGCTCGTCAAATCCTGGTGTCTGAGTTAGCCCTCGCCAAAAAGGTAGCTGATGACCGGGCTGAGGAGATGCTCGACGAGGTTCTCGCCTCCTGATTCATTCTCATTGCGAAAACGGGGATTCACCACACTTCGGGTGAATCCCCGTTTCTCATGCCTTGTCGCCTGTCACGGGATCGTCACGATTTCAATGCGTTCGCAATCTCGTCTGCCAACTGCCCTTCATCAACACCGGTAAGGAATGCAACGCCGCGGAACATTTTGACGTTCTCGGTGGGCTGCTTCACTGCGGTCGTTGAGACAATCACATCAGGGCTAAACCTCTCAGCCACCCGCGGAACTTCCGCGACACGGCAGTGCTCCATCCGGGCGTTGATCCCGCGCTCACGCAGCAACCGCTGAAGTTTGTTGGCAACCTGCACTGACGTCGCAGTACCAGTGCCACAGCAAACAAGAATCTTCTTCTCGATCATGGTGACCACTCCTCCTCTGGGAAACCTCATCGTCCCTTGGATGTGGTCTACCAAGGGCTTCTTTCACGATGTTAAACGCGCCCCTTTTAGGGGGTTAGTCCGCTACGATCATGACACCTTAGAAGACTGATGGTAATGATACCGTGCCGTGAAGGGCACAGAGTCCATACTCAAGGGGGTCAGCCATGGCGACTACGTCTAGCACATTGTGGAACGCCGTAGTGCTCCGCATCGGCAAAGGCGCCCAGGACATGTTGGATACCGGAGTCATCGTGCTGTTCGGAGAGCCCGTGCCCGATGCCTTGTCTGATATTTGCGTAGTTCACAATCGCGGTGGTCGTTCCCCGCTGACTCCTCAGCGCGAACTACTACCCGGAGATGTCCTCAACTTCGCTGGCACTCGCTACACCATCGATGAGGTCGGAGAAGCCGCAACCTCAAATCTCAGCGATCTCGGCCACGTCGCGTTGTATTTCAATTCCCCCGACCAATCTCTACTTGCTGGAGCTATCAAGGTGTCCGGGCCACCACCACAGCTACCGGATCAGAGAGTTATCCTCACTTTTGAGCCCTCGAGTGACAAGGGCTGACGCAACCGCTGCTACTCCCTCACCACGTCCGGTAAACCCCAAGTGATCGGTCGTCGTCGCCGACACGGAAACCGGAGCCCCGACGGTTTGTGCCAGGGCGGTCTCCGCCTCGGCCCTGCGAGCGGCCATACGCGGTCTCTGACCAATAACCTGCACCGCGACGTTCTGGACTGTCCATCCTTTCCCGGCGATGAGAGCTACCACATGACCAACTAAGTCGGCACCAGCCGCCCCAGCCCACTGCGGATCTGCGGTGCCAAATACTGAGCCGATATCGCCCAGTCCGGTCGCCGATAACAGCGCGTCGCATATGGCGTGGCAGGCAACGTCACCGTCAGAATGACCGACCAGCCCAACCCTCTCGTCAGGGAAAGAAAGCCCGGCAACATGCATCGGCACGCCCGCGCTTAACTGGTGGACATCCGTCCCGATCCCCGTCCGAATTTCCATCACCGCCGACTCCCGTGACCCAATTTTCTAACAACGGTAGACGGCTTAGCAGCACGCAGCATCCTGCCAATACGACGTCCCGAATGATGCCCGGCACCGGCAGCCGCTTTCGCAAACACCTCTGCGATGTCGAGATCGACCGGCTCAGTGATCTTGAGGGACATCCTGGAGCCTTCGACGAGGGTGGCATGGTGGCCGTATCGCTCACAACACGAAATGTCGTCAGTCACCGAACCGCCCTCGATAGATAGCTGCTCATGACATTCAGTGATGATGGCCCGTTTAAATCCCTGGGGGGTCTGAACAGCACGCAGGGTCGAGCGGTCAACGACCGATGACGTGTCTCCGTCAACCTGACGTATGGTGTCGACCACATCGACCACCGGAGTCACGGCAACAGCACCATTCTCCACGGCCGCGATAACATTCTCGACGACGTATGCCGGAACCAGCGGACGCACTGCATCGTGAATGAGCACCGTTGTAGCGTCGCTCAACCGATGATGTTGAGCGATAAACCTCAGCCCGTTGCGTACCGATTCCTGGCGCGTATTGCCCCCAGTAACGAAGTGAACCGGTATCGGAGATGCAGCTAGGGCTAGCTGTAAGTGGTTGTGCATACCCTCCTTCACGACGACGACGGCCTCATCACAACCGCCTGCGGCTAGGGATTCCACGGCAACAGCGACGACGGCCTTTCCGGTCAGCGAGGTAACTTGCTTGGGAACGGAACCGCCGAACCGTGTCCCCATACCGGCTGCGACGACAACCGCGACGACCGGCGGGGTGTGCTCATCAACCATGGTTGGCACTCTATCGGCCCCGACCCACCACGTCGTATCATCGCGCAGTCGGCTATCGTCGTCCCTGACATTTTCAGCCCACCAAGGAGGCAATCATGCCGAGCCGCACCACCACTATTGCAGCCGAGAGCGGCCTGCACGCCCGTCCCGCAGCTATGTTCGTTCAGGCGGCGTCGAAGTCCGGCCTGGCCGTCAAAATCGGACGCCCTGGCGAAGAGCCGGTGGATGCCCGCTCGATTTTGTCGGTGATGGGGCTTGGCGCCAAGCACGGCGAGACCGTCGAATTGACCGCGGAGGGTGATAACGCCGACGAGGTGCTTGATGCCCTCGTTGCGAACCTGCAAACCGACCCGGAGGCCTGATCCCATGCGGACCCTCTCGGGGCTCGGGGTCTCGGCAGGAGTCGGACAGGCCCACGCGCTTGTCGTCTCCCCCGCCCCCGGACTGCCCGCTTCAGATCCCAGCCGAGGCGCAGAGGCAGACCTGGCCAAGGTTGAGGCCGCCCTCGGCAAGGTTGCTGATCGTCTCGATGAGCGCTCCCTTCACGCCGATCCGTCGGCCCTTGCAGTACTGCAGGCCACTGCCATGATGGCTCGCGATCCCGGGCTGCTTACCAGCGTCAAGTCCCACCTATCCGACGGGCATGGTCCGGCCCACGCGTTGTGGGCAGCCTTCGACGATTTCTGCGCTCAGCTCAGCGCAGCTGGCGGCTATCTCGCCGAACGCGTCACTGACTTGCGCAACGTCCGCGATCGCGCGGTCGCCGTCATGCAAGGACTGCCTGAGCCTGGTGTTCCCTCCTTTGATTCACCAGTGATTCTCGTCGCGGAAGATCTCGCCCCGGCTGACACTGCGACCCTCAACCCAGAGCTGGTCCGTGGTCTCATCACTGCGGCTGGCGGCCCGACAAGCCATACCGCGATCCTGGCCTCCCAGATCGGTATTCCCGCTGTGGTGAGGTGTAGCGAGGCTCGTGACATTGAAGATGGCACTCCGCTAGCCCTTGACGGTGTCACCGGCACGGTCCTTGTCGAGCCCGACGAGGCATCCGTCTCCGAGCTCACCGAGCGTGCCAATCGCCGCGCCGAGGTGTTGGCATCAGCCCCTGACGGCGACGCCACACTGACTGACGGCGAACGCATCCTCGTACTCGCCAACATCGGCAATCCTTCCGACGCCCCCACGGCGAAGAAGAAAGGTGCCGAGGGAGTCGGCCTGTTCCGCACCGAGTTCCTCTTCTTGGACCGGCAAGACGCCCCCACTATTGACGAGCAAACTGAGGCGTACGCCACCGTACTTAAGACCTTTGATGAGGGCGCCAAGGTTGTCTTTCGCACTCTAGACGCCGGAGCCGACAAGCCGTTGGCGTTTGCCAACCTGGGCGCTGAGGAAAACCCGGCCCTAGGACGTCGTGGGCTGCGTCTGTCCCAGGTGCGCACCGACCTCATCGACGCCCAGCTGGAGGCACTCGCCAAGGCTGCTGAGCAGACAGGTCGTGACCCGTACGTGATGGCCCCGATGGTCGCCACGAAGGCAGAAGCCGAGTGGTTCTCCTCCCGTGCCCGTGCCGCAGGTATCAAGACCGTAGGCATCATGGTCGAGGTGCCCTCGACGGCTCTACGGTCGTCCCAGGTACTGGAACCGGTAGATTTTGCCTCCATTGGCACTAACGACCTCACCCAGTACGCAATGGCCGCTGACCGCCTGCAAGGCGAGTTGGCCGAACTTTTGACGCCGTGGCAGCCCGCCGTCATTCAGCTGGTTAAAGCCACTTGTGATGGAGCCGGCGAGCGGCTTATTGGCGTGTGCGGAGAGGCTGCTGGTGATCCTCTGCTGGCCTTGGTCCTCGTGGGCGTCGGAATTCGTTCGCTCTCGATGGCCGCCGGCAAGATCACCGCCGTCAAGGCGGCCCTATCTCGTCATAACCTAGAGCAGTGCCGCCGAATTGCCGACGCCGCTCTGGCCGCTTGCAGCCCAGAAGAGGCCCGCACGGCCGCCCTGAAGCTAGCTGACCCGAGTGTCGAGGTTCTTGTCAGCTGATACACGATCCTCAATCCGCTAAAGCCCCCGCAGAGGGGGCTTTAGCATGCTCCGCAGGGGGAGGACAATAGGGCCATGACTAAAACTGCAGTGGTCACAGGAGCGAGTTCGGGAATCGGCGCGGCCACGGCCCGCGCTCTAGCGGGCGATAGCTGGCACGTCATCTGTGCAGCCCGCCGAGTCGAGCGCATCGAGCCACTCTCCGCCGAGATCGGTGGGCAAGCCGTAGTATGCGACGTGACGAGCGACGAGTCTGTCACCAACCTCGTCAAGACTGTCGGCGGCAAGGTCGATCTCCTCGTCAACAATGCTGGTGGCGCCGTCGGTCAAGAACCCGTCACTGAGGCTGACCTCAATGCCTGGACGACGATGTACCAAACCAACGTGCTAGGCATGGGGCAGGTCACCAAGGCTCTCCTGCCCGCGCTCGAAATTGCTGAAGGCACCATCATCACCATCACCTCCACCGCCGCTGAATGGGGCTACGAGGGCGGTGCCGGATACTGTGCTGCTAAATCTGGCGAGAGAGCTGTTGTCGAAGCCCTGCGCCTAGAACTATGTGGCCATCCGGTGCGGGTGTGCGAGGTGAGCCCCGGCATGGTGCACACCGAGGAGTTCTCCCTGGTGCGTTTCCACGGCGACCAGGCCAAAGCTGACAAGGTTTACCAGGGGGTCGACTCTCCCCTGGTCGCCGCTGACATTGCCGAATGCGTACGTTGGATCTCTGGGCTGCCCAGCCACGTCAACATTGATCGAATGATCGTCCGTCCTCGCGCCCAGGCCGCCCAGTACAAGGTGGCACGCGAATCCTGATTCAGGAGGACTCCCCTGCCCGTCAGTTCAGCTGCTGGACCTCCGCAGGCAGGTGGATGTTCTCGTCGGGCTCAGCTGTCTCGTCAACACCTCGCGAAGAGACCTTGTCGAAGAGGATCTTGATGGTCTGGATCATGATCTTGACGTCCAGAACAAGTGAGTACTGCTTGATGTAAATAAGATCGAAGTTGAGTTTGGCGGCGAAGTCTGAAGCGTATTTACCGTAGACCTGCGCGTACCCGGTGATGCCAGCGCGCACGTTGTGCCGCAATGTGTAGTGGGCGTTCTGCTCTTGGAACTGGTCGACGAAGAAGGGTCGTTCGGGGCGAGGACCGACGATCGACATGTCGCCGATGAGCACGTTAATGAGCTGCGGGATCTCGTCGATGCGCAAGCTACGCAAGTATTTGCCCACCGTGGTCACGCGCGGGTCGTTGGTAGTGGCCAACATGGGGCCGGACTCTTTTTCGGCCATCACACCCATAGAACGGAATTTGAGGATCTTGAACTCGCGCCCGTCCTTAGTGATGCGGGTCTGACGGTAGAAAACCGGACCGGGAGAGCTGGCTTTCACCAGGATCGCGGTGACGAACATAATTGGCGACGCGACAACCAGGGCGATTAGCGACAGTAAAATGTCAAAGAACCTCTTGACAATATCCATTTCTGCCGGAATCTTAAATGGGCTCGCAGCAATGATCGTCTCATCTTCAATCGACATTATTGTCGGATTGATGAGCATCATATGCTCAAACGAGGTGGACATGAAGATTTCCTTATCCTCACTCAGCAGCAGATCATAAATAGCGACTCGCTCAGAGGAAGGAATATCGTCAGAAACGTGGGCAGTATCAAACTCGTTGATATGAGATCGAATCTGCTCCAAGTAGTGGCCACGCACCACATGAGTAAGGCGATGACGGGTCGCCTTATTCGCCATGTAGTTCATGACGGCCCGGTTAAGCATCTCAGGAGGACCGAGCAACATCACCCGCTTAGCCCCTCGTAGATGGCGATAGGCTACGACCTCGACACTGCGCCACACAAGGAGCAAGACGATGCCGACCACCAAGTTGATGAGAAGGACCGACCGCGGGAAGGCAAACCATCGCCCAAAGAAGGTCAACGCCATAATCACGATAGTCACCATGACCTGGTCGACAACCGTGATAATTCCTATATCTAACAATGTCTTGTTATACAGGACGTAAACACCAGACAAGACATTGATAATAAGGAACGCAATAACCGACGCCATGAGCGCGGCTTTTCCGTCATCTAGATTTCGCTGCGGAATGACCATTCCGAAACGCATCCAGAATGACAAAAAGATGCCGACCACAAAGACGATGGCGTCAATGAGGACCGTCACCAATTTCTGGGTGCGGTTGAAATAATCCTTCTTCACGTACTTCCTCCTCGACCCTGGTGGGCACAGGGGAACAGACTCACACTACCGGGCAGACGTGCAAGCCAACTTCAGGATCGACGAGGGGCTGCTGACCCGCCGCGATCCCGTCGACTTCCAGCTCCAGACCGACATCGACACCACGACGCACTAGGGCCAAACCGATCGGACCGTCGACGCCATGGTTGGCGGACGACCCCATGGCCCCGACCCGACGCCCACCAGCGTGGATGTCGGCACCGACCTCGGGAAGTTCGGCGCGGGAGCCGTCGAGCTGCAGCAGAGTCAACCGACGCGGCGGGCGCCCCAGGTTGTACACCCGGGCAACCGTCTCCTGGCCGCGGTAACACCCTTTATCCATATGAGTGCCGTAGAGACCAATCTCATTAGGGATGGTTCGATCGTCGGTATCCAGCCCAATCCGCGGAATGCCGGCAGCAATCCGTAACGCCTCCCAGGCCAGCACCCCGACCGGATCGGCATCCCCAGGGATCTCGGCGTCAACGGGCAGGATCACCTCGTGTCCACCGGCCACCTCCGAGTCGAGGACCACGCCATCGGAAACGGCGACGTCATGGCCGAACCATCGGACGGTCATGTCCGGGCGCAACGCAACTTCGACCCTCATCATGAAGCGCATGGAGTCCAGCCACGCCGCCAGATCAGCCCCGCGACCCGGCTCCGTCCAGGCCCAAAAGGTCTGGCCATCATCAACGCCGTGCAAGACGTGCTCAACATGGCCGGTCGGCGATAATACGAGGCTCGTCGTAGTGCGCCCCGGTTCCATGCCGTCAAGAAACTGTGACGTCAAAGAGTGCAGCCAGCCCAGCCGGTCGACACCGGAGATTGCCAGCACCTCGCGATTGGATAGCTCGACGCTCCCACCTCCGTCGACCATCAGGCGCTGCTCAGCGATCGGGTTCCTCATGTGGGAGACCAGACCGGTGTCCGGACCGTCGGTCAGCAATACCGGATCAGACATCTCAAGACCTCTTGAGGCGAGCCCACATGTAGGGCTGCAGGGGGGCATCGACGGTGGCCCGGTCGAAGGTCCATAACAGATCGCCTTCGACCTGACCATAGAGACGCTGCCCGCCGGTGTAGGGCACCAGGGCCTCCTCAGTACGAGCCACCGCGTCGGTGACCAGCTCGATCTTGGCGCCGTCGATGTTCCCGGTCCACACCTCGGCCCAGCCCTCCGGGGCAGCCATCAGGACATCGACCTTGCGAGTGTCGACGTTGGGACGCCAGAAACCGGTCTCCATACGCAACGGTGCGGCCGGGGTGCCGTCGGGATTCATGGTGAACGTTTGGCAGATGTAGTGCAAGTAGTCCCCACCATTGTCAGTGAAGTCGACCTGGCACCCGAAACTGAACTCACCGTCGTCTGGAGTGTTTCCGTGTCCCTCCCCCTCCCAGTGGCCGATCATCCAGGCCAAGGGCATGAGATCACGATTCAGGTCGTCAGGAATCTGGAAAGGCATGGGTCCTCGTGTCGTCGTAGATTTTCGGGAAAGACGGAGCGATGGCCGTGCTCAGCCTCGCCAAGCTGCGATCAGAGCCCTGGTCACAGCAACCAGCGGTAACACGGCACCCACCACCGCAACGGTCACCAGAACCACAAGATCAGCTTCAGCCACGTCACGATTCTACGAGGTCAGCTGCGTAGACTCGATTCCATGCGGGTCGTCATACAGAGAGCAACCAGTGCCGAGGTCGTCGTCGAGGGCCGGACGGTCGGGTCACTGACGACTCCCGGGCTGGTGGTGCTCGTCGGGGTCACCGGTACCGACACCGCCACCACGGCCGAAAAACTGGCCGAGAAAGTGTGGGGGCTGCGCATCCTGTCCGAGGAGAAATCTGCCAGCGACCTTAATGCCCCGCTGCTCGTCGTCAGCCAGTTCACCCTCTACGCCAGTACCCGTAAGGGGCGCCGCCCGTCGTGGAGTGCTGCGGCACCCGGGCCGGTGTCCGAGCCGCTGGTGGACCACTTCGTAACCCACCTGCGCAGCTTGGGAGCCCACGTCGAGACCGGAATCTTCGGTGCCGATATGAAGGTGGGTCTAGTCAACGACGGCCCGATGACGATTCTCATCGACACCGATGATTGGCACTGAACAATCCGTACAACTCAAGATTCCTCGTACAACTGCACCGATGAGATGAGCACCGAGTCCCGGGTGGGCTCGCCGAGCGAACCGGGTTGGGTCGACGCGATGATGGTGAGGGTGATGTCCCCCTTGACAGTACGTGGGGCGATCATGACCTTCTGCAGATCTTGATCGTCATCGGTGAAATCCTGGTTGAACCACGTCCCGTCAGGCATCGTCCAACGCACCGTGCGCACGCGGCGGTATTGCGGATAGAGGTCGACGTTTCCGAACACCTTCGCATAGCCGTTGATCATCCCCACACCAACAATCCGGGAGGGGTGGGGCAGAGTGAGGGTGATCTGCTGACCCTCGCCCGAACCGTTGCACCGCCACGCCGTCTCCGGCTTGTCGTCGACCACGTACTTAGCGTCATAGCGAACCAATTCATGCCGAGAGCCAACCGCAGGGTCGGACACGCACGATGCCGTGGCTTTCACACCGCCAATCGCCTTGACCTTCCCTTGGTATGGCATGTCTGCTGTGGAGGTCGACGCAGGCACCAAGGCCCTAGGGGCGATTTGCGCCGCGCCGGTGCTGTCACGGGACTGGGTGATGAAGGTACCTAGCACCAATCCGACGACTAGCGCAGCCGCCACCCCCAGGATCCAGATCGGGAAATGCCGGTGATGTGAGGACGCCGAGGCGCCAGTAGCACGGGCGTGACCAACCACCACACTCGGCCCGGTGTCATCGGTCAGGACGCGAATTGTGCCGCTAGTCGTTGAGGAGATCGGAGTCTCCTCGGAGTCCGCATGACGAGAAGGCGGATTTTCGTTTTCTTGAGGCCCCTCAACGCTCTCCGCCGGACAGGGTTCGCCCGGCCCGGACTCCTCCTCATCCGGACGGAACCACTCGTCAGGCATCCTCGTCACGACACAAATCGTAGTGCCGATATTGTGAGACGGCTCGGTCCCCCGTGGGATGATGGGATGCGACATCGTTGACGACATGATCTCGAACAACGCGATTTCAGCATGGGAGGGCATCCGGATGGCACGACTGTCCTTGCTGGGTCCGTTAGATGCCCCGCTACCTCAGGCCTTGGAACTGTTACCGCACAGCATCTCTCGCTACGACGACCTGAAGGAATGCATGTCTCATCTGGAAGGGGTCGACGTCGTGCTCGTCGACTGCCACGACGAACCGGCCAAGGCGCGCGAGGCTTGTCTGCGGCTGTCCTGTCACGAGAGACGAGTGCCGGTCCTGCTGTTGGTCGGCTCCGACACTCTCTCGGTCATCAGCCCCGACTGGGGAATGGACGACTTTCTGTGCGATTCGGCAACCCCATCGGAAGCCGAGACCCGGCTTCGCTGTCTGTTTACGATCCAGGTCACCAACCAGCTCGTGGCCGGACCGTTCACCGTCGACGAGGACGGGTACACAGCAAGTGTCGGGGACAAGGACCTTGATCTCACCTACACCGAGTTCGAGCTGCTGAAGTACCTCGTCGGACACCCCGGTAGAGTACTTACCCGAGACCTCCTGTTGTCAGACGTGTGGGGTTACGACTACTACGGTGGTACCCGGACCGTAGACGTCCATATCCGTCGTCTGCGCGCCAAAGTCGGCCCAGAGTACGAAGGCCACATCCAAACGGTGCGGTCGGTGGGCTACCGATTCCAGGCGGAACGTTAAATTCGCTCGGACGGTAGGGCCAACTGAAAGTTGCACGCCCTGCAAGCGGGCTCCGTCCGATAGATTGAATGCAGCTGCGCTCACCCGATGGTGAGCGGACGAATCTCCAAGGAGTGTGTCCATGGCCAAGAAGCCCACCCCCGGGACTTCCCCGTCTTCTCCCGACGAGCTGCCGGAGGGTCGCTACAGCGATCGTGAGCTATCGTGGCTCGCCTTCAACGAACGGGTGCTGGATCTTGCGCGCGATACCGAACGCATCCCTCTGCTCGAGAGAGCGAAGTTTCTGGCCATTTTCTCGTCCAACCTCGACGAATTTTTCATGGTGCGAGTCGCCGGTCTCAAACGCCGTATCGACGCTGGAGTCGCCGTGCCTTCCGTCGCTGGGATGCTACCTCGTGAGCTCCACGATGCCATTCTGGCCCGCACCCATGACCTAGTTTCTGAACAATCTCGGGTATTCGCTGAGGAGGTGCGCCCCGGGCTGGTAGATGAAGGCATTGAGATCCTGCGTTGGGCCGAGCTGTCCGATGATGAAAAGGGCCGCATGCGCACCTTGTTCTCGGAACGGATTTTCCCCATTCTTACCCCCTTAGCCGTCGACCCATCCCACCCCTTCCCGTACATTCGCGGCCTATCGATCAACCTGGCCGTCATGCTGGCAAATCCCATTACTGGCGCAGAGCAGTTCGCTCGGGTCAAAGTGCCGTCGGTGCTGCCTCGGCTGGTCAACCTGGGCGAGGGACGATTCCTTCCGCTAGAGGAAATCATCAGTCGTCACCTCGACCAACTGTTCACCGGCATGCACGTGCTGCAACACACCACCTTCCGCGTCACTCGAAACGAAGACCTCGAGGTCGAGGAGGATGACGCCGAGAACCTGCTGTTCGCTCTCGAGAAGGAGCTGCTGCGCCGCAAGGTGGGCCGCCCTCCGGTGCGATTGGAGGTCCAGGACGACATTTCCGCGGAGATGCTCGAGCTACTCACCCGTGAACTTGACATCAGAGACAAGGAGGTCTTCCGGCTGCCGGCCCCACTGGACCTGACCGGCCTGTTCTCGCTGGCCGACGTCGACCGCGACGATCTGTCCTACCCGAACTTCCTGCCCATCACGCATCCGCACTTGGCCGAGGTGGAGACGGCTCGCCCAGCCGACATGTTTGCCGCGATCCGTCGTCGCGACGTGCTCGTCCATCACCCCTACGACTCCTTCGCCACCAGCGTGCAGCGGTTCATCGAGCAAGCTGCTCAAGACCCCCAGGTGCTGGCCATCAAACAAACCCTGTACCGCACTTCCGGCGACTCCCCCATCATTGACGCCCTCGTCGATGCCGCCGAGGCTGGCAAGCAGGTGCTGGCGGTCGTGGAGATTAAGGCGAGGTTCGACGAACAGGCCAACATCACCTGGGCCCGACTGCTGGAACGGGCCGGAGTCCACGTCGTTTACGGCATGGTGGGCCTCAAGACCCACTGCAAGTTGGCCATGGTAATCCGCGACGAGGGCGAAGGGTTGCGCCGCTACGCCCACATCGGCACCGGAAACTACAATCCCAAGACGGCTCGCCAGTACGAGGACCTCGGTCTACTAACCTCCAACCCGATCATTACCGAAGACGTCGCGAGGCTGTTTAATCACCTATCCGGGATGACGGCTGAGAAACGTTACCGCCGTCTCCTGGTAGCCCCTGAAAGCATCCGGAGCGGCATCATCGACGCGATTGAGCGCGAGATCGACAATAAGAAGGCTGGGTTGCCTGCCGGAGTGAGGATCAAGGTCAACTCCATCGTCGATGAGCGCGTCATCGACGCCCTTTACCGCGCCTCCCGCGCCGGTGTTCCAGTAGACCTGTGGGTACGTGGTATTTGCTCTATCAGACCGGGGGTTCCCGGGCTCAGTGAGAACATCCGGGTCATCTCTATCCTGGGCCGGTTCCTAGAACACTCCCGCATCTTCTGGTTCGCCAACGGTGGTCGCCCGATGGTGGCAATCGGCTCAGCCGATCTCATGCACCGCAACCTGGACCGCCGGGTAGAAGCCCTTGTCGGCTTGTCCAACAAGCAGCACGTGGCGGAGGTTGAAGAGATGTTCGACATGGCCTTCGACCCAGGTACGGTGTCGTGGCACCTGCAGGATCGCACTTGGACCGAGGTGTCACGCGGACCGGACGACATCCCCCTAACTGACTTACAAGAAGAACTCATCCGACGCACCCGCGACAGGAGGCGGTGAAACCGAGATGGGGGGACACAAGGGGCCTATCCAGGCAGCTGGCGCCGTCGTACTACGCGACATTGATGACGGGGCTCGTGAAGTACTCGTCGTCCATCGTCCCAGTTACGACGACCTTTCCCTACCTAAGGGAAAACTCGAACCTGGCGAGGATCTTCCCACCACTGCAGTGCGCGAAGTGGCCGAGGAAACCGGCATTAATATCCGGTTGACGATGCCTCTGCAACCCATCGAGTACACCGTCAAATACTCCACACGTGACGGCAAGCCAAAGTCGCGCGCCAAAGTCGTCTCCTGGTGGCTAGGGGTCGCCATCGGAGGGTCCATTGAGAATGCGACAGCCAGTCCTGAGGAGATCGATGGCGCCTTCTGGATGCCAACCGACCAGGCTCTTGAGCGCCTCACCTATCCCACCGACGTCCAGGTGCTCGAGGAGGCCCTCGACTTGCCGTCGACGTCAACAATCATCCTGGTACGACATGGCAAAGCTGTCTCACGCAAAGAGTGGAACTCCCGTAAGAGACACGGTAAAGACGCCACACGCCCGTTGGAAAGGCGCGGTCGCCGTCAGGCCAAGGCCTTGGCCGACTTGCTGAGCGCCTTTGGGGTGGCCCGCCTTGCAAGCTCATCATCGACGCGATGTATGCAAACTCTTCAGCCATATGCCGACACCATTGGAGCGCAGATCACCGGGCTTGATGCTCTGAGCGAGGAGACACACGAAGCCGACCCCCACAAGGCGACGTCAGCTATGAGAAAAATTATTGGCCGCGCGTTGGCAGACCCCAACCAACCAATTGCCATTTGTGGCCATCGTCCGGTACTGCCGACGATGCGAGACGCCCTTGGCGGGGCGAATCGCCCTATGTCAACTGCGGAGTGCCTGATTGTTCACCTCGATGAAACGGGACGCACAATCCGCCAAGAGTGGCACTCATCACGGTACTAAACCAGCAGGTCACAAACTGCGTCTTAGGCGATTTCCTTCGGTCAAAGTGGCGACGGTGTTCACGTTGCGTTCACCTTGACGCGATCCCTGCGACATTTCCAAACCCTAACGTCATCCCTGTACCAAGGACCGCAACGGCGGCCCCAGTACATCACTCGAAGAAGGATGTGCCGTGAATCGTTTCGCCAAAATCACTGCCCTGGCTGCTATCAGCGCCATCTCCCTCACCGCTTGTGGTGCCAATGGTGACAAGGGTTCCAGTTCTGCCTCGTCCTCCAAGACCACCTCGACTGCCAGCTCCGCCGCCCAGCCCAGCGATTCCTCGGCTGACGCTGTCTCGTTCAAGCCCGCCTGCCCTGGTGGCAGCATCTCCGGTGCTGGTTCCTCGGCTCAGCTGAACGCCATCAACCAAGTTATTTCCGGCTACAAGGCTGCCTGTTCCTCAGCAACCGTCAACTACTCCCCCACCGGCTCCGGCGCTGGCGTGAAGTCCTTCATCGGTAGGCAAACCGACTGGGCCGGTTCTGACTCCGTCCTCAACGCTGACAAGGGGGAGCCTGATAAGGCCAAGCAGCGCTGCAACGCCGACCCATGGCACCTCCCGATGGCTGCTGGCCCGATTGCCGTGGTCTACAACGTCGACGGCGTCAAAGATCTAACCCTCTCCACCGCGACCCTCGCCAAGATTTTCTCCGGCGCCATCACAAACTGGAACGACGACGCCATCAAGAAGGAGAACCCGAAAGCCGCGTTGCCGTCGGCCCAGATCGAGGTGTTTTACCGCAAGGACGAGTCGGGCACCACCGACAACTTCACCAAGTTCCTCAACAAGGCGGCCGGTGACATCTGGACTGAGAAGCACTCCAAGACATGGAAAGGTGCGGGCAAGGGCGCCGATAAGTCGGCCGGCATCGCCCAGGCTGTCAAGAGCACCAAGAACTCGATCTCGTACGACGAGTGGTCCTACGCTACAAAGAACAGCCTCGACATGGCCGCCATCGATAACGGAAACGGTCCGGTCAAGCTGACCGGTGAGTCTGCCGGTAAGGCCGTCTCGGCCGCTAAGGTCGTCGGACAGGGCCATGACCTGCAGCTCGAGCTCCAGTACAAGAACACCCCGGCGGGCGTGTATCCGGCCGTTCTCGTAACCTACGAGATCGCTTGTTCCAAGGGCCAGGACTCCGGCAAGGCCGCGCTCTTGAAGGACTTCCTGTCCTTCTACGCTTCTGAGAGGGAGCAGAAGAAGATCCAGGACCTTGGTTACGCTCCGCTACCCTCCGACGTTGCTTCGAAGGTTCTGGGTTCCGCCCAGGCCCTCTCCTGATTGACTCTCTGCCCGGGGACAAGCGCCCCGGCGCGCCGGGGCGGGAGGACGCCAGTCGTCTTCCCGCCCCTCACCACAACACGACCATGATCGCGACGAAGGAAGCCCATGGCTGAAACCACATCGCCGGCACAGCGGAAACTCACGGCGGCATCCCGCATGAAGCCGGTGTCGCGGGTCGGGGACACGATTTTCGCTGGCGCCTCGTCGGTTATTGCCATAGCCCTGGCCATCATCGTCATCCTGATGTTCGTCTTCCTCATGAAGACGGCAGCCCCAACATTGTTGGCTAACACCGATAACTTTTTCACGTCCCGGGCTTGGACAACGGATCAGAACCCGCCGGCCTTTGGTATCCAGGCCCTGCTATGGACGACAGTCATCTCATCCCTGCTTGCCCTGCTCATCGCAGTGCCACTCTCGGTGGGCATCGCTCTGTTTATCACCCAACTCGCACCCAGGAAGCTCGCTAGCCCGGTCGCGTTCGTCGTCGATTTGCTGGCGGCAGTCCCCTCGATCGTCTTCGGTCTGTGGGGCGGCATCGTCTTCGGATCGTCGGGAATCATCAACGGTTTACGCGGGGCCATAATCAAAGCGCTCGGCTGGATTCCGATCTTTTCCGAGGATCCGTCGTGGTCCTCGGCTACTGGCACGGTCTACCTTGCCAGTCTCGTCCTGGCCATCATGATCCTGCCAATTATCACTGCTGTTAGCCGCGACGTCATGGCCCAGACGCCCCATGATCAAGTCGAGGCCGCGCTCGCCCTCGGATCGACGCGCTGGGAGGTCATCAAGCTTGCAGTGCTCCCCCACTCGCGGTCCGGCATCATTTCCGGATCCATGTTGGGTCTAGGACGCGCCCTCGGCGAGACCCTGGCTGTCACCCTCATCCTGCAGACGATGAGCCCCATGGCGCTCAAACAGAACCTCAACCTGTCGATCTTCGTCGGTGGTGAGACATTCGCGTCGAAGATTGCCGGTAACTTCTCCGAGGCCATTAGCGATCCCACCTCGCTGGGTGCCCTCGTGGCGTCGGCCCTGGCCCTGTTCGTCATTACCTTCGTGGTCAACGCGACTGCCCGGTTGATTGCGGCGAAGGGGGTTAAGCGATGAGCGCCACCACCCCTGACCACATCACCCACCATGGCGACAACACGCCCGGACAGCTAGATCTCTCCCGCCCGTCTGGTAAACGGACTATCAAGAGCGGCTGCGCCTCAGCATTCATGATCGTGGCCACCGTACTGGCTGTTATCCCACTGGTCTGGCTGCTCTTCGCGGCCGTCCGGCGCGGCATCGGATCACTATTCCACGCGTCGTGGTGGACCCACTCGATGGATCCCTCCTTCGACTTGGCCGAGCAGGGCGCCATCCACGCTATCGTCGGAACCCTTGAAATTGGCCTTATTACATCGATTATCTCGGTACCGATCGCTCTGATGACCGCGATCTTCCTAGTCGAGTACGCCCGCGGAACTAAGATCGCCAAGGTCATTAGCTTCGCCGTCGACGTGCTAACCGGTGTACCTTCAATCGTCGCGGCCCTCTTCGTCTTCGCCGTAGTCGTTACCACCTTCGGTGGCACCCAATCCGCGTGGGCCTCCTCGTTGGCCCTCATGATCCTCATGGTTCCGACGGTGCTGCGATCAACCGAGGAAATGCTCAAGCTCGTGCCAGACTCTTTGCGTGAGGCCTCCTTCGCCCTGGGCGTCTCTCAATGGAAGACGATCATGAAGGTCGTCTTGCCAACCTCCATGACTGGCATCCTCACCGGTATCGTGCTGGGCTTAGCTCGAGTTATGGGCGAAACGGCTCCGCTGATCGTGTTGCTGCAGTTCAACACCGAGTTGACCTTTAATCCGTCAACACCAAACTTCGCGACGCTGCCGACCGTCATCACTAACGCTTACACCCAGGGCGGCGTCGATACCCCGGTGGTGTGGGGAGCCGCTATTACCCTCATCATCCTGGTCATGGGACTCAACCTCATTGCCCGTCGGATCTCCCGCCGCTACATGCGCCGCATGGGCAAGTGACATGAAAGTGAGCTGCATATGGCAAAGCGCATCGAGACCAAAGACCTCGACATTTACTACGGGTCCTTCCACGCCGTCGAGTCGGTAAACCTGATCGTCGAGCCTCGCACTGTGACGGCCTTCATTGGCCCGTCCGGGTGTGGCAAGTCGACGGTGCTGCGGACCCTCAATCGCATGCACGAGGTCATTCCAGGTGCCTACTGCACCGGCAAGGTAGAGCTCGACGGGGTTGACCTGTACGGCAAAGGCGTCGACCCGGTAGCCGTGCGACGCAATGTTGGCATGGTCTTCCAGCGAGCCAACCCCTTCCCGGCAATGTCCATCCGAGATAACGTCGTAGCAGGGCTGAAGCTCAACGGCGTACGTGACAACAAGTTACTCGATGAGGCTTGTGAGAAGTCGCTACGCGGCGCCAACCTGTGGGACGAGGTCAAGGACCGCCTGGAGCGCTCCGGCGCTTCCCTTTCGGGTGGCCAGCAGCAACGACTGTGCATCGCCCGAGCCATTGCCGTCGAGCCCGAGGTCCTACTCATGGACGAGCCCTGCTCGGCCCTGGACCCGATCTCGACCCTAGCCATCGAGGATCTTGTCAGTGAGCTCAAGGAGCGCTTCACCGTGGTGATCGTAACCCACAACATGCAGCAGGCTGCCCGGGTCTCTGATCAGACCGCCTTCTTTAACCTGAAAGCTCAGGGAGAGCCCGGTCGTCTCGTCGAGATCGACACCACCGAGCGAATTTTCTCCAACCCAAAGGAAAAAGCCACTGAGGATTACATCTCGGGCCGCTTCGGCTGAGAGACCTCGACAGCTCCATCACACCGCTGCGTTTCAACCAGCATGGCAACGAATGTCTCCGCGCTGACCTGACCGGCTTCCCCTTGCTCGATTCCTAATCTTAGGGTTGACTAACAGCGCCAGCACTCACCGGAGCTGCTCGCTGAACACCGCTGCCCCAGGATCATTAACGATCCGGAGACCGCCTCACCGATCGTCATTCCCCTCGAAATCCTGGAGACCCACCATGGCTGAGTACCGTCCCTACCTCATGAGGTTGTCGTCGCGAAGCCTCGTCGAGCCCAATTTCATCCGACTCATTCTCACCGGCGACGAGGTGCGATTCCCCCAGCCGTGCCTTGACCGGCGGATCAAACTGCTGTTCATCGGGGAGCATCCAAACCCGGCGCTCACCGATCCCAAGGTCGGAGACGGCTGGTACCAGCTCTGGCTCGACGATCCCGCCCGGCCCGAGATGCGCACGTACACCGTGCGCCGGGTGATAGAGAACGGCATCGTCATTGATGTCGCCTGCCACGACGGGGACGGCCCGGGGCACAGGTTTGCCACCAGTGCTCCGTTGGGCAGTCAGGTACTCGTCATCGGGTTGGACGCCACCGCCCCAGGAGCAGAGCAGACCGGTATCGATTTCCACCCCGGGGATGCTAAACGGCTGCTGATCCTGGGTGACGACGCTGCTGCACCCGCAGTGTGCTCGATCCTGGAGCAACTGCCCACCCATGCGGCAGAGGTCGAAGCCGTGGTGGAGGTACCACAGCTGGCCCGGAAGATCGAAGCCGGCCCGGACGGCCACTGGACCGACTCGCGCGGCAATCGGATCAACATTAGGTGGCAGGAGCGGTTAGGCGAGCGAGGGGACCGTCTGGCCGAGGCCATCGAGGACCACCTGCATCGGTTCCCATTGCCGCGCTGCCAACAGGACTCTCCTGAGGAGGGACCCGACGATCTGTTGTGGGACACCCCTGCTAGCCCGCCGCAAGAGTTTTACTCGTGGATTGCCGGCAAGTCCACAATGGTGCGCCGCCTGCGACGGATCCTCGTCAACGATCACGGCGTCGATCGTCGTCACATCGCCTTCATGAGCTATTGGAGACACGGCAGCGCGGGGATGTGAGTGCGCCGGTTCAGCCAGATGAGGTAGTACTAAAGGCCAGATGAGGTAGTACTAAAGGTTGTGCTAAAGTACCGCCGTCCGATGCAGGGAACCCCGTGAGAATCGGGGACTGACGCGCAGCGGTAACGCAGACGGGCAAGTAGCAAGCCACTGGGAACAACCCGGGAAGGCGCTCGTTCGGATGATGCCAAGTCCGAAAACCTCCCGGACCACACTTACCCGACGGCCGCGCGACTCGGCCCCAACGAGGATGGCTTTCTTGGTTCGATCCCTGCATCGCCGCACACCAGTGCGATTCATTCTGCTGGTGGCGTTGCTCGTCCTCACCCCAGTGCTGTCTATCGCCTTCGGCGCCGCCCCAGTGCCCATAGGCCAGGTGCTCGGGGTCTTAGCCGATCACTGCGGACTACCAGTCCACCTCTCCTGGGACTCCATCACCGATGCCATCGTCTGGCAGAACCGAATGCCACGGATAGTCACTGGGCTGGGGGTAGGAGCGATCCTGGGAGCGGCCGGGGTGACCCTGCAAGCGGTGGTACGCAATCCGCTCGCTGAGCCGTATGTGTTGGGAGTCAGCGCCGGAGCGTCGTCGGGGGTTGCCACAGCAATCATCCTCGTCGGTATCTCCTCAACTTTCGGAGTGGCCGGCATGGCGTTTCTGGGAGCTCTTGCCTCAACCGCCATCGTGTTGTTCATGGGCGGCGGGCGCAACTCGTCGACCCTTCGCCTCATCCTGGCCGGACTCGCAGTGGGATTCGTGTTCCAAGCTCTCACCAACTTCATTATCTTCTCGTCCGACTCTCCCGAGACCGCCCGGGCGGTAATGTTCTGGACCCTCGGCGATCTGTCCCGGGCCAGCTGGGCCCAAGGGTGGACGAGCATCGTCGTGGCGGTCGTGCTCTCTATACTCTTGTGGATCTGTGCTCCGTGGCTCGACGCCCTGGCCTCCGGTGATTCCACAGCTACTGCAGTGGGAATCGACCCAGCGATGATCCGCGTTCTGCTCCTCGTCCCCGTTTCGGCCGGGGTCGCGATCGCCGTCGCGATTTCGGGCGGGATCGGTTTCGTCGGGTTAGTGATCCCCCACCTCATGCGCTCCTTCATCGGACACGGCCACCGCCGTCTGGTCGTCTCCTCAGCGATTACAGCAGCGATCTTCCTGGTGTGGGCCGACACGTTTTCCCGCACAGTCTTCAGCCCGGCGGAACTGCCGATCGGCGTCATCACCGGTCTACTCGGCGCACCCTTCCTGCTCGTACTCGTAAAGAGGGGGACGTTGGCATGATCAATGCCTCTCAGCTGGTAGTCCGACGCGGGCAACGAATCGTTTTAGAGAACATCGATTTTTCCGCAGGCCAAGGGGTGACGGTGGGGGTCGTCGGCCCCAACGGTGCCGGAAAGTCCACGTTGCTGTCGGCCCTCTATCGCAACGTCTCGATCGCCTCGGGGCAGGTCACGGTCAGCGACCACGATCTAGCCTCGATGAGTCGACGGGAGATCGCCCGCGAGGTGGCCGTCGTCTCCCAGACCCCCGATCCATCCTTACCACTGACAGTTCGAGACACCGTTGCCCTCGGTCGACTGCCGCACCGGTCCCTCATGGGATACGGGGACGCTGCAGATCGCAACATCGTCGAAGAGGCCCTAACCCGTACCGACCTCACCGACCTGGCTGACCGACTCGTCACCCAACTGTCTGGCGGGGAGCGTCAGCGGGTGCTCGTCGCTCGGGCCATTGCCCAACAAGCCGGCCATCTCCTTCTTGACGAACCCACCAATCACCTTGACATCGGCCATCAGTTCGCCCTGCTCGACCTCGTCCGAACCATCAAGGCAACCACCGTCATCGTGCTACATGACCTCAATCTGGCTGCCCGGGTATGCGACCAGCTGGTGCTCCTCGCCGAGAAGCATCTGGTCGCCACCGGCTCCTGCGAAGACGTCCTGCAGCCCGATCTGCTCTCGAAGGTCTATGAGGTGAACGTCGAACGGATCACCCACAACGGCCACATCCATCTTTTGTTTAACCCACCACGATGAAGGAGAACATCATGTCCACCCCTCACACTCGCCGTCGCGCGACTCGCATCACGGCAGCAGTCCTCACCGGCCTGTGCGCGATATCTATGAGCGCCTGCGCCGGATCATCGACCGAGAAGTCGTCCTCGTCCAGCTCGGAGCCAGCCCGCACTGTCATGAGCTGCAACGAGAAGCTCACCTTCACCAGCGTTCCCAAACGAGTTATCATGCTCGGCGACACCGACGCCTCCACCATGAATGCTCTCGGGGTGCTCAACCATGTCGTCGCACGGGCCGGTCGGATCAAGGAGGGGGCCTACGACGCCAAGACCCTTGCCAAGCTCAAGGCCATCCCAACAATCGCCTCGCAGGAGCTGAACACCGGCGGTGTCAAAGTGTCCACCGAGACGATCCTGGACCAACACGCTGACCTCGTCATCGGTTACGACACCGGGGTCGACCGCGACGCCCTGCGCAAGTCCGGCGTCAAGATGTACAGCACCGACGCCATGTGCACCGACAAGAAACCGCCGGCTCCCGCCACCTTCTCCCAGGTCAAGGACGAGGTGACCAAGGTCGGACAGATTTTTGACGTTCCGGATAAGGCAAAACAGGTCAACAAAGAGCTCGACGCCAAGATCTCCACAATCCAGAAGCAGACCGCTTCTGGGGCCAAAGCCAATGCCGTCGCCCTGTACATCACCCCGGGTAGCACCGAGTTTTACACCTACGGTTCTTCGAGCATGATTGAACCGATGTTTGCCGCCAACGGTCTGCGCAATATGTACCACTCAAACACCACGCGGGTCTTCGACGCCGACATGGAGGACCTCCTGCATAAGAACCCGGAGTGGATTGTGCTGTTGGCCGGTGCTGGCGCGATGTCGAAGGTGGAACCGACCTTCCTATCCTTCAAAGGAGCCAAGGAGCTTAAGGCCGTCAAGAAAGGTCACGTGGTGACGATGTCCTTTGCGCTGACCGATCCCCCGACCCCGCTGACGATCACCGGCACCGAGAAGCTGCACGATCTCATCAAGGACAAGAAGTGACCACGATGAGTTCATGAGGGCGCACCGTCTCTCATCCCCGAGTGCCCGCAGCGGAGCATTCGGGGATGCGGGCGGCGACCCGTCACCTCGTGGTATCCATTTCCTTGCCAAGCCCCAGCAGGGCACTTTCGACGACTTCAGAGAGGGCAGGATGGATCCAGTACTGCCCACGCGCCATTTCGTCGACCGTCTGCCCAACGCTCATCCCCTGAATACAGGTCTGAATGAGGGTGGACGCTTGAGGCCCAATGATGTGCGCCCCCAGCAACGTCCTCGTCTGCGGATCTCCCAGCAGCTTGACGCAGTGCCCCTCGTCCTCCATGGCCCAGCCATAGGCGACGTCCGCGTACTCCTGAAGGTACGCCGCGTAAAGAGTGTCGGATTGCAACAGTTCCTGCTCCGTGGCACCAACCGACGCCACCTGCGGATTCGAAAACACCGCGTGCGGCACGAAGCGATGATCAGAACTAGCCAGATCGTCAGGATGCAACAGGTTGTGACGGACCACACGCGCTTCATGATTGGCCACGTGTTTGAGCTCCCAGGGGGAGCACACGTCGCCTAAGGCCCAGATATGCTCAACGTTGGTGCGCTGGTGCTTATCGACCACCACGAACCCGTCGTCGTCAACGTCAACACCGGCCGCCGGCAGGTTAAGGCGATCCCCGTTGGAAACCCGACCGGCGGCATTGAGGACGACATCTGCCGGATAGTCGTAGTCGACCCCATCACCGTCGACGGTCAGCACCACCAGGTGACCGCCGGGGTCACGGTCAACACCCACCAGCCCCTCCGCCATCCGCAGACGCACCCGGCGTCCCATCTGTTCAGTGAAGCGCTGCGAGATGTCGCGATCCTCATGACGCAGCATCCGGCCAGAACGGTTGATAACGGTCACCTGGGACCCGAGCCCAGAGAAGATGTGAGCGAACTCCGCCGCGATAAGCCCGCCACCAAGGATCACCAGACGCTGCGGAAGCTCCGCTAGCCTCATGATGGTGTCGGAAGTGTGAATCAACCCAGCCATGCTGGGATCGTCGAGACCAGGCACATCAGGCACTCGCGGACGCGATCCAGCCGCCAGGACAATCTGGTCAGCAGTAATACACCTGCCTCCCACCTCAAGGGTGTGTGCATCGATAAATGCCGCCTCGCCGGTATAAACGTCAATATTGTCTAGTCCCTGTCGGTACGAAAGCCCGGCCTTAGATATGGAGTCGATTCGGCCAAAGATCCGGTCACGGATCGAGGCAAAGGATGCTCCGCGGAACTGCAGGTCGACTCCCACTCGGACAGCCTCGGACGGCGAGGACGCAAAGTCCGCCGGGAGCACGAACATCTTCGTAGGTATGCAGCCGACGTTGAGGCAGGTGCCCCCAAACGCACCAGAATCGATGATCGCGGCGCGTCGATCTGCGAAGTCTTCATCCAGGATCGTGTTTCCCGACCCCGAACCGATGACGACGATGTCGTAATGCTCCATGTCACCAGTGTGTCATCCCGGGCCCACGCGGATCCCGTCAACCTGCTGCAGGCGCGGATCCAGTGATGTCGAGCAATGCCATGTAGGGTGATCGCCAGCCCCAGCCGGTTTCACAGGAGCGGAATGTTCACCCTCACCTCAACGCCCGTCACCTTCATCGGGCTATTGATCCTCTTTGCCTGGTCACTCGTATGGTCAGTACGAGATGCCATCAAAGCCCCCACTGTCGTGACACGAATTTCCACCTGGGTCCACGTCGTCATGGCCGTGACCATGATCCTCATGGTGCCGAAGTCATGGTGGAAACCCATTGTCCCTGCCATCGGCGGCCCCATTACCCCTGTCATCATCTTCGCTATATGCACCGCATGGATGGTGTTCATGGCCGCGTGGCGATCCTCGTGGTCGTCATGGGGTCACGCCGCGATGTTCGCAGCGATGGTCTGGCACCTGGCCGCGATGCGCAAGATGTCCTCGCTCATGACTGCCCCCCGGGATTCTGGCATGGGCCAGATGAATCACACGCACAGTGGCATGCATGGTCCCGGCATGCAGACGGCTATGAATGCTGCCATGCACGACTACGCCGTGGTCGGTGTTCCGCTTATGGTCGCCCTGCTAGCCATGGCCGTCGCCGGGCTATGGCGGGCCATCAGCGGCCGCGCGGAAAACCCAGGCAAGGCGCCCACCTGCCACGTAGTCGCTACCGAGCCCCTCGCAATCCGGCTCTCCGGGCTCGCTGACTTCGCCATGGCCTTCGGCATGGCGTGGATGAGCACCGGACTGTTGTCCCCCGTCATACCTTTCACGGCACACCTCCACCCCTGACCTGTGACGTGGAGGCCACCGGTCGATACTGGCAAGCAGCAAAGCCCCCAGACCATCAGGTCCATACGCGGGCACATCACCGGACAAGCAGAGTCGACCGAAACAGATCGGTCGGCAGCGACGGTTAACCCATCGACACGAACCCCATGGCCGACGTTCCACCATTGCAGGGCTAACTATCACATCATCTAACTTCTAGAATATCATCACATGAGCACCAGCAACCAAAGCACAACAGAATCCAAAGACGCTCAAGCAATAAAAACAGAAATATTCGATCTATACAGTGACATCACCAAGCCAAAATCACCCCATAGAACAGGCAGGCCGGGTAAAAATGTCGCCGAACAAGCAGTAGCATTGGGGGGAGTAGCCGTAAAATACAACAAAAGTATTTTTGATGTGTGCGAGATGCTACACGAAAAGAAAATAGAACAAAGAACGATAGAGCGACAGAACTATAATCTTTTTAATAGATTTCGTCTCCAAATAGGAGGCCTCTGCGATAGATTTAACTCATATTACTACAATAGAGCCAAGACAGTAGATCAAAAGATATTCTACGATATATGTTCAACCTACAAGCAAAACGCCAGGCCAACAACAAGCGTCACCGAGCTCCGCTCATGCCTGTGCGACACCGGAGCTAGATGCGATGCCACCCCGCATGCCGTCTGGGCAGCAGCGGAACAATACATGTCACACAGCCTCGGAGCCGTAAAAAATAGCCTCGACTACGCAAAGCCAAACTACCGAGCCCTACTTCTACTTTCAGCAACCTTTTTCGTCATCTTGTTAATCTTCAGCCTGCCAAACGCCACAACATCCCTATCACCTATAGAAATCGCGGTATTCATTATTTCCGCTGTACTATTTTCCGTGGTCTTAGCTATAATGTTTCTCCCAGTGACAGCCCGATGGACTGGAATATACAAGATGTCAACCAGAATCCTTGATTTTCTGTTTTCAGTACTTCTATTCCTGCTGTCATTTCAGTTTGGATCCTCAAAAATGACATCAGCATCGACACCATATTTGGTCATAGATATCTGGCTCATTACCCCCACTTTTATTATGTGTCTTATCGCGCACAATAGGACCAACGAAGTCGTCTCCCAGCAAAATCATATCCGTGATCTGCAAGATCAGCTTCAGACGTTGAGAATGTCGGAGCCGCAACAAATAGTAGAGCCAGACACAGTTGGACATGCCCCGAAGGAATCGTCCCGCCTCCGACTCCTGGGAATGGTCATTAATCCATTTCAACGTCCACGTTTCTAACGGTCTCAGGAACCGACCAGCCACCCCACAGATCCAGACATTTAGACGCAAAGCTGGCTGCCAACTCGTTCCCAGGCTGGCATGCCCGCGTACAACCAGTTTGACTGCCAATCCCCCAGACAGCCCTACCAAGACCCACGCGCACTACAGACGATTGGGCACCCCGAACTCACCTGCGCAGCATGCACTCCGGTGACAGCGTGGAAGACTTGAAACATGAATGATATGGAGGCGACTCGCGACGAACGCCCGTGGGCACTGGTGAGCGGGGCCAGTGGTGGTCTAGGGCAGGCATTTAGCCGCCATCTGGCCAGCTGCGGCGTCAACCTCGTTGTGACCGGACGGCGGCATGACGTCCTCGACGACCTCGCCGACCAGCTCACCACCAGGTACGGAATCAAAACCATCGTTCATCCTTGTGACATCTCCTCGGCATCAGAGCGGTTAGCCCTTGTCAACGAAATTGCGGGACGCGGGATCATCATCGACACCCTCGTCAACAATGCTGGATTCGGTGCTGCTGGCCGCATCGCTGAGACCGACCCGGAGCGTCAAACCTCCCAGGTAGAGGTCAACTGCGAGGCTGTCGTGCACCTGTGTGGGTTACTGCTGCCTGGCATGATCACAGCCAAACGTGGGTCGATTATCAATGTCGCCTCCACTGCGGCTTTCCAGCCCATTCCGCAGTTCGCCACCTACGCGGCATCGAAGTCCTTCGTGCTGTCCTTCAGCCGTGCCCTATGGGCTGAGACCAATGGCACCGGGGTGCGCGCCACCGCGATCTGCCCTGGTCCCACCGAAACCGGGTTCTTCGACGTCGCCGGGGTACCGCGTATGGCGGCCGGTGCTCGGCGCGACCCAGACGACGTGGTCCGTACCGCCTTCGACGCTCTAGCCCGTCATCGCCCCTACGCCGTTGACGGTTTCGTTAACCGCACCGTCGCGCGGCTGGCGCCACATCTACCGGCGCGGCTGGTGATGACTCAATCCGAGAAGTACCTCCAGGTCTGAAGCCAACGCACCTACTTGGCCGTGATGACCTTTTCGTCGGCGATGTGGGTCCCCTCGCGGATGATTAAGTCGTATTCCCCTTTCGGCATGGTGAAGGTGGCGTGCCACGGCCGCCACTTGTCACCATCGTTAGCCGATAGATTGATCTGTCCGCTCGTGATGATCCGGCTACTCTGAGGGGGCCTTACTTCATAGCTCATGACGGATACCGTCGGCTGTGCCACACCACTAATGGTGATCGTGCCAGCCGACATGTCGGCACCAGCTTGAGGCGAGTCCACCCACACCCGGGCGCACCGAGCAAACCCCTCGTCGACGAAGTCCGTCGCCGGCTTGCCGATAATGGGCAGATTCGGAGAGCCGTCAACAAGGATGCGCACTGATTTGTCGCCGGTACGGTCACCGACGGCAGCCGTAGCCGTGACGACGAGCTGCTGAATAGCGCGTTGCACCTGCTCACCGTTCTTGAATTGACTGAAAGCTGATGCGGAGAGGTCGAGAGTGATCCGGTTACCTTTCACCGTAGCCCGATTCACCTGCCCAGCTGCCCAACCCGAGGTGTAATTCGGGTCTAGAGGTGCAACATTGAGGACGGCGCCGACGGCCGTTCCTAGCCGGTCACCAGAGGTGGGAAGGTCACGCAGCTCACGGTGGATGAGGCCGTCGTCGCGACCCAGGTAAAACACGTCGAGATCGGTCTGCAGAGTCGACAGTGACTGGCTATTGGACTCTGGGGTCCGGATAGACGGTAAAGCCTCCGGATCCCCCATCGTCGAGCCGTTGCCCGACCCCAGCAACGGCAAAAGTACATCGACCAGGAAGGCTAGCCCACAGGCGAGCACAATCACCCAGGTGGTAGGCCTGCCACGATGGGGGCGGCGCGCGATCTGGGATATGATGGCGTCATAACGCGACATCGGATGGATCGACTCCGCGAAGGTTTCTAACGCAGAACGCACGACTGCTTCGACTCGGGGGTCGGCGTGGCCCGGATTCGTTTGCGATCCCGGACGCAGCCTCTCTCCAATGGCAATAAGGCCCTTGGTCTCGTTATTGCGCACTGCGCTGACGCTCATGCCAAGGGTCTCAGCGATGTCATCGTCGGAGAGGTCCGGCGTAGCCAACTTAAGAACGAGCACCTCGCGCTGACGAGCCAGCAGACCCCTCAGGCACCAATAGGCCAGGTCTTCAGGAGTTTCGGGTGGGGTGGCATCCCGCTCAGCTGGCTGACGGCTCCTCGCCTTGTTCACGACAGCAGTGCGCACATACGACACGGCATGCTCATACGAATGTAGTTTCGGATCACGCAAGTAACTTGTGGCGAAGGCCGCGATCACCGCATCCTCAGCTACTTGCTGGTCCGCCAACAGCAAGGTGGCCAACCGCACGAAGGCGTCCCACCTCTCTTGGTAGAGCTGGGGAAGCCAATCGTCGCGGGATTCAGAAAAGGAACCTGTCATGTCAGATTCCGGCATACGAGTGAAGACCGTTAAAGATCAAATTGACACCGACGAAATTAAACCAGAAACAGGCCGCACCAACGATCGCTATCAGGGCGGCCCGGCGACCGCGCCATCCGGCAGTGGACCGGGCGTGGAGGTAAGCCGCGTAGACCACCCAGGTCACCAAAGACCACGTCTCCTTGGGATCCCATCCCCAGAAGCGTCCCCAGGCGTAGTCAGCCCACACCGAACCAGCAGCGATAGTGAAGGTCCAGATCGGGAAGCCGATCGCGTGGGCGCGATATGCCAGAGTGTCCATGGATTCCAGGGGAGGCAATTTTGCCACCAAACCCTTGACGGGAACTCCGGTCCGTTGGGCCTTTGCCTGGGCGTTCGTGGCGATGAGGTACATGATTGAGGCGATAGCCCCGACGTTGAGGGCGGCTGCAGCGATACAAGCGGCAACGATGTGAATAACGAACCACACAGAATGCAGAGCCGGCACGAGCGGCGCTACGGCCACGTAGAACACCGTTGCTGCCAGCCCGTTACCAACTGCTAGCAGCAGGGTGACGGCGATACCCATCCATCTGACGTGGTGGATGGCGACGAGCACAAGATAGGCGATGACGACGAAGAACAGCGCCGAGGTAACGAATTCGTACATGTTGCCCCAGGGCAACCGACGAGCAGCAATACCACGGCAGACGACACCGATTGCTGCGCAAACCGCACCCAGCACGGTGAGGTTGAGCCCCATACGGCCCCACGTTTCCGAGCGCAGACGCTCCTCGTGGCTGGGATGTTCGGTCCCCCGCACACTGGCCCACTCCACGGCGTGGGCGAGGAAGGCAAGCATATAGAGCACCGCCGCGGTGACGATGCCAACGGCAGACAGATTCTCCACACTCACGAGTGCTCCTCCCCGACATCGCCAGACATGCTATCCCCATGTAGCGCAGCCAGCAGAGAGTTTACGTCGTCCACAGCCCCGGATCGGGAGTCACTGCGATCTAGGCCACCAATCTCTACTCTCAAGCCGTCATCACCAGGAATAGTCCTCACCCACACCCGCCGGGACCGCGAAAACAAGCTCACACATAGCCCTGCCACTGACAGCACCACCGACAAGAACGTCAACGGGAGCCCCGGGTTCTGGGACACCTGGATCTTGGCCCACCTCTGCCAGCCATTGAATTGGATCGACCCCTTGCCGTCGGGCAGTTTGTACCTCTGACCTGGGGATAGCACAAAGCGGGCCTTGTCCTTACCGTTCGTCACCTGGGTCAGTCCCGTGGTGTCGAGGGTGTAAATATTTGACGGCACCCCCGTCTCCACAGTCGGTTTGCCATACCAGGCGGTCAGATACAGCTGCGGGTTAAGGGCGTCGGGGAAGAGCGACGTCGGGCCACCGGCCGTGATGGCGCCAGTCGGTAGAAAGAACCCTTGAAAGGCCAGACGATCCGGACGGGCGTCGGGAGCTTTGATGACCCCGACAGACTTGAAGTTGGCGTCCTGTGGCAAAAAGACAACCGGTCCGGAATAAGCCACCTTGCCATCACCGTCGCGGACGACGACATCCGCGGCGTATCCGTGCCCAAGCAGGTGTACCTTTGTTGATCCAATCCGCAGTGGGTGGTTGACCTGCAAATCTCGGGTCTGCGTCTTGCCGCCCATGGTGAGGTCGACAGTGGCGTCGAAGGAACGGGCGGCGCCGCGCTGCACCGTACCAGTCTCAAAAGAGACCACGAATTTGCGCAGCTTCATGGAAAACGGGGTGAGATTATCGGTATCGACCATCGCCCCAGCCTTGAACTCGTCGTACTGAGTGATGCTGTTGGAAAAACCCTGACCCTCCACAACGACAGAAGTTCCCTTGAACCCCCATAAAGTGTTCCAGCCGACGCCAACAAGGACAAAGACCAAGAAGATATGGAATACGAGGTTGCCCGTCTCGCGATGACGTCCGGCCTCGGCGCGAAGGGAGCCGTCGTCGTCAACAACGAACCGATACCGGTGTGATGTCAACCACTGCTGAGCGCGTTGACTAACCTCCGCTGCGGAAGCGGAGGTGGTCATCGAGGCGTGGGCTGCTAGCCGGTCCAGCCTGGCCGGAACGCGGGGAGGTTGACGGCGCAGGGCCTTTGCGTGGCTGACGATGCGCGGAACAATGCAGCCGATAAGGCTTATGAACAACAGTAGATAGATCGCCGAGAACCACACCGAGGTGTAGACGTGGTACATCCCCAGCGGACGACATATGCGGTCCAGAGTCGGATGGTTGGCGGCGAAGTCAGAAACCTTCACCACGCTCTGAGCGCTCTGCGGTACCACCGAGCCTGGGATGGCAGCCAGCGCAAGCAAAAAGAGCAAAATGAGGGCCGTCCTCATGCTCGTCAACTGGCCCCACAACCAACGCATGAATGAGCGGAAACCCAGCCCGCTGTTCCCAGACGTTGAGGTCTTCGTCACTTTCGAATCCGTCACGGAATCACCCATCAGATCACCGCTCCGAACTTAGCTGCCCAGGCTCGCAGCATCGCCATAATCGATTCCCACCATCCGGTGTCCAGCAGCACACCAACAGTCATCAGGAGTATTCCCCCGAAGCGCTGCACACCGTGCTGATGGATCCGCACTGCGTCAATCGTGCGACCCATCCACACCACAGCAGCAGCAACCGCAATAAACGGAATTCCCAAACCCAACGAGTAGCAAGTGGCCAGTACCGCGCCTCGGGCCGCTGATCCCTGGGTCAAGGACAGCCCATAAACCACCGACAGCGCCGGCCCAATGCATGGGGTCCAGCCCAGCCCGAAGACGATTCCTAAAATCGGTGCGGCGGCCAACCCTGCTCGGGGCAGACGATGGATCCGCAGTTCGCGCCGGCCTAGCGGAACAAGCCCAGCAAACATCGCCCCGAGTACGACGGTCAGCGCTCCAACGATGATCTCGATGGCGCGACGATGGCCCACGAGTACCTTGCCGAGGGTGCCAATAATCGTCCCAGTAGCGACGAAGACGACGGTGAAACCCACCACGAAAAGGACTGTGCCCACCACAGTACGTGCCCGACGCTGTCCTTCAATGACGTCTGCGGCCCCCAGGCCTGTCACATAGCTGAGATAGCCAGGGATGAGAGGCAAGACGCAAGGGGAAAAGAAGGACAACAAACCGGCAAATACCGCCACCGGGATCGCTCCGGCCATCGATCCAGTCAGTGCCCCGGCTGCCCACGATCCCAGGTCGAGTGGCGTCACTGGCTCTCCTTGGCAACATCATTAATCGCCTGGACCAGGGTGGCGGTGCTCACCTCTCCCACGAATCGGGCGGCCGAGCGGCCCTTGCGATCGATGACGAGGGTGGACGGAATCGCTTTGGGAGGCAATTCGGTGAACTTGAGCAGCAATGCCCCATCGGGGTCATAGAAACTCGGATAGGAGATATGGAACGTTCGGGAGAAGGCCTGCGGCGGTCCAGGGTCAAGATCGCGCGTATTGATCCCATAAAAGGCTGCGACGTTCTTGGTGCTATCAGCCGCTTTCACCAAGGCAGGAGCCTCATGACGGCACGGCGCGCACCATGATCCCCACACATTGACGACGATGACCTTGCCCTTGGCGTCAGCGGTGCTGATCTTCTTACCGTTCAGATCGGTCCCGGTGAGGACCGCGGCAGGCTCCCGCTTATCGGCTGGAAGTTTTGACCAGGATCCGTCTCCGGCTGCGAATCCCTTGTCATCACTGGCCGAGGTTGACGAACATGCCGAAACTCCGGTCACCACAAGAGTCGCCGCAGCAAGGGTGGCGATGAGCCGAGTCTTCACCCCTGGGCACCACCTGCAGAGATATTGGCCCGACGATCCTTCGCCGGAATGAGGTCACGTGCCGGCTCGCAATAGTCAACGCGGACGATGCGACCATGTAGCACCCCAAAACTCGTGACCGAGGCTAGGGTGCACTTACGAAAGCGCGGATCGTGAGGAAGGCGTCGTCCCTCGGCTGCGCAGCGCGCAATCCAGATCGGCAGTTGGTGGGAGACGATGAGAGCCTGACCGCCTGCGGGGACCTCTTCCGCCGCTCGCATGATAGCCCGGGTCATTCGCTCGGCGATCTCAACGTAAGGCTCACCCCAGCTAGGAGTCAAGGGATTCGACAGATAGCGCCAATTACGAGGACTGCGCAGGGCCTTGTTGCCTTTGCCAAAGACCTGGCCTTCGAAGACGTTGGCCGCTTCAATGACGTCAGAATCGATGCGCACCTCAAGTCCAGGATGCAGCGCGGCGATGGGGGCCATCGTCTCCCTGGCGCGCTCCAAAGGGGAACTCACCAAGGCCGATAGCTCGGCACCGGCAAAGTGCTCAGCTGCACGGGCAGCCATCCTTCGCCCCAACGGAGATAGGTGGTACCCAGGCATACAGCCGTACAAAACCCCAGTCGGGTTATCGACTTCACCGTGGCGCAGCAGGTGGACAGTCGTCGTGGCGCCCATCGTCTCCCTTTCCGATACCTCGCGGGCGGCGAACCCCGCCCTGCCCATGACCTTACGTCATGGGGCTGTGTCAGCGTGACGGATGACGGCCACGACGCTTGCGCTGGGAGGGCCGAACTACCGGCAGGCCCTTGGCAACCATGTCGTCACGGCGCTTCGCAGCGAAATCCGCCAAGGCGTCAGCCAAGCTCAACGCAGTCGGCTCGGGGGCTATGACATCGACGGTCAGGCCGTGCTCACGGCAGGTTTCAGCGGTGCGCATACCAACGGCGGCGACCACGGTGTGCTTATGTGGTTTTCCGGCAATACCGACGAGGTTGCGCACAGTCGTCGAGGAGGTAAACACGACGGCGTCGAATTTGCCGGTCTTAATGGCTTCACGGGTCTCAGCTGGCGGCGGGGCAGCTCGCACGGTGCGATACCCGACGACGTCTTCGACCTCCCATCCCAGTTCAGATAGGTCGGCCGACAGGGACTCAGTGGCGATGTCGGCACGCGGCACGAAAACGCGGTTAATGGGGTCGAGGGCCTCGTCAAAGGCCGGGAATACCGCGGCCAGAGCTCGGGTGGACTGCTCGCCCGATGGCACGAAATCGGGTCGAACACCCCATTCAGCCAAAGCGTTGATAGTCGAGTCGAAGATCGCGGCAATCCGCAAGCCTGAGTACGCGCGAGCGTCCAGACCGATCTGCTCTAGCTTCTCCGAAACGGCACGTACCGCGTTGGCAGAAGTAAAGACGACCCACTCGTAACGTCCCTCAACAAGACCGCGAATAGCTTTATCCATCTGCTGAGGAGTACGCGGAGGCTCCATCGAAATCGTGGGAACATCAAGGGAATGAGCACCGTAACTCTGTAGTCGCGAGGGCAGGGTCGCGGAGTGGTCACGGGTGCGCGGGATGAGAATGTTCCAGCCAAATAACGGCTTGGACTCGTACCAATCGAGCTGCTCACGTTCGGGGGCTTCGACAACTTTGCCGATGGCGACGTGAACCGGCTCAGCGTCACCCAGGCGCGCTGTCTTAGCGGTCTGTGGTAACTCACCGAGGGTGACGGTATGAGTGGTCTGCTGGGTCGTCGCGCCATGGCAGATAAGGGCCGCGGGCTCATCCTCACCGCGTCCAGATTCAATCGCGTGTTTGACGACTTCTTTAAGCTTGCCTGCCTCGGTATTGACGACGACAAGCCCCTGATCTGACCAGTTCGAACCATGTCCAGCAATATCGCGCTGACATGCAGCGTCCCCGATGAGCTGGACGTCATGGCCATGCAAGGTCAGTCCGGCGTACTCCGGGACAGCGGTCATGCCAGTGACACCGGGAACAACGTCGACGTCATAATCAGCGCGAGCCACAGCGGCAGCCTCCGCGCCAATATCGCCATCAAGGAAAGGATCCCCAGAAACGAGACGAACGACTTCAAGGCCTTGGGAGGCGGCATCAATAACGGTGGCAGTAACGTCAGCGCAGTGTTCGTCCACGTCGACGGGAGTCGGAGCGCCAGTCCCTGGCTGACTGGGTAGGACGGCGGCTTCTTCATCAACACCACCCGCCAACACGATTCTGACGTCGGGGCGAAGTCCAAGAAAATCACTGCCCAGCAGCATGCGGTGCTCAGCGCACGAAATGACGATGACCTGAGCGCGATTGATGGCGTCAACAGCTCCAAGGGTCAACAGATTCGGATCTCCTGGACCGGTACCCACAAACTGCACCCTGGCCTGAGACGACGCAGTGCCCAGATCACCGGCCGGCTGCGGCGTCGGCTGGTGAGCCTCGTCAGTCATCTGGAGTCCTTCCGGTGTCTGTCGTCATGCCAGGCGGTGTGCTCCGGCATCGGGCATCGAGGTCAATAGTGCTGGTCTGTGAGGAAAGGCGCAAACCTGCCCGTCAACTGGACGTCCCGGCTATCAGGGCAACACTGCCGGGAGCGAGGGGCCATCACGTAAGGCTGACAGGAAGGTGTCAGCGCCAAGGGTCCAATAGGAGATAAGCGTGCCATCAACGAAAATTACCGGGACATGATCGCCCCAGCGGGAGCGAAAGTCCTCATTGGCATCGACGTCAACGATCATCGGTTCAGGCACGAGATCGCGATGTTCCTGTCTCAAACGTGCAACGAGGCCGATGACCTCATCGCACAAATGACAGCCCTGTCGGGTGACAATAATGACGCGCCCCTCGACCAGCGGGTCGAGGGGCCGTAATTCACCGCTGCGGAGGGCAGCCATGCCATGTTGATGCCGCCACATGTCACAACCGCCCGAAGTGTCACTTGCCGGCGCGACGACGCTGGATGCGCGTCTTCTTGAGCAACTTGCGGTGCTTCTTCTTCGCCATGCGCTTGCGACGCTTTTTGATCACGGATCCCACGGTCAACCTCTTTCGTTGAAACTGAAAGCTTGGTGCACCCAGGTAGGTGCGAAGTTCTTGGCCCACCGACAAGGCGGACAGAGGGGTACTCTACGCTGTGTCGACCATGGGATCCAAAATCGCCGCACCAACTCATCAGGACAGGCCAGCGGCGCGGTCCCGACATGCCGTCATCGCATCGGCGAAAACGGAGCGCACACCTCCGGCCTCCAATGCGGCTACGGCAGCCGCAGTGGTACCACCCGGGCTCGTCACCTTGGATCGCAGGACCGCAGGGTGCTCGCCTCCTGCCAACAACTCAGCCGAACCGGCTAACGTCGCTACAGTAAGTTGGCTAGCCTGGTCGCGCGGCACACCCAGCGCGACGGCAGCATCGATCATGGCCTCTGCTACCAAGAAAACGTACGCCGGACCCGATCCCGACACGGCTGTGGCAGCATTATGCAGCTCCTCAGGCACAGTGACGACGACTCCCACCGATTCGAGTAGGTCACCCACCTTCTTAGCCGCATCCTCGGAGCCGGGAGCGGAACTCACAATGAACGCCCCTTTGCCCACCCGAACTGGGGTGTTTGGCATTACACGGACGATCTTTCCCTGCCATGCCATGAGCAACTTCTCAGTAGTGACACCGGCAGCAATGGAGACAACCACCGCATCAGCTTTCAGAGCACCCGAGACTTCTTCCAGCACGTCAACGGCCGCGTAAGGCTTGACGCCGAGGATGACGAGGTCGGCGTCCCGCACAGCTGTGGTGTTGTCACCGCTCGTAGTTACACCCAAAGTGTTGGCGATTTCGTCGCGATGGGACGCCGATCGCGCGGTTGCCACGACGTCCTCGGCCTTCATTTGTCCAGCGTCAATGAGTCCACCAACAAGCGCCCCAGCCATCGCTCCACAGCCCAGGACGGCAATCTTCCCGCTCATTCGGCAGCCACCAGCTCAGCGAGCTGCACCGCGTTGAGGGCCGCGCCCTTGCGCAAATTGTCCGCAGCGCAGAAGAACACCAGACCTTTGCCAGCCGGTGCGGACTGGTCAGCACGAATACGACCAACCAACGAGGGGTCAATTCCGGCTGCCGACCGGGGATCCGGGACGTCGACGACCCTGACTCCAGGTGCCTGCGTCAATAGCTCAGTGGCCTTCTCAGGGCTGAGGCTCTCACGGAACTCAGCATGGACGACAAGCCCATGACCGCTATACACCGGAATCCGCACGCAGGTCCCCGCAACCAGCAAATCAGGAATATGAAGGATCTTGCGAGACTCATTGCGAAGTTTCTGTTCCTCGTCAGTCTCGCCGCTGCCATCGTCAACAAAGTTTCCCGCCACCGGAAGAGCGTTGAACGCGATCGGTGCGACGTAAGGCCCAAGGTCCGCCACCGGCACACCACGGCCGTCCAGCGCCAGGCCTGCCGGATCGTCAATAGCCGTGGTTTGGTCGGTGAGGGCTCGTACTCCGGCCACCCCAGACCCCGAAACAGCCTGGTACGTAGCGACGACAAGGCGAGTCAGACCGGCAGCGTCATGTAGCGGTTTGAGCACCGGCATTGCGGCCATCGTCGTGCAGTTGGGGTTAGCAATGATCCCTTTGGGACGCTTAGCGACATCTTCGGGATTGACCTCGCTGACAACCAGCGGGACGTCAGGATCGCGTCGCCAGGCGGAGGAGTTGTCGATAACGACAGCCCCGGCAGCCGCCACGCGAGGGGCAAACTCGCGGGAGGTTCCGCCACCCGCAGAAAAGATCGCAATATCAAGTCCAGCAAAGTCAGCCGTCGCGGTGTCCTCAACGACGACTTCGCTGTCACCCGAACCGTTATTCCACGACAACTTCTGACCAGCCGAACGGGCGGAAGCGAAGAACCGCACTTCATCGGCGGGAAAATGACGCTCGGCTAGCAGGGTGCGCATCACCCGGCCAACCTGTCCAGTGGCTCCGAAGACTCCAAGCTTCATGATCCCCATGGTACGGGCAGGGGACGACAGGTTCGGTGAGTGTCCGAATTGCCTTATAACCAGCTGACGCGACCAGCCAGATAGGCGTATCCCAGGAAGGAGACAATGTCGAGGAAGGCGTGCGCCACGATGAGGGGTAAGAGCCGACAGCGACGAGAGAAAACCCAGCCCAGGAATAGGCCCATGACGATGTTGCCGATGAAGTCGCCCCAGCCCTGGTAGAGGTGGTAGGTGCCGCGGATGATGGCCGAGGTGACGATAACCATCGTCGTCGACCATCCGATCTGACCCCACCTCGTAAAGAGGTAGCCGATCATGACAGTTTCCTCAAGGACTGCGTTCATCCCTGCCAGCCCGATGAGAACCGGGGCCGTCCACCACACATGCTGCAGGTCAGCGGCCCGAACAGTGGTGTTGAAGCCGAGAGCATGCGCCGCCCAGTAGAAACCAAGCCCGGGGATACCAATAATGGCAGCCAGCATCGCCCCAGCTCCGACGTCACGTCCCCATCCTGGCGCTTCCAGCCCCAAAGCGCGACGGACGCCCTGTCGCGGCGGCTTGACCTGGGCAAGCAGGAGGACCGCCAGCAAGGCTGGCACGACTCCGAAAGCGATGTCAGACAGTTGATACAGCAGATCGAGCCATGGACGCCCCGGAGTCACGGAGGAGTTGAGCGTGGAGGTCTGCTGGTTCATCGGCACACCTCGAGTGAGGCGCTCGATCATCCGCAGAATTGAGTACCACGCTGACTGCCCCAAGCTGACAGCCAGCACGAACATCGTCTCCCAGAGCAGGCGCCGATCCGCCGCGCGATCCCTCATCATCCCCCGACGAGGCCTCTCATCCAGGCACCGGCGAGGGCCGAGGGTGCTCGTGTTATTCCGCATCATCAACGCCTCTCCACCAGCGATCGCCCAAACAGCCAAATATTGCCCGGCCTCTCGACGATTCGTCGAGTGCAGTACCGGTACCAGTCATGGCCATAGGGCAGATAAACCCTCATCCGATGGCCAATGTCCACCAGTCTCCGCTGCTCTAAGGGACGGATTCCTTGCAGCATTTGGAACTCCAGCTGACGATCCAGACTTGCCATAAGTTGCTCACCGAGCGCCACAAAGACGGGATCATGGCTGGCTAACATCACCGTCGAAGGACCGGTCATGAGAGCGCGCAGACAAGCCGCCATTCTCAGATCGACGTCGTGTGGACGGATCAAAGTAACGGAACGAGGGCCGGTGTACGAGCCTTTGCACAGCCTGATGCGGCGTCCCGGAGCAGCCAGTTCTCGAACCTGCATGAGGGAATCGTGGCGTGCAGCCTGGATGACGATGCCGGTGTTTTCGTATTCGCTCAGCAGATCCATCACAATGCGATGCGAGCGGTCATGGATGTCGGGGCCTTCGTCGTCAACGGTCACAGCAACGTGGTTGTCGCGAGCAACCTGGCAGACCTGTCGGGCGTGGTCCCGGGCCAGATCGTCGCTGACTTTCAGCCCCAGAGCCGCCAAGCTAATCGACACTTCAGCATGACCATTAAAGGACGGATCAGCGCCGAGTCTCTCGATAACCCCGCACAGCCTGACCATTGCTCGTCGGGCCTGGGCTAGGTCAGCGGGATCGGGATCAAGGGGGTGCAGGCTGACGTCTAGGCCCTTAGACACCTGATCAGCAGCCTTATCGACCGCCGATGCGACGTCTTCCCCCGCAACGTACGTCACAGCAATCTCACGAGCGATTCGAGATCGGGACACCTTGTGAGCGATCGTGGGGTCCATCGCCAATCGCATCGCAAGACGTCGACCCGATGCCAGCAGAGCTCTGCCCCGGAAATCATGTCGACTCTCCGTCACTACCGGGCCCCTTCCCACGCCTGGCCAGATCGGCGAGCAAAGATGCCACGATCAATCGCCAACCTGGTCTGCGTCAGAGTTTCAGACAATGCTTCGAAGCGAGCACCTTGGCCCGCACCCTCGCCAGAGAACTTACGAGTGTTGACCTCTAACACAATGTCCCCGTCAAATCCACCCGTTACCGCTCGCTCGATGACCTCCCAGGCATGCTGGTTTCCCTGGCCGGGTAAAAGATGCTCGTCCTTAAAGGTACCAGAGCCGTCCGTCAGGTGGATGTGACGCAATCGTGAACCCCACAGATCAACCAGGGTACGAGAGTTCATCTGGGCGGTTGCGGCGTGAGAGAGGTCCAAGACGAGGTGGTCGTAACTGAGGTTTGTGGGGTCAAACCCCGGCGAATAAGCAGCAAAGCGACCCGCTGGAGTACGCCACGGATACATGTTTTCTACGGCAAAGACGAGCGGGAAGTACTTCTCGTTGAATTTGGCAATACCTTCTTCAAATCTACCCGCATAGTCACGCTGCCAGCGGAAGGGAGGGTGAACGACAATGAGCTTGGAGCCGAGCCGTCCAGCAGCTTCGGCGGCGTTATCCAACTTGCCCCACGGGTCACTACCCCACACATTTGGCGTAACGAGCAGACACGGCGCATGGATCGACGACACTGTGACGCCATACTCAGCCGACAAATCGACGATCCGGTCAACGTCTGCGGCGACTGGATCGATACCGACCATCAACTCGACTCCGTCATAACCGATAGCCTTAGCGCGAGCGAAAGCGTCGGCGGTCGACTCAGGGTAGACCGAGGTCGTCGACAACGTCACACGGGGGGCGACTGAGGCAGACGTGGTCGTCGTTTCAGAAAGTCCGAAACAGTCAGGCACATGCTCAACCTACCGTGCCCAAACCGATACCGTGACGGAGGCACCGGATGCGCTGCGCTCACGTCACGATGAATCGTGATGCTAGACCCCATTACGACAGCCAGCCGAGGGCCGATTTCATCATGGGAAGCACAAAGGGGACAATATTGCCATGCATGTCGACCATCTCATGTTCGCCGCTGGCCCCGCAGGTCTCGATGAGGACGCCGCTCGCCTCGGCGAAATCTTGGGAACCTCCTTCATCAACGGCGGAGTCCATCCCAGCTTCGGCACCCGCAATCGCATCTTGCCGCTGTCCGGCCCGCGTTACATCGAGATTGTGGAGGTCCTCGATCACCCAGCCGCAGAAAAAGCGGTCTTCGGACAGGCAGTGCGTGCACGCCAAGAGCAGGGCGGCGGCTGGATGGGGTGGGCCGTCTCCGTCGACGATCTCGCTCCTTATGAGAAGCGCCTTGAGCGCCAGTCGGTGCCCGGTAAGCGTACTTTCCCCGACGGTCGTCACCTCGAATGGCGTCAAATCGGGATTAAGGGCCTGATGGCAGACCCGCAGTTACCCTTCTTCATCAAGTGGACTTCTCCGACCGAACTGTTGCCTTCCAGCCTGAGCGGCAACGTCACCCTGACCTCCGTCGAGATGTCCGGATCGCGTCAGCGTGTAGAGGATTGGCTGGGGGAGACGATCCCGGACGAGGTCGAGGGAATCACCTTCAATTTCGCCAGTCCGAACGGCCACCCTGGCATTGACGCTGTAACCTTCGACACCCCCTCACGCGGATGTGTTCGCATCTGACGTTTCAGCACTGACAGATCCTCCCGGTAGTGTGAGAAGAGAAGCCACCACCGGGAGATAGCCGTGTCACGAAAACCTGAGCCCATGACCAACCCGATCACGAATCGGGGGACGGCCTTTACCCGAGCTGAACGGTTGGAGCACGGCATGATCGGACGCCTTCCGGCGGCCGTCGAAACCTTGGAGCAACAGGCCCAACGCTGTTACCGCCAGCTTCAGGGATTGGGCTGCAATATTGATCGCTACGTCTTCCTGGAGGAGCTCCAAAACCGTAACGAGACCCTCTATTACAAACTCCTCGTCGATCACCTCGTCGAGCTGTTGCCGGTAATCTATGATCCCACCGTCGGTGAGGCTATTAAGAAGTGGAGCCACGCCTACCGACGCTCCCGGGCGGTCTATTTGTCAGTAGACCATATCGAGGACGTCCGCCCCTCCTTCGAGACTCTCGAGCTGGGGCCTGATGACGTCGACTTGCTCGTCGTTTCCGATTCCGAACAAATCCTGGGAATTGGAGACTGGGGCGTCAACGGAACCGATATCTCCATCGGCAAGCTCGCCGTCTACACTGCGGCCGCCGGTATTCGGCCGGAACGCACTATCGCCGTCAATCTGGACGTCGGCACCGACAACGCATATTTGCTCAACGACCCGTCTTATCTTGGCAATCGTCACGCCAGGGTGCGCGGGGAACGCTACGACGAGTTGATCCACGAGTACCTCGAAGTTGCAAGCGAGCTGTACCCACACGCACTGTTACATTTCGAGGACTTCGGTGCTTCTAATGCTCGCCGCATTCTGGTACAGAATGCCGCAAACCACCGCATCTTTAATGACGACATGCAAGGCACAGCAGCCATCGTGTTGGCAGCCGTCATCTCCGGGCTTAAGGTGACCCGGCAATCCTTCGCTGATCAGCGCCTGATCGTATACGGGGCAGGTACCGCTGGCACCGGAATTGCTGACCAAATCCGCGCAGCCATGATCAGTGACGGGTTAAGCCAGCAGGAGGCAGTCGATCGGATTTGGCTCGTCGACCGCAATGGCCTGGTCACTGACGATATGAAGGGCCTACCCGACTACCAAGAGCCCTACGCTAAGCCAGTTGAGAAAACTCGTCATTGGGCTCACACGAATCGACACATTGGTCTTACCGAGACGATCCGACGAATTCACCCGACGATCCTCATCGGGACCTCCACTGACCACGACGCTTTTACCCAGCAGGTCGTCGAGGAAATGTGCCGAGAAGTCGAGCGCCCCATCATCATGCCGCTGTCGAATCCGACTGAGAAGATCGAGGCGATGCCTGCCGACGTTATTGCGTGGTCAAAGGGGAAAGCTCTGGTTTCCGTTGGAATTCCGGTAGCGCCCTTCCATTATGAAGGCACCCGTTACGAGATTGGGCAGGGCAATAACGCCCTCCTCTACCCGGGCCTAGGACTAGGAGTTATCGTCTCGGGAGCCGAACGGGTGAGCGCCCGCATGATCCGTGCCGCCGCCGAAGCGGTGGCCTCCCAAGTTGACCCGCGTCCGGCTGGGTCATCCCTGCTACCGGCGGTGGAGAACCTACGTGCCTCCTCGGCCACCGTTGCAGTGGCGGTCGTGCAAGCTGCCATCGAGGAGGGCCTTGCCACCAAAAAGCCCAGCAACGTCGTCCAGGCAGTGCAAGATGCCATGTGGTGGCCGCATTACCCGCCGGTGGGCTGACCGGGACACAGCGTGGAACACCGTCGTAGTCGAACCTGTCGGTTCCTGCTGGCAGGGTAAACGCCATGGCGAGGAAGACGCAAACTCCGACGTGGGTATGCACCGAGTGCGGCTGGACGACGACCAAATGGGTTGGCCGATGCGGCGAGTGTCAAACCTGGGGTTCGGTAGTTGAAAAGGGGGCACCGAAGCTCACTGAGGTCACCTCATCGACGCCCACGTCGAAGGCTGTGCCCATCGGTCAAGTCAGTGAACAAGCCGCTAATCGTCATCTCACCGGGATCAGCGAACTCGACCGGGTACTGGGTGGTGGTCTAGTGCCTGGAGTCGTGGTTTTGCTCGCCGGAGAGCCAGGAGTCGGAAAATCGACCCTGTTGCTCGACGTTGCGGCCAAATGGGCTAAAGCGGGCAGGCGCACCCTTTACGTCACTGGGGAGGAGTCGGCTGCCCAGGTAAGGCTGCGGGCTGGTCGCACGAAGTCGCTAGCCGACGAACTCTACCTAGCTTCTGAGACCGATCTGGGTACGGTGCTTGGACATATCGAGCAAACCGAGCCCTCCCTCATGGTGTTGGACTCCGTACAAACGGTTGGCACCAGCCAGGCTGACGGCTCCCCCGGCGGCGTTTCACAGGTTAGGGAGGTCACCGGGGCCCTGGTGCGGGTGGCGAAGAGACGCGGGATGGCAGTCATCATCGTCGGCCATGTCACCAAAGAAGGGTCGATCGCTGGCCCGCGCACCATGGAACATCTCGTTGACGTCGTCCTCAACTTCGAGGGTGACCGCCATTCCGGATTCCGTATGGTCCGCGCCACGAAAAACCGCTACGGCCCAGCCGACGAGGTGGGCTGCTTCGAGATGACCGACGCCGGAATCATGGAGGTTCCGGACCCGTCTGGCCTATTCACCTCAGACAACGCCGATCCTCAGCCGGGCACCTGTGTGACGGTGACGATAGAGGGACGCCGTCCCCTACTCTCAGAGGTGCAGGCGTTGGTAGCTCCGTCAGCTTCCGAGAAATACCCGCGTCGCATCACCCATGGGGTCGAGGGCGGTCGGGTGGCCATGATTCTGGCCGTGCTGGAACGTAAAGCAGGTTTGCCGTTGAGCAACCGAGACGTCTACGTCTCGACGGTGGGTGGCGCCCGGGTGTCCGACCCGTCAGCTGACCTAGCGATCGCGGTCTCGGTCGCCTCCGCAGTTCTTGATACCAATTTCCCGACCCGAGTCGTTGCTCTGGGAGAAGTCGGTCTGGCGGGAGATTTGCGCCGCGTTCCAGGACTAGAGAGACGAGTGGGTGAGGCGGCACGGTTGGGGTTCGGCCTGGCAGTGGTGCCACGCAACTCTCGGGAGGCACATACCAAGATCCCGACGATGCACGGGTTGCACGTCATCGAAGTCGGGAGTGTGGCCGAAGCTCTTTCGGTGCTTAACCTGCGCCGACAGCGGAAAGTAAACCAGTGATAGTAAGGACATCTGAGGTGAGAACCGCGGCACAGCGAACTAGAGTCGACTCATGAACGACGTCCAGCCCGATCCCGAGACGTCCCGGGAGATGCAGGCGGAACAGGTGCGCCATCTAATGGCCCTCTTGGCCCCTGGCACGCCCATCCGGGAAGGACTAGATCGCATCGTTAACGGACGCACTGGTGGTCTCATCGTGCTCGGTGATGGGCCAGAGATCAACGGGGTTTGTTCCGGCGGATTCCCCCTTGACGTCAGACTCACCCCGCAGGCTCTGCGCGAGCTATCCAAGATGGACGGTGGGCTAGTGGTCTCGAGTGATCACGAGCGCATCAAAGCAGCTGCGGTCCACTTCGTCCCCGACGGTAGCCTGCCCACGTTGGAGACTGGTACCCGTCACCGCACGGCAGATCGGCTCTCCCAACAAACCGGTGTGCCGGTGGTAGTCGTCTCGGCGTCGATGTCAGTGATGTCGCTCTTCCTTAACGGCCGTCGGTACCTGATCGAGAGGCCTGAACAGTTGCTCGCTCGAGCCAATCAGGCCCTTGCCACCCTGGCAAGCTACCGCGGGCGTCTGGTCGACGAGGCCGAGAACCTCACCACCTTAGAGATTCGCGACCAAGTCCAGGTGCGTGACGTCGCCGCTGTCGCCCAGCGGGTCGAAATGTGGCGTCGTATCGATGCCGAGGTCCGTGGATATGTCTCTGCTCTGGGTGTGGAGGGACGCCTTGTCCAATTACAACGCAACGAACTGTCCCTAGGCGTAGAAGACCTAGGCCGGTTGCTCACTGATGACTATCGTCCCAATTCCGTCGCTCCTGGCGGGTTTTCCCTGTCAGGATTACAGAAACTGTCCTGGGAAGATCTGCTCAATGTGACCATGGTGGCCGAGACCATCAACCTCGGTCCTGCTGAACACCCGCTGGATTCCCCCATTCGGGCACGCGGTCATCGACAGCTGACACTCATGACGGACCTGTCGTCACGCACAATCCAGCGGATTATTGACCACTTCAGCGATCTGCAAAGCCTGGTGTCAGCATCCACCTCCGAGCTCGGCGATATTAAGGGGGTCGGCCTCAGACGGGCCCGTGAAATTCGCCAAGGGTTAGAGTCGATCTTTGAAGGCGATCAGCGCACCCATCATCATTAGATCCGCATATGCATTGACACGTGTGTCGACAGGGTTCAGGTACCCATCCGCATAACGAAGCGGCCGCTAGGGCCGCCACCGAGATTTACAGTGGCGACATAGTACCCCGCACCTAGGGACTCCTGAGACAGCTTGCACTTACCCGTAGAACGCTTCGTCGGCCATGAGATCTTGTAGGTCCAAGGGTTCTTGGACTTGATCTCGTGCACACCCTTCGGCCCCCAGGAACCGCAATCATCGGTCGACCAGATGCGATCCGACCCAGACGTGACGGTGAGGGTCTGTTTCACCTTCTGGGTGTCCCAGTGGCAACTAGTTGAGCTACTCACCTCTACGGTGAAAGTCTCGGTGTCACCCACATGGGGCTTTTTGGTATCTCCGGTCACCTTCACCGACAGCTGCGAACCCTCACACATCGTTGACGACGCCGACGGAGTCGATGCCAAGGCCGACGGCGATGGGGATTCCGTCCGGGGCGCAGACCTACTTGGGCTCACTGCGGATGAACTTGCTGAAGGAGTCACCGACGCCCACGCAGTGTCCGTCCACGACGGGTCCGGTGTGAACGACGAAGCCGCTGGAGCAGCCGACTCTTTCGACCCCCCTGCCAGCTTGGCAATTCCGGCAATTACCAACGCCACGACGACGACCACGACAACCAACAACATCAGTCGGCGCACCCAATATGTTTGCGGAGATTCTGGCCCCACTGGGTCAGTCAGACCACGCAATGACGTCATCAGGCTCTCATCTGACGGTCGGCCCACACCACCGGAGAAACGCGCTCGCCGGTGAAGAAGGGGGTATCCACGTCGACATAACGACGGGCTTCAACGTAACGAAGGTCCTTCATGACATCGACAATACGGGCGAGGTCGTCACCCTCCAACGCGAGAATCCACTCGTAGTCCCCGAGCGCGAATGCCGCCAACGTCGACGCTTTGACGTCGGAGCTGGCCGCGCCGACGATGCCGTGTTCGCGCAGCATGCGGGAACGATCAGCCGCCGGAAGGAGGTACCACTCCTTGGAGCGAATGAAGGGGTAGAACGCAGCCCAACGCCTCGGGGCGATGCCGGCAAAGCATGAGGGCAGGTGAGACTTGTTGAACTCCGCAGGACGATGAACTCCTACGTTCGACCACACCGGTTCCAGGTGGCGCCCCAGCCCAGATGCGCGGAAACGATGGTAGGCATCCTGCAGCACCGCCGGATCGTCGCTAACCCACCACACCAGCAGGTCGGCGTTAGCGCGCAGGCCCGACAGGTCGTACCATCCTCGGGTGTCGACACCGGACTGTCCCGCCCACTCGTCGGAGCCCTCAACAAGGCGGCGACGCTCGTCATCCTCGGCAGGAAGCGCGGTCGCGACGCGGAATACCGAGTACATCGCCCACTTGCTGGAGGCGTTGACCTCCTCGGGAATGACCGGGGTATCGCGGGGATCGGTCGGTGCGGTGTAGGAGCCGGCGGGAACTTCGTCGTCGCGTGGTCCCTCAATCACCGAATCAGCACTCGAATGATCAGACATGGGGGTCTCCTTAGTCAACGGGTTGTAGGGGGAAGGAGGAGTCTCCAGTTCGACCGCCTCTGGCCCCGGGCGATCGACTGCACTCGCTGAGCCGCTTGGCACAAAATCCACACCTCCTGGTTCAGCATCGACTACATCGGCACCGGCAGCTACGGACTCGACATCACCACCGGAGACGGCTGGAATGTCCTGAGCGTCCGGGTAGCGTCGGCAACAACCGGCGACGCAAGGAGCCGGCCACGACGTTAGATTGCCACCCTCACCACGAGCCGCCGCGGCCTGGGACAAGATGAGCCCGGCGAGATCAGCGATAAAGGCGGAATGGGTACCAGCGGTCGCCGCCCGCGTGAAGGCGAGCCCGGACTCCTTAGCTGCCTCGGCGGCCTCGTAATCAAGGTCATTAACGACCTCCATGTGGTCAGCAACGAAGCCAATTGGAGCGACGACAACAGATTGCACGCCCTGTTCGGGAAGACTGCGGAGGTGATCGATAATGTCCGGTTCAAGCCACGGGTCGCTGGGTCGCCCCGACCTCGAGCAATAGGCCAAGTCCCACTGCGGCATATTCCCGAAGACCTGGCGCACCTGACCAGCGACCCTCTCACAAACCGCCTTGTGCTGAGAAATGTAATCCGTCCCCGGCTGCCCAGCGCCAGATGCGTCCTGCATAGAGTCAGGGATGGAGTGAGTGACGAAAACGACGCGGGTAGCCTCAAGAGGAGTAGGCGGGATCCGCATAAACGCCTGCATCAGAGCTTCCGCGTTAGCGCGAATGAATCCCGGCGCCTCGTTAAAGGGAGGTACCTTGTCGACCTGCATATCGGTGATACCGGCGTGAGCCAGGGCAGTCGCGATCTCCTCGCGATACTGACGGCACCCGGAGTAACTGGCGTAGGCAGAGGTGACAACCGCTAACACCCGACGCACCCCGTGCGCGTGCATGTCAGTCAGCGCTTCCTCAAGGAAGGGGGTGCCGTTGCGGTTCCCTAACAGCACTGGAACTCGTACTCCGTGACGGCGCAGTTCATTCCCAATCGCGTTGACGAAAACGTCCGTCGCATCGTTAATCGGGCTGACACCGCCGAAACGGTCATAGTGTCGGGCGACATCAGCCAAGCGTTCTTCAGGAATGCGACCGTGGGAGACCCTTCTCAGAAAAGGCATGACCTCTTCAGGGGAACGCGGACCGCCAAAAGAAACGACAAGCACGGCGCTATAAGGGGCCAACGGGTCCGTGGGAGCAGCGTAGGGATTAGCGGTCACGATGTCCTCTCCTCACCTCGGGGTGCCGCATCTGTGGCAAGGTCCTCCACCCGCAGGCCGGTAACCGGACACGTCATGCAGTCAGCATTGGCGAAGCTGGACATGTCGATGACGGGTGCCGCGATATCCACGTCAATCCCCAATACATCCGACAATGAGTTAAGCCAGCGATCGCCCAAGCCCTGCTCAGAGGCCATCCTGGCTCGAGCCGACGGGATGTGCGCCATAGATGCAGCGAGTCGTCGAAGAGACGCCGCTACCTCATCGACAGGGACCGAGCCTTCTTCGGGCAGACGCTCCAGTTCAGCAGTAACGAGATCTGAAATGACGTCGCGCAGAGCGACGACAGCCGGGGCCATCCGACGACGTTCGAGGTCTACGGCAAAGTGACGGACTCCCGTAGCGATGATGTGTTCGGCGGCGGCCCGCTCAGCTTCCGCAGAGGCGGGAACAGCCTGCCGGATCGTCTCAAGGTCGATGACCTCTACCCCAGCGGGGACAGGCTCCTCAACGTCCCCGCTGATTGCTAAATCGAGCACCATGAGATCGCGGCCCCTTCGAGCGTCGACCGCGCGCCGAGCAGCCTCAGCAGACAACGCAGGAACTCCCGACCCACGGCAGGTGACGACAAGATCAGCTTGTGCCAGCGCGGCGTCGATGTCGAGAGCCTCACTGACCCGGTGGCGTCGAGCGAATCCGGCGGCACGTCCGGAAGCTGAATGGACTTGAATCTCGGCGACTCCCCGAGAACTCAGCTGGGCGCACGACGCACCGGCATAGGAGCCAGTCCCCATAACGAGCACCCGAGCGCCATCCAAGTCCATCCGCTGGGCAACGAGGTCAAGCCCGACCGCGACAACGGTGCGTCCCTCAGCAGCCAACGCAGTCTCGGTAGCGACATGACGTGACGTCTTGAGAGCTTCCTCAACGACGTGACCAATGGTGTAGGAGACGGTCTGTTCACGGCGCGCCTCACTGAGAGCACGCTTCATCTGTCCGGCGACCTCACGTTCCCCAAAAACCATCGACTCCATGCCCGCAGCCACACGGAACAAACGCCAAACGGCGTCGTTCTCACAGACGAGCTGGGCAGATTCAGCTAACACGTTTGCTCCGTGATCGGCAATGCACCTGCGTAACGCGGCCTCGTCGAACCCTTGCGCGACGGCTTCAGGGGAGGTTTCAACGATCAGGCACACCCGGTTGCACGTTGACAGCACAAGGGCGCCCCGGATCTGGGGATGATCGGTCAATGCCAGGCCAAGTCCGTCAACCTGCGCGGCCGCCTCGGAAACGACGTCAAGCCCCTGCTCGGCATGATCCACGGTCAAGACACACAATCCCACGAAGCGTTATTCAACCATGCTGTAACGACGAACCCCAGTACATACGAAGCTCATAACTCGCCCAATAACCGTCCTGTGGGCGGCATCTGCACGTGGTGGGGCACAATCGGGGTGATGACTGAGACCACTACCTTCATGGCAGATTCACCGCTTCTGCAAGCCATGACTGGGCACCGCCCTACCGTCACCCCGGTGTGGTTTATGCGCCAGGCAGGCCGTTCGCTACCGGAGTACCGCGAAGCCCGAGAGGGCACCACGATGCTCGAGTCTTGCCTCAACCCTGAGCTCGCCGCCGAGATTACCTGCCAACCTGTGCGCCGCCACCACGTCGACGGGGCCGTTCTCTACTCCGACATCATGGTGCCGCTAGCTCTGGCGGGGGCAGAGGTGCGCATTGAGCCAGGAGTCGGGCCCGTTCTCGACGAACCCGTCCGCACTGCCTCCGACGTTGACCGCATTACTCGACGTCATGTCGAGGACCCCTCGGTTATCGAGGAGGCTACACGCCTGGCGATCACCGAGTTAGGCGACGCCACACCGCTCATCGGTTTCGCGGGTGCCCCGTTTACTATCGCCGCCTACCTCGTCGAGGGCGGCCCTTCCCGCGACCATCTGTCTGCCCGAGCGATGATGCACTCAGACCCACAGACCTGGGCAAGGCTGATGGAGTGGGTTGCCGACTTGGATGCTGCCTTCCTGGCTGCTCAGCTGCGCGGCGGGGCGCGTGCCTTCCAGCTCTTTGATTCCTGGGCTGGGTCGCTGAGCGCAAGCAATTATAGAGCCAGCGTCGCACCGTTCTCTCAGCGGGCTCTGGCTACCGTCGATCCGAACATCCCGGTGGTTCACTTTGGCATCAATGCCACCCATCTGCTATCTGAGTTTGCGCAGGTGGCAGCTACTGCGTCACGGTACCCAGTACTTGGTGTCGACCACCGGATTAGCCTCGATGAGGCCTGCGCCACTCTTATGGTCTCCGGGATGGAGATGCCGGTTCAGGGCAACATCGATCCCGCCTTGCTCTTCGCCGGATGGGAACCGCTGGAGTCCGCCACCCGCGATATCGTCGCGGCAGGACGTCAGGCCCCTGGACACGTCGTCAATCTGGGTCACGGTGTGCCCTCCAACACCGACCCCAACGTCTTGACACGGCTGGTGGAGCTGGTGCACTCCCTGTGAGCCGAGTAGCGACGATGAACATTTCTGATCCGCAGCACGTCGACGCCGTCGTCATTGGCGGGGGCATGGCTGGCCTCGTGGCCGCCTGGCAGTTCACCCAGGAAGGTCTGCACCCGGTACTTGTCGAATCCCGCGGGTACACCGGCGGGCTGATTGCCAGGTCGACGCTGGCCGGAATCAGCTACGACATCGGGGCCGAGGGGTGGGCGGTCCGTCTACCAGACACCGCTGAACTGGCCACCGAGTTGGGATTGACGGTTGAGAAGCCGACCATCGCCCCGTCTTGGGTGTACTTCGATGACGCCTGCTTCGCGATGCCCGATAATGCCATTCTTGGCATCCCGGCGAACTTGTCGGACCCAGCCGTCATCATCGCCCTGGGAGCGGAAGAGGCTGCCCGCGCCGCCGAACTTGATCGCGCACCCATGCCTGAGGATCTCCCTCGCGACCTGGGTACGCTCGTTGCCTCCCGGATGGGGTCAGAGGTATTGCGGCGTCTCGTCACCCCGATCGCCGGGGGAATCCACGCCGCCGACCCACATCTACTGTCAGTCGACGTCGTCTCCCCCGGTCTGAGGGCCGCCGCCCAGGCCACCGGATCGCTAGCAGCGGGAGTTGCGCTGTGCCGCTCACGGATGCCAGCGGGGCCTGCAGTCGCGTCGGTAGCCGGTGGCATGTTCATCATGCCGGCCGAACTGCGTCGTCAGGCAGAACAGGCCGGCGCGACGACCATGACCCGAGTAGGAGCTCGCGGGCTAACCCGCCACGGAGATCAGTGGCTAGTGGAGACCGCTGGTACCTCCCGCAATCCGGATCCATCTTTGCCCCCCGTCACCGACGGCGAGATTCGTTCCTTCCTGACCCCTCGGGTCGTCGTGGCCTGTTCAGCTGGACCTGCCACAAAACTGCTCAGCAATGTCATCGACACCGTTGGGCCCGAGTTGGCACCGGGCGCGCCGATCGGCCACGTCAATCTCGCCTTGCAGGCACCCGCGCTGGACTCGAGCCCACGCGGAAACGGCATGCTGGTGGCCCCCGGAACGACCACCGTTACTGCCAAGGCACTTACTCACATGTCGGCGAAGTGGCCCAGCTTGAGAGAATCGTGTCCCGAAGGTCTCCACTTGCTACGGGTTTCCTATGGTCGATCTGGTGAAGCGAATGTCGCTTTGAGCGTCGATCAGGCTCTAACGGACGCTTCCGTCCTACTCGGCGTGGACCTCTCGGCGGAGCAGGTCGTAGACTCCCAGATCATTCACTGGACAGGTTCCCTCGCACCGACGACTCCACAGGCCCGAGCATGGCGCGATGGTCTGCACCGCCAGCTAGAGGTATTGAACCAGTCTGGACAGGGACGGATCGGCTTAGTGGGGTCGTGGGCATCGGGTTCGGGCATTGCCGCTCTGGTGCCGCAGGCCCGCCGAACTGTCCGTCAACTTGTCTGATTGCAGGCTGGAATCGGCGTCGGTACTGAGTGCCACAATAGGCAATATGTCTGCGATCCGTCTGGGAACCCGTGCCAGCACTCTGGCCACTACTCAATCAGAGATGGTTGCGGGGCTGCTCAGGTCGGAGGGGCTGGACGTCAATCTGACGACGATCACTACTCACGGGGACACCTCGACGGCCTCGTTAGCGGCCATGGGAGGAATCGGGGTGTTCGCCTCGGCGATCCGTGCGGCCCTCCTCGAGGGAGAAGCCGACATTGCCGTCCACTCCTTCAAAGATCTACCGACAGGACGTCCGTTAGGACTGGCGATCGGTGCCGTTCCAGCTCGAGCAGACCCGCGTGACGCTTTGGTGGCCCGCGATGGGCTCACCCTTCACGACCTCCCGCAAGAAGCTAGCGTCGGGACGGGCTCGCCACGTCGGGCCGCACAGTTGTTGGCGGTCAGACCGGACCTGACGATCGTCGATATCCGTGGAAATGTCGACACTCGGCTGGGTCGCGTCAAAGGACTCGGCCGCTACGCCAAAAACGGTGGCAAGGAGGACCTCGACGCCGTCGTGCTCGCAGCCTCCGGACTAGCTCGACTAGGTCATAGCGGCGCCGTCACTGAGTTCCTCGACCCGTCGGTAGTACTGCCTGCCCCTGCTCAGGGAGCGCTAGCCGTCGAATGCCGGACCGCTGATTCACGTCATGGCAAGCTCGCCAAAGCGCTGGCACGGATTGACGACCGCAGAACCAGGCTGGCCGCCACCGCCGAACGTGCGGTGCTCTCCCATCTAGAGGCGGGGTGCGCTGCCCCCATCGGAGCATTAGCTCAACTCAAGCCTGTTTCGGGAAAATCCCTACAAGTGTTAACCCTGGATGTTGTAGTGGCTGCTGTCGACGGTTCCCGCACCGTTCGGGAACAGGTCAGCGTCGAATTACCCGCGGAGGTCGAACCAGCGCTGGCGGCGGCGCATACGCTGGGGGTGACGGCTGCCGAAGAGTTACTGGACGATGGTGCCGCCGACGTTGCAGATCTCAAAGCTTCAGGAAGCACTCGATGACCACAAATCCTGCCGATCTCGTCAAGCCCCCAGTTGTTGTTCCCCGTGACGACTCCCACGACAAATTCGTGACGACTTTGAAGCAGGCCGGTTATGGAGTGATCCACACAGCGCTGACGCGCACCGTCACCTTGCCGGATGCGGAGAGGCTTACTGCCCCTGACCTGTGGCAGGCCGACTGGCTGGTCGTCACCTCGAAGACCACCGTCGGACTGCTCCCTACCCCGTTGCCGAATCCCAACATCAAAGTAGCTGCGGTCGGCGCCGCTACCTCTGCTGCGCTGCGCACACGTGGGATTGACGTCGACTTCGTCCCCGAGAATCACAGCGGCGCTGGTCTGGTCGCCGAGTGGCCAGGTGGAGTCGCCAGTATCCTCCTACCAGCGTCCCAGTTAACCGCCGATACCGTACCGCTGGGGCTGACGAAGGTCGGCTGCACGGTAAACCGATTGGAGATCTATACCACCGCTGCCGTCGAGAAACTGCCTGAGGTCATCGCCCAGTCGTGGCCGTCTGTCGGGGTCGTCGTCGTCACTGCCTCCTCGGTGGGACGTGCCCTCGTCGAGCTGGTGGAGCCGCTGGGATGGCGTCGTCAGAAGCTCGTCGCCCTCGGTAAGCCCACTGCAAGAACACTCGAAGTACTCGGTCACCCAGCGCATGCGGTGGCCTCCTCCCCCACTCCTGAAGCCGTCCTTGAGGCGGTTGAGTCCTTGGTCGCCTGACCGACGGCCGTTCGCGAAGGAAGTTGATCATGAACCCGTACCTGCCTGATGCCAGTGATCCCCGCATGGCTGGGGTCAAGCCATTGCCCGAGGGGCTGCGTCCTGTTTCTCGTCCGCGTCGACTACGCACCACTCCTGCGATGCGCCGGATGGTCGCCGAAACCCGCGTCGCCCCCGCCCAGTTAATGCTGCCGGCGTTCGTCAAAGAGGGGATCGATTCCCCCGTCGAGATCACCAGCCTGCCCGGCCAATTCCAGCACTCCACCGAGTCGATCAAGGAGCTCGCCACCCAAGCTGCCGAGGCCGGTATTGGTGGTATTGACCTGTTTGGTATCCCGGAGCACAAAGACGAGATCGGTTCTCAGGCCTGGGACCTGAAAGGCATCCTCAACGCCGGCATCTCCGCGGTGCGCGAGGCCGTCGGCGACGATCTGGTGATCTGTGCCGACACCTGTCTAGACGAGTTCACCGATCATGGACACTGCGGAGCTCTGACCCCTGATGGTCGCGTCGATAATGACTCCACTGTGCTGCTATATGCCGCGATGGCGGTCTCCCAAGCGCGCGCCGGAGCCCACATGGTCTCCCCGTCGGGGATGATGGACGGTCAGATCGCTGTCATTCGCGATACTCTGGATCGCGAGGGATTCACCGATGTGTCCATCATGGCCTATTCAGCTAAGTACGCTTCAGCCTTCTTTGGCCCCTTCCGCGACGCCGTCAACTGTTCCCTTAAGGGTGATCGCAAGACTTACCAGCAGGATCCACCGAACCGCCGGGAAGGCCTGCGCGAAACCCTTCTCGACCTCGCCGAGGGAGCCGACCTGGTCATGGTGAAGCCCGCCTCCCACTACCTCGACGTGTTGTCCGATGTCGCCGAGGTGTCGCAGGTACCGGTTGCCGCTTACCAGGTCTCTGGAGAATACGCCATGCTCGAGGCCGCTGCCGCAAACGGTTGGATCGATCGTCGACGTTGCATCGGAGAGTCCCTGACCTCGATCGTGCGTGCCGGTGCCGATCTTGTCTTGACCTACTGGGCAATCGAGGCGGCGCAGATGTTTCGCGAGGACCTCTGACCCGTCGTGATCATGCTCACCACAAACCCCCACACCGGAAGGAAGAAATGACCTCCAACGCCGAACTGTTCTCCGCCGCCCAGGCCGTCATTCCCGGCGGGGTTGATTCCCCGGTGCGGGCTTACGGCTCGGTGGGCGGGGTTCCTCGCTTCATTGAGAAGGCCCAAGGCCCGTGGATCTGGGACGCCGAGGGCACGCGCTACGTCGATCTGGTGTGCACCTGGGGTCCGGCTTTGCTTGGGCACGCCCGTCCCGAGGTCGTCTCTGCGGTTCAGGTGGCCGCGTCGAAAGGGCTGTCCTTTGGCGCCCCGACCCGCACCGAAACCGAACTAGCGGATGCCATCATCGAGCGGATGGCTCCGGTCGAGAAGGTGCGTTTCGTCTCAACAGGCACTGAGGCGACAATGACTGCGGTCCGTTTAGCCCGTGGCGCCACTGGGCGTGACGTCATCGTCAAGTTTGCCGGTAACTACCACGGCCATTCTGACGTCCTGCTCGCCGCCGCCGGTTCCGGCGTGGCGACGGCTGGCCTGCCCGGTTCGGCCGGTGTGCCAGCCGCCTCGACGGCCGACACTATTGTGGTGGATTACAACGACGTCGCCGCCCTCGACGCGGTGTTCTCCGAGCGTGGCGACCAGATTGCTGCAGTGATCGTGGAGTCCTGCCCGGCCAATATGGGAGTTGTTCCCCCCGAACCCGGCTTCAATGCCGCGATTCGTCGCCTCACAACCGAGCACGGTGCCCTCATGATCACCGACGAAGTACTCACCGGATTCCGGTGCAGCCCGTCGGGATTCTGGGGTTTGCAACAGCAGGCCGGCGAGGACTTCGCTCCCGATATTTTCACGTTCGGCAAGGTCGTCGGCGGTGGTATGCCGCTGGCTGCCCTAGGTGGGCGCGCCGAGGTCATGGATTTGCTGGCTCCTACCGGCCCCGTCTACCAGGCCGGCACTTTGTCCGGTAACCCGCTGGCCACCGTCGCGGGTGTCAAAACCCTGCAGCTGGCCGACGCCGGGGTGTACCAGCGCCTCGATGCGCGCTCTGAGAAATGGCGCAGTGAGCTCGTATCCGCGCTTGACGCAGCCGGCGTCACGTACCGCCTGCAGAACGCCGGAAATCTCTTCAGCGTATTCCTCGGCGTCGACTCTCCGGTGCGCAATTACGACAACGCCAAGTCTCAGAATGCCGAGGCTTACACCGCGTTCTTCCACGCGATGCTAGATGCCGGGGTCAACCTGCCGCCATCGTGCTTTGAGGCCTGGTTCCTCTCCGACGCTCACGACGACGAAGCTTTCGAGGTTTTCCGCGCCGCCCTGCCGAAGGCTGCCCAGGCGGCTTCCCAGGTGATCAGTGCCTGACACCGGGCTGACTTCGCAGGTCATCGAGGCAATCTGTGCCTGGTTCGACGCCAACGGACGCGATCTGCCGTGGCGCCGACCCGGCACCTCCGCGTGGGGCGTGCTGGTTAGCGAGGTCATGAGCCAACAGACCCCGATGTCCCGGGTGATCGGGCCGTGGCACGAGTGGATGAACCGCTGGCCCACCCCTGATGATTTGGCGGAGGAGGACTCTGGGGAAGCGGTTGCCGCGTGGGGGCGCCTGGGTTACCCGCGCCGGGCCTTACGCCTGCATTCCTGTGCCGTCGCGATCGCCACCGAGCACGACGGGGTTGTGCCCAACAGTTACGACGAGCTCGTCGCCCTCCCGGGTATTGGCGACTACACCGCTAGCGCAGTCGTCTCCTTTGCGTTTGGCGGCCGCGCCACAGTGCTTGACACCAATGTACGTCGCCTCATCGCTAGAGCAGAGTCTGGGATCGCAAACTGTCCAACCTCGGTGACGAGGGCTGAGCGGGTAGTCGCCGACGCGTTGGTTCCCGACGAAGACGTCCGAGCGGCCAAGTGGGCGGTGGCGTCGATGGAATTGGGGGCACTGGTATGCACGGCGCGGTCTCCGCAGTGTGAGGTCTGCCCGATCCGGGATAGCTGCAGGTGGGTGATCGACGGCAAGCCGGACAATGCCCCGGCCCGTCGAGGACAGCCATGGAAGGGCACGGACCGCCAGTGCCGCGGCGTGATTATGGACGTGGTGCGCAACAGCCCTCGCGGGGTGAAGGTCCAGATGGCTCTTTCCGCCTGGCCCGAGCCCGATCAGGCATCGAGGTGCCTGGAATCCTTACTCGATGACGGTCTAGTGCACCGACGAGGTAGCCTCATTAGCCTGTGACCCGAGATATTCTTGGACCGACCACCCTCATGATGCGAAATGGGCATCCGGCGCCGAACGCGAATACATCGAGGCCGAACTGGCTGCCGACGAGGCCAACAAACCCATCATCGATGGCGACGGTGGGTACCTAGCCGCCGCCCGCAGCGCACACGTGTGGCAACTCATTGCCATCTACCTGTGTTTCATGGGCGGTTTCTATGGTTACACCCTGTGGCTTCCCCCCGTGGTCAAGGGACTCATGTCCCGCTCGCCATCAGTGCCGTCGCGCTCGTCGTCGGCGCAGCCCTCGCATGGGTCGTCATCAAGCCGAAGATCACTCGGACAGCACCGTAAGGTTCCGTCGAAACTCCACTCGCATCTGCCCCAGGACCCGCCCTGTTATTCGCGTCGACCCTTTCCTGGACGGGCTCAATGTGACCCATACCCGGAATTTCCGTCAATTTGGCCGAGTACTCACGGTCAAATTGACTGAACTCCACATAGAAACCTCAGATTTCAGTCAAGTCCTTGGATTTCACGGTCTTGACCTCACTAGGATCTGTGGCACAAATCCCGTCACGTGGCCCGAGACCTCGTAGTACCCCTTACGATCAACACCGGTTCGTGACGAATCCTTTATTGGTTACTAGCTTAAAGACGGTACCGAAGAGGTTACACAAGCTACGTCATCATCCCAGCTCACTGGTAAACACGGCTGTAAATCTGACCACACTCGTACTGCGACTCCCCCACCCAAACGTCACCGACAGAGGCTGTGCTAGCGTCTCAATAGCAGTTCATGGATCTCAGGCTTGTAACTTTCGGCAATACCTGATCCACCGGCGGGCACGAGCGTGTTCAGGCGGGTATACCCCACGTTGCCGGAGGTTCGCATGAATTCAGTCGTTCAGTCCCTAGCGAAGGGACTCATCGTGCCGTGCCAGACATTGCCTGATGAACCCATATATTCCAAGAGCGGTGGTGTCACGCCCCTATTCACGACGGCAGCTGCGCAGTCCGGGGCCGTCGATATCCGTGCCAACTCGGTTCGCGACATCAAGACAATCCTGTCCACCGGAGCCGACATCGTTGCCGTTGGTGGCACAATCACCCGTCCCGCCCAAATCTGCACCCAATTCATCGACGCGATTCGCGCCCGCATCCCCCACACGTCGTTGGAGAACTGACATGTTCAAGACTCTGCAGAAGATCGGTAAGGCGTTCATGCTACCGATCGCCATCCTCCCTGCCGCAGGTCTGCTGCTAGGGATCGGTGGTGCGCTGTCCAACCCCACCACCGTCAAGAGCTACCCAGTTCTCGACAATCCCATCCTCCAAGACATCTTCCAGGTAATGAGCGCAGCTGGAAATGTCATCTTCGAAAACCTTGCCCTGCTACTGTCCATCGGCTTGTGCATCGGCCTGGCAAAACGTGACAAGGGAACCGCGGCACTCGCCGGCATCACCGGTTTCCTGGTCATGACAGCCACCACGAAGGCGCTTGTCGTTCTCTCCCGTCACCCCGATCGGACAATTGACACCGGTGTCGTCGGTTCGCTCGTCATCGGTGCCGTCGCCGTATGGCTTCACAACCGCTATCACAACATCGAGCTCCCCGCTTTCCTCGGGTTCTTCGGAGGCTCACGCTTCGTTCCCATTGTTACGGCTTTCGCGGGAATCATCATTGGCGCATTCTTCTTTGTCGTCTGGCCACCAATCCAGGCCGGGATGGTGTCAGCCGGCACTGCGATCGCAGACTGGGGTGTCATTGGTACGTTCTTCTATGGCTTCCTCATGCGGCTAGCCGGCGCCGTCGGCCTTCACCACATGATCTATCCGATGTTCTGGTACACACCCCTCGGCGGTACCGAGGCAGTCGCCGGCAAAACGGTTGTAGGCGCACAGAAGATTTTCTTCGCCCAGCTGGCTGATCCCAACCATGTCGGACTGTTCACCCATTCCACCAAGTACTTTGCCGGTCGCTTCGCCACCATGATGTTTGGACTGCCTGGGGCCTGTCTGGCGATGTGGCGTTGCGTTCCCAAGGGGCGTCGCGCCAAGTACACCGGATTGTTCGCCTCCGTCGCCTTCACGTCCTTCCTGACCGGAATCACCGAACCCATCGAATACATGTTCCTCTTCGTGGCCCCCCTGCTCTACGTGTTCCATTCGGTCCTCGATGGCGTCTCCTTCCTGGTGGCGGACCTCATCAACATTCGTATTGGCAATACCTTCTCGGGTGGTGCTATCGACTACCTCCTGTTCGGTGTGCTGCAAGGTGAGGCCAAGACCCACTGGCTGTATGTGTTGCCTGTCGGCGCGCTCTGGTTCGTCATCTACTATTTCTCCTTCACCTTTTTCATCAAGAAATTCCGGATCGCCACCCCGGGCCATCTCGAGGACACCATGACTGCCGCCACACCCACCGATAGAAGGTCCCAGGAAAAGTCCGAGCGGAGGAACGACGGGATCGACGAGACAGCGGCGGAAATCATCACTGCCTTGGGCGGTGCCGAGAACATCGAGGACGTCGACGCGTGCATCACGCGTCTGCGTGTGTCAGTAAAAGCGCCTGATCAGGTCAGCAAAGCCAGCCTCAAGAATCTCGGAGCGACCGAGGTCTTCGAGGTCGGCGGCGGAGTCCAGGCCGTCTACGGAGCCAAAGCCATCCTCTACAAGAACGCCATCAACGCCCAACTCGGAATCGACGACTGAAAGGTGTCGACATGTCCATTTTCCGCAAGCGCCGCAAGGCCACACCCCTGACCATCGCAGCACCGGTCTCGGGCGAGATCATCGATATTGCTGACGTACCGGACCCCGTATTCGCAGGCAAGCACATGGGCCCAGGCTTTGCGGTCGCCCCGGTCTCGGGCGACTTCACCTCGCCCATCGACGGCCTCGTCATGCTTGTCGCGCCGACCCTCCACGCCGTCAGCCTGCGCGCAGACAATGGGGCGGAGGTTCTGGTCCACGTCGGCGTCGACACCGTTGAGCTGAAGGGCGAAGGTTTCACTGCCCACGTCAACGAGGGCGACAGGGTCAGGACCGGCGATCCGCTCCTGAGCGTCGACCTGGACAGCATACGGCCACGCGTACCGTCGCTGATCTCCCCCGTGGTCGTGACCAACGCGGCCGGGTTCACCATCTCGGAACGCAGCAATGATCCGGCGTCAGTGCTCTCAGTCACCGCAGGATGACCCGGTGCAACGCCCGGATCGCTCACGGTACGCAACGACGAAGCAGGGATCGCTCAGACCCGGGCACGTCATCGTCAAGAAGATTTACAACAACAATGTCCTTCTCGGCGTCAACGGTTCGGGGACCGAAATGGTCGTCAATGCTCGCGGTATCGCCTACGGACGACACCGCGGGGAGATCGTCGATGCCTCGTCGGCCCAGCGATATGTCGCAGAGGGTGCCTATCGCACGACCGCCATCGCATCACTGCTAACGAACGCCACTCACACCGAGGTGCGAGTGGCACAGGCAATCGTCGAATTGGCGCGCGAAGAGCTGGGCACTCCCCATGCCCGACGGATGATGCTGCCCATCCTCGATCACCTCGTCGCAGCTGTGCACCGAGCTAAGCAGGGGGCCGTCATCGACTTTCCCTTGGAATGGGAAGTCCGTCAGCTCTATCCCGATGAGGCGGAACTGGGCCGACGCGCTGTCGAAATCGTCGACGGTGCTCTCGGAATCCATCTGCAACCCGAGGAATGGGTGGCATTCTCCCTGCACTTCATCAATCAGCGGTGGGACAGTAAAGACGTTTCGCGGACCATGTCGATGACCCAGACGATCTGCGACGTTTTCACCGAGCTGGAGGACCTGTGGCACGTTGAGATCGACCGTTCGTCCATGAGCGCATCCCGCTTCGTCACCCACCTTCGCTATCTGTTCGCTCGGGCCTCGGACAACAAGCAGCTCTCTCACGTTGACCTGGACATTGTGGGGCTCATGTCAGATCGCTACGCAGAAGCCACATTGGCAGCTAGCCAAGTGGCCGAGCACATGTCGAAAGTGATCGGCAACGACCTGACGAAAGCCGAAATCAACTACATCGCCTTACACACCACCCGGCTCTACAACGAGGTGATGGGGATGGATGGCTGACGATCGCGCACCTGTTAAGGCTCATCGCTAGCGGTCAATACACAAAATTGCGATGACCTTCTTGCCGGAAAGCCAGCACCAAAGTCACCCAGATCAAAATCCAGATGCGTGCCTAACTCCCACCCCGACATAACGAGGTTCAGCCACTGTGATCCATGACAGTGGCTGAACCTCGGGCTGATCAGGCTCCGGTGAGGTCCTTCAATTTCACGGTCTTGATCTCACTAGGGTTTTGGGAACAAATCGCATCGAACTTCCACTTGCCGTGGGCATCGATGGTGTTGGTGTTGGCCAGACAGGTGTCCGTGTTGCTGCCGGACGCGTCATAGGCGTTGAATTCGATCTGGATGTAGTTGTTGATCGACTCGTCAGAGTTGTTGCGCACGTACCCCGTCACATGGGCAGAGAACTCGTCCTTTTTCAACTTCCAACCCTTGAGCAGGGCAAGATCACCTTTGACTTGATCCTCGTCGGTGGTCTTCGCGGCAGGCTTCTCAGCGGGCTTTCCCGCAGACTTGTCAGCCTCCTTGGCCTGGCTCGTAGCTGGGGCCGACGCGGCCTTGTCGCTACCGGATTTCTGCTCGTCACCTCCTTTCGACCCTCCTCCCAGAGCTGCGAAAATCCCCAGAATGACGACGGCGATAACAATCCAGAACCACACCCGCTTGTAGATCGGCTTTTTTGGCTTCGACGGCGGCATTCCGCCTGAGTTCAGGGCATATTGGGGGTTGGACTGACTTTGCGGACCTTCTCCCGGGTATTGCGGTTGTGGGTAGTGGGGTGGTTGCTGGTCATTGGACATTGGTGTCTCCTTTCGGCTCCACACCAGTGCATCCCGGGATCGGGCCCTCCCGCATCGGCCGAACGGACAGACCGCAGGTGGCCGATTGGGCAGGTGTTTTCGCCCATCCGGTCGAGGCAGCCCTACCGAAACCGCCCTTAGGATGAGGGCATGATCGAGTACGAAGTCGTGGGCGACGATCGCAGGCCCGCTGTTTGGCTGTCCATCGTCCTCATCGCCATCGGAATACTCGGATGCTTCACCTCGACCGCGTTCTGTCCACTGGCCCTCCGCATGACGGCGCAGAATCCCTCCGGTCTCACCGTGCTGCACGGAGTCGCCGCCCTCGTCGCAGATATGGTTTTGCCGGTCTGGCTGCTATGGCGACATCGTCAACCATTCACGATCACCCTCGTCACAGCGGCAATCAGCCTGGTCCTACCGATCGGTAACACTGTTCCTCTCATCGCCCTGGCATGTTTGCTGGGACGACGACGTGGCGCAGCATCATGGTGGGCCACCGCAGCCGTGACGATCACGACCACCATCGTGGGAATTGTGGACGCCGCCAGGTCTCCGAAAGCCGCGTCGACGATCAAAACTCTCTTGTCCCCAGCAAACACCCCTGACGCTGCTGACCTGACAGTCTCTTGGTTCACCGTTGCGGCCTTCATCGCCGCCGGGCTCATCATCTCCATTGGTTCGGGGCTGTGGCGCCGCACCCAACGCGCGACGACCTCACTTACCCGGGAGCGCGACGTCGCGCAGGCCACCAACGCCAAACTCGGCGACGAACTGTCACGCCGTGAAGAACGCGAGCGCATCGCTCAGGAAATCCACGATCAACTCGGCCATAGATTGTCCCTTCTCAGCCTGCAGTCCGGGGCGCTAGAGACTCAACTTCGGGACAATCCGGACGTCGTCAAGGCCGCCCACGAGGTACAGGCTGGGGCAGCTGCAGCCGTCAATGACCTGCATTCCCTGCTGTCGGTGCTTACCGAGTCCCGCGTGACACCGGACTTGCCCCTGTCGAAACTGGCCGAGGTCATTGACGAGTCCTTCGGCGCCGGTCAGCCTCTCAATTCGAGCGTCTTCATTGAGGACGCCGATCGCGTCGATCCCGCTGTGTCGAGGGCCGTCTACCGCATCGTTCAGGAGCTGCTCACTAACGCGGCCAAGCACGCACCCGGGCAGACGACGACCCTGCGCATACGCGGAAATCCCCGAGACGGAATCAGCATCGACGCGACGAACGGCTACATCGGTGGATGGGCTGGTGGGCCGAGTGCCCATTCCCGCGGGCTTAGGGGGATCACCGAGCGTGTCGAGCTACTTGGGGGCAGCCTTCACTACGGTCTTGATGACAATCTGTTCCACGTCCATGTGGACATCCCGTGGCAGTGATAATCATCCCCGCCCGTTTCCAATAGACCACAGTGGTGCCGCGACGGATCGCAAACGATAGACATCATAGGATGTGGCCATGCTGCCCGTTCGCGTCTTACTCGTCGACGACGACACGCTCGTACGCAGGGCTGTGCGCCAGATCCTTGAGGCCGCTGATGACCTTGAGGTGGTCGGTGAGGCCAGTGACGGCGACGGAGCCGTGAGGCAGGCTCCCCAGGCCGATGTGGTCCTCATGGACCTGCGAATGCCCGGAATGAGTGGTGTGGAAGCAACATCGCGAATCACCCATTCGCCGAGTTCACCCAAGGTCGTCGTCCTCACTACCGTCACCGCCGACGCGGCCATCACCGACGCGGTTCACGCCGGGGCATCGGGGTTCCTACTGAAAGCCTCCTCACCTGATGACATCGTCAATGCCGTGCGTGCGGTCCACGCTGGGGATGCCTTCATGTCCCCGACGTCGACCCGCCAACTTCTGGAACAGTTGCGGGGCGACGCTGGTAGACGGGTCCGCGGGGCTGCCCGCAAGACCCTTTCCGCCCTCACTGACCGGGAGCGAGAGGTTGCAATAGCGGTGGCCGAGGGACTAACCAATGACGCCATCGCCGCGCGGTTAAACGTTTCGGCAAGCACCGTCAAGGCGCATCTGTCGACGATTCAGACCAAGCTCGACGTCGACAGTCGAGTCCGCATCGCGGTACTCGTTGAGCGGGCTGGGTATCTTGCTGCATAAGCGCAACGGCGCTGATAGCTTGGGGCTACTGCGTGGAACTACTTACCTGATGACGGGCTGACCGCCTCCATCGTTGCTTTCCCTGGCCCAAGGCGACGAGACTGGTGAGGTGCTCATTGACGCCAACCGCTTTGACCTTCTGGAAGAACTCATCCTTGCCGAACCTTTACGACACGGGCAGCCGGTTGTCCTCATCGATGGGCGCTCTGGAGCAGGCAAAACTACCTTAGCCAATACCCTCATCTGTCACCATGCCGACTGGCAGCTCGTCCACGCTGACGACCTGTACCCCGGCTGGTCCGGATTGTCAGCAGTGTGGGATCTGCGTGATCTCGTCGCTAGACGCCGGTACCGGCGATGGGACTGGTATCAAAACCGCTTCGACGACGAAGTCATCCTGAATGCGAATCGTCCCCTCGTTATCGAGGGCTGCGGGGTACTGACGCCGACGAATGCACCTTTGGCATCCTTGCGAGTGTGGTGCGAAGTCTCCGCACCGCTCAGGCGCCACCGGGCCCTAGCCCGGGACCCAGAATTTCGCGACCAGTGGGCCATGTGGGCCGTTCAGGAGGGGCTACACATCGCACGTCACCGACCAGCTGATCTCGCCGATCTCACCATTTCCTGACCGCCACCAAACGCGTATCAGATCACCAGATATTTGACCACCAGCGCGGCCACCATGGTAAACAGTAACAAAGCCATTCGAGGCCATGTCCGCGCGGACTTGCCTGCCTGAATACGTTTGGGGTCCTCGAAGAAAATAACCCCGCACATCATTCCGACGAGAAAACCCCCAAGGTGGGCCTGCCATGCGATCCCAGAGATGAAAAGCAACAGGGCGGCGTTAATAGCCAATACGACCCATAATTCCCGCGTCGAGGCCCCGAGGCGTCGCTGCACGATGAGCAGCACACCGAAGAGACCAAAAATCGCACCCGAGGCCCCGACGACACCGTCATCAACGTTCGGCAAGATCGCCCTGCCCCCATCCGCAGTGGCCATCAGGCAGAACAGCGCCCCACCACCCAGGCCAGACATGAGGTAAGCAGCGAGGAACCTGGCGCGTCCGAGGAAGGGCTCTAGAGATCGGCCAAGGGCCCACAACGCGTACATATTGAAGCCAATATGGAAGATACTCAGCGCGTGCCCGAACATCGAAGTGACGAATCGCCACGGCTCGGTGAATCCGACTCGTGGGGCCAACACAACGGCCTCACCCACCTGAGGGCTTAACCACTCCCCCACCCACACCAGGAAACAGATACCAATGAGGGTCCACGTGACGACCGGAACATCACTGTGACGCTTCACTCGGGCAACCGGTCGGGGAGTCGCCTGCTGGTACGACGCCGAGGGAGGCGCCCATGAGGGGTCTACGTCAACCGAGCGGTAAGGCTCAGGCTGAGATGCCGTCGACTCGTCTCGTTGCGCCGGTCTAGCGTGTGAAGCCGCCCCTGACGCATCGCCGTGGTTCTGCTGTGGTTCGTCCTGCCACGATCCCCACTCATCGGGGCGAGAGAAACCGTCGGGACGTTGGTTATTCTGACTCATCGGCGTCCTGCAAGTGCTGAAGTTATTGACTCGGTAATGGAGGTGTCACGAAACTCGAATTCGTGCTCAAGGAGTTTGGCTGGCTTAACCCGCTGCCCCGAACACAGCGCTTCGTCGACGAGTTGAGACCCGAAGATCATCTTTGCTGCCGGAACCGGGAATGGGATTACAGACGGACGGTGCATCGCCTGAGCCAACGCCGTGGTGAACTCGGCATTGGTGCACGGGTTCGGACTCACGAGGTTCACCGGCCCGCTCATAGTGTCGTCAGTCAGAATCTTCATCATTGCCGATACGTGATCGTGCAGGCTAATCCACGACATGTATTGACTTCCGTCGCGGATCTTGCCGCCCAGGCCGAATTGGAAGAACGGTCGCTCCTTGCCCAACATGCCGCCAAAGGAACTCACGACATGACCGGTTCGCAGGGTCGCTACCCGCACCCCGTCAGGGGCAGAGTTTGCGGCTGTCTCCCAGCGTTGGCACACCTCGGCCAGGAATCCCGCACCGGCGGGATCGTTCTCGTCAAGCCATTCATCGCCGTGCGGACCATAGTAACCGACCGCCGAACCATTGAGGAAGATCCTGCAGCGCGGCGAGGATGCTAAGGCGCGGACGACAACGCGTGTCGAGTCGATGCGGGAGGCAAGGATGCGAGTCTTGCGTTCATCAGTCCAGCGTCCATCAGCGATCGGTGCTCCGGCCAAGTTGACCACAGCGTCAACGTCGTCAAGGAAAGGCGGCGCGATGGAGAGGGTGTCAAGATCCCAGCGTCGATCAGAGGGCTGGATGGGTTCATGACGAGTCAACGTGACGACGTCATGGCCTTCTTTGCGCAGACGTTGCACCAGCGCTGTGCCGATAAGACCGGCGAACCCTCCGATGGCAATCCTCATATGGTCATCCTACGGGTCCAGCGAAGGGCGTCCCTGCGCGGTCCACCGGCCTCACAGATGAGTACGCTCAAGAATTGCGCTGGCGCGAACGCTGAAAGTTCGCAAAGAATGCACAGACGATTACGCAGATCGTTCCAGCAGTAATCGTGATAAACATCGACTCACCGAGACCTCGCCCCAGATCGTGGCGAGCCATGATTCGGGCATCCATCATCATCGCGATAAAAGCCGATCCCAGCGCTGACCCGACCTGACGGGTGGCGTTATAAACACCTGAACCGGCTCCAGCGTCGGCCTGACCGAGGTCATCGGTACCAACCAGGGAAATCGGACTCCAGGTAAGAGCCGCACCAACGCCGGTGATGACAGATAGCAGCGGGAACACCCACAGACCGGTGGACGGCACTGTGAACAGCCACCATCCGATGGAGGAAATCACATATAGCGAGACGCCAATCGCAGCCATCCGGCCAGACCGACGGTGCTGGAGGACCCGTCCAACAACCGGAGACAGCACGCCGGAGACGACAGCGGTTGGAATCAACAACAGGGCGGCCACCGTCGGGGACTTGCCAGGCACGTTCTGCAGATAGATGGCCGTCGGCAGAAAGTAGGAAGTTACAAGCATGCCGACGAGGAAAATCGCGATATTGGCGAGAGTGAAATTGCGCTTGGTAAACAGTCGCAGCGGAACCAGTGGTTCAAAGTTGGTCGAACGAGCATGCAAGCGGGATTGCGCCCACTGCGTCTGTGAGACGACGAAGAGCACCATAAAGACCACACCGAGGACGATGAGCAGCGGCACGGAAATGATGCCGGTGATCGTCCCCCAGTTGTACTGTTCTCCCTCCTGAATACCGAAAACCAGCAGGGTCATGCCGATACCCGACAAGACGACGCCACACCAATCGAAGGCATGGCCGTGGGTTTCGAGAGCAGGCACATTACGGATAGCCAGCCACAACCCGATGACGGTAACCGGGACGTTGACGAAGAAGATCCACTCCCAGCCCAGGGTGTCAACAAGGATGCCGCCGAGCACAGGACCGACGAAACTCGCGACACCGGCAGTGGCTCCCCACAGGCCCATGGCAGCACCGCGCTTCTCCGGTGGGAAAAGTCGGGTAATCATCGACAGAGACTGTGGGGTCATAAGGGCAGCTCCGATGCCCTGAACCGCCCGAGCAGCGATGAGGACGCCAATCGTCGGGGACAGACCACATGCCAGTGAAGAAACTCCGAAGACGAGCATGCCGATGATGTACATACGATGCGGTCCCCAGCGATCACCCATACGTCCGGTAATCAGCAGCGGGACGGCATAAGTGAGTAGGTAAGCACTCGTGATCCACACGCCTTGGTTGAGGTTGGCGTTGAGCGCGCGGATGGTCGCCGGCAGAGCGGTCGTGACGATCGACGTATCTACGAGGATCATAAAGAAGCCGATAAGAAGGGCCCACAGGGCGCTCCAGGCCTGCTCCTCAGTGACGACGTGCCCGTCTCTGTCCCGGGCAAGGTGTTCGACATGGGCAACGGACGACTGCTCAGGCGACAAGGGGTCTCCTAGGGAAAGAAGAAGTTAGGCCAAGAGACGATCGTACCTCCCGCAGGTCGACGGGGACACGTACCGCATCGTCACTGAAACCTGCACGATTACGTCATAAACAAGCCTTGGACTAGGCATTATGCTTATAGCTAACACTTCAACGTCATACTCGTCACCAGTCATGAGCGGTCATCGCGAACCTCACGACGACCCCTGCCCGAGCCTGAGCAAGACGGTCAGCATCCTCTGGATCAACAACCCCAATAACTGGATAACCTCCAGTCGTCGGATGGTCCGGCCCAAAGACCAGAGGCACTCCCGAGGTAGGTACCTGGATCGCGCCTCGCATCACCGGCTCACTCGTTAACTCCCCGGTCACCGCTCTTTCCAGGGAAGGTCCTTCCAACCGCGTGCCCACTCGGTCGCTCGCCTGTGCGACTCGCCACGGTGTCTGCTCGAGGGAACGCCGCCCAGCATCGCTAAACCAATCGTCGCGAGGTCCCCATACCCCATGAAGGACGAGTTCCGTTGGTGCCTGCTGAATGTCGACAGGAGTCGTCGAGATGAGACCAGCTGGGCCATCACCGACGCTCACACGGTCGCCTGCCTTCAGCGGGGCCGGGCCCATCCCACGGGTCGGATCAGCCGAGACGCTGGCAAAGGTGGGCGACGCGTTAATTCCTCCGGTCACAGAAAAGTAGCTCCGCAAACCGGTTGCTGGCATGGCGATGCTCACCGTCTGACCATCTGTAACGAGAAATCCCCAGCCGCTAGGGCGCGGCGCTCCATCCAAATCGATCTGGGCATCCGCCCCTGTCACCGCAACGAGGACAGGACCCCCGACACATCTCAGCCGCACCGGTCCGAGCAGAATCTCCAGACACCCCAATCCAGCACCATTACCGACGAGCCGAGCACCGTCCAGATAGGCCCGGCGATCCCATGCTCCGCAGCCACTGATTCCTAGATCCGCCCAGCCTCGACGGCCAGCGTCCTCAATGAGGGTTCTCGGCCCGGCTGTCTCCACTACGAAGTGGGTCATGAGTCCACCACCTCGAATCTGATGACGGCTCCCGGGAGTAGTAGAGCTGGCGGGTCAGCCTTCTCATCCCACAAGATTGCGTCAGTCGTGCCAATAATCTGCCAGCCGCCCGGGGAGGCTTGCGGGTAGACGCCGGTGAATCCATCAGCCAAGGCGATACTGCCCGGCGGAATCCTGGTTCGAGGGCTATCCCGACGCGGGATCCGGTACGGCCAATCAGCTCCGGACATATACCCAAATCCAGGCATGAACCCGGCAAATTCCACCGTCCATTGCTGATCGCTGTGGCGCTTCACCAACTCGTCCGTGGTCATACTGAGCAATTCCGCCACGTCAGATAGGTCCAGCCCGTCATAGCGAACTGGCACCTCGACGATTTCCCGCGCTCCTTGTTCAACCCAGTCCAATCCTGCGGCGATAAACTCCTGGACGTGAGCGACAGCTGCCGGTAACTGATCGGGCGACTCGACGTCGATGAGCACCGTCGTCTGGGCCGGGACGAGATCGACCGTTCCCACCGCCGGATGCTCACTCAAAGTCCGATGCAGGCGACGACGCTGACCGGCATCATCCAATTCGACGAGCACTGCCGTCCGTCCAGCCGGCAACAACCTCATGCGGCAGCCCGCAGTTCGATCCCGGTGGAGGCAAGGCGATCACGCACTGCCGTAGCCATCGCAACAGCTCCCGGGGTGTCACCATGAACACACACCGAATCTGCCTTAATCGGTACCTTGGTGCCGTCGATAGCCGTTACCGATCCCTGAGTCACCAGCGTCACAACGCGCTCAGCGACCTCGCCCGGATCATGCAACACTGACCCCTCCTGGCGACGTGATACCAAGGTGCCATCGGGGTTGTAAGCCCGATCGGCGAACGCCTCACTCAGAGTACGGACGCCCTGCTGCTCAGCGAGGTCAAGGACAAGAGCTCCCGGCAAGCCTAAAATGGCCATATCGGCACCCGTGGCGGAGTTGACAGCGTCAATCGCCTCGACGACTGCCTTGGCCTGAGCCTGGTGGTGAACGATCGTGTTGTACAGGGCGCCGTGAGGCTTGACGTAGCGCACCGAGGCGCCATGGACTGCAGCAATTCCACGCAGTGCCGACAACTGGTAAATGACCTCATCGCGCAACCGTCCAGGGTCAACGTCGATGAAGTTGCGACCAAACCCGGCGAGGTCCCGGTAAGACACGTGGGCGCCGATGCACACCCCGTGTTCCGCAGCAGCCTTACAAGTCTGGCCCATGACGACGGCGTCACCAGCATGGAATCCGCAGGCCACATTTGCGGAGGTGACAATTCCCAGCAGGGACTCATCGTCACCTGTCTTCCACGATCCGAAAGATTCCCCCATGTCCGCGTTGAGATCAACAGTTGCCATGACATAAGGGTGGCGCCGAGATCCCTCCCGGTCAACACGTTTTCTGGGTAGAGACACCTTCAGGCGGTCCGATCGCTTCTAAAGTGACGCCACAACACCCCAGAACACGAGAGGAGCGCACCATGTGGGTTTTACTCGCCGTGGCGATCGTCGTCATCGGCTTTGCCTTGCGGCTCAATGCCATGCTCGTGGTAGCCGTCGCAGGAATCGCTGCCGGCCTCATCGCCGGAATGTCACCGGTCAAGCTCATCGAGACCTTCGGAACTGGATTCGCCAGTTCGCGTTCCGTGACGGTCTTCATCGTCGTGTTACCCGTTATCGGGTTGCTCGAACGCCACGGTCTCATGCAGCAGGCCGGCCGCTTGATGTCGAAGATGAAGTCCATGACGGCCGGAAAACTCCTTGCCGTCTACCTTGCTGTGCGTCAGATCACCGCAGCTGTAGGGCTGTCGTCCATTGGTGGGCCAGCCCAGGCGGTGCGTCCCCTCGTCGTACCGATGGCTGAGGCTGCGGCTCGACGCACCCACCCGCGATACACCCGCAAGATGCGCGAGAAACTGCGCTCCTACGCGTCCTCAGCAGACACCATCGGACTGTTCTTCGGCGAGGACGTGTTCATTGCCATCGGGTCGATTCTGCTCATCACTGGATTCGTTGATGCCACCTACAACCTCAAACTCGAGGCTCTCCAAATCGCTTTGTGGGCCATTCCGACGGCCATTTGTGCCTTCCTCATCCATGCACCCCGACTGTGGTTGTTGGACCGCAAACTCGCCAAGATGGCTGCCGAGGGAGGCGACAACGTCGACATCGATGAGGTCCCTGAGCCTGGCCACACCGTCAGCCTGCCCTCCGGAGGCAACCCGGAGCAGGGGGTCCACGAATGATTAAGGTGGAATGGTTCTACTGGTTGTGTGGATTCCTTTTCCTCGTCACCGCGCTCGTCCGGCTGCGGGACCGCGAGGACAACAAGCGCTTCGGGTCGGCCGCTTTTTGGGCAATCTTGGCCTTCTCATTTGGCTACGGCAGCTTTGTCATCAACAAGACTGCACCTGCTCTCGTCGAGGGTATTGCGGTGCTCCTCCTGGTTGTGCTGGCCGCTTGTCGCTTTCCGGGTCGCGGCTCTACCGAGACGACCACCGAGGCCGAGCGAGAAAAGTCAGCAAAGAAATTCGGCAACAAACTCTTCATGCTTGCCCTCATCATCCCGTTCGTGGCTGCCATTTTCGCAGTGGCTGGGATGCGCAACGTGTCGTTTGACGGGTCGCCGCTACTAGAAACCGGCATGGCAACGATCATTGGTCTAGGAGCGGCGTCCGTTATTGCCCTTGTCACAGCCATGATTATGTTCAAGGTGCGTTCACCAGTGGTGGCTTTCAAAGAGGGAGACCGATTGCTCGGTCATATCGGATGGGCAGCTATCTTGCCGCAGTTCCTGGCGACCCTTGGCACCTTATTCAACAACGCCGGTGTCGGCGATGCGGTGGGGCGTATCACCTCGTGGATCCTTCCTTCAGAAAGTCTCTTCGCAGCGGTGTGCGTCTACTGCCTTGGGATGGCCTTGTTCACCCTCATTATGGGTAACGCTTTCGCGGCTTTCCCAGTGATGACTGCTGCCGTCGGTTGGCCGCTGCTCATCCAACACTTCCACGGCAATATGGCCGCCGTCTTCGCCATGGGTATGCTGGCGGGGTTCTGCGGCACCCTGTGCACGCCGATGGCTGCGAACTTCAATCTTGTTCCGGCCGCTCTACTTGAGCTCGACGATAGCTATGGTCCGATTAAGGCGCAGATACCCACTGCAGTTCCGCTACTGGTCTGCACCATCCTCATTATGTACCTGTGCTGCTTCCCAGGAGGTTTGCTATGACTCTCGACGATGACGCCCCAATCTGGGCGAAAACCATCATTGACGGACTCAATCGTCCCTTCCCGTGGGGGTCAGCCCACCAATCCTCGGGACCAGACGATGTCGACGTCACTCCATGGCGCCTCCACCCGGCCTTCCACGGTTGCTTGGACTGGCACTCGTCGGTCCACATGCAGTGGTCGGCGGTCACCCTGCTCCGTTGCGCGAATCAGGTGATCGACCACACAACAATCGACGCCTTGAACGGCGTTCTCAATGACCGTCTGACCGACGAGAACGCTCGCGTGGAGGCCGAGTATCTGCGTATTCATCGCGGGTACGAGCGTCCCTACGGCTGGGGATGGGCAACCCTGCTCGCTGCCCAGTGTGCTCCCCTCACGGGCACGACGTGGGCGTCGGCCACCCGCATTATCAGCCTTCAAGTTTTCGAGAATCTGCTCGCGTGGCTGCCGACCCTCACCTTCCCGGTACGCACTGGCACCCACGACAACACCGCCTTCGGCATCGGTCTGTGTCTGGACGCTGCCCGGTCGCTGCAACGCCCTGAGGTCATCGAAGCCATTGTGGAACACTCTCATCGCTTGTTCGACGCCGACGTTCACTACCCGTCTTCGTGGGAGCCGAGTGGCAATGACTTTTTGTCGGCGGCGTTGAGCGAGGCCCACCTCATGGCTCGGGTGTATGACGTCGAGGGTCGAACCAATGAGTTCGGGACGTGGCTACACACATTCCTGCCGCGTCTGGGACAGTCTGACGATAATCTCCTGAACGTGCCCAGGGTGACAGACGGCACGGACGGCAAGCTTGCTCACCTATATGGGCTGAGCTTGTCACGAGCCTGGCAGCTGCGCGCACTGGCCACGTGGCTTGCCGAAGGCTCCCGCCATCGTATCGAGAAAGCCACTGCCCGCCAGATCAACGAAGTCTCCCACCAAATCACCCATGGCGATTTCATGGCTACTCACTGGTTGGTGTCCTTCGCCCTGCAGGCGGTGCTGGTGTGAGGAACGGGCCCGGCGCATAATGCACCGGGCCACGGCCATCGTTATCAGGGAATCAGCCCTGCTGCCCCCTGTTATTTTCCCCTGCCGAAGAGGTGAGCTCAGGAGGAACCTCGTCAGGCAGCTCTGAGCGCTCCGTGCCGGTGAAGACGAACGGCTCCTCGGAACCCTCCGGAGCAGCATCGACCACCACGATCTGACCAGGTTTGACCTCCCCGAAGAGGATCTTCTCGGCTAGGACGTCCTCGATGTCGCGCTGGATCGTCCGGCGCAGCGGACGAGCACCGAGCAGCGGGTCGAAACCACGCGTGGACAGCAGTTCCTTGGCAGCCGGAGTGACCTCGATACCCATGTCCTTGTCGGCCAGACGATCCTCCAGTTGCCCCACCATGAGGTCGACAATCCGTAGGATGTCGGGCTGGGTGAGCTGATGGAAGACGATGATCTCGTCAAGGCGGTTGAGGAACTCGGGACGGAAGTGTCCCTTGAGCTCCTCGGTAACCTTGGCCTTCATCTTCTCGTAGCTAGACTCGACGTCGTCGGCCTTGGAAAAGCCGAGATTGACTGATTTGGAAATGTCGCGGGTGCCAAGGTTGGTCGTCAGCACAATGACGGTGTTCTTAAAGTCCACTACACGGCCCTGGGCGTCAGTAAGACGTCCCTCGTCAAGAATCTGCAACAGAGAGTTGAAGATATCGGGGTGGGCCTTTTCAATCTCGTCAAAGAGAATGACGCTGAACGGCTTGCGGCGCACCTTCTCGGTGAGCTGGCCGCCCTCCTCGTACCCGACGAATCCAGGCGGGGACCCAAACATCCGCGAAGCGGTGTGTTTCTCGGAGTACTCGCTCATGTCGAGGGTGATGAGGGCGTCCTCGTCGCCAAAGAGGAACTCGGTGAGCGCCTTGGTGAGCTCGGTCTTACCAACACCCGACGGGCCAGCAAAAATGAACGAACCTGCCGGACGCTTCGGGTCCTTGAGGCCGGCACGGGTACGTCGGATAGAGCGGCACAGGGCCTTAACGGCGTCCTCCTGGCCGACGTAACGCTTGCCGATCTCGTCCTCCATGTGGAGCAGACGCTGGGATTCCTCCTCCGTGAGCTTGAAGACCGGAATTCCGGTAGCTCCAGAGAGCACCTCGGCGATCTCATCAGGGCCGACCACGGCTGGCACCGACTCGTCACCCTGCTTCCACTCCTCCTCCTTGGCCTCACGCTCGGCGAGAAGTTTCTTTTCGTCGTCGCGCAGCCCAGCAGCACGCTCGAAATCCTGGGCGTCGATGGCGGCCTCTTTCTCCACTCGCACACGAGCAATCCGCTCGTCGAACTCGCGCAGATCCGGCGGGGCCGTCATGCGGCGGATGTTCATCCGGGCACCGGCCTCGTCAATGAGATCGATGGCCTTGTCTGGCAGGAAGCGGTCTTGGATGTAACGGGACGCAAGATTCGCTGCGGAGGTGATTGCCTCGTCGGTGATGGTGATCTTGTGGTGGGCCTCGTACCGGTCGCGCAGACCCTTAAGGATCTCGATGGCCAGGGGGATCGAGGGCTCGTCTACCTGGATCGGCTGGAAGCGACGCTCCAGGGCGGCGTCCTTCTCGATGTACTTACGGTACTCATCAAGGGTCGTCGCACCGATAGTCTGCAGCTCGCCGCGAGCCAGCATCGGCTTGAGCATGCTGGCAGCGTCGATTGCCCCTTCAGCGGCACCGGCGCCGACAAGGGTGTGGATCTCGTCGATGAACAGGATGATGTCCCCGCGATTTTTTATCTCCTTGAGGACCTTCTTCATCCTCTCCTCGAAATCACCGCGGTAACGCGATCCCGCAACCATGGAGCCAAGGTCCAGGGAGTAAATCTTCTTGTCACGCAGAGTCTCGGGAACGTCTCCACGCACGATGGCCTGAGCCAGGCCCTCGACACAAGCAGACTTACCGACGCCAGGCTCACCAATAAGAACCGGGTTATTCTTGGTGCGCCGGCTCAGCACCACCATGACTCGTTCGATTTCCCTCTCACGCCCGATAACCGGGTCGAGCTCGCCGTCGCGGGCGGCCTCGGTAAGGTTGCGACCGAATTGGTCAAGAATCGTCGCCGAGGACTGCTGCGGTCCGGCCTCGGGGGCACCGGAAGTGGCGGCCTGACGCTCGTCGCCCTGATATCCCTGCAACAGTTGCAAGACGCTATTGCGCACCGTGTTGAGGTCAGCACCCAGCCGGATCAGTACCTGAGCAGCGACGCCTTCTCCCTCCCGGATAAGGCCAAGCAGAATGTGCTCGGTGCCAATGTACGAATGATTCATCTGGAGGGCTTCGCGCAGGCTCAGCTCAAGAACCTTCTTGGCACGCGGGGTAAAGGGAATATGGCCCGTCGGCGTCGAAGTGCCGTGACCAATAATCTCCTCCACCTGGGCGCGAACAGCCTCCAGTGAAATGTCAAGGGACTCGAGAGCCTTGGCAGCGACTCCCTCGCCCTCGCTAATGAGCCCGAGCAGCAGGTGCTCAGTGCCAATGTAATTGTGGTTCAGGGCCTTGGCCTCATCCTGGGCCAGGACGACGACCCGGCGGGCCCGATCGGTGAACCGTTCGAACATGAACTCTCCTTGTATGTGGGGCAGACCAATCCCCGGAAATACCGGATGACCGATCTACCCGCGGTCGCGTGAAACTTTCATGCAACCAACCGACGGCACTGGACCGTCAGCCTGTGTGCTCAGTCTAATAACCGCTGCCGACAGATCTGCGAAACCTGTTTACGCCGCTGGCACAACCCAAGTAGAACAGCGCGACGCCGGAGCTATCCCGCTCCGGCGTCGCAACCGACTCGCCTTGTCAGACGGTCACATAAACTGGAATCAGTGAGTGCGCTGGTAGGCCTCACGGATCTCATTAGAGACGCGGCCACGCTCCGAGACCTCGTAGCCTTGGCTCTTGGCCCACTGACGAACCTCGTTAGCGGTCGGGCCCCCGGTTGGGCGACGACCACGAGTACGGCGGCCACCAGTGCGACGAGCATGATCAACCCACAAGGACAGAGCATCGCGCAGTTTGGAGGCGTTCTCGGCGGACAGGTCAATCACATAGTTGACACCATCAAGAGCGAAATTGACGGATTCCTCAGCTGGGCTTCCGTCCACATCATCGACAAGATCAACACGCACACGCTGTGCCATGGCATTCCTTTCAGACTTGCGCCGTAGATACAACTTCGGCCTTTACACTACAGCTTATATTCATGACCACGAAAATCACAAGGCGGATCCAGTTTTTTGTTGACGAATCGTTGTCGTGAAGATGCATCTAGGCGTGCAATGCGGCATCCTCAACGTGTGTTCAGTTCCATGCGAAAGATCATGTTCGTCATCGGATCGATGCCGTTAACGCATCCTAGTCAATCCGCCGATGGTGACCCCGGCAAAAAATACGAGGTGACTCGGCTAGATCTCGGGCACCTTCACCCCACTCGGTCGGGACTCGTCACTATCGCCACAACTGTCGATGACGACGTCATCATCTCTTCCCAGGTAAATGTCGGCACCCTTCACCGCGGTGATGAAAAACTTTTCGAAGTTCGCGATTACCGCCAGATTCCGATGCTTGCATCACGTCATGACTGGACAGCTCCATTCATCGGTGAGACCGGCGCAGCCCATGCTATCGAGGACGCGATGGGCATTACCATCCCAACTCGCGTGGCATGGATACGAACCCTGCTCGCTGAGTTCAGCAGAATCACCTCACACTTCACATTTTTGTCATGGGTAGGCCATCACTGTGATGATGCTGGCCTTGAAAATGCGATCGCTACAGCAATTGAAAACGCCCGAAGGATCTGGCAGAGGTGCTCTGGAAATCGAATCCATCCTATGATCACCCGTATCGGGGGACTTCGGATCCATCCAGAGAGTGAATGGCAGCCCGCATTGGGTGAGTGGCTTGACGACGCTAATGCGCTTGTGACGCGACTGCGTACCGCTCTCGACGCCACCGTCGGCGTGCGCGGCGTGGCCGTCATACCCACGAATATGATCGATCGCTATGGTTTATCAGGGCCCGTCTCCCGGGCTAGCGGGGTCGACCTAGATACTCGACGGCGCACCGCGGTATACGACGAGCTGAAGTGGCCTGAGGTCGTCATAGAGCCCCGTGGTGACGCCTACTCACGACTGGCAACGTTATGTAACGATGCGGCGGTGTCGTCGAGCCTATGCCGTCAGATCCTCGACCGGCTGCCGAGCTTGGACGGGCCTCTGGAGACTCGTCTACCAACCGCCATCAAGGCCCCTCGGGGACGCACCTGGACGACTATAGAGGCCCCCTGGGGACGTGCCGGATACCTGCTAGAGTCCCGCGGCAGCACGACACCGTGGCGGATGGCCTTGCGCACCCCGACCTTCGCCAACGTTCAAGTCTTGGAGGCGGTGCTTCCCGGCACTCGAGTTGACGACGTTGAGGCCACCATTGCCTCCTTGGGATGGACGCTAGGAGACCTCGATAAGTGAGCTGGTATCGGGGTGACGCAACAACGCGGGGCCCAGCCGGAAGCTAGACCCCGCGTCACATTTGGCAAGCTAAGCGTCAGGCCTGGCGACGAGTCTCGCGAGTCCCCTCAGATAAGCGCGGGAAAGCGACTCGGGACAGATCAGCGATAGTCGCGTCGTTACCGCGCTCCCAGATCTCCTCGGCGGTGGGGACACCTGCATCAGTGACGGTACGCAGGGTGGTCAGGCGCCCGGACCGACCGTCAGCCAGCAGAGCATCAAGCTCTGTCTCCAGCTCGATAATACGCATCTCAAGGGAAGCAACCTTCTTGTTGCCAGCGGTGACCTTGTACTGCAGAGCCGCCTTGTCGCCGCGTAGGGTCGACAGCTCGCTCTCTGCACGATCGAGCTTGGCACGGGTATCAGCAAGGGTTTTCGAGATAGAGCCAACCCGACGCGAGAAGGTGTCAATCATCTCCATGGACTCGGCATGATGACGCTTCTCCTGCTCCGAGGCGGCGTGACGAAGCTCCTTGAGGGTGTCGAAATGCATCCGGCGAATGGCATCAACTTGGCGCCACGCCATAAAGACAGAAATCCAAGCCCCCACGAGGGCAACGAGCACACCAGCCCGGACCGCCCAAATAGAGGGAACTACCCCACACACAGCGGCAACAATCGTTGCCACAATGAGAAGGGCGAGCACACCTCTGCGCTCGCCAGTGTCCTTTTCAACCCGTTTGGGATCATGCTCACCGCTCACGGGCATCATCATATCGTGCGAGGAGGCCACAAGTACAGCCCGTTTAGCCTCTGGTCAAGCACTGGATCCCGGCGAGTCGTGATCTTGTCCGCCGTCACCCCTTGGGATGCTTTTCAGAATCATCAGGCCCTTTAGGAACCTTACAGGCGTTTTCCAGGAACCATCCAGCCCAAGCCATGGCGGCGCAGGTGATGGCCGTCACTCCTCCGACGATGGCGCGCTGGCGCGGATAGGGAATGTTGAGATGCCACACGAAGGTCAGCACGTACACGATACAAGCGCCGACAAGCGCAGCGCCAGATAGGGCGATCGCTTTACCCAATGCCAGCGAGACGAGCCCTTGGTTCGCCTCGACCTCACGTTGTGGATCAACAACCTTGGTACGGAAAGCCCGCGCGTACCCCCAGGTTGCGATGGCGGCAACAAGGATGACCACCGGCAAAGACCACGGCAAGATCGGCACGGTAACGTCATTGATCTTATAAATACTCAGCGCAAACCATCCCAGGGCGGCCCCGCACAGGGCCGCCACGATGATGACCTTCCAATCGGTCGGAGCGATGTTGCCTTGAGGGTTACCGCCGCCAGGTCGCCGGTCGTCATCCCACTCGGGTGGCAAGCTCCGTGTCATACATCCTCCTCGTCGTGCCTCTCGTCCCATTCTCCTGCAACGGTGACCCCAGCTACGTCAATCTGACGCGAATAAGGCTTAACGGCGTCAGCCAGCTCGTCAGCATCGAAGGAGGCGACCAGATCGGCGATCCGACCGTACCCGGGCAATTCAGCCTCAGGGTCGGCGTCGCGCCACGGCACCAGAACGAAGGCGCGCTTATGTGCACGGGGGTGTGGAAGGGTCAACTCGTCGGTGGTGACGGTCTCGTCGCCAACGCGAATGAGATCAACGTCGAGGGTGCGAGGACCATTCGGGATGGTGTGATCGCGCCCGTGGGCTGCCTCGATGACATGGGCGCGCTCCAACAGGACTGACGGAGGAAGGTCGCTAGTCGCAACGACGATGAGGTTGAGGAAGTCATCCTGCTCCACTCCCCCGATCGGAGCGGTGACATAGACGGGCGAAACGACGACGTCGTGAATACCGGGAGTTTCGGCGATCAGGCGGACGGCGTCTCGCAGATGGGCAAAAGGGTCTCCCATATTGGAACCCAGGCTGAATACGGTTTTCACTCGGCATCCTTTCGGTACGTGACGGCTACGTCGTCGAGGGCAACCCCTACGGGGGCATGTGGCTTGTGAACGGTTACCTGGACAGAATGGACACGCGGACTGATCGCAAGAACGGTGTCAGCAATCTTGCCAGCCAGGGTTTCGATGAGACTCACCGGCTCTCTGGTGAGAATGTTGAGCACCCGCTGTGCGACCGTCGCATAGTTGACGGCCTGGGTGAGGTCGTCAGAGACGGTATCCATGTCGACGTCAAGGCTCACGTCGACGCTGAAAGGCTGACCGAGTTCACGCTCGCTGGCAAGCACGCCGTGGTTCGCGTGGGCACGGATGCCCGTCAGGGTGATCTGTCCGTAGGTCATGGCGGAAGGTTACCTGTTCGCCACAATCGGACTTTACCGACAAGTGCGCAGATTACCGCGTCAGGCGAGAAGGCGGGCAACGGTCTCCACGGCGTCGCGGTTGGCCCGAACTTCGTGGGTGCGCACACACCAGGCGTGATGAAGGGCGAAATAAGTCGACAGGGCCATGGTGCTCGCATCGCGTTCGAGGGCCGGACGGTCCTCCCCGTTCTGGGCGAGAAGTTCACCAAGGAAGCGCTTGCGACTAACTCCCCACAGGACACGAAGGTCGGCAAATCCTTCTTGGAAGGCGTCAACGGCGTTCATGAGCTGCCAGTTGTGCTCGGAAGTCTTGGAGAAACCAATGCCCGGGTCGACGATGATGCGCCTACGGTCGATTCCAGCGGCAATAGCTGCGTCGACCTGCTGGGAGGTCTCAGAAATGACGTCGGCTACCACGTCGTCATAGTCGACAAGGTTCTGCATAGTGGCGGATTGACCGCGCCAGTGCATGAGAACGTAATCGACGCCAGCGTCGGCAACGACATCAAGGATTTCCGGTTCAGCCTTGCCCCCAGAGACGTCGTTGACGATGGTGGCTCCTGCCTCGACAACAGCCTTGGCCACTGAGGCGCGCATAGTGTCGACGGAGACGGCTACCCCGTCGGCCACCAAAGCTTTGACGACGGGCAGGACGCGGCGCAATTCTTCGTGCTCGGGGGTGCGTTCGGTGCCCGGACGGGTCGATTCACCACCGACGTCGATGATGTCAGCTCCTTCGACAACGAGGTCGCGAGCGTGGCGGATGGCCACCTCAGGATCGGCCCACATGCCTCCGTCAGAGAACGAGTTAGGAGTGACGTTGACGACCCCCATGACGAGGGTGCGGGCGGGATGCGAGTTGGTAGCCGAGCCGACATTGATCATGCAGTGGAGTCTAGGACTGCCTCGCAGGCACTCATCGAGGTCTGCGGGGAGTCACTTACTTGCACCCCTCACTAATCTTGGGGACACGTTTGCCGTTCTCCAAGAGATAACCCATCTGACCGGTGGACGAGCTGGATTCCCTAGCATCTTTTTCTCCGACCTTCGCGACCAAAATGTCATATGAATCGTCCTTCAAATCGGAAGTCTCACTGCTCGTCTGCGTGTCGATCTGGGTGTCCTCAGACTGGTAAAGAAACTTAGCGAAGTCGTTAGTGGCGTCAGCGTCCAGCGGGTTCATAAACCGCGCCTTGACCAGCAGTGGCACTGCGTTGGAGGGGCCGACATCGTTATCCCCGAGCCACTTTTCGACCTGACTCCGGTTCTGGTCGTTGACGGCTACCCGGATGGTGGTCGTCTCACGACTCTTGTGGTCACCGTCGGACTCCTCCTCGCGACCCGGCTTCTTAGACAAAGTACTCCCCTTGCCCTGCTTGCCGTGGCGGCCCTCGTTGTTACCGGCATCGCGAGTCTTATTGGGCTCAGGCTTCCACCTAACTGGACCAGGAACAGGCCTCGGCTTACCCGGACCAGAAACAAGCCTCGGCTTACCCGGACCAGGAACAAGCCTCGGCTTACCCAGCTCAAATTTTGAAGTCACCATCCACGCCGAAATCGGCGCCTTCGGCACCGCTCTTGGTGATGACAAGCTCTGTAATCTTCCCAGAATTGTCTTTGGTTACCGACACCGAGGTATCGTCATCAAGCCCGGCATGACCGCCGACAGTTGGTGTTTTGACGCCGTGGTTACCCATCGTCGCGCCCGCGTTCGCATGGGCATCACCATTAGCCGATCCCAAAGCTTCAACCGTGTGCGTTACCGCACCGGTCTTCGAATCACGCTTAGTTATGTACTGAACAATGCCGTTAACACTGCCGCTGGCACCAGCATCGGCTGAACCGTGACCACCGACTTTAGCCTTAACCTTGAGAGTCGCCTTACCTTTGACATCGACTTCTACTGTCCTCGAAGTCGAAGAAAGCCGGGAGTTGGGGACATCGGGGGCACTGCCAAGATGCATGACCGCCAGCGCACGTTCTCGAGCGTACTTGTTCAAGCTGTCCCGATCTGCGCGAGCAGCGGCGACGCTGTCGTAATGGACAGTCTCACCCTTCGTGTACTTTGCCGACCCGGTGATGGACGCGTCGAGGCTGGCGGGGCCTTTACTCCAGCCAGGCGCTGCGGCGCCGGCACTTGCCCCGACGTTATAGAACAATTCAACGTCAGCTTTACCATCGCTGTACTCAACCAAATGGTAGCCGTATCCACCTTCCCCACCGATCGTGACCCAGGTGATCTTTCCCTCGGCATAGATTGACGTGGCATTCTCGTCGGAGTGAATCAAGCAGCGCTTAGGCAGCTGCTGGGCCGGCGGCTTCGCCTGGCTCGCCGGAGCACACGAACCCTTCCCGAAGATAACCGCCAAGGCCTGGCACACCTTCTGCTGCACCCATTCCGGCTTGACGCCGACCGCCACCGCACTGGTGAACATAGCCGCAATAAGGAGAATTGCGATGTATTCCGGCGCGGCGGCACCCCGATCGTCCCTTGTCCGCATGGGTCTCCCCTCCACTACCTACCCAATACAGGGGAGAGCATAAAAAGAAACCCATAGCCGCACCTGAGCCCATGGCCCCAAACCGGGGCCCAAGCCGGGCCCAAACCATGGGATCAACCGGATGTCCGTACATCACGCGTCGGAACCGAACCGCTCCTCCACCGCGCTAGACAGCTGCCTAGTCCCGGTTCACAAGCTGCGATGGTCTGCCACGAGTCGCGCGCACAACCGCCACACATACCCCGTACCGACCGCGGTACAAGCCGCCACCGGAAGAATCGGAGCAAGCGTTTCTACAACCACGGGATCCACCGGGCTCAGACCCGCACGCACCCACGCGTACACGGCCATCCCCACCACACACAGCAGGACCAATCCGCATGACCACCACACCGTCGCCAACGCCCGGCGCGATGCCCATACATGCGAAAGCACCAACGCACCCAGGCACCCCAGAAGCGCTGCCCCTAGCCGCGTGTCATAGACGAGAGCACACGACCACACGACGACAACATCGGCGATGCCTGCTGCAACGATGGTGAGCAACACCCCCAAAACAACGTTAAACGTCCGAGACCGTCGCTTCGGTGCCGGCGACGTCAAAGTAGGGTCCGCCCATGCCGACCGAGTATCTTGCCTCATATCTCTACCACCTCAAGCAGGGCGCAAGATCACGCCTTGAACGACATCGACGCAATAATTTTGTCAACCAGATTCGTGTCATCGCGGGGAAGACGGAGAAGCACGATCGCGGAACCCTCTGTGGGCAACACACCCGAAGCAACAAGCCAATACCCTCGCGCAGATTTCCCCTTATAAGTGAAGTCAAACGGGCACTTGATCGCCCTGGCAGCGCCCTTGACGGTGATCTCCTGGTACCCCTTGGGGTCGTAGCCCTGGAACGTCCCGCGGATCATGAATTCAAGCACGGACCATGCCAACGTAGGTTCGGTGTCGTCACTGTAATGACCCGCAATCTGCATGCCATGGGGGCCGTCAGTGAAATTCTTGGTGAAATTTTCATTCTCCGGTGGCTTCTCCACCCACTCCGTGGGATGGCTCACCGTGATGCGATCAACGGTTACTGATTCCCAACCCTCCTCCGAATCAGAGCAACCCACCAGCCCAACGCCAAGCATCAACCCGCCCACACCGAGCAACGTCCTACGCGACACGCCATAGTTGTTGGCCATCATCCCTCACTCACTTACAGCCCGAAGCCACCGCTTCAACGAAACGCGGTGCGTTCTGGTGCTCTCGAAATACTTGGCCAACATGGGCCTCATCCCGATAGTCTCCACAATGCCGCGCTGATCATAGCGACGAAGCTGTCAAGCGCGCCTGAGCCCGTGGCTCTAAGTCTGGGCCTAGCTTGGGCCCAGGCCTCAACATCGTCCCCTCAACGAGTCACCGGGATATCAGGCGACGTTTTGGCCGACCCGATCGCGATCTTCACCTTCGTCACCGACTTCGGCAAAGGCGGATACGACGCCTGCATAACATAGACGCTCTTGGCATCAATCTCCGGTTCCTCGCTACCAACCACGAACTTTGACGTATCACCGGCCTTGGAAAAGTAATTCACCCCGTATTTGACACCGCCAACAGTGTCAACGAGAGATGGGAAATCCTCGGGAAAGACCGGACCCATGGCATGATCAATTGTGTTCGAGGTAAGCCAGAAAGTCAGGACAGTGCCCGTAGGGCCCGCCTTAATCGAGACGACATGCGCTGTGACGTCGACATTATCGTCGAGGTTCGGATGGAAAGAGACGTTAGCCACCTCTTTGGGAATTGGGCCACCATCCTCTTTCACCTTATCCCGAATCGCCTTACCCGCCGCCGACTCCACAGCCGCAGCCTGCTCCGAACCCATCACACTCACCGACGCACTCGGCGGCGCCGACATGCCCACCACAGACACACTTGAAGAAGCAACAGCAGTATGAGGATGCGACCCAGCAGACACACCAGCACCACCACAAGCCGTCAAAACCAACACAGCCACACAGCCAACGAAAACCGGACGACCCTTCATCATCCCTCCTTGACAGTAATCGTGACCCGACGGTTCAAACGGCGCCCAGCCTCCGAATCATTACTGGTCACTGGATCAGCCTCCCCCTTACCCGCTGTAACCAAGGTGATCCCTTTGGATAGCTGCGATCCGAGGACCTTGGCCACCGACGCAGCCCGCCGACGCGAAAGATCCAGATTATGAGAAGCAGAACCGCTACTATCGGTATAGCCAGTCACCTCAATCTTCCCCGACACCTTGCGAGCAACAAGTTGCTTAGCGGTCCGGTCAATGATCTGACGACCAGCCGGCTTAACCACATCAGAGTCCAGATCAAAAAGCACACTGGCATCCAAATCAATCTTCATGGATTCCTTAGTCACCCGCTCACGACTAGCATCGGAAGCATCACCAGTCGTAGTCACCAACGCATTCACGAACTTCGACACATCGACACCAGCCAGATCCTTCGGATCCAGTGCCGGCCAAGCCACACCCAACGGCATACCCTTATTCCAGCGACCCGTCGCCGCCTCTTTATCAATAGTGGGACCCAACAACCCATCACCCACCGGCACATCATGAAAAATACGATTAGCAACCGTGACATCAACCCGCGACACATCAGCAGGCAACGGCGGAGTACTAAACCAACCAAGCCGGGAATGCCCAGGAGCCATTTCCCATATCGGTGCACCATTCCACCACTCGCTAGCGCACATCTTGCAACCCTGGAAGTCACCAATCGTGCGATACAGCTTATGATTCCCCACATCGATAACGGCACCATCGGCACTGAGGGTTCCGCTGTAGTGTGCCTGAGCACCGCCACGTCCGACGAGGTACCCGTAGTCCTCAAGCGGGCCAGACACCGAAGCGTCCACCGACACCGAGTAGTACACCACCGTGGCATACGGAAGACGCCGCACGGCGTGCAGCGCTAAAATCACCGACCCCGGCTTCTCCTTCTGCCGCTTGGCCGACTCATAATGGCTCACCGCCACCGCATCAACCAGAGGCACCGGCACAGTGACACTCTCATCAGAGTGCGCCGGTAACGCCACAAAACCAAACACCACAGCAAGCCCACCAATAAAACCTGCCGCCCTCATCTTCCAATTCCACATTCCCACAACACCTACCCAATCCCACACACAAACAAAGCCCCACGAGCCACAACCAGGGCTCACCTGACTAGAGAACACTAATAACTAAGCGCAAAGCTGCAGCCAAAACCCTAACGGAACACGAATACATCACCGCACCGCATGTGACCAGAAGTCGGCTCGATGGGCACAGGAGCCGGATCACCGGCATCACCAGGAGTCGACGTAGTACTCACAACCGGACCCGACAACGGCGTCGGCGTCAGCCCATGAGGCCGATAAACACCGCCCGCTTGACATCGCCCATGCCGATGCCGCCGCCTCCACTGATGAGGGCCAGCGCGAAAAACACAACGAAGACGAGAAAGCCCGCACCCGGCGAACGTCCGAAAACCGTCCAGACGGGTACCCACCACCGGCTGCGCACCGGAAGGTCGGCCTCGTCGCCGCGCCGATAACGCCTCGGTGTGACGAAAGCCAGGATAAGTGTCCCTTCAGCCAACCCGGTCATCACACCCACCGTCGCGGCAGCCGGTCCGCCCACAGCACTGAACACTGTTACCATGCTAGGGAAGTCAAAGCTTCAAACGTTAGGCCCCAGGGCCCAGGTAAGGGCCCATTGAAATGGTCAACGTCCAGCCGTGATCAGCCCCATCGCCTCGGCCCGCGTCGCTGGGTTGCGCAGAATCCCGCGCACCGCGGAGGTCACCGTCCGGGCCCCCGGCTTGCGGACCCCCCTCGTCGTCATGCACATGTGCTCGGCCTCAACAACCACGATCACGCCACGAGCGTCCAAATGTTCTACCAAGGCGTCGGCCACCTGGGTCGTCAACCTCTCCTGTACCTGGGGTCGACGCGCATAGACCTCCACCAACCTCGCGATCTTACTCAACCCCGTCACCCGGCCGTCCCTAGCCGGAATATAACCGACGTGCGCTACCCCGATGAAGGGCAGCAGATGGTGCTCACACATCGACTGCAACTCAATATCACGCACCAACACCATCTCGTCGTGGGAGATGTCGAAGGTCGTTGCCAGCAACTCCCCCGGATCTTGGCTCAATCCGCCAAATAGCTCCTCGGCCGCCTGGGCCACTCGCATTGGAGTATCGCGCAGGCCTTCCCGATCGGGATCCTCGCCGACCGCCAGAAGAAACTCGCGGATAGCTGCCGCGGCTCGCTCGCGATCAACGGACAATTTCATGGAACTCACAGCGGACAGCCTAGAACGACGGCCTGCCGCGATATGTGCGGCAGGCCGTTGATAATCAGGACCTTGGCGGACCCCAAGGGTTACCGTTTGACGGAGGTTGCGGGCCCTCCCCCGGATGCGTCGGGCTTGGCGGCTCGGGTGACTTACCTCCCCCAACACTTGGCGGCTGCCAATCGGAGGGGGGTTCCCACTTACCAGGATTATCGCCCGGTAGATCCCCACCCGGTTCAGGAGTCGGCGGGGCGATGACGCCACGACGAGGAGCACCAACCTCCGGAGCATCCTCGTCCACGCCAGCGATCTGCGGCGGTTTGACCGGCGGGATAGACGAGGGGACACGCTTGTCCGAACCAGTGAAGGCACCGCGCTCAGGCCAACGCTTGAGCGGCTTGAAAATATCGGCTACCTCAGCCTTGCTCAGCGTCTCCCGTGCGAAAAGCTGACGCACCAACTCGTCAAGCACCTCGCGGTTAGCGTCCAAGCAATCGAAGGCTTCCTGGTGGGCATTCTCGAGAAGTTCCCGCACCTCGTCGTCAATAATCTTGGCAGTCTCGTCAGAGTAGTCACGCTGCTGTCCGGCAGTCATGCCGAGGAAAGGCTCAGTGTCCCCGGACCCCAGCTGAACGGTGCCGACGCGAGCCGACAGGCCATACTGGGTAACAAGAGCGCGAGCCACCTTGGTGGCCTTCTCAATGTCATTGGAGGCACCCGTCGACGGATCGTGAAAGATGAGTTCCTCGGCCGCACGACCACCCATCATGTACGCCATCGAGTCCAGCAGCTCACTGCGCGTCTGGGAGTACTTGTCGGAGTCAGGCATGACCATCGTGTAGCCCAGCGCCCGACCACGCGGCAAGATCGTGATCTTCTGCACCGGGTCAGTACCCGGCATGGCCGCGGCCACCAGAGCGTGACCACCTTCATGGTAAGCGGTCACCAAACGCTCATGCTCGTTCATGAGCCGAGTCTTCTTCTGCGGTCCAGCAATAACGCGATCGATAGCTTCGTCCAGCTCAGAGTTACCAATCACCGGCAGGTTGGCACGAGCCGTCAGCAAAGCGGCCTCGTTGAGGACGTTAGCCAGGTCAGCACCCGTCATGCCAGGGGTACGACGGGCAATCGACGCCAAGTCGACATCGTCGGCCATGGGCTTACCGTGAGCGTGAACCTTGAGAATCTTGAGACGGCCATCGAGATCCGGAGCCTCCACTGCGATCTGACGGTCGAAACGCCCAGGACGTAGCAGAGCCGGGTCAAGAACGTCGGGGCGGTTCGTCGCCGCGATCAGAATGACGCCGCCATGGACGTCGAAGCCGTCCATCTCAACGAGCAACTGGTTCAAGGTCTGCTCACGCTCGTCGTGGCCACCGCCCATACCGGCACCACGATGACGACCAACAGCGTCAATCTCATCAATGAAGATGATGGCCGGGGCGGCCTCCTTGGCCTGCTCAAAGAGGTCGCGCACTCGGGAGGCACCGACGCCGACGAACATCTCGACGAAATCCGAACCTGAGATAGAGAAGAACGGCACCCCAGCCTCACCGGCTACCGCACGAGCCAGGAGGGTTTTACCAGTACCAGGCGGGCCATACAGCAGCACGCCCTTAGGAATCTTCGCACCCACCCGCTGGAACTTCGCCGGCTCGGCGAGGAATTCGCGGATCTCCTGCAGCTCGTCGATCGCCTCCTGGCAGCCAGCGACGTCGGCAAAGGTCGATTTGGGGGTGTCTTTGCTACCCACCTTGGCCTTGGACTTACCAAATCCCATGACGCCACCGCGGCCACCCATGCCCTGTGCCGCGTTCATGGCCCACAAGAAAAACAGCAGGATGATGACAAAGGGCAAGAAGTTGATGAGCAGAGCCTTCCAGATGCTCTGCCCGGGGTTCTCACCCTGCCACGACTTCAGCGTCTTCGCTTTAACTCGGTCGTTGAGCCTGTCAACGAGCTGATCGGACTGGTTGCCAACCCAGTACGAGCGATACTTCTTGTTCTCGTTCTCAGTGATCTTGATGACCTGGTCGCCGTCAGTCAGCGTGACGCTATCCAGCTTCTTGGAGCTGTTGATGATGCTGACAGCCTCAGAAGTCGGGATGTCCTTATACCCGTTCCCCGATCCGGCAAACTGTAAGAACACAATGATCAAGCCGATGCACAACAGGATCCAGATCAGAGGACCTTTGAAGATGCGGGACGCGTTTTTCATAGACTACCTAGAGGCATGATGGGTGGAACTCAGAGCGTCACGATACCAGCGCATGACAACAACCGGCCCTTGCTACGTTCCGCGGACAGCTCAGAACAGAAATAGTTCACTGGCACGGCGTCACGACTTGGGATCGCATCCTCAGGATTTGTAGACGTGCGGTGCCAGCGTCGCCACATCCGTGAGGTTGCGGTACTTATCGGCGTAGTCAAGGCCATATCCGACGACAAACTCGTTTGGGATGTCGAAACCGACATATTTGACATCCAGCGGGCAGGTAACAACCTCGGGCTTGCGGAACATCGCCATGATCTCAATCGAGTTTGGGTTGCGGCTACGCAAGTTCTGCACCAAATAGCTCAGCGTCAACCCGGTGTCAATGATGTCCTCAACAATGAGAATGTCACGACCATCGATGTCCTTGGTGAGGTCCTTGAGGATGCGCACCACGCCGCTGGACTTTGTCCCAGCCCCATAGGACGACACAGCCATCCAGTCCATGGACATATGGGAGGTCATCGCGCGACATAGATCCGCCATCGTCATCACGGCCCCATTGAGCACGCCAACCATAAGGATCTCTCGCCCGGCGTAGTCAGCGTCAATTTGGGCAGCAACCTCGCGAATACGGGAGGCCACCTGCTCCTCGGTGTACAGAACGTGGTCGAAATCTCCAGGAATGTCAGAAGCTCGCACACCATCAGCCTACCGACTTATGTCCCATCACAGGCGCCGGGCTAGATACAGAGTCCCCTGTCTCATCTCGACGCGTCCGCCCGGGACGTCCACCCCTGCACCACCAGGCCCGTCGAGCAAGCCCAAAACGGCATCGACGTGCACCATCCTCGCCTGCGGCAGCCACTCCTTGACGACGCGGCGCGCCAGGCCGACCTCAACCCCACGCAAACCGGGCAATTCATTGGCCTTCACCCCGTGCTCATCCGCCCACATCCGCGCAACCCGGGCGACGACCTCATCTTCCCCTGCCAGCAAGGTCGCGCTGCGAGCCAGGGATGCCGCCACCTCTGGGCCCAGCACCTCCTCCATAACCGGCATGAGCTCAGTGCGCACCCGAGAGCGCAGGAACCGTGGATCACCATTGTGAGGGTCCTGCCACGGCTCAACCTCCCACTCCCGGCACGCCTGCACCGTCTGAGCCCGTCGCACCTCTAGCAGCGGATGCCAAAACTGACCGGAACGCGGCCGAATACCTGCCAGCGACGTCGCCCCGGAGCCCCTGGCCAGAGAAAGCAACACCTGCTCGGCCTGATCGTCCCGGGTGTGCCCGAGCAACACCGGCTCATCCCCAGCGACGTCGAGCAGTGCTGCCCGACGAGCAGTCCGCGCCGCCGCCTCGGGGCCATCGGGGTCATCAGCGTCAACGTCGACGCGACGCACACATGCATCCATGCCGCGTCGCACCAGCAAGTCCCGGGTCCGCTCGGCCACTTCGTCGGACCCCTGCTGCAATTGATGGTCGACAATGACGACCCTCACGCCAGATTCGCACCGCCGCGAGGCCCACTTTGAGGCCAAAGCCAAGGCCAGCGAGTCCGGACCGCCCGAGCACCCGACGACGAACCGATCAACCCCTCGCACCATCCGCTCGACGGCCTGGGCGACTGCCAGGGCCGCTGGCCCTAATTCCCGTCGTGCCATCAGCGGGTGCAGCCGCACCCGGCCAGGTTGCCGTAAACGACGTCGAGCCACGACCGGGCACTGCCGTCAGTCTGATTGATGATGAAGGAAGCCACCAAAATTCGCCCGTCAGCGTCACGCAGCCACCCCGACATTGAGATGACTCCTTGCAGACTGCCCGTTTTGGCGTGAACGACACCGCGTCCGGCTGCCGTGCTCGGATCGGAAAATCGTTTATGAAGGGTCCCAGAGACCCGACCCACTGGTACCGCATTCGCCACCGGCTGCAGCTTCGGGGTCGTCAATACTTTGCGCCAGGCACGCGAAAGCATCGACGCGGTGATCCGATTGCCCTGGGACAATCCCGATCCGTCCTGGATCACCGCACCGTCCTGCCAGGCACCTATGTTCTTGAGGTGCTCCTCGAGGGCTTGGGTACCACCAGCAAAGGATCCCGGCTTGCCACTAGCAAGAGCCATCTGCCGGCTCAAGACCTCAGCGGCAGAGTTGTCTGACTCCTCCAGGGTGCGGGTAACAAGGTCCTCCACCGGGACCGACTGCACCGCCGCAATCTCCCTGGCAGACCTGTCAGCCTTGTGACGAGAAACCGAACCATTTACCGTTATCCCGGCGCTACGAAGCGAGCCGATGAAAGCGTTGGTAGCAAGTACGGCTGGCGTCTTACTGCGATTCCATGGGCTGTTGTTGATCATTCCCTCGTCGACCCACAATGACGTAATTGGAGTGACCTCGTCGGAGTAGTTGTCGACCGGCCAGGCCCCGTTCCAATCCGGTCCAGTAAACAGGGTGTCGTCGAAGTTGACGGTGACCTTCGTCGTCCCCGCCTTCTTGAGAGCCGCCGCCGTACGCTTGGCAAGTTCTTCCATCGACGGATACTCGGGGTGCTGGGCCGAAGACTTCGAACGCAGGTAGGGGTCTCCACCACCGACCAAAGTCAGTGCGGACCCATTGGCGACAACCTTCGTCGTGTAACGATGCCCGGCGTCGGTGCAATCCAACAGCGCAATCGCAGTAAGCACTTTGAGATTGGAAGCTGGAGTCAGGAGGGAATTCTGACCCGACTGGTAGAGGGTCTCGCCGGTCGCTGCATCCATAATGTCAGCGCCCAGTACGCCAGGGGCTGCGCCTGCAGACTTGACGCGATTGGCGATCGTGGCAGCGACTGGCTTGGCCGACGGCGTCGTCGGTGCCACTGCCGCGACAACCCCTCGTCCCGGCTGCACCGCTTGGGCGGTGTTGTCGTGGCGATGAGGAAGGATTCCTCCTCCGGTCCAGCGCGCAGGTGACCCGCTCCGCAGCGAACTGACGATAACCGCAACAACAACAATGACGACCACTGCGATGCCGACAGTAACGGGTACCCATCCCGGCATGCGCCGTCGTGGCGCCGACATAACTCGCTTCGACGTAGGTTGATCTGAGTGTGGCACGAAAATCCCTCCTGCAAACGGATACAGTGTCGATCATCACCGTGTCCAATACAAGAAGAGGGGCCCCTCGTGACCGACGATTTCACCAATCCATTCCAGGGAGAACAGCCTGAGAGCTTGCACTTCGATGTGACGATCGAGATTCCACGTGGCAACAAGAATAAGTACGAGATGGACCATGAGACCGGTCGCATCCGTCTCGACCGCACCTTGTTCACCTCTACGCAGTACCCGTATGACTACGGATACATCGAGGGCACCCTCGGCGAGGACGGCGACCCGCTTGACGCCCTTGTCCTGCTGACTGAGCCCACATTCCCCGGCTGCCTCATCGAGTGCCGCGCACTGGCTATGTTCCAGATGCAAGACGAGATGGGTGGCGACGACAAGGTGCTGTGCGTGCCTGCCGATGACCCCCGCCGCGCCGGCCTCATCGACCTTGACGATGTCGGCAGCATGACCCTCATGGAAATCGAGCACTTCTTTACTGTCTACAAAGACCTGGAGCCCGGAAAGTCGGTCGAAGGAGCCACTTGGACCGATCGCGACGAGGCTGAGGCCGAGATCAAGGCTTCCTTCGAGCGCGCCAAGGGCACCTCCTACGAGAACCTGCACACCGCCTGATCCACTCGCACCCCGGCACCGCCCCAATTCCAGGCCGCGAGTCATGACGTCAGCATTCGACACCCGCATCACCGCGGATGCCGAATGCTGTTCATGACACAATGTCACCCATGTCCGAATCCCTCGTTCTGCTCGCCCCTGCAGCAAACCACGTCTACGCCGGGCAGGCGGGACGACTGTGCGCCGCCGAGTTGTCTCTCACCTGTCCCAACGCCACGTCAGTTGCCCCGGTGACCGTGGCCGGGGTCGAGTACCTGTCGATTCACAGCGAGGATCCCCTCCCGCCAGCAGATCTGGCGGCGGTGGCGCGATCCTCGGCGGCTCTGGCCTGTTTCGAATACCGTGGCGATCTGCTGGCTCCCCTCGAGTTGCCGCAAGTTGACGTCGTAGACGAGGACCTTGTCACCATCCCGAAGTACCGAGGCAAGACCAACGAACAGTTCACCCGTCTACTGCTCAACCTCACTCTCGCCAGTCTGGAGGGCCGCTGCGCAACCCGTCGTGATGAGGGCCAGCGGCTAGCTATCCTCGACCCGCTGGCCGGGCGCGGCACCACTCTGGAATGCGCCTGGAGGGCCGGGCATAACGGCTTCGGTGTCGAGCAGGATGCCAAGGCCGTCGAGGCGCTCGCTGCTCACGTCACGACATGGCTGCGTCGCAAACACCTCAAGCACAGCTGCGGCACCCATCCAGTGCGACGTGACGGCCGCTCGCTTGGCAAGCGGTTTGACGCTGAGGTAAGCCTGCCAAAAACCGAACCTTTGGCCATGGGCGTTTTCACTGGTGACGCCGCTGATTCGGCAGTGCTGTGGGGACGCAAGACCTTCGATGCTGTCGTCACCGACGCCCCCTACGGTGTAGTGCATGGCTCCCACAGCGGAGCATCTCGACGTCGTTCCCCTACTGACCTGTTGCGCGAGGCCATCCCGGTATGGGCCGGTCAGCTGCGTCACGGCGGCGCGCTAGGTATGTCGTGGAACACCCTGGGTTTGTCTCGAGAACACCTCGTGACGATTCTGTCTGCCGCTGGTCTCACGCCCCTTGACGACGACCTGTGGCATCAGTTCAGCCACCGCGTCGATTCCTCGATACACCGCGACCTCATCGTCGCCGTCAAACCGTGAACTGACCTTGGCTCGTCACGAAAACAGCTGGGCCAGCACTCCGAGCTGATTCCAGCGCTGGACGTCCTCCCCAGCCGCGTGACCGGCAAAGGGGTAGACGGCAATGTGCTTATCAGCAACCATGCCGTCGCCCCAAGCGTTGTATGCCGCCCACACTGACGACGGTGGTACCGCTTGGTCCATCATCGCGACTGAAAACCAGGTAGAAGTTCGGGCCCGACGGGCGAAATGCAGGCCGTCGAAATACCCGAGAGTCTGGAAAGCACGGCCGCACAGTGACGGGTGGGCAGCCAGGTAACGAACGACTTCCAGGTATGGACCATCCGTGGCAATATCGCAACTGCGCCTGATATGGCACAGGAACGGCACGTCGACGAAGGCCCCAGCCAGCTTGATACCGCGCATCGCCGCCAGCGCGCACACCGCAATGGCCTGACCACCACCCTGGGAATGACCGAGAACGGCGATTCTGGTGGGATCGACCAGCTCCATCTCTCGGGCAGCCTGGAGGCAACGGAAAGCGTCAGTGAAGAGCCGACGGTAATAGTGACCGTGGGGGTCGGAAAGAGACTGGGTCATAAACCCGGGGGCGCCTGACCCGTCGTGGACATCCGGACAGTTTTCCGTCAAGGTTGGGTGGCCCCACCCCTGACCACGTGGATCGACGACGATATGTGCATAGCCAGCAGCAGCGAAGACTGATCCAATCGGCACACCACGCGAACTCGAGTACCCGAGATACTCGATGACAAGGGGTAATGGACCGTTCACAGCGGCTGGGGCATGTAACCACCCGCTCACCCGAGAGTTGTGATACCCCGCCCACGACAAATCCCAGGTATCTATCAGAGCCTGACGGTTATCGAAAGGCACCGCCGTCAGATCTTGGGGAACGCCGGAATACTCATCGAGGGTCTCGGCCCAAAAAGAGTCGAAACCATCGGGTTCAGGGACGTTCGGGCGGTAGGTACGCGCCTCATCAATGCCCAAATCCGTCAACGGCATGCCAACATCGTAGAACCGCGGCGACCGCGAAGTGCAACGATGGATCCATGCACACTCTGTTCCTCATGAGACATGCACAGCCCGCATCCCATGCTCCGGGCGGGGATCGGGAGCGTCCGCTCACCGACGTGGGGCGCCGTCAGGCCCGTGAGGTCGGCACGCGTTTAGGACTGCGCAATGTTGGACATGCTCTGGTCTCCGATGCCCTACGCACCCGCCAGACCTGGGACTGCCTCCAACTGGATTGTCCGGTCGAATTCATGCGAGCCCTCTATTACTGCGGCACTGATACCGTGCGTCAGCGCATCGGAGAAATCGACGACGATGTGGATAACCTGCTCATCATCGCCCATGCCCCGACAATCCCCGGACTGGCAGCGCAACTTGCCGCCATGAGTGGAGCCGAGAACGAGGTCGGCTGTTGGTACCCGCCCGCGACCCTCACCGAGGTAGAGGTCGACGGCACGTGGGCTGATCTCAAGGATGAATATTTCGACAAGGTGAGGCTCGTCGGGGTTCAGCGACCGATGTGATTTCAGGGTCCGAGCCCTCAGCGCAGAATATGAACTTTCGCGGCGATGCCACCCGTACAGGTGGTATAGCTCTCCTGCGTCTCGCACTTCATGGTGTATGTCTTACCCGTCACCGGGCTATACGCCTGCACCTCATAGTCGCCCTGGGCACCCGCCGGTATGGCATTAGCCACCTCAAGAGCGAATGGGCACGATGTCGTACCGACGGCACCAACCGACGAGGAACAAAGGGTGTCTCCATCGGGCAGTTTGTCAGCCACCTGACGAGCGCTCAATGTAGGAGACTGCGGGCTCAACGGAGTTGGGGTTGACAAGGCTGGACTCGACGGAACGGGACTCGGCGAGGCAGGCGAGGACATTAGGAAGCTCGGGGTGGTGTCAATCGATGTAGCCTGCGGATCCTCCGAGGCTGACTGCTTGGGCTGTGAGCTGGCCGACGGGGTCGCGACCACAGCAGGCTCACTACCCGAACGCCCTTTGAGACCGCCGGCAAAAAGCAGCACAGCTCCCAGGACAACCAGCACCAACAAACCCACCACTAAGCCAATCAATACTTTGCGATGACGTGAAGAGTCACCCGAAGGTGGCGGCGGATATGCCATAGCTGGCGTCGACGGCGGAGGCGGAGGGGTGAACACGGGATTCTCAGGAACCGCGGCCATCACCCGGGTGCGCTCAGCCTCCGGGTCACGGAACCAATCGTCGGGCATCTGGGAAGCCCCAAGATCTCGGTATTGCCCTTGAGAAGGTTGCTGCGGCCCCGACTGACTATTGGTGGTCCACTGCTGAGTTGGCGTCGAGTCCTGGACCTGCCACTGCTGGGTCGGCATGGAATCCTGCCACTCCACTGGCTCCGACGGCGTTTGCACCCGTGGGATCTCCCGCGTCGGTGTCGCCCCTTCACTCACCGGGCTCTGGACCCGCGTCTCGTCACAGGAACCCGGGTCAGTCATGCGCACGGCACCAGGCAAACGCAAATTCAGCCCGCATTGTGGGCAGACTGCATCGTGTGCACCCACCTGGGTGCCGCATCGCGCACAAAACATTCTCATCTCCATCCACGAGTGGCTGCTCAAGAATATGGCATCCTCTCACTAGCTCCCGTCACTTTGGCGCTATCGACGTAACGCCACCGTCACTCCGCGGCCTGCTTTTTCACATATCAGTAACGTCGACCAAGCGCTTCCGCAACAGCCCCTCGGCGCGACCTTCAGGCATCTCTGTGGCTCCTCCCGGTGACGTCGCCCCCAGACTGAAGTCAGCGATGGGAGTCGCCGCGATGACAACCCTCTGACGCTGGCCTCGTGGCACGGTTCGCCGCAGAAGTCAGTGGCTGATCGTCTTGGCTCAGAGCAGGTCGAGGACCTCCTGAGCAGCGCGAGCAGCAGCGCGCAGTGCGCCCTCCATATAACCGTTGAAAGAAGAGGCGTACTCAGCCCCCGCGAAGAGCACCCGGCCCAGCGGCTCGGCAAGGATCGGCCCCGTAGTCGTCCACAAACTGGGAGCGAAGTGGGCTCCGTGGCATCCGCCGGTGTAAGGCTCAGCGAGCCAGTCGCGATCAAGGTACTCGATCGGCGAGCTGGGGGCCTTGCCGAAGGCCGACTCGACGACCTCTTCAAAGGCACGTTGACGCAGACCGATCGAAAGTTTCCCGTAGCCGGAAGCCTCGGCGCCCTCGAAGAAGCCCATGAGGATTCCCTTGCCGGTCTCGTCGTCAGAGGTATCAAAAATGACGCGGACAGCGCCCTCGTCAGCACCCATCTGGCCGGAAGCACCAGAGGTGCGCCACCATGGGCTGTCGTAAACGAGGTAGGCCTTGATGACATTGCCAGCTGGCACCTTGTCGGCCATCTCGAGACGCTCAGCAGGCAGCGCTGGCTCGAATGTCATGTCCTTAAGTAGCCGCGGCGGCACGGTGACGATGACGCTACGTCCCTGATACTGCGTGCCATCAGTAGTGGTGACGGTAACGCCGTCGTCGTCACTATGAACGGATCGGACCGGGCTGGAGAGTTTAAGATCGTCACCGAGAGGCTCAGCGAGGTTGCGGGTAACCTGAGCAACCCCGCCCTTAACGCGCTGCTGCTTAAGGCCACCGTTGACGGCGACGAGGGATTCCAAGTCCACACCGGCGTTGGCCTTAGCCAGACCGTTGAAGAGAGGAGTGTCATTGGCAGACACACCGAAGGCTTGACGGAAGAGGTTCGTGATGTAGCCACGACCGGCCTCGGTACGAACATTCGAGGCTGTCCATTGGCTCAACGACTGGTTCAACCAGGTGGCATTAGCCGCCGCCCAGCCCTTGTTATTAGCAACACGATCGGCCAGACGACGGAACCTCAGCAGGCCCTGGCCGAGGTCAGCCAATTCGAAGGGGCTGAGGGAATGAGCGGACGGCTCGGACAAACTTGTGACGTGAGAGACCCTGCCCCTGGCCTTGACAACGACGTCGCCGTCGGTCGAATCAACCAGTTCTAACCCTTGTGAGGAGAGGAGGGAGCGAAGTTCCTCATGCCCTTCTCCCACCCACTGGCCACCCAGTTCAACGACCTGTCCGTTGGATAACTCAGCGTTTTCTAAGCGGCCGCCTACCCGGGCTCGGGCCTCCAGGACCACCACCGAGTGTCCTGCGGAGGCGAGCTCTTCAGCAGCCGTGAGTCCGGCTAGACCCGCGCCAATGATGATGCTGTCGTACATGCGTCCCCTTGCAATTCCGCTGGACGGACCGAACTCATGGCCGGACCGTGATCGATGAATCGTGGTGAGTTGATCGTACCTGGCGCCTCTGACGAGCTGAGCGTCGCCCCTGTTCGATCCGAAGTTTGACCTCGTGGGACGAGCGGTCGCAAATCGGGATTGAGCGGACCACTGCGGTACCTTGTCAGCAATGCTCTGGGAACGTGGAGCCAACTACGGGAATCGAACCCGTGACCTACGCTTTACGAGAGCGTCGCTCTACCGACTGAGCTAAGTTGGCACGCCTGCTGCGGCAGGCCTCGAAAACTATACCGGCACGATGACCTCTTCACGAAACCAACACGCTTTTTGCTGGAACACCGCATGCCACGCGCCCGTCGGCGGCTCGGTATAGCGTCATCGCTGTGACCACGGACAATGCACACACCACCCACCAGATGGGATCAGAGGTCGACGAGGTTGCCGACCACTATTGGGCTGCCCTCGTCCAGTCCAGCCCTACGCTCGCCACGGCGCTCGGTTTGGATCTTAACCAGGACGAATACGACGACCTGTCCCCCGCCGGCCTGGACGCCCAATACCGCCTCGCCATGGACACCCTCGACCGGCTCGATCAGGCTATGCCCGCCGACGATACCGACCGGATCACGGCCGCCGCGATGCGTTCCAGCCTGGGTTTAGACGCGGAAAGTCACGACAGGGGGTACGACCTCCTTTCTCTCAATGGCATCGCGTCGGGAGTCCACGAGATCCGCGAAGTCTACGACGCCATGCCCACCGAGACCCCCGACCAGGTGTCGACGGTCGCGCGTCGTCTTCATGCCACCGGCCCTGCCCTGGACGGCTGGCTGGCAACCCAACGCGCCTCGATCGACGCCGGAATCCCGCCGGCCATTCGCCAAGTCGGCCTCCTCGTCGAACAGATCACCGCATGGACCTCCGACGGCGGGTTCTTCGACGACTACCTCAAGCGAACCGCCTCCCGTGACCTACCCGACGCTGTGACAACCGCACTCGCCGAAGGTATCGACGCGGCCAAGAGGAATTTCCGTCGCACCGCCGAGGCCCTCTCGTCCGAGATTGCCCCACTGGCCACCGAAACCGACGCCGTCGGCATCGACCGCTATCGACTGGCCTCCCGCCAATTCGTCGGCACCACCGTCGACCTCACTGAAACTTACGAATGGGGAAAGCAGGAGCTCGCCCGCATCGAACAGATGCAGCGCGAGACAGCTGAGCGCATCCGCCCGGGAGCGAGCATCAAGGAGGCCATGGCCGTCCTCGACGCCGACCCCGCCTACCAGATCACCGGCACTGCGGCCCTCAAAGTCTGGATACAGGAGCGCGCCGACGAGGCGATCTCCTCCCTGGACGGCACTCACTTCGAGGTACCCGAGCAGGCTAGGCACATCGAGGGCATGATCGCTTCCACCCACGACGGCGGCGTCTACTACACCCCTCCATCCGATGACTCCTCCCGTCCCGGCCGCATGTGGTGGTCGGTGCCCGACGGCGTCAACACCTTCACCACGTGGCGAGAACTCACCACCGTCTACCACGAAGGCGCTCCCGGCCATCACCTGCAGACTTCGTCGGCCATCGCGGCCCGCGAGGAACTCAATTCCTGGCGCCGCAACTACTGGACGTCGGGTTATGGGGAAGGCTGGGCCCTCTATGCCGAGTGGCTGATGGCCGATTTGGGGTACATGGACGATCCCGGCCACTTCATGGGCTTGCTCGACGGGCAGTCCATGCGCGCCGCCCGCGTCGTACTCGACATCGGCCTGCACTGCCAGTTCGAGGCCCCCGAGGAAATGGGCGGCGGCGAATGGAATTGGGACAAAGCCTGGGCCTTCTTCAACAACCACGTCTCGATGGACGAGGGCTCGGCCCGCTATGAGGTCAACCGCTACTTCGGGTGGCCCGGACAAGCCCCCTCCTACAAGCTCGGCGAGCGCACCTGGCTGGAGCTGAGGGAGGCTGCGAAGGCCAAGGATCCGAACTTCGACCTTAAGGAGTTTCACACCACAGCGCTGCGGATGGGAGCTCTGCCACTGGATGTGCTGCGTCGAGCGATGCTGTCCTAGCTGGGCTCCTGAGTTTTGCGGGGGCGTGTGTGATCAAGGATTACGCACGCACAAGGCCCCGACATACCCGGTGTCGTGGCTCAACTCGTGGCGTACCGACACCCGGGTCAGTCCCTCGGGACACTGTGATGAAGGCTTAACAACATCTTTGACGTACCGGGCGCCATTCTCATGGCACCCCACCGTCGGGACACGCCCGTCGTCAACTCTCGCACCCACGAGGACACACCGTCCGTCCACGGCCTTGAGATCGTTCCACGCATGTGTGCGCCATGCCCACTCCAGCGCAAGCAAAATACCCGCGAGCAGGGCAAGGCCCACGGCACGCACCACGATGCCGGTGACATGGCGCTGGCCCAAGGTCATGAGCAATCCCTCCTCACGAAAACAAGGGTAGCGGCGTCTCCCAAACCTCCCGACAACCGCGCACGTTTACCCTCGCAGCAGGTAACGGCTAGCACACCGTGTTGTCCTTGGGCATCTTTCCGTCATTGACATATCCCTCGACAGCCTTCTTGACGCATTGGTTACCCAATTCCCACGCGGAGTGGCCGGAACCTCGCCACGTCAGCAGCACGCCAGACTTGAGCTGGCCAGCCATCCATGTGGCCTGCTCGTAAGGGGTCGCAGGATCGCCGGTGGCACCCAGCACGAGGATCGGCGCCGCTCCCCGAGCGGTCAGGTACAGCTGGGGAGCCGGGCGAGCCGTCCATACCTCACAGATCGGTGCCACCCCCAGAGCTTTACCTAATGTTGGGGCCTTGGCGACCTCTTGAGGCCACTCTTGACGCGCGTGCTTCAAGCCAAAATCGGCCTGGTCGAGACACGAGATCGCGGGGAAAGCCGAAGCGATCGTCTCCCATTGACCGTCTTTTCCACGGCCGTTGAGGTAATCGGAAGCCGTCAATAGATAGCCGCCATTGCCATCCTTCATGGCTCCGACGAGGGCAGCGATCAGATACGAGTAGGCCTGCTTACCCGAATACAGGAACAAGGCGATGCCGGTGGCCGCCAGGCTCTGCGTCAATTCTCGCCCCGCAACCTTCATGGGATGAGCATCGAGACGGTCTAAAAAGTTCAATGTCGCCTTGCGAACTTCAGCCTCGCTCGTTCCCAAAGCGCAGCGGTTTCCCCGATTGGCACACCACTGTGCGAAATCACCGAAAGCTCGATCGAATCCAACAGCCTGACTGACGGTGTCATGGTTCGTGATGTTCACCGTCGAGTCCAGCACCATATGTCCGACGCGGCCTGGGTACAGCTCGGCATAGGTGGCACCGAGGAAAGTGCCATATGAAACACCGAGATAATCAAGCTTCTTATTTCCCACCAGATACCTCAAATAGTCGAGGTCCCGAGCGGTGTCTATCGTCGAAACGTGGTCCAGCAGCTGCCCCGAGTACGCGCGACAACTGCGCGCAAAGTCCCTGGTACCGCGGATAAGCTCATTCCATTCGGCCTCGTCATCAGGGGAGGCGTCCAGACTGAACAGGCCATCCATCGTCTTCGCAGGGCCACAATTGACGTGAGTCGACGCCCCCGTACCGCGCGGATCCCACCCAATGACGTCATGGTCGGGGAAGGCCGACGACTGGAAGGAGCTGACCATGTCCTGGCCGGAACCACCTGGACCGCCGGGATTGATGAAAAGAGTCGCCTTGGCGGCACCCTCAGCCGGTTTGCGCTTGAGCGCCAAGGTAATTGCTGGACCGTCCGGGTTATCCCAATCCAACGGCACCGGGATGTCCGCACACTGGAACGTCCCGCAGTCATGCCACGAAATCTTGCGAGATAGGTACCGATTCGTTCCCTTACCAGCAGGAGCCTTACTGAAGGGTTTGTTGTCTCTAGCTCGGTGCATCGCCTGCCGATCGGGGCTCTGCGGACCTTCCATGAGAGCGTGCGCCTTCGGGTCAAAGGAGGCTACCGGCGGATTGGTGTCAACCTTATCCTGAGCTGGTACGACCGAGGCAGTCACCGAAGGCGAGGCGCTCGGCTTATGCGACGCAGACTGTCGACTCACCGAGGCCGACTGGGGCGGCCTAGACCCCGCAGAGGTACATGCGGTGACAGCGAATAGGGAACTGGCCATCAAAGCCGAGACAAACATGCGTCGTCGCGAAACGCGTGGTGTCATTGAGTCCCTCCTGGAGTCAGGCGTCCTTGCGCTCCTGGTCCCGCCTGCGAGAACACGTCGACATTAGCGGACATCTCGGAGCATCCGGGACCCTGACCTCTCCGAGGGCAGCCTCAAAGTCAGCGTAATAAGGTGACTCGTAACGCAGGCAGCACATAAGTTTGCCGCATGCCCCAGTCACCGCCAAGGGATTAGAGGCCATCCCCTGCTCGCTGACAAGGCGATTCGGCACCGACGACGGCTCAGGCAGGAAGGTCGAACAGCACAGCGAACGACCGCACACCCCGACACCACCAACGACCCTAGCGGTATCGCGGCCACGAAGCTGGCGCAAATCGATTCTGGCGCGTAGCCGCCGAGCGAGGGGACCAACGATGGTGGCAAACTCCACTCGGTGTGGGGCGCGGAAATACACCGCGATAGCACGATCATCGCCGGATTCGACGAGGTCGATCGCCAACACTTCCATGTCGACTCCCACATCCTCGATGGTGCGCCGAACGGTCTGCAAGATCTCGGCTCGGGTGCGTCGATCGCGCGCTGCAGCGGCGACAGCGGCATCGCCGGCCTTACCAGGGCACGTCGGCAACTTCCCGTCGAGATCGACCTCTTCAGGACCCCATACGCACCGGCATACCAGTGGCCCTTCTGGGGTGGGATATAGCAGCCACGAACCCACCTCGACGTCGAGGGTCCCGACGTCGAGGTGAAAAAGTTGACCGTATTCGCGGAAGGCTACCGCTACGATTCGGCTCAGTCGCCGACCTCCTCTGCCTTCGCAGCAGCGCGGCTACGCCGGTAGGCGGCGTCAATGGACCAGCCACCGGCACCCAGGAACAACAACAGCACGCCGCATGCAGCCAGCAGCAGCTCCAGCTCGCCCTTGAAGCCCATCGTTTTGAAGATGGCAAAACTGCCCCAGAAGATGAAAGTCAAGGACAACACCATAATCGCAATGATGCCGGCTCCCGCGACGCGGGTAAACAGGCCAAGGATGATGCACACCGCGGCAATGCACTCGCAGATGCCCAGCACCCACACACCGGACTGGGCGTATCCGCTGGGTAGTGGGAGAGCCTGTACCGCGCGCAATGTGAGGTCTCGCTGGGCGAGGTGCTGGAATCCGTGAACCCCAAGAATCCCGCCTACGATGAGGCGGAACAAGAACAGGCCCAGGGATGCCATGACCTTGTCGGTGGTGCGCTTGGGGGCCGGTTCAGCAACCTGCTCCGGCTCGGGCTCGGCATGGGCGGCACGACGCTGACGCTCGGCCTCGATAGCCTGACGGTCGGCGCGCTCGCGGGCGCGCTGCTCGGCCAATTCGCGACGGCGACGCTCCTCCTCGAACTCGCGATCGTCCACAACACGAGTCGTCTCGGAGTCAGGACGGAAAACATTGTCGTCGATGACGCTGGTGCGCTCCGAATCCGCTGAATCACTGGGCTTGATCACCTCAGTGGGGTTGACATCGGCATCCACGCGGGAGGCCCCCGTCCGGATGACCCGGGTGGTCTCGGCGTCGGTGGAGTCCGCTGCAGTCCTCTTGATCGCCTTGCTCACGCTCAATCCTCACGACTTGGGAACCGCACCGAGGATACGGCACGGCACACTCACACTGTGCCACGAAACTCGCTGCCACAGCGGCGCAACACACCGTTGTTATTCACTTCATCATGCCATGACAGGGGGATTCACCAGCGGGCGCGGTCTACTCCCGTCATGGCGATAAGGAGAGTTTCCATCACAAGCAGGGGGGTGACGCCATGTTCCAGGCTCTTGCGCGCCGCAAGGATCGCATCGATCGTGGCAACAGTGTGCTCAGGACTCTGCGAATCTGCGATCCGATGAAGGGAGGCCGACCAGCCAGCATTAACAAGGCGGGCTCCTCGTAAAGCGTTCTCCTCCTCAGGACGCACAGCGCCAGTTTGGATAGCCAATACATCACGGTGGTAAGCAGTCAACTCTGTTAACACACGATCCAAGGCGTCGCGCTGTAACCGCTTCAACCGAGCGGATTGCTGCTTTTCAAGGTCCCGTAAAGCAGCTTGAGCATTGCGCGGTCGAGCACCAGAGGAGCCAAATCCCAGGGCTTTCTTCAGCTCGGCCCGCTCGGCCGCATTAACCTCTGCGGTAGCGGCTGCGGCCTCCTCGCTGGCCTGATTAACGAGGTCCTCGGCTGCTTGCAGACAGTCCCCCAAGCTCCGCAACCGGGTAGGGAGCTCACCAATGGCGTTGCGTCGCGCACGAGCCTCCTCGTCCCAGGCCAGACGCCGCGCCCGCCCGATATGCCCTTGGCCAGCGCGGGCAGCCTCAGCAGCCACCTCCGGGGCAATGCCGTCACGTCGGGTGAGCAGATCTGCCACAGCCTCATCGCGCGGCGTAGCTAGGTGAAGGCGCCGACATCTCGACCTGATTGTGACGATGACGTCCTCTGGAGTAGGGGCACACAGCAACCAGACGGTTTTCGGCGCAGGCTCCTCGATAGCTTTAAGCAAGGCGTCAGCTCCGCGTTCAGTGATGCGATCGGCATCTTCGACGACGACAACTTGGTGACACCCGTGGACCGGATTCATCGCCGCTCGACGAACCAGTTCACGCACTTCATCAACGCCGATAGACAGTGCCTCAGTACGCACTAGGGTGACGTCAGGATGGGCGCCTGACAAGGTGGTTCGACAGGCATTGCACTGCCCGCATCCATGGTCGACGCACTGTAGCGCCGCTGCAAAGGCCTTCGCAGCATTCGACCGACCTGATCCAGGCGGACCCGTAATGAGCCATGCGTGACTCATCGCATGGGACGAGCGCCCCGGCTGCGATTCGGCGGCACGACGCAGTACCCCGACAGCCTTCTCCTGACCCACAAGATCGGCCCACACGCCGGTCAACACATCGCTCACAAGATCATCGTTGCAGATCGGCCCGACATCGTAACCGCTCGATTCCTCACCGGTTGAGCAATCCAGTCACGCGCTGACGGATGGCCTCACTGATCTCCTTGCGACTCTTCCGCGCGTTCAGCACGAGGTATCGCTGCGGATGGGCCGCAGCGAGGTCAAGAAAATGTTGACGCACCCGAAGGTGGAACTCGTCACCAGCAGCTTCCAGACGATCCTTGGCGGCGATCTTACCGGCCCCTTCGCAGGGATCGACGTCGAGCAGAACCGTCACATCAGGTACCAGGCCGGTCGTCGCCCAGCACGCGAGCTGGCCGACCTCGCCAGGGTCGAGGGCCCTGCCAGCCCCCTGATAGGCGATAGTCGAGTCAACGTAACGGTCGCAAACGACGACCTTGCCCTCTCGCAAAGCCGGAATGACAACCTCGTCGACGTGTTGAGCCTTGTCGGCGTTGTACAGCAAAGCCTCAGCGCGCGAGGAGATCGGCCCGGAGCCAGGAGAGAGCACCAGCTCGCGGATCCGCTGCCCAAGCCAGGAATCCCCGGGCTCGCGAGTCATGAGGTGAGGGATTCCTTCGGTCGTCAGCCACTGGTCAAGTAGTCGGGCCTGGGTCGTCTTACCGGCACCGTCCCCACCCTCGAAGACAACGAATACACCGCCCAGATCGCGGCCAGTAACCGTCTGATCAGTCATGGATAGCCTTAAGGATCTTGCGGCGATGCTGTTGCCAGTCATCCCTAAACGATTGTCGGGCCGCAAACAACGATGCCGACGCCCGCTCTACCTCGCGTCCGGCCTCAAAAGCTTCCTGAGGAGACATCTTGGAGACGTCAACAGCCTCGGTCACGCTGCGTTTGGTCTGCGCTATCTCCTTGACGACGGGGCGCAGCCGCTTAGCCACTTTTCCGGCGCGACCCGTGTCGAGAATTCCGGCGACCGCTGCTGCGTGGCGAACCGCGACCTCGGCTGTTGACCACCCCTGCACATCCTCAACGTCATCGCATTTGGCCACTGCGTCAGCAACCGACTTCCGAAGCACGCGCTTCATGGTGGGACGGGCGGGCTGGTCAGGATCAACAGTGAGACGCGGGGACCGCGCCGCCGCTGTGATCTCCTCGAGCAACTGGTAATACTCTCGAGAAAGGTTATGGATACTGATGTGACCGGGATCCAGACCCATCACCCGCAAACACAAGTTCTGGGCACGTTCGACCCAAGCCTGATCGAGCAGACCCGACATTGCGTCCAGAGTCTCCGACAGCGCCCGAATCGCCTTCTGAAGCGGCCGAATCGACCCGTGGTTCCCGTCGTGGATACTGGGGGTCGACATCGTTACCGGGTCGTATCCCATCCCCACAAGATCAGTGCGATCTGGGGACTCTGGAAGAACGCGCGGCTCCGTCCGTGTGGTCTCGGTGGGGCCTAAATCCATCCCCTGGCAACGAACCGCCAGATCAGCCTCGATAACGTCCCGCAACTGTCCGGCCAGCTGAGCCGATACCCAGGTCTGTAATCCAGCACCATGATGAAGGTGCGGACGCGGGTAGTCGGTGAGCGCGCCAGCCCCTGGGCCAAGACGTCGCAAAACTGAAGGGTGCCGAGAGACTGGCACACCATCCAGAGCCAGGATGCGGTTGGTGAGCCACTCCCGCTGCCCCTCAGCGAGACCCCGTTGTGGGGTAATCGTCAGCTCGCGAACCCGCGATGTCGTCACTCCTGACTGGACGACGGCAATGCGGTCGTCGCGGATGAGGGCCAGTTTGGTGCAATCGAGCGCCTCCAGGATCGTCTCGTTACGCTCCCAGGACAGGGCCGCGACCGGGCAGAGGGTCGCCCCGCGCAGGAAGGGACGGACCAGACAAGTGAAATCTTGAGGCAGTTCACCGGCGGCATCGAGGGCTACTGACCGAGCAACCGGTAACCACGGGGACCACTCGGGAGCATCCATGTACCACTCCCCCAGTCCATCCACGACGCGGTGAGCGACGACAATCCCCGACCTCAGCAGCCGGTGGTCCGGGGAGTCCAGCAAGGTGACCTTGCACTCAATGGTCCGACGGGCCCCGCCGGCGGCGACGGTTGTGCGCAGGTCGGCTGGAACCGGTCGAGCAGCCGTCCATGCCAACTCGAAGTACAACGGTTCGGTGCTGCCCGAACGACAACCCGTCGTCATCTCAGCTTCCTGACGACGTTTTCGCGTTCGCCTTGGTCACCTTGACGGACTTCGAGGTGGCCTTGGTCGTCTTCTTCGTGGTGGTTGTGCGAGTGGTTGTCTTCCTGGTCGTCTTCTTCTTAGTTGGGCTCTTCTTGGCTGGCCCTTTAGCCCGCTTCTCGGCCAGCAATTCCTGGGCCCGCTCCGGGGTGATGTCCTCGACCGAATCGTCCTTGCGGAGGGTCGCGTTGGTCTGGCCGTCAGTAACGTAAGGGCCGAAACGGCCATCATTGACGACGATCGGGCGTCCCGAGGCCGGATCCTCGCCAAGCTCGCGCAACGGCGGTTTAGCCGCAGCACGACCGCGCTGCTTAGGCTGGGCGTAAATAGCCTCGGCCTGCTCCAAAGTGATGGAGAAGATCTCGTCCTCGCTGCCTAAGGAACGCGAGTCCGTTCCCTTCTTGAGATAGGGGCCGTAGCGCCCGTTCTGCGCAGTGATCTCGGTGCCGTCGGCGGCCGTTCCGACCACTCGGGGTAGTGAAAGCAGCTTGAGAGCCTCGTCAAGGGTGACGGTCTCAAGGCTCATCGATCTGAACAAGCTGGCAGTGCGCGGCTTCACCTTGCGCTTGGTGCGACGCTTCTTGCCATCCTTGGTTGTCGTCTCAACGATCTCAGTGGCCTCGTCATCGTCAAGGACCTCGGTGACATAAGGGCCGAAACGCCCGTTGCGGGCCACAATCGGACGATGGCTGTGCGGATCCAGACCGAGCTCGCGGTCCTGACCGTTCGGGCTTACCAGCAGCTCCTTGGCGGCCTCGACGGTGAGCTCGTCAGGAGGCAGAGCGTCGTCGACATTAGCTCGATTGCCCTCCGGATCCTCAACGTAGGTGCCGTAGCGGCCCACCCGGACAACGACGTCAGAGTCGTCGAGCGGGAAGGTGCAGATCGTGCGTGCGTCGATGTCACCAAGCTCAGTGACAAGCTGATGCAGCCCCTCATGGCCCTCGGTGGGCGTCGGGACGTCGCCGTCGCCAGTCTTGGTCTGGCCAAAGTAGAAGGCTGAGAGCACCGCCACCCGATCGGCATTACCACGGGCGATCTGGTCGAGGGTCTCCTCCATGTCGGCGGTGAACTGGTAATCGACGAGGTTGGAAAAGTGTTCCTCCAACAGCCTAGTGACGGCGAACGCTAGCCAGGTCGGCACCAGGGCCGAGCCCTTCTTGAAAACGTAGTCACGGCTGGTGATAGTGCGGATGATTGATGCGTACGTCGATGGGCGACCGATCTCTAGTTCCTCGAGCTTTGCCACCAGGCTGGGCTCGGTGTAGCGGGCCGGCGGGCGGGTGTCGTGCCCCTTAGCGGTCACCTCGCGTGGGTCTAGATCCTGTCCCTTCGACAACTGAGGCAGACGTTTCTGCGCGTCATCGGAAGCTCCTTCGTCGACGGACTCGACGTAAGCGCGCAGGAAGCCATGGAAAGTGATGGTGCGCCCAGACGCGGTGAAGGTAGCGGTGGTGACATCGCCGTCGGGCAGGTTTACCGGCGAGACCGGGGTAGCGTCAATAGTCACCGAAAGGGTTTCGCCCTTGGCGTCGGCCATTTGAGAGGCCAGGGTACGCATCCAGACCAGCTCGTAAAGCCTAAACTCGTCCCCGGTCAGGCCAGTTTCAGCTGGGGTGCGGAAGTGTTCGCCAGCAGGCCGGATGGCCTCATGGGCTTCCTGAGCGTTTTTCACCTTAGAGGCGTAGATGCGCGGCTTGTCCGGAATGTGGTCGGAACCATAGAGCTCGGCAGCCTGGTTGCGAGCCGCGTGAATGGCCTCCTGAGACAGGGCCACCGAGTCGGTACGCATGTAGGTGATGTAGCCGCCTTCGTAGAGATTTTGGGCGACCGACATGGTGCGCTGGGAGGTGAAGCCGAGCTTGCGACCTGCTTCCTGCTGCAAGGTCGTGGTACGGAAGGGGGCGTAAGGGCGGCGGGTGTACGGCTTGGACTCCACCTTGGTGACGGTGAACGGAGCCTTTTCAAGGGCCTTCGCGATAGCGGTCGCGGCAACTTCGTCAAGGCGGCGCACGCTGGAAATGAGGTTGCCGTGGGAGTCGAAGTCGCGGCCGGTGGCGATCTTGGTGTCATCGAGGGAAACCAAGCGGGCCTGAAACTCATCCAGGTCGGCGGTTAAGGTGGCTTCCATGTCCCAGTAGTTCGCGCTGGTGAACGCCATCCGCTCGCGCTCACGGTCGACGACTAGTCGGGTAGCTACTGACTGCACGCGACCTGCCGACAGCCGCGGCAGTACCTTCTTCCACAACACCGGGGAGACCTCGTAACCGTAGAGACGGTCAAGGATGCGTCGGGTCTCTTGGGCGTCGACGAGGTCTGTATCAAGCTTTCGGGTATGGGCGACGGCCTCGTTGATGGCCTTCTCGGTGATCTCGTTGAACACCATGCGACGCACCGGCACCTTCGGCTTGAGCTCGTCAAGCAAATGCCAGGCGATGGCCTCCCCCTCGCGGTCACCATCGGTAGCGAGCAGGAGCTCGTCAGAGTCCTTGAGCAGGCTCTTGAGTTCGCGGATCGTCGACCGCTTTTCTGGGGAAACGACGTAGACCGGGGTGAACTCGTTATCGACGTTGACTCCGGTACGCGCCCATGGCTCCCCTTTGTACTTGGCGGGAACCTCGGATGCGCTGGTGGGCAGGTCGCGCACGTGACCCTGACTGGCTCGCACGGTGTACTTGGGCCCCAGGTACCCGGCGATCATCGTGGCCTTATGGGGGGACTCGACGATGACGAGGCTCTTGGTCGGTGACATTCCTGCCTTCTCCGTTGACGTGATGTGAGCTGCTGGGCTGCCCAAAGTGGACGGCCCGCGGCCCAATGTAGCGGCACCGTCACCGGTGGTCGCGCGTCAACCGTAACAACAGCCGTCGCATCCGGCACCTCGGGTATGCCAGAAACGTAAACACTTCGCCCCCGACGGACCGGCTACACATGAGGTACCGGAGGCCGGGAGCGCATCCGGATCCTCAGAGCATCAGGCCTGTTTGGTGAGCTTAAGGTGCCATTCGTCGGGACCCTCGACGAGGTACTCGACGCCAACACTGCCGATCTGCTCAAGCTGGCTCAGCAGGGGCAGCGGGTTGTGCGGGGCAATAAGGACCATCGAGGCACCCGGCTGCAGCTGCGCAAAGGCACCAATGACGGCACCATGACGGATAGCGTGCGGAATAGTGCGCACATCGAGCTCAGGCAACTCGGTGTCGCTTTCACCGCAGCTGCAGTGATGGGTCTCGGTAAGCGGGATCTCCTGGTGGTCAGTCATCAGTCCTCCTTTTTAATGATTGCTTCGCCAAAAATAGCGCACCCGGGATCGAAGTGTGGCATTACGGGTTACAGCGCTCAGCGTGCACCCGGTCATGCAGTCTCGAGGATGCCGTAGCGCAGGCATTCGCGAACCAGAGGCAGCACCTCGATGAGCAAGGCGTCATGGTCAACCTCAAGAATCGCAGAGACGGCATCGGTGATCTGAGCCAATGTGAGTTCGCCGTCGCAAGCACCCAACACTCCGCCAGAGGCCGTCGTCATCTCGACAGCCCGGCATAGCCCGCGACGCTGACGCAACACGACGTGCTCAGGGTCGGTGGCACCGGGACGTCCGGTAGTTTCGCTGTCAACGTTGGGGGCGATGCGCCAACGTCGAGCAAGCAGGTCCTCGTCACTGAGATGCGCCCAGATGACAGCCTGGGCGCGTCGAGCCATCGTTCCACCAATCGGTTGTGCCACCTGCCAGGGCCATTCTTCGAAGCAGAGATCGGGATCGTCCCGGCCCGCCTTGGTCAAAGTGATCCACCCCAGAGACACACCGGTGACGTCGAGATTGTCGAAGTAGGACAACCACTCGTCGTAGCGAGACCGCCACTGGGCAGACCCGTCCAATCCGGCATCGGTAAGCCAGGTCTCGATGTACTCGCAAACGTCGAGGTGCTCGCGCTCGACCACCCACAGATCGCAGCCAGTCTCCTCGACCCAGGTGGCGAGCCTTTCGGACCACGGTTGATCACCGATGTGGGCCCAGTTAGCAAGAACCTGGAGCATCCCGCCGTCATTGAGACGGGCAGGGGCACCACGAACCACGGCCTCCACCAAGCCGTCCCCACAGAACCCTCCCTCCCGGTAGATCAGCCGTTGGCCATCACGGCTAGGCGGAGCCATGACGTAGGGCGGATTAGTGACGATGAGGTCGAAGGTGTCGTGGCCGCAGGGGTCGTAGAGGGATCCGTCCCGGATGTCTACGTCGGCGTGAGAAAGACGGCAAGTGAGCTGGGCCATCTCGAGGGCTCTAGGGTTGACGTCAGTGGCGACGACATGATCGGCATGACGCGACAAGTGCAGGGACTGGACGCCGCACCCGCACCCCATGTCGAGGGCGCTCCCCACGTGAGTTGGTACAGCCATCTGGGTCAGTGAAACTGATGCTGGTGAAACGCCTAATACGTAGTCAGGGCGGATTTTAGTGATGGCCTTATCCAAGCCCGGGGTGAGGTCGGAAACTGTCCACCCCGAAGCGCCGTCGTCGGGGGACCCGTAGGGACGCACATCGACCAGGGCGCGAGCTGTTGATCCCGCAATGCTGACGATGCCGGCCTCAGTGAGGGCTTGCAGCGGCAACGGTGCCAACTGTTCAACGGGAACGGGCTGCTGCAACAGCCATAGACGAATAGCTCCGGCCAAGGCATCCGTGCGCCCTGCTAACGCCCGCAAAGCTGGTGTGGCGCTATTTCTGGTCAACCCGAGCTGCCCAGAGTCGCCGATGGCGGCCATGACAGGATCAGTCACGTACCCGATATCGGTGAAGATGTGCCGCAGCTGTTCGATCTCGTCGACGGTGAGGTGTCTGCCCATGGTGGCAATCTTGGCGCGTGATCGTTCCATCTGTCTCGTCAACCCGTGACGCTGTGTCGCGGCTGTTGACCAGCCCCCAGGTGGTCTATCTTGATCATCGCGAGGCCGCAGCAGGACACACCTGCGAGTGGCCTTCGTGGTTCCCCGAGGATTGTCGTCAAGCCGTCGAAGCGGCTGGGATTCATCGGCCATGGCAACACCAGGCGCGATTCGCCGAGCTGGCAAGAGCAGGCCGTCATGCAGCGATCTGTACCGCAACGGCGTCGGGAAAAACCTTGGCCTATTTGTTGCCGATCATGGCTGCGACGGCATCGGCCACCCCGGTGGTGCCGGAGTCGCCAACTCCTGGCCTGCCGGCATCTTTGCGGGATTCCCTACACCGCAACAGTGCCCTGTACCTGGCTCCCACGAAGGCCCTGGCTCACGACCAAGAACGCGTTTGCCGCGAGGTTGGGCCGAGGGATTGGCTGGTTTCGACCCTTGACGGCGATTCCGATGAGGCTGAGCGTCGTTCCGCCCGGGAGCAGGCCCGATACGTCCTCACGAACCCGGACATGTTGCACCACACGGTGCTGCCGTCTCATGCACGGTGGGCTGGGTTGCTCGGAAGCCTGCGATATGTCGTCATTGATGAAGCCCACCGATATCGCGGGGTCTTCGGGGCACACGTGGCCCAGGTTATTCGCCGGCTGCGCAGGCTTTGTCGGATGCATGGCGCAGATCCGGTATTCCTGCTTTCTAGCGCGACCTCGACGAACGCAGCCGAAGCCGGGACCCGCCTGCTCGGGGTAGAGAAGGTCGAGGTCGTTGATGAGGATTGCTCCCCACACCCGGGCCGTGACGTCGTCTTGTGGCAGCCAGCCGAGTCCATCTCAACCGATGCGACGGGGCTTGTAGCTGACCTGGCCGACGCCGGATTACAGACGATCTGTTTCGTCGCCTCGCGTTCGCTGGCAGAGGTCATTTCTGCCCATGCCCAGGACCGGGTAACTAGCGGCGCTCGGGTTACCGCGTATCGGGCTGGGTACCTTCCCGAGGACCGACGACGTATCGAGGCCAGACTGCAGGACGGCTCGGTGCGAGCGGTCGTCGCAACGAATGCCCTGGAGCTGGGTGTAGACATTTCGGGGATGGACGCTGTCGTTATCGCCGGGTATCCGGGACGACTGTCGGCCTTGTGGCAGCAGGCTGGTCGAGCCGGACGGTCGGGCCGTGACGCGTTGGTGGTGCTCATGGCCCGGGAAAATCCGCTGGATCAATACCTCTTTGAGCACCCCGAATTATTGTTCTCGTCCTCGGTGGAATCGACTGTGTTGCACCCGGATAACCCGTATGTGCTCGGCCCGCACGTGGCCGCGGCCGCCCAGGAGGCATACCTCTCCCCTGCGGACGAAGAGTTTTACGGGTCGGCCTTTGCCGGGATATGCAAAACGCTGACAGGCCAGAACGTACTGCGACGTCGCGGAAATCGGCTGTTCTGGACCCGTCCAGAACGGGCTGTCGACGCCATCGACCTGCGATCGGCGGCAGGCAAAGGGATTGACATTATCGACGTGTCCACGGGGAGGGTCATCGGGGGAGTCGACGAAGCCGCCGCAGACCGTACCGTGCATCCAGGCGCGGTGTACCTGCATCAGGGGGATCAATGGCTGGTCGACGAATACAACCCGGTCGAGCACCACGCCCTGGTGCACCAGGACCTGCCGGGATATTGGACTCAACCGCAGTCAGCGTCGACGGTGAGAATCCTTCGGGAGGAGAGACGTCGCGCTTGTGGTCCCGGATATGTGGCGTGCGGGCAGGTGGAACTGACAGAGCAAGTTGTTGGGTATCTGCGTCGCGACGAAATCACCAATGATGTGTGGGACTCGGTGGCCCTCGAGATGCCCACCCACACCATGATCACCCAGGCCTGCTGGTGGGTTATTCCCGACAAAGTTGTGGACGACCTGAAGTTCGATGCCGTCCATCTGGCAGGGGCCGCCCATGGCGCTGAGCACACCGCGATTGGACTACTGCCAATGTACTCACCGTGCGACCGATGGGATGTGGGTGGGGTGTCGACGGTGATGTTGCCTGACACTGGAGCGTGCACCATCGTCGTCCACGACGGTCAGGCCGGTGGGGCTGGATTCGCCGAGGCCGGTTTCGAGAAGGCCGAGGAATGGTGGCATGCCACCATCATGCGCCTAGCCCAATGTGGATGTGAGTCTGGATGCCCCGCCTGCGTCGTCTCGCCCAAATGCGGGAATGCCAACCAAATGCTCGATAAGGCCGCTGCTGCCGCACTGACGGCAGCGATGGATCCGCTGGCCTAATCGGTCATTCGACATAGTTTATGGTGCGGCTTCGGTATCCCCTCCTCGCGGATGTTTGTGTTACCGCCCCTGCAACATCCCCAGCACTACTCTGGGCAGCTCAGCACCCCAGGTTGGTGATTCGCATCTGTTTACGGACAAGCTCGTGACAGACAACTGACCCAGGTCGTCTTCGGCTGCCTGGGCTGAAATGACCTCGCTCGGTGCCATTCCTGGAACCATCCGCAACTCTCGATAGAGGTATAATTTCCCGGTCCTATGAGCATCAGGAATGACGGTGATCCGTCCCAATTCCATATCGAGATCTCGACACAGCATCCGTGCAGCGACACCTGGAACTCATGCGCTAGGACGGATCACCGACGCCCCCTAGGGCCGCCTATGGTTCCCCTGGCATTTCTGGGCGAAATTCTCACTCCATCGGGCCGGCCCGAGACGATTTCACCACCCTGGTAGGCATTCCCGGCAACTCCCATCCGCGGTGAAGCTGTACCCTTACCTCGACGGTCACAGACGACCCGTTCTCCGTGTTATGCACAACGCATGAAACCAGTTCAGCCCCATTGGCTTTGACGGTTCGCTCGGCCACGGGGCAGCCAGGCTCCCCGATGGCCTGGGCTCCCCCAGCGGCCAATGCGGCCATGTCAGACGTCTCTTCCGCACGATGAGTAGCTGACCACCATCCCGTGATTAAAAGTGACATCCACACTGCCGCGATGAACCCCACCCCGACAGCCGCCAACAACAGGGTTCCCGAGCCTCGTTCTCCACCCGCTTTGGTGCCACGAGTCCGGATTCTCGACAAGGCCAAATTCATCATGTCTGCCCCGGTTCCATCGGAGAACGGGCCTGCCCTCGCAGGTGTACCGGCCCGATCCTCCCCAACGACCTGTCGACCTGAACGGTCACGTTCACCCAGCCGCCGGATGTGGTTGTAGATACCTTGGCTCCGGTGGGCGCGTTACTCTCGGCCTGCCGAGCCGACGCGGTATCCCCGCGAGCCACCTGACGGGCCACCTGGGCGGCCGTCGTACGGCAGGCATCCTCGACGACTACCAGCCCCACCACCCAACAACTTGTTGCCACTACCAGGGTGGCTGCGATGAGACTGACAGCCATCTCGACTGTCACCATCCCCCGTGCTATACGCTGCCGGGATCGCTGCGGGGAGCGACCCGGCGTGGCGGACACCCGCGAGCGTCCGCCACGACGAGCCAGACCGGTCACGGCAGCATGCCTCCTGCCTTGCCAATGATGCTGACAACCAGTTTGAGCAGCTTCGTGAAGACCTCCTGGTGGGTGACGACCTTGAGCAAGACCAGCGCGAGCGCGACGGCGGCAAGCATGCCGACGGCGTACTCCGCGGTAGCCATGCCACGATCAATGATCTTGTTGCGCGCTGCTCGGTAACGCCCTCGATGTCGGGGCTCTACCACATCAGTAGCGCCAACCAGGTCGAGAGACCTAGCAGAGATGACGGGTTCCGTCGTTGGATCGGTGTTCTCAGACACTGTCGTCTCCTGTCTGTTTATCAGGCCGGGCCACTCCCGACCTCTATGAGGCGTGTGCCTCACACCTCCAGTTGTCGTCTGAGCTCCCAAAATCCGCCAGTCAGTTTCATTTCTGTGGATAACCCGCCTACGGTCACCCAAACCCCCTGTGGACAACCGATGGCAGGCAGGACGACATGCCCGTGCCCTCACGACACAGCCCGTGTCGTCACAGCGCCCCCAACACCATTCCGGCGATAATCGGCACCACGCCAACCAACAAAAAGGCTGGAAGGTGGCAGCACACCAGCGGACCGATGGCGTCAACTCCCGCCTTACGTGCCTTTTTCTCGGTCTTTTCTGCGGCTGCAACCTGAAGTTGCGCAGCATGGGCCGACAACAGTTCGCTGATCCCTTCACCAGAGTCCACGGCTCGTGAGACGTCCTGAGCAGGATCACGCCACACTTCTACCGACGCGAGATCGTTCCAAGCCCTCGAGTCCGGCACTCCTGCCGCCAGAGACGACGCCAACCGACGCAAATCCTCAGCGCATGGTCCTTCCAACGATTCGGCTACCGTTGTTACTGCCGACCGCAATGGCAGCCCAGCCTCCATCGCGCTCGAGAGCATCAGGAGAGCCTCAGGAAGCTGAGCCGCCCGATGCTGTTCCATTCGTCTATGCCCCGATGACTCAAGCCGGCCAGACCCCCACCACATCACCGTTCCCACAAGAACGGATAAACCCGCCGCTGCTGGAAACGGCCACGGCACGCCGATGAGGACCGCGCAGGCCGCAACTAGCCCCGCTAGCACCCGTATGTGCGATGCTGGGGCTCCGGGGCGAGGAGCCAGCCAAGCGGGAGGCGGTTTCCGAGCCTGAGTACGTGTTCGTGCTGTCGCCGGAACGACCAGCCACGCTGCGATCGCGGCCATGATCATCGCCGGAAGGAGGGTTCCCGTCACATCGATGTCGCTCATGGCAGTGCCTCCTTCGCTACCCGATCAGCCAGAGACTCACTCCACAGCACCCCAACGCATGCCAGCAAGGTCGATCCCAACAAGCAAGCCCTCCCTAACCATGTGGTGGTAAGGAACACCATCGGATGCGCTCCGACGACATGGCCCATAAGCAATCCGACCAGAGGTAGTAGACCCATGATCCGCCCCGACGCCCGAGCCGCCGCGAGTTCGGAGTCGAGGGTGGCTTCTAGGCGGGCTCGCCGAGCTGTTCCTTCAGCCACGGATTTCGCCGCTGGGGCGAGGGGCGCACCTGTTGTCGCCGCCAAATGCCACGCGTGGGCTAGTGGCACCAGACCAGCCATCCCTGGTTGCCGGGAGGTGGCAATGAGGGCGTCGGAAACGCTTCCGCCCACTGCCTGAGCCCGCCTAGCCTGGGCCAATACCTCCACGTCATCAGCCACGTGCTCTAGCGCAACTGAGGGGATCTCTCCCACCGACACCCGTCCAGCCAAAGCCCTTGTCGCCCGGGCAACCTCGCGACCGCCTTTAAGAATCTGGGCTCTCCGACGCTGACGGCGCACAACGACGAGCACCGTTTCGCCCACGACTACTGTCATAACGGCCCACACCACACCGCTCGCGCCAAAAAGCAACCAGGCCACCACGAACCCCACCGGTATCCCCGACCACGCTGGTAGATGCCGCCCCTCCTGCTTCCTTGTGGCGGATGGCATCGCTATCCATACTGCCAACCCCATAAGCAAGGAGGCTCCGATGACCGTCATCGCGCCACCTCCATTCCGAGCAACTGTGACAACCTCCCCGCACCGTCGCCAAGAGTCATCACGCCGTCGGCATCCCACCGCACGGCGGGTAGGACCACAGCTCGACCCTCGACATCGACGAAAACCCCAATCTCCGCCACCCGTCGTCCCCTCTCTCCCCTCTCCACATGAATGACGGTGTGAAGGGCTGCGGTGATCTGAGCCGATGCCGCCTCCCGAGATAACCCACCCAAAGCAGCCAAAGCCTCCAGACGAGCCGGCACCTCAGCCACCCCGTTGGCGTGCACCGTCCCGCAACCACCCTCATGACCGGTATTGAGGGCCATGAGGAGATCTCGCAGTTCCGCCCCTCGCACCTCTCCAAGGACGATCCGGTCGGGCCTCATTCGCAAGCACTGACGGACCAAGTCGGTCAGAGTCACCGATCCTTTACCCTCAGAGTTGGCTGCGCGGGCCTCCATTGACACCCAGTGCGGATGGTCGATCCAGATCTCCCGGGAGTCCTCCACAATGACCAGCCTTTGGTCCGACGGCAAGCTCGTCAGCATCGCGGAAAGCAGGGTCGTCTTTCCGGTCCCGGTACCCCCAGTTACCAAGAAGGCCAACTTCCGGCTCAAAATTGTGTCGATCATCCGTCGGCACCCCGGTGCCATCGATCCTCCGGTTACCCAATCGTCGAGGGAGAGGCAGCGTCGGGACGGCACTCGCAAACTAAGACAGGTCCCTGGCCTCGCCAGCACATCCAAGACAGCGTGAACCCGGATGCCGTCTGGCAGCCTGGCATCCACCCACGGATTGCCGTCATCGAGCCGACGCCCCACCGCTGCAGCCAGCCGCACTGCTAAAGCCCTTACTTCCTCAGGTCCGCTGAAGGTGACGTCGGTCAGTTCCAGGCCTTGTCCGCGGTCGATAAACACCTGGTTGGGACCGTTGACGAGGACGTCAGTGACCCCGTCCATTGCCAGCAAAGGATCTAATCGCCCGGCCCCAGTGCTGGTGCGGCGTAGCTCTTCGACGACCGCCAGTACGGTTTTGTCTGAAGCCACCCGGCCACAGTCGAGAATGGCGTGGGCGACGTCCATCGGTGTCCAGTCCCGCGCAAGGCCAGCCAGTCGGCGTCGCACCTGCTCGACGAGCTTGAGATCCGGTTCTTCTCCGCTCATGAGCCCATCACCTGATCAACGAGCTCAGCGCACCCGCTACGCCATCGTCGGGAGGCCACCACCCATGGCGCTTCCCCGTCCCCCTGGCCACGAGCCAGTCGGCGGTCATCCTTGATCGTCATATCGGGCCGTACCCCCAACACCGACTCGATATCCTCGTCAGGCATGGATCGTCCCGGCCCTCGCCGCGCTACGAGGAGGTCCGGAAGGTTCTGCCCTCTGGCCGTCATCACAGATCTGAGGTCAGCCGCCACCACCCCGACCTTGACGTTCACCGTGACCTCCGGAGTATCAAGACCTCCCGGATCCACGACGACAAGATCGTGATCGCCAGCCAGGGAATCAACCACAGCTCTACGAGCTGCTGGAGGCACGTGAACACCCACCCTGCCTGCACTCACCACCTCAACACCGTCGAGGGAAGGCACGTGAGACCCCAAATCAGTCGTCACCCCGCGGGCCGACGCCAACTCAGGCCACCGCCACCCGTCTTTTCTCTCGATGCCTAGCAGCAGGTCGATCCCGCCGGCACTGGGATTAAGTTCAACCAGCCCAACTTTTATCCCCGACCTCGCAGCGGCCCATGCCAGACCTGATGCCAAGGTGCTGACCCCAGTACCGCCTCCACTCGAATTCACCTGCACCACTGTGGCCCTCGATGTCGTCGCCAGTTCGTCATGGAGAATCTCAGTAAGCACCTGATTGGCTCGCGGCACGACGATGACGCTGGCCGATAGTCCCGCCGACCAGCGTGCCGCCTCCTCAGCGTCGAAACCGACGACATAGGTGCCCGACCGTGGAGACAGCCCCCACGCCATCACCGACCCAGCCATGTCCGCTCCTACCAGCAATGGACCATTCCTCGACCAAGCCCGTGACACGGCTTCGCGGCCCCCTAAGACTTCCACACCAACCCCACCGCTGGCTGCCACTGACCCGACGACCTCCGCCAATCGACTATCCCGGGTCACCAAGACGACCGCTGTCTCCTCCGGGGCAGCACTATGCGCAGGCCGATGCACCGCAGCGCCCCGTCCTTGTCCAAGAATCTTCATACCTTCAGTTGTCGTCGGAAACCGCAGAATTCGTCACCCAATGTCAGATCTGTGGAAAACCGTGCCAACTCGCCGACGAGCCCCTGTGGACAACCCTGGCCACCACGATTCCCTCTACAATCGGGGCCATGGCAGTCTCTTCGGCACCGCATCTTCCCAGCGGCTCATTCGAATGGCTGACTGCCGGACGTGTGGACCCAGGTAGTCGAGTCGTCGTGCTGTGCCCGACCGTCGCCCATTGCCGAGCCGTTGCCTCCCATGGGGCCGATGTCCTGGCCGTTCACCGCGATCCCGATACCGCGGAAAAACTCAACCGCATTCCTGGCGTCATGGCCGTCTGCGGGTCGCCCGAATCGTTACCTCTTAATTCATCCAGTTTCGATGCTGTCTTGGTGCACCAGGGCTTTCACGAATTGGCCCCCGGCCTCGCCTTACCTGAAATCGCCCGCGTCCTGCGCCCAGGCAGTGTCCTCGGCGTCTCCTGGCTGGTACGCGATGACACTGTTCCGTGGGTCAAGCGGCTTGCGGCGCTACTGCGCACCGTCGATGAGAATGCTATGAGCGGCGACTACGGCACCGAGTCAGTACATGAACTCATCTCCAGCAAGTACTTTCCGGAGGACGAGCACACCACCAAGCGCCTGTGGGTGCCGGTCAACCGTGACTCTCTCGTCGCCATGGCTGCGGCCCGACCGGCCGTCCGGGCCCTCGACTCCGACGCCCGCTCCAACGTGCTCACGAAGGTTGCCGCACTCGCCGACGATTCTGCCGGGACTAGCGGGTTACGTCTGCCCTATCAACTTGAATGCTGGCGGGCTTGGGTCGACCACGATGAGCTCACCACCCCTATTCGACCCCATGACGACGGCCTGACGATCACGCTCTGATCCCGCTCACACCGTGCCTTAACACGGTCCGTCCACCCTATGAGCGCCGATCGGTGACATCACACCAATTTGGTATGCTGCTACACAGGGTGTGCCGGGAAGTCTGGTCGGCGTGACTCTGTCCCCTATCCCGCTGAGCCCGCGCCGCGGGTTCCCGAGAGGCATTTATGACGGATTCCCGCAAGAACAAGCGGCCTCGCAAGAGCATCCTTCGACCGGTGACAGGCCCGAACGCCCTTCACCTGTCTGACATCTTCCGAAACGAAACCACTGGCGGCATGCTGATGCTGGCAGCCACGGTCGCAGCCCTCTTGTGGGCCAATCTTGGTCATCACTCGTACCATTTCTTCCGTGAATTGGCTCTTGGTCCGCTCACAATCGAGCAGTGGGCGGCTGACGGCCTTCTAACGGTCTTCTTCTTCATCGCCGGCCTCGAACTCAAGCGAGAATTCGTTGAGGGATCGCTATCGCGACCTGCTGACGCATTGGTCCCCATCGTTGCCGCAGTATGCGGAATGGTGTTCCCGGCTGGCATCTACACGCTATTCAACGTGTTAGCCAGCGACGGACACCCGGCAGGTTGGGCCATCCCGATGGCAACCGACATCGCCTTCGCCTTGACGGTACTAGCCATCGTCGGAGCAGGCTTGCCACAGGCCGTACGAGCCTTCCTGCTCACCTTGGCCATTGCCGATGACCTCGGTTCGATCATCGTGATCGCAGTCTTTTTCTCCACGGGCCTGGACATCTGGTGGCTCGCCGGTGCGATCGCCTGCATCGGCCTCTGGGGAGTGATGCAACACTTCCACGTCGATAACGGCTGGTGGTACGTGCCGATCTTCATCGTCGGGTGGTGGTGCATGCTGCGCTCCGGCGTCCACGCCACCATCGCCGGCGTCGCTTTTGGCCTCCTGACCCGCACTGAGGAAGACGTCCTGGACGACCCCGTTGATCGCTGGCAGCACAAAGTGGAGCCATGGTCGGCCGGTGTCGTCGTCCCCTTTTTCGCTCTCATGAGCGCCGGTGTCCACGTCAGCGGGAAAACCTTCCTGGCCCTATGGACTCACCCAATCTCGCTGGGTATCGTCTGCGGGCTCATTCTTGGAAAGGTCATCGGCATCACCCTCGGATCCTGTCTCACCGCCCGATTCACCTCGGCTGAGCTGGGTCGCGGTGTTGTATGGCGCGACATCATCGCGGTAGCTGTGTTGGCGGGCATCGGATTTACCGTCTCAATGCTCATGACCGATCTATCCTTCCCAAAGAACCACGAATTCGCGGACGAGGCCAAGGCATCCGTGCTGATGGCATCCTTCTTGGCGGCCATCCTTGGTGGTGCCATGCTGCACCATCGCGGCAAAAGTCACGCCATGCGCCAGACCAAGCATTCCCACGAGGTTCCGGTTGCAGCCGGTACCTGCAACGACTAAAGCCAGTTCCTGCGACGACAACTCAACCCGAACACAGCAGATCGAACCTATTCCCGTTAGGCTGAGATCATTACATTCATCACGCGGAGGCATCCCATGGCAGACAAGCTCCCGGTTGGCGATACGATTGACAACCTTAAGACTGACGGCCAGAAGTTGGTCCAGGACTCCAAGGCCTTGGTGACGGCGGAGATCAAGCCTGCCGCCAAGCACGCCGGGATTGGTGTCGGCATGTTCGGAGGCGCTGGTTACTTCGGTATCGTCGGCGCACTGTTGCTGTGGCTGTGTGGCGCCTTCGCTTTTTCTCTTATGTGGCAGCATATTGGCAACTGGGACATCCTGCTGTCTCTAGTTGTCGGTTTTGCGACGATGGCTGTCGTCCTATTCATCCTGGCAGGCATCCTCGCCCTGGCCGGCAAGGGACAAATATCTCAGGTCAAAGCCCCGACCGGCATCGTTGACGAGGCTAAATCAACTCTCACAGCGGTCAAGTCGGCCGTCGCCCGTGGTAAGTACAACGCCACTGCCCGCAGCAGCATCGACGCCAGCGAAATTCCTTCTCCTGCCGCTCCGGTGGCGGCTGACGGGACTTCCGCTCCCCGCCGCGCTAGCGGTGCGACCGAGCGCGACTGAGTTAACTATTACGGCCCTCCCACAGCTATGTGGGAGGGCCGTTGCCTATGATGTAGCCATCAAGGCGCGGAACCCGCACCTCAAGGAATGTCGTTCGGCGTCATCTCCTCCGGCAGACGTCGAGCCCCTAAATATCCTTCCGGAATCTCCACCATGCGCTCCCGATCCCACGGCCGGGACCATCCGCCGCGATCGAGCAAAGCGTCGAGAACATGGGCAGTGAATCCCCACACGAATATGTCGGGTAGGACGAAGGCCGGACCGCGATATCCCGAGGGGTGACGTGTGGTGGCACGAGCCGCCGGATTTGCCAGGTCAGCCAGTCTGACACGCTGCACCATGGCCACCTCGGCGGGATCCACGACCCCAACTGTCCCTGCCCCACTCCAGGTGGCGATGACGGTCGTGACATCAGAGCCGCTAGCAGCCACGTGGGCAGTCGGCAGCACTCCCCTCACGGTGACGAGGCGTCTGTCCAATCCCACCTCCTCGTGGGCTTCCCGCAGGGCGGTATCGACGATCGTCTCGTCAGTGTTCTCAGCCCGACCCCCAGGTAGGGCTACCTGTCCAGCATGGTGACGCAAGGACAGTGGTCGTCGAGTCAGGACAATGTCGTTCCCTTCCTCGCTGATAAGGGCCAGCACCGCCGAGGATCGTCCGCCGCCAGGTCGTCGTCCCACCGAAAAATCAGGGTCGTCACGGCCAAGACTGGCGATGAGGGCACTTAAGTGACTCATGGCGTCCTCTTAATGACCTTGTCAATAGCAGAGTCAAGCTCCCGCTGGGAGCGCCACTGTCCACTGTGACGGGTGACGATAGTTCCGTCGCGCACGATGAAGGTGACGGGCACCCCACTGATCTGCCAAGCGCCTTGGATAGTGCTGTCAGGATCCTGCAGGTGGGGGAAGGTCAGACCCGCGTCACCCGCGAACGAAATGGCCTCGGATGCGTCAGATTCAGCGTAATCGATGCCAAGGAAGTGCACCCGGTCGTGATACCTGCGGTACGCGTTCGCAATGAGCGGAGCCTCACTACGACATGGTCGACACCACGACGCCCAGATCGTCACGACGGTCACACCCCTCGACGTCGCCCGAGACATGGAGACCGTCGGCCCCTCACCAAGGCATTGCAAGCCGTGATCAGGCATGGGCCGGCCCTCTGTGGCCGGCCCGGAACTTTTCGCAATCGGCCCCGACGGCAGATGCGAGCACCCCGGTATTCCGGCATCCTCGCGCTGATGAGCCATGCCCGCATCTCCCCCGCAGCCAGCAAACATCAAGGCGGCCATCACCGCGCTGAAAACCTTCATCCCCCTCATCGACGCGGCTCCCGGACTAACGTGGCGGCCTCCTCGGGATCCGTTGGGCCTTCCCCGAAGGACGGGCACCACTCGGCAACCGGGCATACCCCGCAGGCAGGACGCCGCGAGTGACAGCGCCGCCGCCCGTGCCAGATGAGGCGGTGACACAACATCACCCATTCAGACGGGTCAAAAAGCTCAGCCAGGTCGGTTTCCACCTTGGCGGGGGTAGTCGCATCGGTCCAGCCCAGACGTCGAGATACCCGCATGACGTGGGTGTCCGGGGTGATTCCGGGGATGCCGAAGGCATTACCTAAAACAACATTGGCGGTCTTACGACCGACTCCGGGCAGGGTCACAAGAGAGTCAAGATCGTCAGGGATGGCACCGTCAAAATTGTCGACGAGCTTCGCGCCCATCGACACCAGGCGCGCTGCTCGGGTTGGTCCACATCCCAGCGGGGCGACTACTGTCTCGACTTCACCAATGTCAGCATCGGCCAGGGCCTGGGGGCCAGGCCAACGGTTGAACAACGTGGGTGTGACGGTATTGACTCGCCGATCCGTCGTTTGGGCCGACAGCACCGTGGCAACGAGCAATTGGTACGGACCGGCGTAATTCAACTCGCAGTGAGCGTCTGGATAGGCCTTGGCAAGGAGTGCTCGCACCTCGTTGGCGCACGCGCGGCAGTCCTCCCGTTGAGGTCGAGATGCGCTAGGGGATGCTGCCATGGAGCTAAGCATAGGAGGAGAATCGAGGCCCGGTGTCAGCACCGAATGTGACAGCTGCCACAATGTAGGCACACGCCCGGCCACGAATGGTCGAACGATGCACGTGCTCATGAGGGGAGATGTTCGGATGGCAAATGTGGTGGCAACAGCGGCGACCCAACCGTTCTTCGCAACTCTCGGCGCAGCCTCGGCCGCCCGAATCATGGCCATGTGTGAGGCGTCAGTCTGCCCGCGAAATACCGTGATCTTCGAGGCCGGAGACTCAGCTGACAACCTGTACCTCGTCGTCGAAGGAAAGGTGAAGCTCACTCGCTCCACAACTGCCGATGACCTCACTCCCCGCGACTCCCTGTTGTGGCTTATGGGCCCCAGTGACATGTTTGGGGAGCTGTCGCTGGTTGACGGCGGCACCCGCTCCACGACGGCCACCACTGTGACCCGCTGCAGCCTGCTCAAGACTCCGGGTGCGCAGATGCGCGAGCTCGTTAAAGGCCGTCACGACGTCGCCCTGGCTATGTTGGGACGCCTGTCGGAGCGCCTGCGTCGAGCCGACGACAACACCGCCCATTTTGTCTCCGGTGACGTCCCAAGTCGATTGGCGTACACCCTGCTCGACCTGGCACGACGCTTCGGTACCGCGAACCCGTCAACTGGGCACATCGTGGTGCGTCACGACCTCACCCAGCACGAGCTCGCCCAGGCCGTCGGCTCCTCCCGAGAGACCGTCAACAAGGCGCTGACGGATTTCGCCGCTCGGGGATGGATCGCAGCGCGACCCAAGGTTGTCACCATCATGGAGCCGGAGAAGCTGGCATCGCGGGCCAACTGAGTTCGCGGCACCTCACATCCACAAGTGTGGGGGCCAGGCGTTAACGCCTGGCCCCCACAGTGTTGTTCTGGAACCGGCGCGATCAGACTTCGACGGTCAGTTCGACCTCGACGGCTGATCCGAGTGGCAGGGTGGCCACCCCGACGGCGCTGCGGGCGTGTCGGCCATGCTCGCCGAAGACCTGGCCAAGCAGCTGCGACGCGCCGTTGGCTACCCCAGCTTGACCGGTGAAGTCCGGGGCGGAGTTGACGAAGACGACCACTCGGACAATCCGCTTAATGGCGTCCAACCCACCGGCCACGTCAGCTGCCGCAGCGATGGCGTTAAGAGCAGCGGCGCGGGCAGCCTCAGCGGCCTGCTCAGCGGAAACGGCGTCTCCCACCTTGCCAACGGCAGTCAACTCACCATCAACGAAGGGTAGCTGACCGGAGGTAAGAATCTGTGATCCGGTCTGAATGGCCGGCACGTAATCGGCAACCGGAGCCGCAACTGGAGGAAGAGTAATCCCCAATTCGGCACACCTCGTTGTGGCGCTCATCGGGGTTCCTCCTGGTCAGGCAGCGGACGTTTGAAGTAGCCCACTAGCGAATCGGGGTTGGGGCCGGCGACGATCTGAACAAGTTCCCAACCGTCGGCTCCAAAGTTATTGAGGATCTGCTGCGAAGCGTGCACCAGAATCGGTGCTGTGAAGTACTCCCATCGGGTCATGACTTCACCCTAGCCGTCTTCGTCAGAGTTCCCCGGTCAGCGAGCAGCACATCGCGCCAACTCGTCACGTCTGGACGCTCACGCAGCAAGCGTCGCCTCTCACGCTCGGTCATACCGCCCCAGACCCCCCACTCAAGCCGGTTATCCAGGGCTTCAGCAAGGCATTCCGGACGGACGCGGCAGTCAGTGCAGATACGCCTAGCTCGGCGCTGCTCTTTTCCATCCGGAAAGAGGGCATCTGCCATACCGCGGCAATTTGCCTGGAGCGTCCAATCGTCAGCTTCATTGCTTTCCACGAATCTCACGGTACGCGATACGGATGCTTTTTGACAAGGGACCAAATAGTCAAACTGACTGCACGATGGACCATGATATCGCATACACCTACTCTAGAGTTACCCCATGGACACCACGACCACCATCGGTTGGGGAATCGCAGGCACTGGACGTATCGCTCGCACGATTCTTAAAGACTTCGCACATGTCCCGGGAGCACGCATCTGCGCTATCGCGTCAAGGTCGGCAGCCCGCGCCGATGCTTTTGCCGATCTGGTTACTCAGAACCTGAGTTGTCCCCGCCCAGACACTCATGATTCCTATGTCGACATGATCACCAACCCCACAGTGGACGTCGTTTACGTGGCAACCCCGCACCCTCAGCATCGACCGATCGCCCTGGCTGCCATTGACGCCGGGAAGGCTGTTCTCGTCGAGAAATCCTTCGCCGCAACTGCCCATGCGGCTGCCGAAATAGCTGAGGCTGCTCGGGCTAAAAGGGTCTTTGCCATGGAGGGGATGTGGACCCGGTTTTTGCCTGTCGTTACCGAGATGATCGACGCCGTAAACAATGGCGCGATCGGCGAGCCGACGGGTATCCAGGGAGATTTGTTCGCCCTGCGCGATTATGACCCTGACGACCGTCTCTTCTCCCCAGCTCTAGGTGGTGGAGTAACCCTTGACCTCGGCGTCTATGCCCTCGATTTCGCCATTCGCCTCTTTGGAGAGCCCACCGAGGTCATCGCCCGTGGCAACCACTTCCCCAATGGGGTGGATTCCGACGCTTCGATGCTGCTGACTTTCCCAAAGAACAAATTCGCCACGCTGGCCATCTCGTTCACCTCCGACGGTCCGGGACGCATGACTATTCAAGGCACCGACGGCTGGATAGAGGTCGAGCCTAGGTTCCACCACCCCAGCCGTATCCTCATCCACCGCCGCGGAGTCATCCCGGAGATCCACAACACCCCCGCGCTGGGCCGCGGCTACGCTCACGAACTCATGGAGGTCTGCCAATGTCTGCGAGCCGGACGCACCGAGAGCCTGACGATGCCACTCGACGACACGCTGGCGGTAGCCAGGACGATGTCTCGAGTCCTCGACCAGCTCGGTGTGGAGAACTACGACGACACTGAACTGTCCCACGCCTGAACCTTGGGCCCGACAACAGGCCGTGACTCCTCAGATCACTCGCCCACTCCTCGCCCCCTCCAGGAAATCGTACGGACGCTAGTAAGTCCAAACTCCGTGACTGACGTGCCACTTCCCTTACGTCCCTGCTGGATAATCATGGACACCTCCACGACTACCTGTTCGATGCAGGGTAAGGAGTATGCTAACATCATCAAAAATCCGAATCTCGACGAAGTTGGTTCCCATGAATACATTGGTCACTGTTGACCGACCTGCCAGTATGACCGAGCAGGAATGGCGAAAAGCCATCAAATTTGACAGCACCGACTGGGGCTGGATCATTATGAGCATCGGCATGGCTATCGGTGCTGGTATTGTATTTCTTCCAGTGAAGGTCGGCTTAGTCGGATTGTGGGTTTTCCTCGTCTCATCGGTGATCGCCTATCCCGCGATGTACCTGTTCCAGAGGCTATTTATTAACACTTTGGCCGAATCACCCGAATGCAAGGACTACCCAAGCGTCATCTCAGGTTATCTGGGAAAGAACTGGGGCTTTTTTATCGGTATCCTCTATTTCATCATGTTGGTGATCTGGGTATTTATTTATTCGACAGCCCTCACCAACGATTCCGCCTCTTTTCTCCATTCCTTCGGAGTGACCAAAACTGTGTGGTCGCACAATCCGTTCTATGGTCTGGTTGTCATCTGCATCATGGTGGCGATCGCCTCACGAGCGGAAAAGATCCTTTTCCGAATCTCGACGGTGATGGTACTCACGAAACTGTCTGTCGTGACTTTCCTCGGCCTCGCGATCATCGGCAGCTGGAACCTGGCGAACGTCGGGGCCTTCCCGAGCTTGGGCTACCTGGTGAAACAGACCATCATCATGCTCCCATTCACATTGACCTCGATACTCTTCATCCAGTCACTCAGCCCGATGGTCATCTCCTACCGGGCCCACTACAGGTCAATCGAAGTAGCACGTCACAAGGCCTTGCGCTCCATGAACATCGCGTTCAGCATACTGTTCATCACAGTCTTTTTCTATGCCATCTCCTTCAACTTAACCATGGGACATGACGTAGCGGTGAAAGCCTACAATCAAAACATCTCGACCTTGGCGATGGTGGCCCAGGGCATGGGAGGCACGACCGTCAAGATTTTCTCCTTGATTCTCAACATCTTCGCCGTAATGACGGCGTACTTCGGGGTGTTCCTCGGCTTCCGTGAGGCATGCCAAGGAATTGCGATGAACGTGCTACGCCGCCTCATCCCCGAGGAGAGAATCAACAAGAAAATTGTTTCATGGTCCATCCTCGTCTTTGCAATCCTAGTGTCGTGGGGTGCTATCCTCCTCAATGCCCCTGTGCTGAGTTTCACCTCCATCTGCAGTCCCATCTTCGGCATGATCGGTTGCCTCATCCCAGCGTATCTTGTATTTAAAGTTCCCTCACTTCACAAATTCCGACGCCCGAGTCTAATTCTCATTATCGCAACAGGAATTCTTCTAGTTGTCTCGCCATTCCTGGCTTTCAGCTAATTCTTATCAGAAAGGTTGATCATGACACCCTTGGCGACCGAAGGAGTCCGGAATGCCGACTCGATGCAGAAAACACGATGTCAAACCCCGCTTTCTCCCTCTGAGATCAACAACCTCATTGAGGCCCTCCACCAGGGCGTGACCCCAGCCACCGGCTGCACCGAACCGATTGCCTTGGCCTATGCCGCAGCGCGCGCCAAACGAGCTCTTGGAAGCGACGCGAAACAACTCGACTCTCTCCACATTGACGCTCGGGTATCCCCCAACATTATGAAGAACGGCATGGCCGTCATGGTCCCCGGCACCGGACGGCCCGGCCTCGAGATCGCCGCAGCGGTGGGAGCCCTCGCAGGCAACCCCGATGCGGGGCTAGCGGTCCTGGCCGACGTCAGCGAAGACGCGGCAGAGAAGGCGCGTCACCTAGTCGATTCAGGAGCCGTCGAACTCACTGTGGCCGATGTGGACGATGACCTCTATGCCGAAACCGTCCTTCACCTCGATGGTCACCACGCTCGAGCCTGTATTGCAGGCGACCACACAAACGTATTCCTTGTCAGCCGCGACGACGAAGTCCTTGAGAGCAAGGAACGCCCAGCCGCAGGCCACGTCCCCCCGACGGCCGCACTCCTCCAAGGCCTCAGTCTGGCCAAGATCTACGATTTCGCTACCACCGTGGATATTGAGCGCATCGAGTTCATTACCGAAGCCGAACGCCTCAACAGCGCCTTGGTCGATGCTGGACGAGACGGCTCCTACGGGATTGGTGAAGGTGCCGCCATACTCGGATCGATCGACCGCGGCATGGCCTCAGACGACCTGTGCACACGCATGACCGCATACACTGCAGCCGCCTCAGACGCACGAATGGGCGGTGCCCCCTTTGCCGGCAATGACCAACAGTGGATCAGGCAACCAAGGCATCGTCGCCACCGTCCCAGTCACTGTCGCGGCGGACTACGCAGGTGTCGACCACGAACGGCGCGTGCGCGCCCTGGCCCTCTCTCACGCCGTCGCGCTCTACGCCCACGCCGGGCTTCCCGTGCTCTCCGCCTTCTGTGCCGCGACCACAGCAGCGATGGGCGCGGCAGCCGGGATCTGCCTGGTGTTAGACGGCTCCTACAGCGCGGTGGAACGCGCAGTCGCATCAATGACCGGCGACGTCGTCGGCATGGTCTGCGATGGTGCCGGCTGCAGCTGTGCGTTGAAGGTCTCCGCCTCAGCGAATGCAGCCGGCCGTGCCGCCTTGCTCTCGCTGGCAGGCCGACGTGTACCTGGAACGAACGGGCTGGTACACGATGACGTCGACGCGGCGATTCGCGGCATCGGCCGGCTGGGAACCGAAGGAATGAAACAGACCGATCCGGAGATCCTGTCGCTGATGATGGCGAAACAGACCGTCTGAATCACGGGACCATCGGCCCAGCCTCAGCCGGGCCGATGCGCGAGGTACCGCGTCGCGATATTGCTCCGTCGATCCACACCTGGCGACTGGCCGGCACGGCGACCGTCTGTGTCCTCAGACCTTGACGACCTTGACCGCCAGTCCTAGGTCCGGCTCGACGGCCCAGTCGTCGGCGCGGGGCTCACGCGACATCTGGACCGCCAGCACCTCCTGACTAATCTGCTCAGCATGCTCCTCGATAGCTGTAGCCAGATCTGCACTAGCAGACCACGCCAAGGTGATGCGGTCGGAAACGTCGAGTCCAGCCTTCTTGCGGCTGTCCTGGACGAATCGGATGACCTCACGGGCTTGCCCAGCGCGAGCCAACTCGGGGGTAATCTCCAAATCGAGAGCCACCGTCTCACCCTGCTCGTTGACGACGCTCCAGCCTTCCCGAGGACGCTCGGAGACGATCACATCGTCAGCGGTCACGACGGCCTTACCTCCCTCGACCTCTGGTACATCCATCTCGACGGACCCCTTGATGGCCAGTTCGGAGGCAAGCCACTCGGGATCGGCAGCGGCAATAGCGGCTGCGACCTTCGGAGTGGCTTTAGCGTACTTCTTGCCTAGGGCCCGGAAGTTGCCCTTCGCGCAATGATCAACGAGGTCCCCAGCCGCAGTAAAGGAATCCAGGGCCATGACGTTCAGCTCAGACCGGATCTCAGCCTGCAAATCCTCGTCCAGTTTAGCCAAGGCGGCACCAGAAATGAGGGCGCGAGACAAAGGCTGACGGATCTTGGCCTTGGCCTCTGCACGGGCACCGCGCCCCAGCTCGACGATGCGTCGGGCCAGATCCATCGATTCGGACAGGGACTCGTCGATGAGCGAGTCGTCGGCCACCGGCCAACTTGCCAAATGGACCGACTCCGGGCCGTGCGGATTTGTCGTCACGAAGAGGTCCTGCCAGACCCGCTCGGTGATAAACGGAACCATCGGTGCCATCAACTTAGTGAGGGTTTCGAGGGTCTCGTGCAACGTCCACAGGGCACCCTCATCGCCGTCCCAGAAGCGACGGCGGGACCGGCGCACGTACCAGTTAGACAGCTCGTCGACGAACTGAGCAATAAGGTTGCCGACGCGCTGGGTGTCGAAGTTGTTCAGCGCCTCAGTAACGTCGCGTACCAGCACATTGGTGGCACTGACGAGCCAGCGATCCAGCACGTGACGCTCTGTTACAGCGGGGGGGACAACCCCCCCGAACCCCCTCGAGCCCACAGCGGGGGGGACGACCGCATCAACAGCGGGGGGGACGACCCCCCCGAACCCCCTCGCCGGGTCGGCATCATGCTGCGTGCCTTGAGCTGGAGACCACCCATTGGCGCGGGCGTAGAGGACCTGGAAGCTCACGGTATTCCAGTACGTCAACAGAACCTTGCGGACCGTCTCCTGGATGGTCTCGTCACCGACGCGTCGTGCACTCCATGGGGAGCCGTCGGCCGCCATGAACCAACGCAGCGCGTCGGCACCATGAGAATCCATGAGCGGGATAGGCAACAGGATGTTGCCAAGGTGCTTGCTCATCTTGCGACCGTCCTCGGCCAAGATGTGGCCCAGACACAGCACATTGCGGTACGAGGACTCGTCAAACACCAGGGTTCCGACGGCCATCATGGTGTAAAACCACCCGCGGGTCTGGTCGATGGCCTCACAGATGAAGTCACCCGGGTAGTGGGACTCGAACTTCTCCTTCGAACCGGGCACATGCGGGTATCCCCACTGGGCGAAGGGCATCGAGCCCGAATCGAGCCAGGCGTCAGCCACCTCGGGCACCCGGTGATAGGTATGGCCGTCTCGGGTGAAGGTCACCTCGTCAATAAACGGGCGATGCGGATCCATCCCGGTGAGGTCACGCCCGACGTACTGGGATAACTCGGCCAGCGACTCCACACAGATGACGTCGGAGCGATCGTCGTCGTTGCGCCACAACGGCAACGGAGTACCCCAGTAGCGCGACCGGCTGACAGCCCAGTCGATGTTGTTCTCCAGCCAATCACCAAAACGGCCATGCTTGATCGTCTCGGGATACCACGTGGTGACCTCGTTCTGGGCCAGCAGTTGTTCCTTAACCTTCGTCGTGCGGATATACCACGAGGGCTGGGCGTAATAAATCAAGTGGGTATCACAGCGCCAGCAGTGCGGGTAGGAGTGCCAGTGCATCTCCAAGCGGAATAGAACTCCGCGCCTGTCGAGATCTTCGCATAACGGCTTGTCGGCGGTCTTGAAGAACTGCCCGCCCACCAGCGGCACGGATTCCTCGAAGGTACCGTCGGGGCGAATCGGGTTGACCAGCGGCAACCCGTAGCGACGGCAGGTCTGTAGATCGTCGGCGCCAAAGGCTGGGGCCTGATGCACCAGCCCGGTGCCATCTTCGACGGTGACGTAGTCGGCTAGAACGACGAAGTTTGCGTCAGCAGGGGTGGGACGTCCATCAACCGTCACCCGCTCAGTCTTCGGCCACTCCAGGAAATTGTAGGGGCGCTCGTAGGTCCACAATTCCATCTGCGAGCCCAAGAAGGACTCGCCGGTAAGGCTCCACCCCTCACCCAGCACTTTTTCGAACAGTGGCTCAGCGATGATGAGGTCCTGGGAGGCCGGATCCTCTGCGGAAGCAGTAGCGACGGCATCGGATCCCTCCGGAACCGGATCCCGGTGGGCGACGACGTATCGCACCTCGGGGTGGACGGCCACAGCAGTGTTCGATACGAGGGTCCAGGGGGTGGTCGTCCACACCAGCAGCTTGGCGCGTCCAGCCAGCGGGCCCGACGTCACCGGGAATCGCACATAGATCGACGGGTCGCGGTCATCCTGGTAGCCCTGAGCCAGCTCATGGTCGGACAGGGTGGTGCCACAGCGCGGGCAGTACGGGGCCACGCGGTGGTCCTCGCCGAGCAGACCTTTATCCCAGATTCGCTTAAGACCCCACCACACCGACTCGACGTAGGACGGGCTCATCGTCCAATACGCCTCATCCATATTGACCCAGTAGCCCATTCGCTCGGTGAGTTCGCTAAAGGCATCGACGTGGCGGGTAACGGACTCGCGGCATTTGGCATTGAACGGTTCAACGCCGTACTTCTCGATGTCAGGCTTACCGGAGAACCCGAGCTCCTTTTCAACGGCCAGTTCGACGGGTAGACCGTGACAGTCCCAGCCTGCCTTGCGGTCGACGCGGAACCCCTGCATCGTCTTGAAACGCGGGAAGATGTCTTTGAACACCCGGGCCTCAACATGGTGAGTACCTGGCTGGCCGTTAGCGGTCGGCGGGCCCTCAAAGAAGGTCCACGGTTGGCCGTCCTTGGTGGCCTCCAAGGACTTGTCAAAAGTGTGCTGACGAGCCCACAGATCAATGATCTCGTGGTCCATCGCGGGCAGGTCAATCTGTGGCGGCACGTTGTTGTACTGCCTGCAGTTGTCGGAGCGAACTGGGTTCACATCGGTCATCGCAGCGGGTGGTCCTTCGTCTCGGGTCACCGAGGGACGAGCACACCGGATTCTCCGGGTACCCGCGGTACCACCCTCCTTGCACGACGTCAACGACGTCGGCCTCTCGGTTAGTCGATCGCTGCTGGTTCTACTAAGGCGGTGTATGCACTCGCCCGTTCTTCCAGCGACTCCGGGGTGATCGCCCCATCACTGCCTTGCGGTCGCAAGCATCTTACTCCAACTGGAGAAAACTGTGGCGGGTCTCCGGGCATGATGGCAATGATGTCGCTCTACGGCATTGTTGCCACCACAGACGCCAGGAACGCCCATCACCTACCGAAATGCCACACACCTGGGAGCTCCCCCGGCCTGCACGTAGTCACTTGATCGAGGCCTTGCCGCAAACACCCGTGGCAATCAGGTTTCAGAGTCAACAACGGACCACTGAGATGCTCTGTGCGCGGTAATAGCCACCTTGGGTATCCGGCGTCCTAGACGTCTTCCGTCATGGGTAACACGAGCTAGGTTGACATGAAAAAAGAACACCCAAGTGTGCTTGAGGTGTTGCTCGTTCCCGTCTCGATGGTCCCGCCTCACCGTCATGCTCGTGTGCCGGAGGGACCCCACCTGCCCACACTGGTCAGTTGACCTCGCGTATGAGGATCACCCACGATTACGCCACGGGCGGGGCTTAACCAGCGAGGCAGAGATCCCTAGAAGGCACAGAGCCACTGAAAGCACTGCAGACAGTACATCTGTGCGATCCTTCACCGGCCAAGACCACGGAGCTTCGAAACTTGCGGTACTCCCCGCCAATAGACTCATGAGAACCCAGATAGTCGCAGGTAGGGATGACAGCCTCGTGACGCCAAGTGCGTTGGCAAGAAGGGTCACCCCAGACAATCCGACAGTATTTCGCGTGGCAACCATTCCGACGGGGAGATTTCCCACATACGCCACAATTCCAACAAGGACGGCCGGCGTCGTTGACAGGAGACAATCGGCAAGTGCAGTCCGCCGCTCGGATCCTGCCTCCAGCCGCGTGTCACGCCGCGAAAGACACCAACCTTGCACGATGACCACGCACAGGGGAACCACGGCGGCGTTAGAAACGTCAACACCTCTGCCTGTCAAAAACGGGGGGATCGCGATTATGACTTCGGAAGTGAGTCCGATGAGGACACAACAAACCACAGTCGCTGCAAGCAAAGATAACAGGGATCGATTTCGAGCCCAGGCTCTCCAGCCCAGCACCACATTACCGCTCAACATGTCCGAAGCCGGGCTCGATCATGTTCAATGATGCTGACCTGCTTCTCGATCGGCAGCCGATCGATGGATTTCAACCACTCACGAGTCTCTGGGGATAATGCCGTGTCTCGCACCTCGATGCCTGAATGTTCCACCAACCACGCGACAACACGCTCCTGAACATCTTCCACCCAGGTCTCCACTTCGTCTTGACGAACTTGGCATGGAGCAACAGCCAGGCCCTCCGCGACTGCCGATAGTGCGGGTAATGCCGATTCAGACACATCCTCTGCCGACGCCGACCACCAAACGATTGTTTGAGTCGATTGCCCAATGCCCTGCCGGTATGCCCTTGGAACGTGAACCCCGTTAGCCCTCCACGCAGCATCTGCCTTCTGCACTATGGGCCCCAGCAGTTGGAGGTCGTGCGCATCCCAGGTACACACCGTGGGATCCTTCAAACACGTCTGCGTTCCAGTTCGAGGCACGGCAGGAAAAGCACCCACACCCTCCACCTCACGGAACCCAATTAACACTGTTGAGACCAACCCGATAATCAAGATCACGGTCACGATGACACTTGAATGATGGCGCCCCCTACTCGCAATAAACGCCACCATCGACACGACAAGAACACCGCACGCCATCGTCATGCCGGCCGCAAGGACTTGCGGATCTAGCATCTCCCCCGCATTACAGCAGTCCATGTAATAGCCAACCAGATACCTCATTTCTAGTACCGATACGGCCGGTCCATACAAAACGAGTATAAATGGGATCAAAAGAGCCGTCGGTGCCGATAATGCCAATGGCCATGACATTCCAATCACGGCGCCAAAGACACCCCACGCGAGCATCCAGACAACACCAATCAACGACATTTTTACAATTTGATCCCCAGATCCTGAAAGCAGAACGAAAACGCCTACAGCTATTGTAGAAGGAAGAACAGCAATTTCCCACCACGGCGCCACAATTCTCAGCCGAGACCGCTTGGATAATCTCTTTAGAATCTGACCTTCGGTAAATCTCCGAAGTTCCAAGCAAGTACTCAGCGCAACAGGCCCCGCAACCATCATGAATGCGTAAAGTATACTGGAAGCCCGCTCAATAGCTGAACGCGCCGGAGGGTTCCCAAATGCCCCATACCACCACATGAGCAGCATTACTGGCACAAGACGCACGCCATAAGACCGTCGGAGCAGAAGATGCCACGTCATCGCGCCTGCTCCGATACACCCACGACATCAAGAAATGCCGCCTCTGCTGCGTGAGAAGATCCCGCACCATGCATGAGGAATTCATCGGTAGATCCGTCATAGGCAATGTTCCCCTCATGCAGTATTACGACCCTGTTGTACATTGAGTCAACGTCGGAAGTATCGTGAGTGGACACCACAAAACTACGAGTAGCGCCGAGCTCCGTGAGCAGATTCCGAAATACGTGCTTCTGCGCTGGGTCAAGGCCAGCAGTTGGCTCATCGAGCAAAACAATCGGCTGTTCTCCTACCAGAGCTTGAGCCAAACCAACTCGACGCAGCTGTCCTCCGGACAACTGATTGGGCTTGTCCTTCAGACGGTCTTCTAATTGGACTGCCTCTAGCGCCATAATTGCCCGCTTCTCACTCTGGGACGAACTACACCCGCCGAGCCAAGCTGAATATGCCACTTGCTCAACTACCCGGAACCCAGGAATTGGCCTGATCTACTGGGGCATCAGAGACACAACGGAACGAGGGTCTTTACCCCCATCCACGGCTATTAACCCCGCCGAGGGCTGAAGTTCGCCCGCACATAGCCGCAGCAGGGTAGTTTTCCCCGCACCATTAAGGCCCAAGAGAACCGTTGGCCCGGTATCACCCAGAATTAAGTTCAGTTCAGTGAAAAGCCGGGATTTGCATCGTGGATAGGAGAAGTGAACCCCTTCGAGCTGTAGTGTCTGGGTCACCATCGGATCCGGAGAAAACTCCAACCACATAAAAGCCCTCACCTGGCGCACCCAATTACGCCGAGACAGGTGGCCGCTAGGGTCACGCCTGCAACCGTTCGATTCTTCACGCTGCTTGTCCTCGTAGCCTAATGCCCGCCGCTCGGAGGGCCGTCGGCGGCTAAGCATATTTCCAGACTTTAATTATAGTCAAGACGCTAACGACACCTATATTAAGATCGCCTACGAGAGGGCCGTACCTCATATACTTCCTGTCAACCGCTATGTTGAGCTCCGAATGGTTCGTCACCGTTCTCTCATGGACAGCAGCTTCTCGATGACCTGCGCAACCCCATCCTCGGCATTCGACGGCGCCCGGTGACGGGCCGCTGCGACCGCCAACGGCACCGCATGAGCCATCGCGTAGGAGTCTCCCACCCAGGCGAGCATCTCGACGTCATTAGCTCCGTCACCGAAAGCCACGGTGTCGGCCCGGTCAATGCCCAGGTGATCGCACAGCATGGACAAACCGGAGTCTTTGGCCACCCCCTTAGCACTAATCTCTAGCATCGGCTTCCCCGAGGTAGTGACGTGTACCTCGTCAGCCATACCGACGCTCGCCGCGCGCGCAGCGAGTTCCTCGACGGACAGGTTCGGATGGCGAGCGACCATTTTGAGGCAGTCTCCGTCAAGCACCTCGTCGAGATCCAGGGCGGGCATGTCGGAAGGCTCGCGGGAATGGTCAGCGAACGTCGTCAATTCGGTATAGCCGCGCTGGGAGGCGAAAGTGAGCCCGTCGTCCTTGATCGTCAGAAAGCGGGTGCCGGGAGCGGCATCGAGGAGACGGTGGGCGAACTCGTTCGCCACGGCACCCGGCATGAGTTGGCGAAAGAGTACGGTGCGAGCTTGGAGGTCCCAGCAAATGGCGCCGTTGGAGCACAGTGCCCAGCGGCCTAAATCGTCACGCCACTTCTCAATACCGTAGATCTGCCGTGCGGTGACTGGCACCACCGGCACCCCGGCCTTCTCTGCGACGCGAATGGCATCACGAGTGCGAGGGCTGATAGTGCCGTCAGGAGTCAGGAGGGTTCCGTCAAGGTCAGTTGCGATGAGCACACTGCGAGATTATCGAGATGCCAGCAACTCCTCGACAACAACGGCGAAACCATCCTCTTCGCAGGAGGGAGCGCGCCTGTCCGCGGCAGCAATCGCCTCCGGCTTGGCGCCGCTCATCGCGTAAGACACACCGGCCCACTGCAACATCTCAACGTCATTGGCCCCGTCTCCCAGAGCGACGACATTGGCACGATCCTCGCCGAGGAGCTGACAGATGCGTTCTAGACCACTGGCCTTCGTCACGTCGGCCGGTCCGGCCTCGGCCACCGTGAACCCCGCCCACGTAGCGTGAACTCCGGGCACCCGCAGGCGCCTAGACAACTGGTAGATATCTGAGGCAGGCACTGTCGGGTGCACGATCATGAGCTTGACGGCTTCACTAGAGCACAGCTCCTTACGACTGACGAGAACGTGCTCGGCGGGATCGTTCTCAGACTCAAAGGCAGGGACAATCTCGTCGTACCCCTCCTCAACGAGAAAGACTGAGGAATCCCCAACCTCCGCACAGAACACCACCCCCGGACACTCGGCAGTGAGTTGGTCGACGTAGGACTTCACGGTGCGAGCCGACATCGTCTCGGTGAAGAGAGTCTCGCCAGTGGACATGTCCGTACCGACAGCACCGTTAGACACCAGGGCATACCGGTGAAAGACCGGACCGATGACGCGCAGCCCACCAATAGCCCGTCCCGTTACCGGAATGACGTGAATACCAGCTGCCTCGGCGGCCTTCACGGCAGCCCGGTTTCGAGGAGACACGGTGGTGTCGGGGGTGAGGAAGGTTCCGTCGAGGTCGGTCGCGATGAGCACCCCGTCACCCTATCGACAAGTCCCGAATCCGTCCCCGTTTGGGTACCGTCGGTAAAGACCATCACAATGGTCCTGCAGGGCGTTCCTGCGTGGCGCGAGGAGGGTGTCAGATGGCGGAGAAGCGGCCGGGTGCTCGTAGCGGATCCGCGTCCCGAAATCATCCGCGCTCCTGGCACGGCGACGACCCGATCCCACGAACCGCTGACGGCATTGACGCCCGTATTTTCCGTCCCGGCCAGGCCTCCGCCCAGCCCGCTACCCCACCACAGTCGAGCGCCACCCCTCCTGAACCCCCGGTCAATGAGGAAAACCCGACGAGGATGGCCCCGGTAGGCAACCTTTCGAGGTCGTGGCCCCTGACCCGCTCGAGGACGGTTTCTCCCCACAATGGCCAAGCCAAACTCCGTCATTCCAGGCCACCAAGGGCGCACCGGACCCGTCGCGTCCCGCTGGAAAAACTCTTTCGCGCCAAGACACCAGTGGAGCCGACTCTAGCTCTCAACCTGGGCGACGCCGAGATGGCAATCATGCAGGCTCGACGTGTCGTCGACCTCGTCACCCGCGTCGCGGTGATGGCGATCTCGGTTGGAGGTTCCGCGTCTGAGGCCGTCGCAATAGCCCTGCGCATCACCGCGACTTACGGAGTGACCGTCCATATCGACATTACGAACACTTCCGTCATCGTCACCCAGCATCGTGGACTGGACGAGGACCCCATCACCGTGTTGCGGGTGGTTCGTTCCCGCAGCAACGACTACCAGCGCCTGGGTGAACTGCAGTTGCTCGTCGATGACATTTGCGACAAGACCGTCGGGCTCGAGGAGGCCGCCGACCGCTTGGCCGCCATCACGCGTAGCCCCCGGTTGTACCGTCAGTGGTTCGTCACTATGAACATTGGTCTCATGGGGGCAGGGCTGTCCACCTTGTTCGGCGGTACCGTCATGGACGGCGTGCTGAGCTTCTTCTCGACGTGCATCGTCGACGCCACCGTTCAGGCGATGGCGCGCAAGCGGATCACGAATTTCTTTGCTCAGGCAGCCGGTGGCGCCATCGCGACCGCGTTCGCCCTTATCGTCATGGTGTACATGGCGGCTTCCAATCACCCTCTGCCGCTGTCTCCGTCCCTCATCGTCGCCGCCGGAATCGTCTCCCTGCTGGCCGGCGGCTCTTTCGTCGCGGCCTCCCAGGACGCCCTCGACGGCTACGTCGTCACAAGTTCCGGACGATTCCTGGAAGGGTTTGTACAAACCGGTGGCGTCATCCTCGGCGTCATCACGGCGATGTGGATCGGACTGAGGCTCGGAGTGCCCGGGTACATCTCGCCCGCCCTGGGGTTCTCCACCAACCCGGTCCTCCAGATGGTCGCTGCCGCGGTCATCGCCGTGACCTTCGGCATTTCTTCTCACGCTGGATACCGCACCCTGGCGATCTGTGCGGCCTTGGGGGCGGCAGCCTGGGCCGGATACCTCCTCGGCATGCAGTTGACGGGATCTGTGTCGGCAGCGTCAGGACTCGCAGCCATGGTGGCAGGCTTTATCGCAGGCCTGGGAGCGAAGCGCTGGAAGGTGCCTCAGCTAGGTCTGGTGACGATCGCCATCGTCCCCCTCATGCCCGGCGTCATGATGTACCGAGCCCTGTACATGATCGTCAATGCGCAAAACGAAACCGGCGGCACCTCAAACGCTGGGTGGACCCTCTTTCTAGAGGCCCTGCTCGTCGGTGTGGCGCTAGCCGTCGGAGGCAGCTTCGGCGCGCTGCTGGCCCGTCCATTCACTCTCCCGAAGGATCTGCGGTCCCGGTTGGCGACCCTCGCTTCCTGGGGTGCTGGTCAAGCCGTCCCGCGTGAACGGCGCCGTCGGCGATCCCAGCCCCCGGCGGATCCGCACCATCCAGCTCTCAACAACACTGAGACTGACCCGACTGTGACGGGAACTTGGGCACGGTAGGCGTCAGTCCAGTCTCTGCATCCGTGGTCGCGGCACTGGTACGGCGACCATCGTCACTAAAGCCAGCAGCACCGGCGGGGCGAACACGATGAGCGCCAGCCACGGCAGTGGCATTGGCATCGGCCAGCGGGGGCCGACGCACGTCATAACGGCAACCGGCACGAACCCCACGAGAAAGCCAAGGATCTGACCAAGCCCTGTCGTCACGAGGGCCTGTGCTGCCACCATTCGTCTCAAGGTCGCCTTTGACGCCCCTACCGACGCGATGGCGGTGCGCGACCCCCTCGAGTCGGACAGAGTCAAGGCCAATACCACGGCGCCCACGCATACCGCCAACAGCGTGCCCACTACCGCCGACCAGCGCATCACGGTCCCGGAAATATCCGAGTACCCCTTTTCCCATATGAACTCCGAGGGTGACCCGGTGACGTCCATGAGGGAATGTTGCAGACGGTCCCCTTCCTTCGCGGTCGGAGTATGCGGCAACCGCAACCACACCGTTGTGGATTGGGTTTTCATGTTGTCGGGGCTTACCCCAAGCACCTTGGCTGCCGTTCTACGGCTGATGAGATTGGGCACACCGTATCCCAGGGCATGGTGGGGAGCATGGATAGCTGGAAGCACGGTGGTGCCGGCACCGTGACGTTCGTCATGGTCAGAGATGATGGCCTGCGAAATCCGTGTGGCATCGGGCGAGAACAGGACGACTCCATCATCGAGAGCCTTCATCACCCTGCCGTCTGCCTTCTCCCCAGTCAGCAGCTCATACAGAGTACCGTCGTCGATGGCCACCGTCGACGACATCGCTCCGTTAGGTACTTTGGGGGTGACTTCGAGACTGCTAGTGCAGTACTTCCCGTCCTGACCGCACGTCACCGGCTCCTCCGGTCGTAGATATTTCACGTGCGGCCCGAAAACCGCAGTGACCCGTTTGATCTCCCCGGCAACACGATCGTCCGAAGTCCTGACCCCGTCATCGTGTTCACCAGCGAGAACCCCAATGTGGTCTCCGAACTCCGGGACGTATTCGGCCTTGTCCTGGATGGCGAGACTGTCGCAAAAAGTAACGGCGGCGCATGCCAGCACGGTGATAGCCATGGAGGCGGCAACCCCTGGTACCGCCCGTCCTCGGTTACGGTTAAGATCGCGCAGCGCGAACCGGATCGGCAACCGCGACGATTTGCGTCCCGACACCTTGTCCACCAACCAGGGCATGGCAGACACAGCGGCCAGGTACAGCACGACAATGGTGACGATAATGCCAATATTCAGGCGCACCATCACGTCGCCGGTCGTTCCACGACGGCCATATATGACGCCACCGACACCAGCGAGCAGACCGATCGCCGCGATGACGATCGCTAACGTTGGTCGCCGCGCAGGCCGTGCCGCAGATTCGGCATGTTTGACCCCCATGAGGGCGTCTTGACGGGCAACGTCACGAGCCGGGAACCAACAAGCGGTCAGTGCCGCAAGCAGACCGACCACGGACCCGACGGCGGCATATCCCCAATCGACCCCATAGGTGATGTAGTCGGGGTACACCATTCGAATAATGGCCACCGCGCCATTGCCCATACCCACGCCGAGGCCCACCCCGAGGAGGGCCCCCGTCAGGCCCAACAGCAGTCCCTGATGAATCATCACACCCATGAGGTCACGTCGAGCGGCCCCGATAATGCCGAGCAGAGCGAGCATCCGCCGCTGTTGACGAGCGCCAATAGCGAATGCTGCGGCTGCGATAGTGGCTACGACAATAGCCGAGAGCACCCCAGCGGCCAGTATCAGCGCAAACATGTCCCGTTCGAAGGTGTCTCCTTGACTGGCACTCTCTTCGGCACGGCGGTCGGCGACGCCCACCCCGGACGCATTAAGCTTCTCGACTTGTTGCCTCGTGAGCGATGCACCGTTGACGTAATAAGTGAGCTCTCCACCACGGGCCAACGGGCTGCGAGGGGCTACCCAGAACGTTGGACCATTCCCCGGCCATTCTTCCCGGACCACCCCAGTGATGGTGTACCGGTGCCCGTTGACGGTTACTCGGGACCCCACCGACCAGCCATAATCTTTCGCAGCACCGGTGGTCACCCAGATGTTATTGCCGGTAGGCATGGGGCCACGCGGGAACTCCATGCGGTAGGGACGCATAGTCGTCAGGTCCATCGCCTTAACCGTTGCCGACAAGGTGGCAAGCCGCCAGGAAACGCTAGCCTCGGTAGTCCTCAAGGGGTGCAGCTTGTGGCCAGGCAGCCTCAGGTTGGCCAGAGCCGTCTGTTGCTGGGCTCGTTGGTGCGCATCTGGCTCGGCACCGTCGTCACAGTACGTGTTAGTCGGCCCTTGCTGGGAACAGTGACCATCCCAATTTGATATCGGGCTGATGACCATGTCGGCGTCACCATAGTTATTGAGGGCCTGGCTGCCGGAGACACTGCCATCCGAGCGCAGGAGCACCCCTAATCCGGACATGATGGCCACCGGTAACGCTATGAGCATCACGATAAGTAGGGAGCGCAACTTGTGCCTGCCGATGTCACGTACGGCCAGGCGATTGATGAGACGGCGGTGGGGCCGTCCTCGGGCAATAGCGTCTCCGGAGAGGCGAACCGCGCTAGTCGGCATCTCGGGCGTGGTCCGGGCTGACATCACCACCGGCCACGTTTCGGGTTGTCGTTGAGTAGTTCCATAGGATCGCTGACGACCTGAGACTCGTCGACGAGCCTTCCGTCTCGCAGGAAAATCACCCGGTCAGCCCACGCCGCGTGACGAGCCTCGTGGGTCACCAGGACGACGGCGACTCCCTCGTCAGCGAGGGTCCGGATGAGGGCCATGATTTCGTCGCCGGTGACCGAATCAAGAGCACCGGTGGGTTCATCGGCCAGCAAAACGCGGCGATCCCCGACGATGCCGCGGGCGATGGCTACTCGTTGACGCTGCCCTCCCGACATCTTCTCGATGTGGCGATCAACTAATTCCGGGACGCCGACGCGCTCGAGGGCGATCTCGGCGGCCTTGCGGGCACGAGTGGCCGACACCCCGTCGAGTTCCAGCGGCACAGACACGTTCTCGACAGCAGTAAGGGTGGGCACGAGGTTGTAATCCTGGAAGACGAAACCAAGCTGACGACGTCGCACCCGCGCCAGGTCGTCGCGGGACATGCCGCCAAGCGGCTCGCCACATACCGACACAGTTCCAGATGTGGGCTGGTCCAACCCACCAGCCAGACCGAGGAGGGTGGATTTACCGGACCCCGACGGCCCCATGACAGCGGCAAAGGTACCAGGGTTGACGCCTAGGCTGACGTCGACGATGGCGTCGACCCGCTGCTCACCCTCGCCGAAGGAACGACTCACATGATCCAGGGACAACACGGTGCGCTGCATCGTGGGAGTGATCTGGTCAGCGGCGTGCAACGGGGTCGACGTCATACGGTTCAGGCTTCCTGGACGGCCTTAGAACCGTCGGTTACTGGCTCGGCGGGCTGATGGGGGCGGGCGTGAGAAGCCTGTACCGCCTTGGATTCGCAGTGGTCGAGCCAACGGATCTCCGCCTCGGCGGCGAAAATCATTCCATCAACGAGTAGCTGACCGGCGAGGTCGTCCTCTGCGACACTACGGCGGGCCTGACGACACTCTTGCAACTGGTGCATGGTGGCGTGACGCTGATCCTGAATGAGGGTGGCGACGTCAACATCTTTCGACGTAGCCGCCAGGGCGATCTTGATGGCCAATTCATTGCGAGGCGGGTTGGCTGGGGCGATCGGGGTAGTGAACCATCGACGCACTTCCTCGCGACCCTTCGGACTGATGGTGGCGATAACCCTGCCATCGGGGGTCTCCTCTCCACGGTAACACAACCCGTCACGCTCAAGGCGGTCCAACGTTGTGTAAACCTGTCCAATGTTCAAGGGCCAGGTATGATTTGTGCGCCGATCGAACTCGTTTTTGATCTCATACCCGTGACGAGGCTTCTCAGCCAGTAAGGCGAGGATGGCGAACTTGATGGACATGTAACCTCCGGGTGCCGTGCTTCGATCTCGACCAATAGTCGCATACGCAATATTCGTCGGTCAAGGACTTATCCGACCTTTGCCCACTTAGTGAGACACAGCGCTAATCAGGCACCAACTCCCACATGGAGGCGTCCCTCGAAGGCGCGCCCCAGGGTGACCTCGTCGGCGTATTCCAGGTCGCCGCCAACCGGCAAACCAGAGGCTAGTCGGGACACCGTCACGCCCATGGGCGCGATGAGGCGGGAAAGATACGTTGCCGTTGCTTCCCCCTCAAGGTTCGGGTTGGTGGCCAGGATCACCTCGGTAACGGTTTCGTCAGCCAACCGCTGGCACAATTCACGGATGTGGAGATCAGCTGGGCCTTTTCCGTCTAACGGCGAGATCGCTCCGCCAAGAACGTGATACAGACCACGGAATTGTCGGGTACGCTCCACAGCAATAACGTCTTTGGACTCCTCAACAACACAGATCATCGACTGGTCCCGACGCGGATCACGGCAGTACTGGCACACCTCGTCGGAGGAGACATTAAAACAAATCTTGCAGAACTTGGCCTTCTCTTTGACCTCGCGCAAGGCGTCGGCCAGTTCATTGGCCTCCTCCGCAGGAGCGTCGAGGATATGAAAAGCGATCCGCTGCGCACCCTTCGGCCCGATCCCCGGTAGCCGAGAAAGGGCGTCAATGAGTTCTTGCAGCGGACCGTCGTACATCGATTCTCCTGTCTAGTGTGCTGGGGTAGCTCACAGCCCAAGGCTGGGCATCTGAGGCATGAGAGACTGCTGCATGGCGCGGGCCTGGCCGGTGGCGTCCTTGACGGCAGCCACAACGAGGGCCGCAAGGGTCTCGGCGTCGGTGTCTTCGAGGGCTTCGGGCGCGATCGTCAGCGCATCGAGTTCACCGGTTCCAGTAACCGTGGCGCGAACAAGGCCACCTCCAGCGGTGCCCTCGAAATTGCTCTCCGCGAGTTGGTTCTGGGCCGCTTCAAGCTGGTTCTGGACAGACTGAGCCTGCGCGAGCAAGGCACCTATGTCAAGTCCCCCGAGGTCGAATCCTCCAGTGGTCATAGTGTCTCCCATGTGTGTGGCCCCTGGTCCTCGCCGGTGGGGCGGTGTCGTCATCCACAGTAGCCGTCGGTAACGACGAGATTCTGGGTTGATATATTCCCGCTCGCATTCATCTGGCGGTTGAGTCACCGTCGGTGTCTATGACGACCCCACCTAGCTCGCGCATGATGAGGTCAATCGGACTCTCGTTGGACTCCTCCACAACGGTGTCGTCCCACTCCCCGCCGTCATCAGGCGGCTCCTCGACCTGGGCTGACCGCGAAGTCACCTCAAGAGGGCGAACACTTCCTTTAGCGCGCTCACTCCAACGGTGCGCGGTACTGACCGCAGCAGCGGAGGGACGGCCTTGCGAGGATGCGCCACCAGGGTCGATCTGCCGCGCAGACTCAGCGCGTCCGGCAGCCTCGACGTGATCCTGGCCTGGCACCAGATCAGGTTTAGGTTCGGCAGCTCCACCGCTGTCAGGGTCTGGGGCGCCAGCTACGGGTCCCGATTCCACGACCTCATCGCGGACATCTGCGGACTGGTCCTCGGTCGTGGCATCAGGGGCAGGATCGTCGTCCCCAGCCTCGCTGGGATGGGAGCTGGTCACCGGCGGGGGTGGCGCATCCTTTGAAGCGTCGTCGGAAATCGCCTGACGGTCACCCGGTCGGCCCTGAGGATCCCGACCGGGATGAGTAGGGTCCGACGGTTCGCCACCTCGCGTCGAGTCTTGATGGTGTGGCCCTTGCTCCCAGGGATCGTCATCCGGTGGTTCCTGGGCAGCCGGTCCACTCTGAAACTCAGCAGGATGGGACTCGGGGCGGACGGCGGCCGGAGGCTCCCCGACGACCGCAGTGAAGGCCAGGTCCACTCCCAGCACCTTCACAACGGCGTCATGCAAGACCTTCGGGTAATTACCGGCAGCGAAATTTTCCCGGGCTCCGATATTAGAGAATCCCAAGGTGGCCTGATTGCCGTGAACCTCAAGCACCTGGGCGTACTGATTGAGGACCATCCATGCGACACGTCCGCCATCCTTGACGGCTTCGAGGACCTGCGGCCACTCGCGACGCAAGGTGGTGATGTTTATGGCATCGTCGGCGCGACCGCCTTGTTCGGCGGAAGGCTGTTGAGGTTGGGCCGGTGGGGTGTCCTGACGATCCCGCTGAGACGGCTGGTGGTCCTGAGGTCTGGGTTGCTGGCGCTGACTGGTTGACGGACCGCCCTGCTGCCTTGGTCCCTGCGACATCTGACCATCATCGCCGTGCTGGTTGGACGGCGGCTGTTCAGCAAGCTGATTGCCGGGCCGGTAATCCTTACGGCTGGGACGTGGACGCCCAGATGGACGCTGTCCGGGCGACGGGGCGTCGTGGTGTTCTGGTGCGGACCGACGCTCCGGGTTTTGAAGGTTCTCCGCTGGCCAGTGCTGAGGAGGACTAGCCTGCTGTGGTGTGTCCGCATAGCGAGTGGGAGGCTGGGCGGTGACCGGACGCTCAGCACGTTCGACCTCCTCAACGGGGCCGGAGACGCCGATCCTCCTCTCTAACCGCTCCAAACGTGCATGGATTCCACGACCATCCGTGTCGGCTCCGGGTAGGAGAATCCGCGAGCACATCAGCTCCAGGTGGAGCCGGGGAGCGGTAGTGCCGCGCATGTTAGTTAGCCCGGTGGCCAATACCTCGGCAGCGCGGGTGAGTTCGCCTGCGCCGAAACCAGAAACCTGGTGAGCAAGTCTGGTGGCCTGCTCCGGTGAGACATCGATGAGTCCGCTCCGGCAGGCGTCAGGGACCGCCGAGACGATGACGAGGTCGCGCATGCGACGCAGCAGGTCCTCAGCGAAACGGCGAGGGTCCTGACCTACCTCGATGACCTTGTCGATCGTGGCAAAAACCTGGTGGGCGTCCCCGGCGGCAAAGGCGTCAACGATCTCGTCTAGAAGGGCCTCTGGGGTGTAGCCGAGGAGGGCCGCAGCCTGCTCGTAGCTGACATGGCCATCAGCAGCACCGCCGAGAAGCTGGTCAAGCACCGAAAGGCTGTCTCGCACCGACCCACCACCGGCACGCACCACCAGCGGCAGGACGGCGTGGTCGACGTCGATCCCCTCCTTGCCGCATAGCTCAGCCAGATACTCGACGAGCACCTTCGGCGGCACAAGGCGGAACGGGTAGTGGTGAGTCCGGGAGCGAATCGTCCCGATGACCTTTTCCGGTTCTGTGGTGGCGAAGATGAACTTGACGTGTGGCGGGGGCTCCTCGACGAGTTTCAGCAAGGCGTTAAAGCCCTGCGGGGTGACCATGTGGGCCTCATCGATGATGTAGATCTTGTAACGCGAATGTACTGGGGCGAAAAAGGCGCGTTCGCGTAAATCACGTGCGTCATCGACCCCGCCGTGGGAGGCAGCGTCAATCTCGATGACGTCAATCGATCCGGGTCCACCACAGGCCAGGTCGCGACAGGACTGACACGTTCCGCAGGGAGTCGGCGTCGGACCCTGCTCACAGTTCAGCGCTCGGGCAAGAATGCGGGCGGTCGTCGTCTTGCCACAGCCACGTGGCCCTGAAAACAAGTAGGCATGGTTGACGCGGTTATTAAGGATCGCGCGCTTGAGAGGCTCAATAACATGATCCTCACCAATAACCTCATCGAAGGTCTCCGGACGGTAACGCCGGTAGAGGGCCAGCGGAAGCTCTGGAAGATCGTCATCGGGGTTACTGTCAGGGGCTTCCCCGATTAATTCCTGAACCCGCTCAATAACGTCAGCCCCATCCTCCTCGTCCTCGTCTGTCTCGAGGCCGTCGGGTTCCTCAGGGGTCTCGGGGCCGTCCAGCAACCCTGGATCGCACGGATCCGAGGGAAGGTCATCATCAGGGGTAGCTTCGTCAGGAGGCATGACGGGGCGCGGCGACTCCTCGTCACCGAAAAGATCCGGACCGTCTTGCTCGAAGACCTCAGGCTCAACGGCCTCATTCTCCATGCCCGGTTCAGGCGCCCTCTCATCCACGGTGAAAACCCTAGTTGACGGCTGCGACACATTCTCATCGGTCCGCCCAGCTCCGCGCGGAACATCCTCAGCCAAAGAAAACCAGCAAGAAGCTGATCACCGTCACAACGGTGAAGGTGGCCCACGAGATCTGAACCGCAGAGCGCACCGGGTGGCCGAGCCGCTTAGCTTTACGGCCGCACGAGGTGGTCACGAGCGGGGGAATAAAGAAGGCCACAACGTCTAGGCCGACGACTGTCCAGGTCAGCCAGGTCGGCACACCGCTGTCGTGAAGCTGGGGGTAACCGAGATTGGCCGGCAGCATTGTTTGAGCCATCATTCCGATGATGCCGGCGACGATAAATAGCAACAGCGAGCACCAAGTGATACCTGCCCAGATGGAACCAGCACGGTCGGTCGTGATGATGCGTCGCTGATCGTCCATAGCGACCCTCCTCCCGGGCATTGATCGAAACCTTATAAGGCACGGCTGCCGCGGACATGAAAAGGGCTCCCCGCGCACCCGGTAGAGCCAACCTACCCTTGCTACCTCTCGGTCCTGGGGGAGTTCAGTCAGGTGCCGTCGCACGGGGAACCAAGTTCCACTTTAACCGACGCCCTGCCCGGGGAACAACCCGTGGCAATGCTGCGCGAATCATCATCGGCTGCAACAACGCGTGACTCGCCATAACATTGCTGACACGTTTTCCACGGCAAGGGAGGCATCATGACGAGGATCGACGTGTGGCTGTGGTCGGTGCGCGTCTATAAGTCCCGGTCGTTGGCTACCGCCGCCGTCAAGGGCGGCCACATTCGCCTCAATGGAGACCCGGTTAAACCCTCCCACGACGTGAAACCCGGCGATACCGTCACCATCCACACCCCCGGATGGGACCGGGTCCTCAAGGTCGTCAACCCGATCACGAAAAGAGTCGGCGCCAAACTCGCGGTCGAGGCTTACGAAGATCTGTCAGCTCCCCGACCCGCCTACCTCTCGGCTCCCCTCGCTCGCCGTGACCGTGGGACTGGACGACCCACCAAGAAGGATCGTCGCGAGATCGATCGGCTCCGAGGCCGAGACTCTCGCTATTGAGGGCTCTTCGCCCGGCTTAACACACCACGACTCGCGGCCGAATTGGCGCCACGCGTCAAGTCCATGTACGCTACTTGGCGGAGGATTCGCCTAGAGGCCTATGGCGCTCGCTTGGAAAGCGGGTTGGGTTCACGCCCTCACGAGTTCGAATCTCGTATCCTCCGCGGCAAGTCCGCCTTTCGGTCTATCCGGGGGCGGACATTTTCATTTGAGTTCACTGCATTCTGCCAGGGGCCGTCGCGAAATAGTACTTCGGGTTTTCGGCCAGCGTCACTCGCTCACTCCTCAAGGCCGGTGGTTATGTCCTGCCGTAAAGAGCGGGTATATTTCTCTGAGCATAAATCAAAACGGCGCAAAGGTGACCACAGAATGACCAAGAAATTGACGAAAACCTGTTTGCTGGGCATGGTCGGCATCATGGCGATCAGCCTTGCAGCGTGCGGGGACAAGACAAACTCGTCATCCGATACCCCCGCAAACCCCTCGCCGTCCACCAAGGCGGTCAAGCGAATTAGCAAGGACGACTTCACCAAGGCGTTCTCCCACAAGAAGATCGATGGCCACACGTTTGTCATCCAGGACAACTCTCAGCTCAGGCCCGTTGTGGACAATCTCGACAAGACGCTCAGTCAAGCGAAGATCTCCCCAGCTGGATGCGATGCGGCTCTCAGGCAGTCCTCCCTCGGCCTCACTTCACACGAGATCAGCGACACTCTCGTGGCCGTCAGTGACAAACCATCCACACGAATCATCGTCACCACGGCCATGTCCGACCGACAGAAGAAGGCATACAAATCACAAGAAGAACAAACTTCCAAGTGCGGTCATACCACGTTGTCCACGCAAGGTGTCAATCACGGCCTGGAAATAAACATCAAGGCGTCACCCATCAAGGGTTACGAAAATATCTCCAAGCAAGCCGCTCTTTTCGATGTCTCCATCAAAAGGAGTACCGGAACCTCTGATCACGGCTATCAGGCATACATCTGGCTCAACAATGATCAGGCGATCCGCATCTTCGGACGAGACGCCGGAATAGTCAAGTCCACGCTGCAGTCAGCCACCAAAGCACTGGGAATCGCCAAGAAGTGACACAGGACGTATAGCAGCCCTCAAAAGTCTAGCGCCTGCCGACTGCGCTCAGGACATGCCGGCAGGCCAGGCAGTGGAGCATCACGCTGCACTTTGCCCAAAGAGCAAGGGAGCATTCAGTGGTCGATTCCAGTGTTTTCGGCGACTACCAGAATCCCGTAGAATTCAATTTCTCAACAGCCGAAGGGTTCTCTAGCCAGCTGCGTTGGACCTCGCAACGCATAAACATTTTTGACGCGCGAACGTCGCTTGTTGAGTCCATCGCCTCACGAGGGTTTCGGGGATTCTTCGCGACTGTCTTCACACAGAACATCCACATATGTTCCGCGGACGCTATGGCGTTGTCAGAGGCATTGACCACCGCCGCCGACATGGTGGACTATCTTGCCGAGCAAGCTCGGTTAGAGAATAAGCGACGCCAACAGGTTCGCGATTTCGCTGCGCAACATGACGATTTTGGTGACCATGTGCGCGATTTCTTCACCGGCGTCGATGTTCCGCCCAACCTCACTCCTGCCGAGCCTCCCTCCCCCCCAGCTGCTCCATCCGCCTGTGACAGGAGATCGTCAGCAGGATCGGTCGATCCGAGGCTCATCGGGTGGAATATCTGCGGCGGACCCCAAGGATCTCATCAGTGCCGCGCAGGTGTTGGGGGAAGCCGCAGCACAGGTACCCTCGGGATCAGTCCTGGCGGGCTGGTTCGACGACTTCACCTCCCAGTGCAAGTACGGCACCGTGGAGGTCGGGGATCTGTTCGTGCAGCTGGATCGGTGGCGGGGCCTCAATGACGGAGACGTCGAGTGGTTGCACGCGGTAGCCAAGGCCTTTCAAGCTGCTGGCTCTGGTGTTATTACCTTGCCTAACTCTGCCCTGCGAGCCGCCTTGAGAGCTGCTGGAACCCCTTTGTGGCGTACCGATCTCGACATCACATCCCCGGGGCTGTCGGGTATTGATCCGCGCACTGGATACCTTGAGGATCCCATCAACTCAGCAACCGGGAATTTCATCGAGCCCGAGACCGATCTGGCCTTCGCGGCAGCGTCACCCCCCCTCGCCCTCAGCAGGATGTACAACTCTATTCAGGCTGTTCGGGGACAGGGTGGGGTTTTCGGCCCGGGGTGGGTCAGCATCCTTGACCAGTGCCTGCTCGTCAAGCCGGGGTGCGTCGAGTGGGTGCGTGAGGATGGCAGGCATATCGCCTTCGCGGTGAAGGCTGCACCGACAGCAGTCCTGCCGACGACCAATCAGCTGCCCAATCCGGCAGAGGAAGACGAAAAGCCTGTCGAACAGTGGCGAGCTCAGGGTGAGAATCTGTGGCTCAGCCGGGTCTCTGCTTCCCAACTTCCGGAGTTCCTTCGCGATCCGGCCACATCAAAATGGGTGTGGGTGATCTCGGACAACCGGGGAGGTCGATGGGTTTTCACTGAAGGTGGCGCATGGGTGTGCAGCGGATCTTCGCAAAGAGACGTCGTGCATACCGTGCGGGAAGGCGATCGCGTGACCGCGATGGAAACGTCGTGGGGTCACAAGATCACCGTGTCGTATGGCGGCGCCAGAGTGGTGTCGGCTATTTCCAGTGATGGCCGTTGTGTCCGGTACTCCTATGATGACGAAAATCGACTCGTCCAGGTAGACGGGCCTGACGGTTCACGGCGTTACGAGTGGGATGACACACTCATCACGACCGTGGTGGATGCATGTGGCAACGCGGAATGCATCAACAGTTATGACGGCCGGGGCCGGATCACGTCCCAACAAGCCGCTAACGGTCGTACTGTCCATTTCAGGTATCTGCCTGGGGGCGTCACCGCCGCCAGCGATGCGGATGGCACCAATGCCAATACCTGGATATGTGATGCTCACGGTCGCACCACAGGTGTGGTCGACGCCCATGGTGGCCAGGTTTCGATGACCTACGATTCCTTCGGCAATATGGTGCGTTGCGTCGATCGGGCTGGAAACGTTACCTCACACCGCTATGACCAGCGAGGGAGACTGACGCACACGGACCTTCCTACTGGAGGCACGATTGACTGTTCGTGGGATGATCTGGACCGGCTTGTGAGCACAACCCTGGCCAATGGCGCCCAGACCACCTTCGAGTATGACGGCACCGAGCGTGATCCAGTGCGCGTCACGGATCCGTGCGGTGGCGTCACCGTTGCGGAGTGGAAGGATGGATTGCTTCTGCGCGCCACGAATCCTGTCGGGGTGAGCCTGAGGTTTTCCTATCACCATCATGCAGAATTGGTGCGCGTCGAGGATGCCCATGGGGAGGCTTCCCGCCTCATCCGTGACGAGGCGGGACGGATCGTCGAAACGATCTCGCCGGGTGGCGCCACGACGCGGTTCAGCTACGACGACGCTGGCCGCCTGGCTGCCGTGGTCACACCGGATGGCGCGACGTGGGAGCATCGTTATGATGTGGCCGGTCATCTGATCGAGTTGGTTGCCCCCGATAGTGGGGTCACAAAGTGGGAGTATCACCCAGACGGCCAGATCTCCAGGGTCATCGATCCTCTCGGGCGCGTCATTGAACACTCCTACGACCACTTGGGGAACCTGGCGGGCATGCAGCTCCCCGACGGCAGCGCTTGGAGCTTCATCCATGACGCGCTATCGCGGTTGACGCAGGTGGTGGCACCGGACGAGGCCAGGTGGACGTATGCCTATGACGTTGATGGCAATCTTTCCGGCGTCACTGATCCAGCCGGTTTCGCCAGGCCAGGGTCTTTACTGACGGTCTCACTGCCAGCACCGCCTCGGATAGTCACGGGCACCAACTCCACCGCGTCGATGCCGATCCCTACGGTCTTACTACTGCCGTCACCGATGTCACTGGCGCCCAGCAGATCGTCACGCGTGATTTGTGTGGCCGACCGGTTGAGTTTCAGGACGAGTCTGGCGCGGTGACTCATGTGGAGCGCGATCTAGCGGGCCGCATTGTGGCCCTCGTCAGCCCCACCGGGCTGCGCACGAGTTACAGCTATGACGCGTGTGGGAGGATGGTTGATGTCACCGATCCCGCAGGCCGCGTAACGCGCTATTCCTACACCTCAGATTTCCAGGTGGCGACAGTAACTTATCCAACTGGCGAGACCGCGCGCTACGAGTATGACGCCATGGGACGTGTTGTGCTCAGTCATGTTCCTGGCGCTGGAGTGAGCCAGTACCGATATGACCCATGCGGCAGACTCGTGTTCAGTTGCGATCTAGTGTACGGACAGCGTCACTTCAGTTACGACCTTGCCGGCCAACTGGTGGCAGCGACTAACCCGGCTGGTGGCGTCTCACGGTACGGCTACGATCGGTGTGGCCGACTCGTCACCCGCACCGATCCGGGTGGTGGCCTCACCACGTATCAGTACAACGAGTGCGGGCAGATGATCGCCGCCACCGACCCACTGGGGCGAGTCACCGAATATACCTGGGACAAGTCCGGAACCCTGGCCGCCATCACCCGCCCGGATGGCACGGTTGTCAGCCGTCGTCTTGGCCCTAAAGGCGTCGAGGAATACATTGATGACCAGCTGGTCAGTCGTATCCTCATCACGCCGACCACCCGCACGGTCACTATTGATGACTACACCGATCCTGCTTTCCCGTGGCGCCACCTGTTGGGGTACGACCCTCGTGGGCTGCTCTTGACCCACAGCGTCGCCCCCGTGCCGGGAGACGAATCGATTGTGGACGAGGGGCCACTCACCTCGTCCGAACAATGGTGGTACGACGCCGAGGGGCGTCGTGTACGTCATCTCACGTTGACTGGTGATTCTATCGATTACGCATACACCAACACCGGTGTATTGGGGTCGATTCGCCACTCTCGATTGGGTGAGGTGAGCTTGGAATGGGACGCGGTCGGTCGTCTCGCGAAGCTAGGTAGTCCTCTGGATCAACAGCAGTGGGGGTATACTGATGGTTTCGTCACTAGCCACACCTCCTCCCGCGGGTCCACGACCATCAGTCGCGACGAGATGGGCCGAGTACTCCGGGTGAGCGCACCATACGGGGATTTCCGGTACGGGTATGACGATTCCGGCTCGCTCACGTCCGCCGACGGCCTTGATGGATCGAGCCGCCGATGGGTTTATGACACGGCGGGACGGCTCGTCACCACGACGTGTCAGGACGCCGGCACCAGTCAAACCTGTCACTACGACTACGACCTCGCCGGCGAACTCGTCAGCACGGTGACGCAATTGGGGCCTGGTGACAGCACAGTAGAGACGCACTACCGATACGACCCATGCGGCCGACGAATCGAGGCTGCATCCTCGGATGGGATGCGCGAGGAGTTCAGGTGGGATTCACGGGGCTGGCTGGCGGGAGTGATGACCTTCCGAGCAGGTCGCTCACACGAATTTGCCACACATGTCGACGCTTTCGGATGTCTGACCGACGTATCCGGTCCTGCCGGACGAACCCCGATTGCGTGGGATCTTGCGACCGGTGAACCTCAGCTAGTCCAGGTTGGCGGCATACCAGCGCTGCCACTTCCCGACGGCAGTGTTCTGACACCAGTGAGCGCAGACAGCGATCAGGATGAGCCGTGGCGTCGCCCAGCCACCGATCCCCTCGACCCGTATACGTTGATCCAAGAACACCTGACGGCGGGCATCAGTATGACGGGAGGTCATCTTGGTGTAGCTGGTTTGGCATGGATGGGAGCGCGCGTTTATGACTCCACCACGGCGAGTTTCCTGACCATTGACCCGCTTGCGGCGCCACCAGGATCCTTGTGGGAGGCCGCCAGCTACGGTTACGCCGCCACCAATCCCCTTGCGCTAGCCGATCCATTAGGCCTCAGACCCGTCACTGATGCCCAGATGCGCCAATTCGCTAGCACTATTGACACCCGAAACCTGTGGGACCGCCACATCCGCAACGTGTTCTCGTGGGAGACCCTCGGGGGTGTTGCTCTGGCCACCGCCGGAGGACTCCTGATGTGTTTTGGGGCTGAGGTGCCCGGGGCGATGCTGATCGGCGCCGGAGGCGACATGGTTTTCCAGCAAGTCGTACGCGGCCACGTCGACTATGGAGAGGTTGCATTGTCCGGAGCGTTGGCACCTACGGGAGGCTCGGGACTCAGCGAAATCGCAGGTCTCGGAACTCGAACTCTCCTCACCCGCGGGATAGAAGCCGGCACAACCCAAGGCTACGTGATGGGCAACTACCACTGGGTAACATCACCCGGGCCCCACAACGCCGAAACCTACCTAGAGCAAGTAGGCGGAGAAACACTCAGCGGCGCCGCCTTCGGAGGCATCACCGCCACGATAGGAGGAAAAACATACGACGCCCTCCCAGACTCAATACCCACCGGACATTTTGGACCCCATAACACGATACTCCGCGTTGGTAAACAGCCCGAGACGTTCATTCAAAAATACCAAAGAAACGGCAAACTGGACTTCGGACAGGCAACCTCATTCCGTGGAGCCACATTCAAAAGCAAAATCGCCATAAAACCCATCACAACCTACCGTAGCTGGAGTGACCCAGACTACGAGGTCGGCGGCTACGTGTCCCGGACACGACCAGCGGGACCCCTCCAAACCCAACTCGACCTAGCACTGGCCCCACAATGGGGCAACAAGGCCAATCACATCTCCGAATACGAGATACCACAATTCGCGCCATTCTACGAAGGTGCAGCCGGAGTGCAACCCGTCAAAGCCATCGAAGACTCAGACACCTTAGGCCAATTGCCCGGAGGCGGAAACCAAATACTCATCACCGACAAGCAGGTACTAGACCGATGGAAATCCAAGAAGTAGAACGTCCCTTTCGAGAAATCGATATATCCCAAGTAGGACCCATTATTATAAACAGCTTGACACAGATAAATCTGGACACCGGATGCATAGGAAAGCCAGGAGACCTGTTTTTCTCTCCAATCAAGTATGACTATATTCCAAACACTCGACTTACGATAACGATGTCGGAGCCATTTATTCTAGATATAAAAAAGCCGCAATACGCAATACAAGCCGTTTGGTTCGTGCGGGTCTACGCCGCTGGTCCTATATCCCACTACGCCATGCATGAAGGACAGAAGAGAAGCGAAATAACAGGAATCCACTACGTGGACATAGGGGATTATACAAAGCGGAGCCTCTTTAATGGCTGGTCGTGGGCGTTCAGTCATGAGCCTATAGAGGCTAGTTGGTGGCACCACCTCATTCCTAATAAATGGCTTTATTAGCATATAGTCGACACACTCAATGAAACAGTGCTGCTCTCTCACTGGATTGGTAACGCCGAAAGTGAAATGGTTTTCCAGCAGATTACACACGGCCACGTCGACTACGGAGAGGCTGTCTTATCGGGAGTCCTGGAACCCATCGCAGGCCCCATATCCGGCAAAATCGCAGGTCCCGGAACTCAAACTCTCCTCTCCCGCGGGATAGAAGCCGGCAACCCAAGGCTACGTGATGGGCAACTACCACTGGATAACATCACCCGGGCCCCACAACGCCGAAACCTACCTAGAGCAAGTAGGCGGAGAAACACTCAGCGGTGCCGCCTTCGGAGGCATCACCGCCACGATAGGAGGAAAAACATACGACACACTCCCAGACTCAATACCCACCGGACACTTCGGACCCCATAACACAACCCTTGGAGTTAGGAAAGAGCCAACAACCTTCCTCGCACGATACCACAGAAATGGCCAGTTAAACCTAAGTCAGGCAACATCATTCCGTGGAGCCACATTCAAAAGCAAGATCGCCATAAAACCCATCACAACCTACCGTAGCTGGAGTAATCCAGACTACGAGGTCGGCAGCTACGTGTCCCGGACACGACCAGCAGGACCCCTCCAAACTCAACTCGACTTGGCACTTGCCCCCCAATGGAGGAATACTGCTGAAAATGTAACAAAACTCGAAATACCTCGATTCGCGCCGTTCTACGAAGGTGCAGCCGGAGTGCAACCCGTCAAAGCCATCGAAGACTCAGACACCTTAGGCCAATTACCCGGAGGCGGAAACCAAATACTCATCACCGACGAACAGGTGAAAAATCAATGGAAAACGAAGAAATAGAAGCACCGTACAGAATCATTGGCCTTTCGGAAATCGGACCGCTCGTGCTAGGAAAATGGTCCCAAATTTACGTCGGTTCTAAATGCATCGGAAGGCTAGGAGATCTGTCATTTAAGCCATCCAAATACGACTACATTCCAGATACGCAACTGAAAATTCAAATGATCGAGCCATTCCTCTTAAGTATCCAAAAACCGATTTACGCAATACAGTCAGTAAAATTTGTGCGCATCTATAGCACTGAGACCATATCCTACACCTGCATAAATGATGCGGATGACACAAGCAGGATAACTGGATCAAACTATGTTGACATATTCGACTACACGAATCGCACTATCCTTAATGCTTGGTCGTGGGCCTTCAGCCACGAACCCGTCGAACCCAAATGGTGGCACCACATCGTCCCCAAAACATGGCTACGCTAGCCGCAGTCACACACCACGCGACGAGTCACTACTCCCCTACTGAGACCAACCTTGACCTGCCGGAAGTCACAACAGCTACAAGAGACGCTGCACCATCCACCCACAAAAATCCCGAATCCGGAATATACTACTGCGAGGGCATAGTCGACGAGCAACCCGTTAAAGCCATCGAAGACTCAGACACCTTGGCCCGATTGCCCGGAGGCGGAAATCAAATACTTATCATCGACGAACAGGTGAAAAATCAATGGAACCGAAGAAGTAGAAGCACCGTACAGAATCATTAGCCTTTCGGAAATCGGACCGCTCGTTATAGGCAAATGGTCCGAAATTTATGTCGATTCTAAATGCATCGGCAAGCCAGGAGATCTGTTATTTAAGCCATCCGAATATGACTACATTCCGGATACACACCTGAAAATTCAAATGATCGAGCCATTCCTCTTGAATATCCTAAAACCGATTTACGCAATACAGTCAGTAGAATTTGTGCGCATCTACAGCACTGAAACCATATCCTACACCCGCATAAATCATGCGGATGACACAAGCAGGATAACTGGATCAAACTATGTTGACATATTCGACTACACGAATCGCACTATCCTTAATGCTTGGTCGTGGGCCTTCAGCCACGAACCCGTCGAACCCAAATGGTGGCACCACATCGTCCCCAAAACGTGGCTACGCTAGCAGTAAACCAAACATCAAGCAGCGAAAGGAAACTTCGAAAGCCGCGAGAAAAGCAAGATCCACCAGAAAATCGCAACAGGGCACGTCAACTACGCAGAGAATACCCTGTTAGATCCGCTATCACTGGTGGACGAACCCGAACCCTACTCACCTGCGGCATAGAAGCCGACACAACTCAACGATTCATCACAGGGAATTACCACAGACCACACCGGGGCGAGCACCGCCCCGGGTGCGCACCTATCTTGGATTGGGTTTCTCGTTAAACCCTGAAGTGTTCGTCGAATTTGCATTCCACGGGTCCCCGATGTAACGACCATCCTGCATATAAGGTTGGTTGCCCCCGGAATTCATCGATTCCCCATACTGGTGACCGTTCTGACCCGGAGCCTGCCATTCTTGGGGCTGCGGCTGCCCGTATCCCGGGTACTGCGCGGTCGCAGTTGCCCCGCCAGACTTCGCCCGCTTTTTCTTCGCACGTCGCTTATTACCAAAGTAGGAGGCAATACCCGCAATGAGGCCAATGATCCCCCCTCTGATGCCATGTCTCCCGAAGCCCTTCCAGAATGACGGTCCCGCCGTCGCAGCACCGGTAGGTCGCTCGCCCACAGCCTTCAATCCTGATGTAGAGTCCTTGATATCGGTCCACGTGACAGTATTGCCGTCAACACTGCTTGAACCCGAGTGGCTGATCACCTTACCAGGGAACGTCACCGAGACTTTAAAGGCACCTACCTTGATTTTATCAAGCCGAGCATCCTCGAAAAACTTCCTACCAATAGATAGTGACACCTTGTCCGCATCAAAAGTCAATCCCAATCCAGCGCCCCGCGCGTCATCTGCAGTGGTGGTCATCGTGAATTTGCAGCCAACGTATTCCTTGTCCTCGACGAACTCAGCTTTTACGCCGTGTTGCTTTTCGGAGGCAGACACATCGAACGTCTTGTCGCAATCGGAGAAATCTGAGGGTTTCTTCCCTGCCTCCTCTAGATCTGCTCTAGAGACACCGTATACGAACGTGGAGCGGACGTGATCCTCATCTCTAATCTCCATACCGTAGTTGAATTTCGCCGCGCCCATGACAACAGGAGCAAGCAGAACCACCAAACAGCACCTCACCGGGCGCGGCAGATTGAACATAGCCCATATTAAATCATGAACGGGAGACCTGTGCCTTCAGGTTTGAGCGTGGCGCTCACGGCCCAACCTGGCGAGCCGCCGACATCAGTGATGGCAGTCTCATGACGTGCGAAGTGGCGATGACGCAGTTCCTCGACTGCACGAGGATATGCCAACCGGCAGTCATGGAGAACTCCTCGATATAACACAATTCAAGATACCGCACAGAGCCTCGTACGAACTTGCGTCACATCTTGGCCGCAATCCCCCAGCCACTACGGAATCAGGTTCGGCCAGCTTCCCACAATCGCCACGGCTTCTCAGATCAATACCAACAACAATGCCCGTGGGAACCTTTCCCAAAGACCACTAACTTCATTTTCAACAGACGCCGTCACGATCCACCGGCAACAATGGTAATCGGGCTCTCCTGCACCTGATAATTCCCGATCTCTGCACCGATGCTGCACGAAGCCGGATGCAGAGCACTCACGTCGTGACCGTCCGGGGTAATAGACACTGCACCCGAACAACGATCCGTGAGCCGAACGTTCTCCAACTTACCTCCTGTGATGTCGGTGAGGATGCTCGTCGGATTTGAGCTGAAAGGCGTGGTGTAGATCGGCGTCATCTCATTTTCACCACCCGGCCAGGTGCCCAAGATCGTCACCGGGATCGCGGATTTTTCCTTGACCCGCGGGGGTATCTTGATCCGCATCGTTTGCAACCGTTGCAAAGAGTACGCAGTTGAGGTAACAGCGTCATTGTTCAGTGCCTTGTCGGTAGCTTGCTGCTGATTTTGCAGCCAAGTCTGCAGGTTTGCCTGATTGCTGATCGCCGCTTCCGTCGCTGGGAATTTCGCCGTGACGGTCACCGGCTCCTCCTGTGGGAGAGTCTTCAGCGTGATCGTCCACCCACATTTGGCATCAATCGAAGTGAGCGCCGGACTATGCGGCACAACTTTGGCAGTGCCATCCCACGTAGCATCAGGGCAGGAACGGGCCGACGTGACCACCTCGAGGACGTCTCCGCTCAGCGGCTGCTTGATAGTGCGATAGGTGAGGGAGTATTTCAATGTTCCCTTGTTGACCGTCGCCGCCGGGTGTCTCGGCAGACGTACATCCAGCAGGTCCCCGTCATAATCAGCATCTGGCACTAGCAGGACTCCCAGCCGGGACTTACGGATCTGCCCCGTCCAGTGGCTGTACAGGGTGCGCAGATCATTATTACGCCCAGCCACGATTAAACAGCAAAGGCGAGTCCGGAAGGGCCAGCACTCGTGCCAAGACCTGACTGTCGTCGGCAACCAGGTGCGCATCATCGATCAGGACGATGCATGGCTCGGGGGCAGCGCTCTGAGTTTCCACCACGTCCACGAGTTGCTCGGGGGACATAACGCCAGGCAGCATCTAGATTCACAAGTGCGGGGTTATCTACCATCTGTGTTGTGTCTGTATTGTGAGAGTGTTGTGTATGTAATGTGAGGTTTCCGTGTCTGATACGAGTGGCGTGGGTGATTACCAAAATCCCGTCAAGTTTGATTTCGCGGTTCCGGTGAACCTGACCGGTGGGGCCCGGCTGATTCATGGAGCAAATCGGGGGTTGATGCCCGCGTCGGCGCTGGAAGCACTGTACGAGCACTTCTGCGCGAGTTGCCAGTATGGATCATTGACTGTGGGGGGCTTGTTTGGCCAGTACCAGCGGTGGATGGGCCTCAACAACGCTGATGTGGCGTGGTTGGAGGCAGTGGGCCGTGCATTTGCTGCCGCTGGCGGCTCCGGATCGGTGATATTGGCCGATGTGGCGTTGGAGGCCGGGTTGCGGGCCGCTGGGGTGAGTGTGACGCGGGCAGATATTCAGGTGTCCTCGCCCACCTTGAGTGGGATTGATCCTGCCACTGGTTACATCGAGGACCCGGTGAACTCGGCAACCGGGAACTTCGTGCTCCCGGAAACGGATGTGGTCTTTGGCGGGCCGAGCCAGGGGCTGGCGATCTCCCGGATGTATAACTCGACGCTGGCTGCCGCCTACGATGAGCCCGAGGCGTGTGGGGTGTTAGGGCCTGGCTGGTCGACCATTCTGGATCAGCGTTTGATCGTCACTGATGAGCAGGCGCGTTGGGTGCGCGATGACGGCCGCGAGATCGTTTTCCCGCTCACGGGCCGCAATGGCGCCAGCGGCTCCCCCACTGCTGAGGGCTGCCACACTGTCGAAGGACCATGGCGGGCCGCCCAAGACAATGTGTGGATTTCACGCGGCGATGCTGCTGATCTAGCTGGTGTTCAGGGCGCTACCGTGGCTGGGCCCGTGTGGATCGTTGCCGACAACACTGGTAGCCGGCTGATCTTCACCGCTGAGGGCGCCTGGGTGGGTTCGACCTCCGGAGCGGGTGATGGGATATGGATCGAACGCCGTGATGGCATGGCCATTTCTATGCACTCCGAGTGGGGCCGGTCGGTGGATCTGTTCTACGCGCAGGGTCGTCTGGCTAAGGCCGTGGCCAGTGATGGCCGTAGCGTAAGCTATGCCTACGATTCCCACGGTCGACTGGTAGAGGTGACCCGTCCTGACGGGGTTCACCGCTACCAATGGGACGGCTGGCTACTCAGCCAGGTTATCGATGCGTCTGGTGTGGCCCAGTGCGTCAACACTTTTGATGAGGCCGGAAGGATCCGCACCCAGCGGGATGCCACAGGACACCTGACACGGTTCACGTATCTTCCTGGCGGGGTAACCGTCGCTGATGACGGACAGGGGCATCATTGCAATACGTGGATTAGTGATGCCCGGGGTCGCACGGTGGGGATCATCGATGCCGACGGGCAGCGCACCTCCATGCTGTATGACCGCTACGGCAACCTCGTCAGCGCTACTGATCGTGCGGGCAAGGTTATCCGTCACACCTATGACGGGCGGGGCCATTGCGCCCGCACCACATTGCCCACCGGTGGGGTTATCGATTACGGCTGGGACGAGGCTGACCGGCTCACGACGATCTCAAGTGGTGGCACGCTCCGGGTGCGCCTGGATTACCAGGGCACCGAACGCACACCCGTGCGCCTCGCCGATGCCCACGCCACCACCCTGACGATGTCGTGGAATCGGGGTCTACTGCGCCAACTGGTCGATGCTACCGGCGCGAGCATCAGTGTCGACTACGACGAGTATGGCCAGGTTATGGCCATTACGAATGGGGTTGGCGCCACGTGGCGGTTCAACCACGATGAGGCTGGACAGATCAGCCAGATCCTCACCCCGTTGGGGTATCGCACCGAGCTGGCCTATGACGAGGCAGGCCGCCTCGTTGAGCGTACCGACCCGGACGGAGCCTGTTGGAGTTACGACTACGATGATGCCGGCCGCCTTGAGGCGTCCACTGCCCCTGACGGTGGATGCACCCGTTACGCCTGGGGCCCCGATGGCCAGATCACCACGGTCACAGACCCAACCGGCGCCACGACGACACTGTCGTATGACGAGGTGGGGGATCTGACGGGAATAGGGCTACCTGACGGAGCCAGCTGGGGATTCCTGCGTGACGCGATGGCCCGGCTGTGCGCAGTGAAAGACCCAGATGGGGCCCACTGGCACGCCTCCTACAACATCATCGGAGAACTGACCTCGCTGACCGACCCCACCGGGGTGAGTCTGCACGCCACTACCACCGCTCACCAGGCTCAGGTCACGAATGCTGCGGGTCGGGTGATAGCCGCCGATCAGTTCGATGACTACGGGCGCATCGTCTCAAGCACCGATGTTTTTGGTGCGATGAGCCGCATCGATTACAACACAGCTGGTCTGCCAGCCGTGCTCACCGACCCCTCCGGCGCACTCACCCGGTTCGACTATGACCGGGTAGGACACCTGTCCGCCATCACGAGCCCCTCCGGGCTGCAAGAGCGCTACTCCTACGACGCAGCTGGGCGCTTGGCTAGCACAACCGATCCGACCGGCGCGGTTACCCGCTACCTTTACGATGCCGATTCCCGACTAACTGGCATCATCGACCCCACCGGGGTTACCGCCAAATACAGCTGGGATCCTGTAGGTCGGCTCATCGAAACACGTGCCGGCGAAGTCGTCACCTTCACCGCTGACTATGACGTGTGCGGACGGCCCACACGCACCTGGGATCCGGTCACCGGAACCCGGCACTTCCGTTACAACACCGCTGGCCGCCTCATCACGGCAGTCGATGCTGCCGGCCAAGTCCACCGCTACACCTGGGACAAACGCGGACGACTGGTCACCACCACCAACGCCGCCGCGCTGACCACCTATCGATACAACCAGCTCGACCAGATCGTCGAATCCACCGATCCCGCCGGCGGAACCCACCATTACACCTGGAACCCAGCCGGGCGTCTCACCAGCCACACCGGCCCTGATGGCATCACGACCAGCTACGACACGCGCGGCGGGACAGAAACAGTCACCATTGACGGTCAGGTCTCTACCCGCAAGTGGTGGGACCTTGAGGCTCGCCAGCTTCACATCGACGACCACACCGACCCTGCGGCCCCTCTGCACCACACCATCAGTGTCGATGCGCGCGGGCTTGTTTGCGACCACACCACCACTGACGGTGACGGTAAGGTCATCGGCCGCCACCACTGGGACTGGGATAGTGAGGGTCGTCTGACCCGCGCCGACGACACGCGCGCCACCGTGTCATATACCTACCGGGGCGATGGGCTACCCACCCGTATTACTCATTCCGCCTTAGGCGCGGCGAGTCTGGCGTGGGATAGTGCCGGACGACTCACCGACGTCACCACCCCCGACCATCACGACCACTGGGATCATGATGGCGGCCTGGTGTGTGGGTATGTCCACGATGGGCGCGTCACGCGTGTCGCCCGTGATGTTCAGGGACGGGTTACCGGGATAGAGGGGCCATCAGGGCGTTGGAGTTACGGCTACAACGAGGCTGGGTCACTCATCAGCGCGACGGGGCCCTGCACACAACATACCTGGACTCACGACGCCTATGGCCGGCTCACCAGCCACGCCACCTCCGGAACCGACACCACCTTCACCTGGGACTAGGAAGGCCACCTGACACAGACGTGTACGCGTGCAAACGGGCATGCCACTGCCACCCAGTATCGCTATGACGCGGCGGGACGGCGCGTCAGTGCGACCAGCCCAGACGGCCAGGAGGAGCGTTACTCCTGGGATGGGCGAGGTTGGCTGTCTGGCATCACCACCGACTCCACGACCTTATCGACTCACGTCGATGCATTGGGGCGCGCCAGTCGTATCACCACTGGGGACCAGCAGGTGCGAGTGGACTGGGACCTTGTAACCGGGGCTCCCACCTCGATTGATGGTCATCCTGTGCTTCCCCTACCAGGAGGACGCATCCTCGGCGCCACACCCATCGGCGATACCAACCTATGGCGTGAGGTCATGCCGACCGACCCTGACAACCCTTACCAGCCCGCCACGGCCACTATTGAGGGTGTCCCCGAGACGATCAGGATGGCCGGGAACACGCTAGTGGTTGATGGTCACCCTTGGTGGGGGCGCGCCTCTACGACCCAACTACCACCACCTTCTTGTCTCCTGACCCGTTAACCCCGCCCGCCGGCGCGCTATGGGCCAACAACCCCTACGACTACGCCAACAACAACCCCCTCACCCTCACCGATCCTCTCGGGACCCACCCCGTCACCGACGACCAACTGGCACTCCTCACCCACCCCATCGGCACACTCGCACACTACGTCGCCAACTCCGTCAGCACACTCGTGCATCACATCACCGATCCGATCAGCCACTGGTGGGCCACCCACAAAGACCGGATCCTCTCCCGGGACTTCCTGATCGGTGCCGGCCTCGTCATCGGCGGTATCGCCGTAGCGGCCACGGGCGTAGGAGGACCCCTCCTAGCCGCGGCCATTTCCGGGGGACTCATCTCAGGCGGCTTTTCCGCTAGCTCCCAGAAATACGCAACCGGGGATGTAAATTGGGGAACAGTCAGCAAAGAAGCCCTCATCGGGTTTGTCGTGGGAGGTGTCGGGGCAGGCACCACCAACCTTGTTGGCACCCAGGTTTTGAAACACTCCGACACCGCCGCAGCAGCCATCACCAAGTTCAGCGTTCGCGATGAGGTGAGATTCGCCCAGACCGGGCTGAAGGGAATACTCAACGCCAACACTGCCGCCAACAACGCTCTGAAGCTGGCCGCCAAGAGTGGGGATCTCGATGCGCTCGAAACCATGTACATACATCACTTCGCGGGTTCGGCAGCATCCAATTTCGCCGCCTCCAACACGCAATACATCATGGATACTGCCATGTCTCATGATAAGCATTTCAGTGCGAGCGGTCTGGCTCAGGCCAATGGCAACGCTATCTTCGGGGTGGTCTTGTCAGCACGAGGGAACGCAATGGCGCGGCCAAACATCAGTTTCAATAATGGCTGCTTCAAGCGCGGGCCCGCGCTGCTGACGGATACGATGGGGGTGAAGCAGCAGTTTTCCACGTTTGGCCACGAGCTAGTGAGGGGCGCGATTGCCGACGCCACCACCCAGGAAATCTCCACCGCTATGAATGGCCAGGATCCCCATGATTTTGCTGATGGTTTCAGCAAGAAGACAGCCCACACCCTAGGAAACGCAGCCCACACCAGCTTCCCTGGGCTACACACCTCCATATAACTCCAAATCATGTTTATAGACAACAGCGCCGGGCCACGCGAATTCGGCCCCAACGATGACGCATCACTCGAACTACCCGCCGAAGGAGCCTACCGAGTCCAAGAAGCACTACGCGTCATGGGCTGGGACCCACACCACCCGCGCGTATTCTCCCAAGCCAGAGGCCTAGTCCCAGTATGGCTACCCCTCACAGCAGAGATCACCTGGGGCATGCTGTCAATATTCCTGAGTAATTCCGACGGAATCAGGGACAGCATCGGAGGATGGTTTTGCTTCATTTTCTTTCTCGGAACGCCCGTCTGGATTCTCAGCGACGTCACACTCCGCAGATACGGCGTCGACTACGACAAAATCTGGACCCGATTCGGACCCTTCTTCTATCACCAAATCCGATTCACCGACATCACCCGATTCGACATCGGTGGCCACCGCTACAAAATCTGGGCCGGAAAAACCAAAATCAACATCGACTACCACCGATACGACTACGCCCTCGTACATCTGCGACTCGCCGAAGAACTCCACCACCGCCACATCCAACTCCCCCAAGCCAACATCACCGACCCCAACTGGGACGAACAAGCCCAAATATGGCGCAATATCCTGGCAGCCGACGCCTACCGAGAACACCGCGACTTCTACAACACCAACCCCGAACAACTAGCACACCTCAACGCCCTCACCCCACCACCACACCACTACGACAACTAACACCACCACCCAGAACTAGACCGCCCTCATCTATACACCCAAGGAGACTTAGCGTTGATCAAGACAAGGTATGGACGCAGTTTGGCCATCTCGACCGCCACACGATCCGATTCGACGAAAATCACCCGATCGACCCAAGGACCACGAAATACCGGGATGTGCAAATGCGACCCATCGCTGGCAACTTCGGTCTCTCCCGTCGTCACCTTAAGTTCTCGTTGGGATTACGACGGGTGCAGGTGGTGTTGATGATAACCGGAGTTAGTCAATATGTTCGTCGAACATGTCAGCAACCATGCATCCATTTAGGCAGGCCCGGGGGCGAGTGTTGATCTCGCGACAAACCTTATCCAGGTCAGCTTGGGGATACCGAGAGCATCCAGACAGAGATAGTGGTTGGCGAATGCTGGTCCATTACCGGTGGCGATCGACCGGACCGGCAAGCCGGTACCCTAAACGCAAGGAAGCAAACCCCTCCACGTAACGACTTGAACACTCACACGCTAGACGGTGTTGCACTTCCGAACCTAGGTATCGCCACGACGGCCACGTCGTGAACTAAAGTATGGGCTAAGGGCACGAGGAGGCGTCCATGAAACCATCACGAGTCCGCTGGGATCAACTGCCCGATTCGGTTCACCATCGAGTCGCCGAAATTCTGGGGTCCCCGGTCTCCGTCGATCACGTCCAGACCCACGGCACCACTCCTGGCGTGGCATCGCGAGTCGTCACCGCCGATGGTTCTCATGCCTTCGTCAAAATTGGCCATCCAGCCATCAATGAGGCCATCCCCAGCCTCAACCGTCGCGAAGCCACCCTGCTGTCGCTCCTCCCCGACACCGCGCCCGCCCCGCGCCTACTTGGTCGCATCGACGTCGATGGATGGGTAGGCATGGTCACCTCCGACATCGAGGGCCCCCACCCCGACCTGCCCTGGTCAGATGAGGACATCGACACCACCCTTGCTTCGCTGTCCCGGCTGACTGAAGTGACGGCCGATTTCCACCAGCAGTGGGAACCATTTTCGGCACGCCTGCAAAACACCCCCTCGGTGTGGGAACAGTTCATGGCCGACACCCCCACCGACCTCGACCCCTGGCTCATCGAGCGCCTACCCGACCTCGCCGGACGCGTCGAGCGGCTCGCCCGCCACGCTTACGGTGACACCGTTATCCATAACGCGGTTCGATCCGACAACGTGCTTTTGCGCACTAGCGGAACTGTTCTCGTTGATTGGTCCCATGCCGTGATCGGCCCGGCATGGGTCGACGCTGCAGGACTCATCGTCGACATCATTCACACCGATCCAATTGACGCCCCGCGATGGAATCGCGCCGATGACCTAGTTAAGCGCGTCGCGGCTGAGTTCTCCCCATCCACTCACGGCGGACCAGCAGTCGAACCTATCGTCGACTTTCTCGTCGCCATTTTGGGGCTCTCAGAACGCGAATGCCGCAATCCCGACCCCGCTGGAATGCCGCAATTCCGCGAGTTTCAGCGCGAGCGGGCAAGTCGATTACGCGCCTGGCTGTGGGCCTCCGAACACCTCGCGTAACTATCGAACTGAAACGGTGCGGCCCCTCATGAGCCCCCTCTCATGAGCCCCCTCGCGCGGCAGAATAAACACCATGCACCTCAATCTCGGCCTGGCCAAGACCATCAACCGGGCAACCCATGTCACCCGCGGCTTCCGCCGCATCGTCATGGTGACCGCCGCAGGCGAGGGCCGCCCTGGCCGTCTCGTCGCCGATCTCACCAACGAGTTCTCCCGGCGGGGAATCGATGTGTCACAGCTCCCGATCGAGGGATCCGAGGACACCGCTTCGTCAATGCCTGCCCCGGCACACAAGGTGCTAGCGAAATGGTCACGTCACCGTCAGGGGACGGCGCGCCACGAACTCGTTGAGAGCCTCGACCACCAGTGCGCACTCATCGTTACTGATCCCCGTCGTCTTGACGAGATCGTCGGCCTTCAAGCCCAGTCGGACCGCCCCGTCGTCGTCCTGCTCGCCACCGACCCTGACGACGCTCCTGACAAGCTTGCGGAAATTGTTGACGTTGTCGTCACCCCTAACCCCCAGACCGAACCTTGGGAACACCTCGGCGTCCCGGTGCATTCCATCGGCGTCCCGGCGACTGGCGGCGGTCCGGCCCCTGGCGACCGCCCCAACCGAATTGCCCTACTTGGCCCGTGCACCGATGAGCAGCTTGCCGACGCTCTCCTCGCCTTCGACCACGCCTGCCAAGTTGTGCCCGGCTGGTCCTTGGAGATCTGCCTTGACGATGAATCCAGAGCCCGCTCGGCAGTGGCAGCCCGCCGCGACGTCGGTATTCACCCAGCTGGATCCGAAAACACGGTTATGAACCAGAGCGAGTTGGCCCTCGTCATGACCCGCAAGGAGGATCTGGCCTCCCGAATCCTCGACGCCGCTGGCGCCGGCCTGCCCGCAGCCGCTTACGCCGACACCCCTGCGGCAGCTGACATCTTGTCGCGGTGCGGGTACCCTGCCGCCGGCGAATTGTCGAGCGCCCTGGCCCAGGGCATGGCTGACGCACCGCTGCGTCGGATCCAACGGGAGTATGTCGCCGAGGTCCTTGCCGACCACGCCGGCGCAAAGATCGGCGAGGCATGGCTCGACCTCATGTTCAATGTTGGGCGGAGTCACCACTGAGCCGGTTCTCTACGGCGCGTAGCGTATCCGAGAACGTGTTCGGCCCACCCACACGCCACGCGGAACACGGTCTCCACGCGGCGCCGTCAAACCTTCTGGGTACACTCGCATGGGGGGTTGCCCGTGTGAAACGGGCGCCGAACCCGACATGTAGCCGGAAGGAGGAGCCGGGTGGGATTCCTGGACAAAGTCGAGAAGTCGATCGAAGGTGCCGTCAGCGGCGTCTTCGCACGCGCCTTCCGTGGCGAGGTTGAACCGGTGGAGATCGCTGGTCGGCTGCAGCGCGAGCTCGACTCCGAGGCGCAAATCCTGTCCCGCGACAAGTCACTGGTCCCGAACGATTTCGTCGTCCGCTTGTCCAGCCGTGATTACGAGCGTCTAGTCCCCTACACCAAGACCCTTAACGCCGAGATCATCCCAACCCTGCGCGACCACGCCAGTGAACGTCACTACGTGTTCAACGGGCCTATCCACATTCGGTACGACTTAGACGACGCCCTTCCAGTGGGTAAGTTCACCGTCCTCACCGGGGAAAACCACGCAAAGGCCGTCTCAGATCGGCGTGCACCGCTCGTGCTGGAAGTCGACGGGGTGCGCCATCCCCTCACCCCTCCGGGACTGACGATTGGCCGTGGGTCTGACGCCGACATCCGCATCAACGATCCGGGTATCTCTCGCCTCCATGCTCGTATCAACGTCTGGCCCCAGGGCAACGACATTGGTTTGTCCATTGAGGACCTCGACTCCACCAATGGGGTGACGGTCAATGGCGTCAAGGTCACCAGCACCGAACTTGGCGACGGGTCACGCATCGAGATCGGCTCAACGAGGATGCTGGTCCACTCGCCGACGAGGATCTGATCGTGAGCGAATTTCTCGTCACACTATTACGCATCGCTTATCTGGCGATATTGTGGATCTTCATCCTGTTTGTCACCAATGTCATTCGTACCGATATCTACGGTCACCGGGTTCCTCGCAATGCTGGAGAAGCCGCCGTGGAAACCGGACGACGCAGTAAAGGCCGCAGAACTCGTCGTCGTGAGCCTGCCCCAATACCAACCGGCCTGCAGGTCATTTCGGGGAGTCGAGCTGGCACCTTTGTTCCGCTAGCCAACGGCGTCACGGTAGGGCGCGGCACCGACTGCACCCTACCGATCGACGACGACTACGCCTCCACCCACCATGCCGAGTTCAGCCCAGGGATCGACGGCGCATGGTTCGTTGAGGATCTGGCCTCGACCAACGGCACCCATGTCAACGGTGAGCGCATCGAGAATCCGACGCGCCTGTCGGTGGGGGACGAGGTGCGAATTGGCAGGACCACCATGACCGTCACCGGTAGGCGATGAGCAATGGCCTTTTCCCTCGATATTCGATGCCACTCCGAAATCGGTCTGGTCCGACGCAATAATCAAGACTCGGGATACGTCTCCCCGAGGATGCTCGTCGTCGCTGACGGCATGGGAGGCGCAGCCGCGGGTGACCTTGCCTCGACCGTCGCGGTACGCCATGTTGCTAAGGCCGACCGAAGGTTCTCCGGCGAGGGCTCACCAGCTCGCCCCCAAGGTGAGGAGATGCTCACCGTTCTTTCCGGTGCGGTAGCCGACGCCAACGACGAACTGGCGGATCTCGTCGCATGGGACTCCTCCCTTGAAGGGATGGGAACGACCTTCTGTGGCGCGATGTTCTCTGGTACCCAGCTTGGCATCGTTCACATCGGCGACTCCCGTGGCTATTTGCTGCGTCAAGGCCGGATGAAGCGGATGACTCACGATCATTCCTGGGTGCAGTCTCTTATTGACGATGGGCGGATTACTCCCGAGGAGGCCGCTGTTCACCCGCACCGGTCCCTCCTGCTCAAGGTGCTTAATGGTCAGCCTCAGCACATCCCGGACACTCAGATCGTGGATCTTCGTTTGGGTGACCGCATTCTCTTCTGCTCCGACGGACTATGCGGTCTGGTTAACGACGATACGATCGGCGAGCACCTCAACACCACCAACCTCGACGACGTCGTCGATCTGCTCACAACAGACGCCCATGCTGGCGGCGGCACTGACAACATCACCATCGTCGTCGCCGAGGTCGTTGAGGCCGACCCCAACCTGGACGCTTCCGAACCACACATCATTGGCGCAGCAACGACCCGCAAAGTACCCGAGCATGAGGTCACCGCCCCACTGCCCCTCGATCAACCGGCATCCGCGACAAACAATGACGGCAAGTCAACCGTATTGTTCGACTCCGAGGCTGAAGAGTCGATGCGCTACGCCCCCGTTGACTCCATGACCCGTCACCGCCGCCATTGGTTGTGGCCCGTCGTCATCTTGGCCTTCGTCGCTGTGGTAGTCGGCGGCATTTTTGGCGCTCGCGCCTACCTCAACACCCAGTACTACGTTGGTACCGACGACGACACAGTAGCCATCTACCAAGGATCACCCGACAATTTAGCCTGGATTCAGCTATCTCACGTCACCGAGAAAACCAACATCAAAACTGCTGATCTTCCCCGCTATTACCGAGACCGCGTCTTGGGGAATATAAGGGTCTCGTCCATGGATTCAGCCCACGCCACAGTTGCTGAACTGCGTACTGGGGCTCAACAGTGCAAGGTAATAAGGGAGGCTGCCACTGCGCCACCTCCTACTAAACCCGCGACGCCCCCCTCAACACCCCCGCAACCTTCCGCCAGCGGACCCACCGCGAACGCCCATCACACTCCCCAGCCGTCCGCTGTACCAACCCCGGCCATGCCGACGCCAACTTCCGCTATGCCCTCACCGAGCGCCGCAGGCCATGAAGTCGACCTCCCGGCCGTCACTTCGGGGGATTGCCAATGAGTATCGGACAGGAATTTGATGACGGCACCGTCGTCATCCAGGCCAAGAGGCGCTGGACGGAACTCTTCATGCTCCTCATCGCCTGGGCTATCGGCTTCGGCGGATGGGTTCTCACCGAGCTCAACATCAACCACGTGCTGCCAGATACGTGGACAACCGTCGGCGGCGTGTGGCTGGCGGTGGCTATCGTCGCGCATATTTTCGTGAGGATCGTCATTCCCTACGCTGACCCGGTAATCCTGCCTATCGTCTTCACTCTCAATGGGCTCGGGCTAGCGATGATCCATCGCATCGACTACATTCCTGATCCGCACTATCACCGCATGGATGCCCAGGCTTTGTGGACGGCTTTGGGTATTGTCCTCTTCGTCGCGACGCTGCTCATCCTGCGCGACCACCGCAACTTGCAGCGCTACCCGTATGTACTGTTCATTGTGGGCCTGGTTTTCCTCATGCTGCCCTTGGTGCCGGGCCTGGGCATGGCGACGTTGGGGTCGCGGGTGTGGATCCACGTTGGCTCCTACACCTTCCAGCCAGCCGAAGTATCAAAGGTCGTGCTCGCTATCGCTTTTGCTGGCTACCTCGTCGACAATCGTGACGTCCTTTCCCGCGCCGGGCACAAGATCCTTGGAATCACTCTGCCGCGCACCCGCGACCTCGGGCCAATTGCCATTATGTGGGTAGCAACGATGCTCGTCATCGTCTACCAGAACGACCTGGGCACCGGAATGCTGTTCTACGGCATGTTCGTCGTGATGCTGTACATCACCACCGAACGAGTCGGATGGGCCATACTAGGGGCGGTGAGCTTCCTCGGCGGCGCTGTGCTGGCGTATACCTGCTTCGGCCACGTACGAGTTCGCTTCGACTCATGGCTGCACCCATTCAGCAACTACACCCAGAACTACCAAATCATCCAGGCACAATTCGGGCTCGCCTGGGGAGGATTAGCCGGACGCGGCTGGGGGTTAGGACGCCCCGGCATGGTTCCGCTAGCGTGGAGTGACTTCATCGCTACATCCATAGGTGAGGAACTCGGCGTCACCGGCCTCATGGCCGTCATCGTGCTCTTCTTCATCCTTACCGCCCGCGGAATGCGCACCAGCCTCGGTTGCCGTGATGACTTCGGCAAGCTTATGGTCGCTGGCTTGTCCTTCACCCTCGCCCTGCAGGTCTTCGCCATCATCGGTGGCGTCACCCGCCTTCTACCATTGACCGGTCTGACAACGCCATTTATGAGTCAAGGTGGTTCTTCGTTGATCGCAAACTGGGTCATCGTTGCGATCATCATGATCGTCTCACACCGGAACCGAAAGCCTGCCGACGACTTCACCGCCACCGTCCCGGCACCTGATCCGCAACAGGCCATCACCGGAGGCACGCGATGAATAGACAAATTCGCGCAGTCTCTTTGCTCGCCGGGCTGATGTTCCTGGCCCTCATGGTCAACCTCACAGGTTCGGCTATGTTCCGGCAGGCCAGTCTCAACAACGATCCCCACAACGTCCGGGTGCGTGACGCGGAGTTCTCCCAGAACCGCGGCAATATCCTCGTCGGTTCGAGACCGATCGCCACCACGACGTCAAGCAATGGCAAGTTCGCCTATCAGCGTGTGTACCTATCGGGGCCGAAGTACGCACCCATCACCGGGTATTACTCCTACTACTACGGGCGATCCATGCTGGAGCAGACCCAGAACGCCCAGCTCACCGGAACCTCCGATGCCCAATGGCTCTCTCGCATCACCGGCACCTTATCTGGCCACAAACCTGAAGGCGGCTCTATCACCACGACGATTAACGCCAAAGCACAGGATGCCGCGTGGGACGGACTCAAGGGAAAGAAGGGCGCTGTCGTCGCATTGGACTACACCACCGGCGCGGTGCTGGCTATGGCGTCGTCCCCCTCCTATGATCCCAACGAGCTTGCCTCCCACCACCTCAATGACACCACCCGAGCATGGAAGAACCTCGTTGCGGACCCGTCGTCTCCGCTGACGAACCGCGCGACCCGAGAAATCTACCCTCCGGGGTCAACATTCAAACTGGTGACCGCCGCGGCAGCTCTCCAGAACGGGTACCACCCGAATTCCATGGTCGACTCACCGGAAAATTGGATCCTGCCGGGCACTCGCACCCCGCTGACGAACGAGACCAACTGTGGGGGCAGCAGGATCACCTTGGCCCACGCCCTTGACATCTCGTGCAATACCGCCTTCGGTAAAGTTGGCGTGAGCCTGGGCCAAGACAAGATCCGAGATCAGGCTGAGCGATTCGGGTTTGGCAAGGTTGTCAACTCCGATGTGTCCTCAGCCGCATCAAGATTCCCGCAGAACCTCACCGATGCGCAGTTGGCGCAGAGCTCCATCGGCCAGTACGACGTCGCAGCCTCTCCGCTGCAAATGGCCATGGTGACTGCCGGCATCGCCAATGGCGGCAAACTCATGACCCCTTACCTCACCGCGCAGGTGAGAGCATCAAACCTGCAGGTAGTCTCCGAACATCACCCGAAGCAGATGTCTCAACCGATGACAAAGGAGTCGGCCGAGCAGCTGAAGGCGATGATGGCCTCGGTGGTCAACAATGGCACTGGCAAGAGGGCGCGCATTAATGGGACCACCGTCGGCGGTAAGACCGGCACCGCCCAGACGGTAAAAGGTAAGGCCCCCTATGCGTGGTTCGTCGGATGGTCGGACAACCCGCACGTCGCAGTAGCGGTCTTCATCCAATCTTCGGACACCGCCATCAATGAAGTCTCAGGAGGCCGACTCGCGGCTCCCATCGCTAGAGATGTCATCGAGGCGATGAGATGACAAGCAGACAAACAACCCACTACGTCAACACAAAGGAGATCCCTCAATGAGCGCTGAGAGTTGGCTCTCCGGGCGTTACGAGCTGCAGAATCTCATCGGTCGTGGCGGCATGGCCGATGTCTGGAAGGCCCGCGACCACCGCCTCGGCCGCGACGTCGCGGTCAAGAAGCTGCGCACTGACCTCGCCAGCGACGACACCTTCCAAGCGAGGTTCCAGCGCGAGGCGCAGTCGGCTGCGCGGCTTAATCACCCCAATATCGCCGCCGTGTACGACACAGGTGAAACGAAAGACCCGGCTACCGGCCTGCCGGTGCCGTTTATCGTCATGGAGCTCATTGACGGTCACACCCTGCGCGACGTGCTACGTGACGGTCGCAAGATCCTCCCCCGGCGTGCCCTGGAGTTCACTCAAGGTGTGCTCGATGCGCTGAGCTACTCCCACGCCGCCGGCATTGTCCACCGCGACATCAAACCAGCTAACGTCATGCTCACCCGCGAGGGCTACGTCAAGGTCATGGACTTCGGTATCGCACGAGCGGTCGCCGACACCTCCGCCACCATGACCCAAACGGCCGCCGTCATAGGCACGGCCCAGTACCTATCCCCTGAGCAAGCCCGCGGCGAGACCGTCGACAATCGCGCTGATATCTATGCCACCGGCTGCCTTCTCTATGAGCTGCTGGTCGGGCGCCCACCGTTTATCGGTGACTCCCCCGTCTCGGTGGCCTACCAGCACGTCCGCGAAGTCCCGGCCCCACCGTCCTCCCTGGACGCTGAGATCACCCATCAGATGGACGCAATCACCCTCAAAGCGCTCGCCAAGGACCCGGCGGATCGTTACCAGACTGCCAAGCAGATGCGTGACGACATTGATCGCCTACTCTCGGGACGCGAACCTTTTGCGATGCAGAATTACGCCGATTCTGAGGCTGATACCGAGGAGCAGACTCACCTTATTCCAGCCGCTGCAACCGATCCCATCCCTGCCACTGCTGCTCAGCAAGACGAGTCCAGCCCTGCTAGCGCTGAAAGTCCCCAGGAGCCTGAAGAGCCGCATCGTAAACGTTGGCCGGTTATCGTCGTCACGATCGTAGTAGTGGTGCTGCTCGCCCTGCTCGGGTTCGGATTACATAAGATCCTTAGTTCGTCCTCGCAGCCCTCTCCGGCTCCTACGCCATCCAGAACGGTGAAGATGGTCAAAGTTCCAGCCGTCACCGGTTTGAGCCAACAGGGGGCAACCTCAACCCTGGAAAATGCCGGTCTGAAGGTCCAGGTCGACCACGTTCAAAGGGACCAGGCGACCGCCAACCAGGTCGTCTCGCAAAGCCCAGCTGCTAACGAGAAGGTTCCTGCCGGTAGCGACGTGAAGATCACGGTTAACGATGGCCCGAAGCAGCTAACGATCCCGCGCAATATCGTCGGATTGCCTAAGAACGACGCCCTTAAAGCCCTTAAGGATGCCGGGTTCTCTGATAGCCAGATAAAGGTAACCAACGACGACCCCAAGACTGAGCCGAATTCGGCGAAAGCTGGCGCCGTTGATGCTGTCAGCCCGGGAGCCGGAACGACACTGACCCCAGATCAGCAGGTCACCTTGACGATCGCCACCGGCAAGTCGGTGGTGCCGAACCTTAAGGGTATGAGCGTCGAAGAGGCTAATTCGGCCGCTGGATCAAGCGGATTCTCCATCTCGGTGGAGCGTCAGGTGACGTCCTCTGCTGCTCCAGGAACGGTCTTTGGCCAGGATCCAGATTATGGGGCTATTGCTAACAGGTCAACGGCCATCAAGGTGCTCGTTGCCGTGGCACCGCCAGCCCCAGAGCCTACTCGCGAGCCACCGACGAACTCCGCTCCTTCCGAGGAACCGTCCTCGTCGTCAATCGCACCGGTCCCGCCGGCCCCGACGACTGCAGTACCCACGACTAGTTCGTCGTCGGGCCGCTGAAGCCCGATGCGCTCATCGGCGGGCTCATCTGGCTGGCGCTAGCGGGGGCTTCGATGTCCCCACACCACAGCGTCCGCTAAATTGCCCGGCTCAACGCGGCGTGGCGTGACTCACAGCAACGGCGCCGGTGTAGGCAGGCATGGTGACTTGGCCAGCTCTCTCCACCGACCACCCGAGCTGGTAAGCACTCACGTATTCCTTGTAAATGCGCACCGCTTCAGAGGTGTCGAGAGCTTTCTGCATGGCGTTGAGGTCCCCGATCGCCTCGATGACGTAGGGAGGAGCGTAGGCCACGCCATGCAGGACCACGGTATTACCGACGCATTTCACGGCTGTGGTGGAGATGACTCGCTGCCCCTGAATGGTCATGGCCTCTGCTCCCCCAGACCACAAGGTGTTGACAACCATCTGGATGTCCTGCTGGTGGACGACCAGCATGTTGGCGTCGACCCCATCCGGATTCTCGCTGAGGGGCGCGTCGTCGAGCGTGACGCGCAGGGCTTTACCACTGACAGCTTCCAAACCAACGGACGGCGCTAAAGCCGACGCCGACGAGATGACCGAGGACGTGACGCCCGGAGTCTGATTAGCTTTGGAAAGGTCTTCCACCTGCGCCCGCAGACCGGCTGCCTCCTTCTGCAAGGCGGCGTTGTGACTGGCCTGGCTACGCACCAGGGTGGCCATGTCGGTATCACGCTCGGGCCGAAGATCGTGACCGCGTGAATTGATAGCAGCCGTCGTCATCATGAGACCAGCCAGGGCCATGACAATCACGCTGGCGGATCTAGCTAGACGAGGGTGCCGCGAATCCGAACGGACGTCCTGAATAGAGGGGTCTGTCGTAGCCTGCGACCTATCCTCGTCGATATCGACGGATGCGTCGTCGGGACGGACGTCATCAGGGTCGTTGTCGTCGCTCATCGTCCCCTCCTCACAGGCTGACCCGTGTCGCCGGAATTGGCGATCGTCCTCTAGGCTAGTCAAGCAAGACTTGTTCCATCACGCTCGGTGGGCGTGTCCTCGAACCCCAGGAGTAGTCACCGTGCCCGAATCGAAGGTCAGACCGCAAGCCAAGAAGAAGGCCCAGGCCAAGAACCGGGCCACAATGGACGAACGACGAGCCGAAAAAAAGGCTGCACCGGTTGATCGCTCATGGGTCCCGAAGGTCTTCGTCCCCCTCTTTTTACTCGGAGTGTTGTGGCTGATCGTCTACTACATCGCAGGTAATCAGATCCCCGGTATCAGCAACCTGGGTGACTGGAACATCCTCATCGGCATGGGGCTCATGGCTGCTGGATTCGGCGTCGCTACCCTGTGGAAGTGAGCGGGAGGCCCACCAGGGATGTCCCGGCGGGCCTTCAGTCAGTGTTCCGGCTTGAGCAGCGGGAAGAGGATCGTCTCGCGGATCCCAGCGTTGGTAAAGAGCATCACCAGCCGGTCGACACCCAGCCCCAGACCACCCATGGGCGGGCAGCCGAATTCCAGGGCCTCGAGGAAGTCCTCGTCAAGCTGCATCGCCTCAGGGTCACCCGCGGCAGCAGCGAGGGATTGCTTGGTAAGCACTTCGCGCTGGATGACTGGGTCGACGAGCTCGGAGAAGCCAGTACCGCGCTCCATCCCGCCAATGATGAGGTCCCAGGCCTCAACCATGCGAGGATCGTCGCGGTGCGGACGGGCCAGCGGCTGGGCGATAGCCGGGTAATCACAGACGAAGGTGGGGTTGATAAGGCCCGGCTCGACGAGTTCACCGAAAAGCTCCATAACGACCTTGCCGGCCTCCCAAGACTGGTCGATCTCAATCTCGTGCTCAGCGGCGATGGACTGCAACTCCTCCAACGGGGTGTCAAGGGTGACTTCACGCCCTAGTTTTTCCGACAGGCCTGGGTAGACGCTGACCCAACGCCACTGCCCGTCGAGGTCGATAGTGCCCTTGGGGGTCTCAATCTGATGGACGTCGAGGGCGTCGGCCACCGCCATGATGATGTCCTTGATCACCTCAGCAATAGTGAATTGGTTGCCCCAGCTCATGTAGGCCTCGAGCATAGAGAACTCGGCCGAGTGGCTGGAATCAATACCCTCGTTGCGGAAGACCCGACCCATCTCGTAGACCCGATCGGTGCCGCCGACCATCGTCCGCTTGAGATAGAGCTCAAGAGCGATACGCAAACTCATGTCAATGTCGAAGGCATTGAGGTGGGTATTAAACGGGCGGGCTGCGGCACCACCGTGGACCAACTGCAGGATCGGAGTCTCGATCTCAAGGAAACCGCGCTCGTCGAGGGCGCGACGCACCGCGCGGGTGATAACGGCGCGGGTGCGCACCATCTGGCGAGACTCTTCACGAACGACGAGATCCGCGTAGCGACGACGCACCCGGCTCTCCTCCGAGAGCTCCTTATGGAGGGTCGGCAGCGGACGCAGAGCCTTGGAGGCCATCCGCCACTCAGCAGCCATGATGGATAACTCACCACGACGAGAGACGACGACTCGGCCACGCACCCAGACGTGGTCACCCAGGTCAACGTCGGACTTCCACGCAGCCAAGGACTCATCGCCCACCTCGGCTTTGGAAAGCATGATCTGCAACCGCTCACCGTTGGAAGTCTCGGTAAACCCGTCCTGCAAGCTGGCGAAACACAGTTTGCCGGTATTGCGGACAAAGACGACACGTCCGCCGACGGTGACCTCATCGGTGGTCTCCTCGCCAGGCGCCAAGGTCAGCTCCCCGGTGTCGTCGGTGTATTTCTGACGAACCTGGACCAGGGTGTGGTCGCGTAGCAAATCGACCGGATAAGCCTGGCCTCCGTCAGCGATGATCCGGGCCCGCTTGTCGAGGCGGACCTGCATCTGCTCGGAGACGTCAGGGGACTGGCTGGATGCAGTGTCAGAACTCACCAGGGAATCTTATCGAAGCAACAAGCTGACGACGATTTCACCTATGCTATCCCGCCTTCGAAGTTGTCATCACCTCTAACTAGCTACCTAATTCCTTATCTCCGCTACCTTCCTGGTGCTTGGAGTGCACGCATGGTCATACGCAAAGAGACCTTCACCAACCTGCACGGTTGTGACGACGTGGTGTACGCAGGCAAGGACGTCAAGTCAGCGGGTAGTGGCCCCACCCCTCGCACCTTGAAGCAATCGACTGCCGGCTTCCGGCACCGTTCGCCCATCACAGTCGGGGAAAACGAACTAAACGCCAAGCATGGTGGACCAAGTCTGAAGATGCACAGACTCCATCTGCTCCAACTCGAATCCCATGTCATCCACCAAATGCACACTCGGCTCATTATTAGCGTCAATGCGCCCATACACTTTGGCCCTCGGCAGCCCTCCCTCACGCGCTTTCTGCACAGCGCAATCCTTGAGAACCTGCACGAGTTCTCTGGCCAATCGGCCCCCTTTGCCTCGCTCGGACACATTTATGGCAACTGCACAGATGAAGAAATTGACATAGCTGCCGTCGCCATCTTTGCTAATACTCACTTCAGTGTCCGCGGCGGCCACAATGACCCCGCTCCTCCGCGCGAGCAGTAAACGCCGCGTGCCTCTTTTCTTGGCCCTTCCGCACCCTCTGTCGCGAAAGTAACTCTGGACCTCGAGCTCCCACGGCTTAGGATGTCGCAGCGCTCTACCCCCGGGGGACTTCGGTCGATCTGTGGGTGCATTGGAACGACTGAAGTCCTCGCAACGCTTCTTTATCCTGGTTCGAGACCCACGTCCACCCGATCCCATCCTCAATCGTCACAATGCAGACTCCCCAGCCCCGTCGTCACGCCTACGACGATCCAACATCGTTCTTTCGTACCGCTCGACCATCTCCTCCTCGCTCGGCGGCTCAGGAAAATCGATGTCGTCAACGGGGACACCTAAAACCCTGGAAGTCAGCATCGGATCCGCGTTACCTTTCTCCGTCTCCTCAAGCAACGCAGCTATGACAGTCGGGGACCAATCAGGGACGAATACATCTCGGTATCGCTCCGCCGCGCTAGTTCTGGCGAGTGTGAGTAACTTCGGAGTCGTCAGCTCCAAGGCTTCGCGAACCTCATCCGACGCTTTCAATCTCAATGTCTCAATTCTGACCCTCATCGCAGCAGCCGAGACCTTGGCCTCCCAAACCATCCGAGCGACATCCGCGCGGGTCAATGCGGGCCAATTGAAGTTCCTCATCCATTTCTCGGGCAGCAGCAATTCCGCAGCGAAAGCGTTCGCTTGTTTTTCGTCCGCCTCGCCCGCGATGTCTCCATCACGATCCAGGTGCCCTTGAACGAGATGCCCTAGCTCATGGGCCAGAGACCAAGTCGTACGAGCCCAGAACTGTTTGTTCAGCACAACAACGCGCCGCCCGACGATGCACAGAGAGTAATCCGTCGACAATCCGGAACGCTTCATGACGTCAACGTCGAGAACCTCTTTCACGCGCGCGGCGAAGTCATTAACGAATCCATCACCCAATGCTTCACGCATCTGTTTGGCGGTCTTCGGCAGAACCACCGAACTAGCCCTGAGACTTCCATGCGCGGCCCGGTACACCTCAGCTATATGGTCGAGGACCTCGCGATCTTTCTCCCGTCCTTCGTTGATATGCCGATGAGTATCGAAATCATACGTGTGCCGAGCGGCAAACCTCATGGCATAGGGATCCTTGTGCCCCGTCACCAACCAATGAGCACTGGCCCCGAGCACCTCCGCAGCCTTGCCCAACTCGGTCATGGTGATACCACGTTTTCCGTTGAGCATTCGCGACAAGGCATCAGGCGTCATCTCCATTGCCTCAGCCAGTGACTGCTGGGTCATACCCTCAGGCATCCGCGACTTGATACGTTCCCCAATCTCACGCATATCTTCACTCATGGAGACATCCTACGCGAAAATTGGGAAAATCCCAATATCTTACCCGCTACTGCTCGCCGGTGAGCTTGCACACCCCGTCAGAATCAACCAGAAGAACTCCGCCACCACAAGCGTCTCATCCCCCTCACAACACCCCACCTCCTGCGACACACAGCCTACCGACCTACCGCATGCGGGCGACCAACCGTGAACTCCACTAAGGTGGTCGTGCCGCTCGCATTGATCCGGCAAACCGGCGGCGGTTGCACACATCCCCGTCCGAGGAGTATTCGTGCTGGCAAAACTCGTGACCCGACACCTGAGGGCCTATCGGCTGCACGTTGCCGTCATCATCGTTATGCAGGTTTGCGCCCAAATCGCGGCCCTGTCCTTGCCAACCATCAACGCAGACATCATCAACAAGGGCGTCGTAACAGCGGATACCGGATATGTCACCACCCACTCCCTCTTCATGCTGGCGATCGCTTTAGGGCAGACCATCTGCCAGGTCATTGCGGTTTATCTCGCCGCTCAGGTGGCGATGGGAACGGGCCGTGACATTCGCGACGCCGTCTTCACCCGCACCCTTGGTTTCTCGGCCCGAGAGATCAACAAATTCGGAGCACCATCACTCATTACCCGGACTACCAACGACGTCCAGCAGGTGCAAATGCTGGTCTTTATGACGCTGGCAATGCTCATCGGGGCGCCGATCATGATGATGGTCGGGATCATCATGGCCGTACGTGCCGACGTTTCCCTGTCGTGGATCATCATGGTGGCAGTCATCCTGCTAGCCATCGGTGCGGGGCTGATCGTCTCCCGGATGGGGCCACTGTTTAAGCGTCAGCAGAAACGCATCGACGACCTCAACCGAGTCGTGCGTGAACAAATCACCGGCATCCGCGTAGTGCGAGCTTTCGCCCGGGAGCGCCACGAAGCGGCACGTTTCGACGCCACCAGCTCCTCCCTGCGCGACATCCAGGTGAACGTCGGCCGGACTATGGCGGCGATGTTCCCCCTCGTCATGCTCATCATGAACCTGTCCCAGATTGCGGTGTTCTGGTTTGCGGCCACACGGATTGACGACGGACAGACCGAAGTCGGCATTTTGGCCTCATTCACCACATACCTCATGCTGATTCTCATCAGCGTCATGATGGCGGTCATGCTCATCGTCATGTGGCCACGAGCCTCGGTATGCGCAAACCGCATCGAGGAAGTGCTGCACACCTCGTCGTCTCTCACCATTGATCCCGAACCTGTAATGGCCCTGCCTGACGCTCCGACCTTGCTAGAGTTTCGCGACGTTACATTCAGCTACCCCGGCGCTTCTGAGCCGGTTCTCCACGACATCTCCTTCACCTTGGCCCGTGGCACGACGACAGCCATCATCGGTTCCACTGGGTCGGGGAAATCAACCCTGGTCAACCTCATCCCCAGGCTCGTCGACGTCACTCACGGACAGGTGCTCGTCAACGGAACCGACGTGCGCCGTTACGACCCTGAAACCCTATGGAGCTGCATCGGTCTGGTGCCCCAGCGGCCCTACCTCTTCGGTGGCACGGTAGCGTCAAACCTGCGTGATGGTCGCTGCGACGCAACTGACGAGGAGCTCTGGAACGCCCTGCACGTCGCACAGTCTGACGATTTCGTCTCCCACATGGACGGAAAGTTAGAGGCCACCATCACCCAAGGTGGCACCAACGTCTCCGGTGGTCAGCGACAACGCCTATCCATCGCCCGAGCCTTGGTCAAAGATCCCGACATTTACATTTTTGACGATGCCTCCAGCGCCCTCGACGTGGCCACCGACTCCCGACTCAGAGCCGCCCTCGAAACCAATCATGGCGACGCCGCGATGCTCATCGTCGCCCAGCGGGTCTCGACGATCCGCAACGCCGATCAGATCCTCGTCCTCGATGCCGGACACATCGTCGGTAGGGGAACTCACGATGAACTCATCAAGTCATGCCCGACCTACCTCGAGATTGTCGACTCCCAGCTATCGGTCGAGGAGGCGGCATGACCGGCAAGGACGCCCAGCAGGCACCTACCAGGAATGAGCAGGCTGAGATCGCCCGGGCCTCCTCCCAACAAGGTCATCGTGGTAGTCAAGTTACCGAAAACCCATTTCTTTTGGACCCTCCCTCAAACGACTGCTCGGCCAACTCAAACCCCATCGCATTACGCTGACGATCGTCGTCATCATGGCCACAATCTCAGTGGCCTTCAACGTCATCGGCCCGAAAATCCTGGGCCGCGCCACCGACGTCATTTTTGGCGGCATCGTCGGAAAACAGATAGGCAAGCACATTCCCGCAGCCCGGGGCATGACAGCCGAGACATTCATCAACACACTCGGACAAGCCAGCCACGGTGGAGATCGAGGAAAGATCATCACCCTGCTGCAGCAATATCCTCACGTCGTCATCGGTTCCGGCATCGATTTCCACCGGCTCGGCGTCATCATAAGTTGGGCGTTGGGCCTGTACGCCTGCGCAGCCCTCTTAATGTTCCTGCAGGGGTTCCTGCTCAACACCGCCATTCAGCGATCCATGTACGACTTGCGCCGCCAGGTCAGTGCCAAACTGGACAAGCTGCCACTGTCGTACTTTGATGGTCAGCCCCACGGCGAGCTCATGAGCCGGATGACCAACGACATCGACAACGTCTCCCAGACCTTGCTACAAACCTTGCAGCAGCTCCTCAACGCTCTGTTGACGATCATCGGCGTGTTGATCATGATGTTTTGGATCTCACCGCTGTTGGCCGTCATTTCCCTAGTCGTCATCCCGATCGCCGGGGTCATCGCAGGCCTCATCGGCAAGAGGGCCCAGGGACAGTTCGCCCAGATGTGGAAAGCCACCGGCGAGCTCAACTCGCGGGTGGAGGAGGCGTACTCCGGCCATGCCCTCGTCAAAACCTTCGGGCGCAGCCGGGCTGTCGCCCAGGAATTCCACGAACGAAACGAGGAACTGCGTCAGGCGACCGCCAAGGCCCAATTTGTCTCCGGCCTCATCCAACCGGTGATGTTCCTGCTCGGTAACGCAAACTACGCCATCATCGTCCTCATCGGATGCCTGCGGGTGGCGAAGGGCCAGATGCCGCTAGGCAACGTGCAGGCCTTCATCCAATACTCCCGAATGTTCACCCAGCCGATAACCCAGATTGCCTCCATGGCAAATCTGCTGCAGTCCGGGGTGGCTTCCGCGGAACGGGTGTTCCAAGTTCTCGACGCCGACGAATTATCCACGGATGCTCACGGAAGCCTCCCAGCCACGAAGGGACGAGTCGTCTTCGACCACGTTCGCTTCTCCTACAACCCGGACAAACCTCTCATCACCGACCTATCCCTGGTCGCAGAACCAGGACAGACGATTGCGGTCGTCGGACCCACCGGAGCCGGCAAGACGACGCTGGTGAATCTGCTCATGAGGTTCTACGAGATTGATGACGGAACCATCACCCTTGACGGCGTTGATATTTCCGCAGTCCCTCGCGCCGAACTGCGCTCCCGGCTCGGCATGGTCCTACAGGACACTTGGCTATTCAGCGGAACCATCCACGACAACATCGCCTACGGCTGCCCTGAAGCATCCGAAGAAGATATCCTTAACGCCGCACGGGCCGCCCACGTCGACCACTTCGTCCACACCCTGCCCGACGGTTATGACACCATCATCGATGATGATGGATCCAATGTTTCGGTGGGTCAAAAGCAGCTCATCACCATCGCTAGAGCCTTCCTAGCGGCCCCGGACCTACTCATCCTTGACGAAGCCACTAGTTCGGTGGACACCCGCACCGAGATGCTCGTTCAAGAGGCGATGGCAAACTTGCGCAAGGAGCGTACTAGCTTCGTCATCGCCCATCGCCTCTCCACTATCCGGGACGCTGACCTCATCCTCGTCATGGAACACGGCGACATCGTCGAGCAGGGAGGCCATAGTGAGTTGCTCGAGCACCAGGGTCACTACTACGAGTTGTACCAAGCGCAGTTCGCCGCGGCGAGTCACGAATGAGACACCGCACCCACATTCTTAGCAACAGGCTCTAAAGTTGATGGGGTGCCCGCCGGGGCACAGCGTCCGGCCAGCCCCCAGCCGGTCGTTCTCATCGACGAAAGAGACCCATGGCCGAGGTCAAAAACTCCCAGCTGACTGCCCACAACGACACTGACATGGCGAAGGACCAGACGAAGGTCCTGCAACGTACCCTCAACCGATTCGACATCGTCTTCCTCATCGTTTCTGCGGTGGTCGGGCTGGAGATGCTGGGATCGGTCTCAGCCGAAGGCCCCGAAACCTTCACCTGGCTGGTATTCCTCATCATCGTCTTCCTCATCCCCTATTCCCTCATCTTCGCCGAGACCGGCTCGGCCTTCGTCGGCGAGGGAGGGGTGTACCTATGGACCCGACGTGCCTTTGGGCGGCCAGCTGCCGCCGTCACCAGTGTCTTCACCTGGATCACCCAGCCAGTATGGGTGGGCGGCTCGATGGCTTTCCTCAACGCGGAGGCCGCCCGCAACCACCTCGTTCACTTTTCCGCAGGATCGGCTGGTGACTACCTGTTTAAGCTGGCCTTCATCTGGCTGACGGTGTTCGCCGCTATCTTGTCCCTAGCTAAAGCCAAATGGATTCCTACTGCCGGCGCCTTTTTCAAAATCTCCTTCCTGTGCTTGTTCTTAGTCACCGCCGCCGTGTATGCGACCCAACACGGCGTCCAGCCCCTCAGTCTTGGTAGCTTCTCTCCCACCCTGCGCGGATTCATCACCCTGACGCCTTTGCTGCTCTTCGCCTTCCTTGGTTTTGAGGGTGGATCGAGCGCGTCGGGGGAGATGCGCAACGCCCAGCACGACGTCTCGGTCTCGGTGCTCCGTTCGGCCACTATGGCTGGAATTTTTTACCTCCTTCCAGTGGCAACGATTCTGCTCGTCCTACCTCCCTCCGACATCGACGGAGTCTCGGGACTACTTAAAGCCGTCAACACCGTCTTCTCGGTATATGGACCGGCTGCCGAACCGATGATGGTGCTAGCCCTCGTTATGTTCACTTTGGCGAATATCGGTCAGGGCGCGGCGTGGATGATCATGTCCGACCGAATGCAGGCCATGGCCGCTGCTGATGGTTCCTTCTTCGGTGGGTTCTTCGGGAAGTTCCACCCCCGGCTGGGCACGCCGGTGCACGTCAACCTGCTATCGGGGATCGTCTCCACTCTTTTCATGCTCGCCGCCATGGAGTTGACGGGTTCTAGCGCTGACCTGTTTAACGTCGTCCTCGGAGTGGCAGTAACGACCTACCTGTTCAGCTACCTGCTCATCATCCCGGCCGCAGCCAAACTGCGGCTTAGCGAGCCCGACGTCGAACGGCCCTTCCGGGCCGGCCCGAACTGGTTTTTCATCCTCATGTGCGTAGTGACGACGACATTTGTCGCCTTTGGGTCATGGGTAAGCATCTTCCCAGGCACCCTGGAGGCCCTGGTGGGAATGCCTCACGACTTCTCCAAAGCCCAGGGGGTCTCGTATGCCTCCTTCGAGGCGCTGACACTCGGCACCCTGGCTTTCATCATCGTCATGGCGCTCATCGGCTACTGGCGTGGGGCTCCGCTACGCCGGTCGGGTATCTCCACTGAGTCTTTAAACCAAACGTCAACGGAGGTTCACAGGCGCGAACGGACGTGCGATTAACTGGTCTCGGCGGTCATGCGGATGCAGCGCGAACGTCACCAGCAACATGGCACGCACCTGGCCTTTTGGTCTGTTTTTGCGCAACACCACTCAGTCGGGCCAAACCGGTGACCTCGGATAGTAAGGTACCCGCCATGGATGCCCAACTGATCGCCCGATGGCAATTCGGGATCACGACGGTCTACCACTTCTTCTTCGTCCCGATCACGATCGCGCTATCGATGCTCGTGGCGGTGATGCAGACAGTGTGGCTTAAGACCCGCAACGACCGTTATCTTCGTCTGACCAAGTTCTACGGCAAGCTCTTCCTCATCAACTTCGCCCTCGGCGTCGTCACCGGAATCGTGCAGGAGTTCCAGTTCGGCATGAACTGGTCGGAATACTCGCGATTCGTTGGCGACATCTTCGGTGCTCCGCTGGCCCTTGAGGCCTTGGTGGCCTTCTTCATGGAGTCCACCTTCGTTGGCTTGTGGGTGTTCGGCTGGGAGAAACTCCCCAAGGGAGTCCACCTGGCGTGCATCTACCTGACCGCCATTGGCACCATGATCTCCGCAGTATTCATCCTCGCGGCAAACTCCTGGATGCAGAATCCTGTCGGAGCCAGCTACAACCCAGTCACCCACCGGGCCGAGCTGACCGATTTCGGGGCCGTGCTAAGCAATCCGGTATTCAAGGCGACTTTCGTTCACCAGATCTCATCTTCCTACACGGTGGCTGGCGCCCTTATCGCCGCCATCGCCTTCTGGCACTTGGCCAAAGTCGCCAGGGGACGCACCACCTCCCAGATCTCCGACGCCGAAGAGGTCGAGAGCGTCCGCACGTGGCGCTGGGCCTCGAAGTTCGGCGCATGGGTGCTCATTGTCGCTTGCGTCGGCGTTGTGCTGAGTGGCGACTACCAGGGCAAGGTCATGACCGACGCACAGCCCATGAAGATGGCTGCTGCCGAGGCGGCTTACCAGAACACCTCGGACTTCTCAGTGCTGACCATCGGCAACAAGGACGGCTCGGAGGAGGTGTGGGCTCTCAAGATACCCGGCATGCTCGGCTTCCTCGGTAACGGCAAGTGGGGCTCGCAGGTCAAGGGCATCAACGAGCTCAAGAGCTATCAGGTCCACGAGTACACCTACCATCGCAAGGACGGCTCGCAGACCCCCCTGCAGGCCTCTTACCAGAATGTGCTGCGTCAGAAGATCGACGCCAACGGCATCAAACTCGAGCCGAACGTCCCGTTGTCCTACTGGACCTTCCGCATCATGATCACCCTCGGCATGATCGGTGGCCTTATCGGCCTCGTCATGCTCATCGCAATGCGCGGAGGCCGCAACCCGAAGCCGCACGGGTGGCTGACCCTCTTCATGATCGCCCTACCCCTGCTGCCACTGTTCGCCATTTCCTTCGGTTGGATATTCACGGAGATGGGACGCCAGCCTTGGATCGTCGCGGGTGTGCTGCCAACTACGGCAGCCGTCTCACCCAACGTTTCGGCCGGCAGCGTGCTTTTCTCGACCATCGCCTACACCGTCGTCTACGGAATTCTGGCGGTCGTCGAGGTGGGGCTGTTCTGGAAGGCCCTCAAGGAGGGGCTGCCTGAGCTCTCCACCCGTGATCAACCTGTTACCGAGGGCGAGGACACTCCGTTGTCCTTCGCATACTGAGGAGGTAACGACATGCTTCCCGTTCTTGAAACTACTGCCCACTCGCCCCTGACGATCGTCTGGTTCGTCCTCATCACCGTTCTGTGGGTCGGATTCTTCTTCCTCGAAGGATTCGACTTCGGCGTCGCCATGCTGCTGCCCTTCCTGGGACGTGACGACAAGGATCGTCGTCTCATGGTCAACACCATCGGACCGACCTGGGACGGCAACGAGGTGTGGTTGCTGACCGCCGGTGGCGCTACCTTCGCCGCCTTCCCCGGCTGGTACGCGACGATGTTCTCCGGTCTGTACCTGCCACTACTACTGGTGTTGCTCGGTCTCATCGTCCGTGGCGTTGCCTTCGAATATCGTTCGAAGAACCCGTCCTCCTCGTGGCGCAACGCTTTCGACTGGATGGCCACTATTGGTTCCTTCCTGCCCACCTTGGTGCTCGGCGTCGGCTTCGCGAACTTCGTCCGCGGCCTGGCCGTCGGCCCGCACTCGACCCCAGACGGCGGCACTGCGCCGTTAGTGACGACCTCCTTCTGGGGCTTGTTCACTCCGTTCGCCCTCATCGGCGGCATTCTGTTCGTGGTGCTCTTCTGCGCTCACGGAGCTAACTTCGTCGCGCTCAAAACGATGGGTGACATGCACGACCGCGCTCGCAAGACCTCGGCCAAGCTGGGCTGGATCGCCACCGTCGTTGCCCTGGTGTGGGCCTTGATGTTCAACATCATGTACGTCACCCGAGACGGACGTCAGGTGCTCACCTGGATCATCTGCCTGCTCGTCGTCGTGCTGCTGGCCGCTGGTTCGGCGGTCGTCGCCAAGGGCCGCGAGGGGCTGGCTTTCCTGTGCACCGCTCTGGGTATCGCCCTCATGATCGTTGCCTGCATGTTCGCCATGTACGGCAACCTCGGGTACCGCCCGTCGGGTATCGCATTCGACATGTGGATTGCCTCCGCAACCGGCCGGACACTGAAGATCATGACGATCAGCGCCTGCGTCTTCGTGCCGATTGTGCTCGCCTACCAGGTCTGGAGTTACTGGGTGTTCCGCAAGCGCCTCACTCGGGAGGCCATCCCGGACACCGCGGTGGCTGCCTAATCCGTGGCAGCTCCGCTGGATCCGCGCCTGGTTCGCCGGGCGCGGGCCACTCTTCCCTTTCTCGCAGGTCTGTGCGTGGTGGGCGTGGCTACGGCTTTGCTCATCCTCGCACAGGCCTGGTTGCTGTCCCGTGGTGTCTCGTCGGTCTTCGCCGCCCATCATCTCGACGGCGTGGCGATGTGGTGCGGGCTGCTTGCGGCGGTGTTCTGTGGTCGAGCTTGCCTCGCCTGGCTGCAAGAATCCCTGGCTCATCAAGCTTCAGCGTCAGTCAAGTCGCAATTGCGGCGCGACATCCTGCAAGCCAGGTTGTCGCGTCCCACTGACGCAACAATGCCGTCGGGAACCCTCATCAGCCTGATGACAACAGGTCTGGACGCCCTCGACGGCTACTACTCGAAATACCTTCCCCAGCTTGTGCTGGCCGTCATCGTGCCAGCAGTGCTAGCCACCGCTATCGGCCTAAACGACCTCACCAGCCTCGTCATCGTCGTCGTGACGATCCCGCTCATCCCCGTTTTCATGGCCCTCATTGGCTGGCGGACCGAGGCGGCCGTAGCAAAACGGTTCAAGGTAGCCACCCGACTGGCCAACCACTTCGCTGATCTGGTCGCTGGGCTGCCGACCCTGCAGGTCTTCGGGCGAGCCCGCGCCCAACTCGAGGGGCTGCGCCGCACCGAGGCGGCCAACCGCTCCGAAACAATGCGCACCCTGCGCATCAGTTTCCTGTCCTCTTTCATACTTGAGCTGCTGGCGACCCTCTCGGTGGCCCTGGTGGCCGTTACCGTCGGTTTCCGAGTTGCCGCCGGCGGAATGGACCTGCGCACCTCCCTGTTCATCCTCATCCTCGCCCCTGAAGTTTTCCTGCCGGTGCGGCAGGTGGGGGTGCTCTTCCACGATGCCGCTGACGGAATGGCCGCCGCAGAGGTGTCCTTCGGGCTTATTGAGTCCGGGCGGCCGACGGCACCCAAGAGCGACGTCGAGATCGCCTCACCTCGCGAGGTCCCGGTGGTCATCAGCGGGTTGACGCACACGTATGAAGGGACGGATCGTGCCGCCCCTGACGGGTTGTCTCTGCGCATCGAGCCCGGGAGTGTCGTCGCCCTCGTCGGGCACTCCGGTGGTGGCAAGACGACCGCCCTGTCGTGTCTGCTCGGATTCATCGACCCCGATTCCGGGTCTATCCTCGTCGGCGATCGCGAACTCATAGGGGCCGACGAATCGGTATGGCAGTCGTGGCGACGTCAGCTGGCCTACGTGCCCCAGGTGCCAGCGATGATGGCCGGTACGGTGGCCGAGAACATCCGTTTAGGGTGCTCGGATGCGCCCGAGGCCATGTTGCGCGACGCCCTGGATCGCTGCGGAGCCGCGGCAATCCCGTTGAATAAGCGTATCGACGACGACGCCGAAGGTCTGTCCGCCGGGGAACGTCGTCGTGTGGCCTTGGCCCGCGCTCTGGTGCGGGTGGAGCAGGCCGAGGCCGGTCTGCTGGTCCTTGACGAGCCGACGGCAGGTCTTGACGCCGACACCGAGGCGACCGTGTTGGAGGCGGTACGTGCCTCGGGAGCATCGGTGCTCGTCGTGTCCCATCGTCGCAACATCATCGCGGCAGCCGACGTGGTCGTCGACCTGGAGGTGCTGGCATGAACGCGCGAACCACCCAGTTGCTCAAGACTCTGTTGCGGGATGTCCCGCGAGGTCGCTGGCTACTCGTCCTGTCGACCCTGCTCGCCGCATGTGCATCCGGAGCGTCCGTGGCCCTCATGGGTGTGTCAGCGTGGTTGCTGTCTCGGGCCGCAGAGATGCCACCGGTGCTCTACCTGGAGGCCGCAGCCGTCGGGGTGCGATTCTTCGGCATCTCCCGCGGTGTCTTCCGCTACGCCGAACGTCTGGTAGGCCACGACCTGGCTCTGCGGATGCAGGGGGCATTGCGGATGCGGGTCTACGACCGGCTGTCACGTACCACCCTGCTGGGACGTCGCCGGGGTGACCTGCTGGTACGGGTTACTGCCGACGTCGACGCGGTGTTGGACATGGTCGTGCGGGTGATCGTTCCGGCGTGCGCGTCAAGCCTCGTCATCATTGGCACGACGGTCCTGCTAGCCCGGTTCTCATTGACTTCGGCTGCGGTCCTACTACTGTCGGCCCTACTGGCGGCCGTCGTCATGCCGGCGATCACTCAACGCCTGTCCCGGGCTGCCGACTCCTCCTTGGTGCCGCTGCGTGGTCAGTTGGCCGACCGCACTCGCGAGTTGGCCCATTGCGCCCCTGATCTGGTGGCTTACGGAGCCCAGGACGCGATCCTGGCCGATGTGTTGGAGGTCGATTCCCGGTTGCGCACCGCCGAGCAACGAGCGGCATGGGGACGAGGTCTCGGCACCGCAGGTCAGATCCTGGCGGCCGGGTTAGCAGTCGTCTCGGCCCTATGGATCGGTGGCAATGCGGTTGCCGACGGGCGTATCGGTGGGCGAATCCTGGCTGTGCTGGTGCTGACCCCACTGGCCCTCCACGAGGTGTTCGGAGCGTTCACGGGGGCCGCCCAGACTCATACCCGTGCCAAGGCGGCCCTGCAGCGGGTAGTCGAGGTGCTCGACGCGCCTCAGGTCGGGGTGGGCGACTCCCCCACCGCGGCTGCTTCCGAGGAAAAACCCTCCTTGGTGATCGAGGGGCTTACGGTTGGTTGGCCGGGAAACCAGCCCGTGCTCTCAAACGTCAACTTGCACGTGGTGGCTGGGGAATCAGTGGCCATCGTCGGCAGGTCAGGAATTGGAAAGACGACCCTCGCGGCGACCATCATGGGGCTCATCCCACCGTTGACCGGGACAGTGACGACGACAGGGCGGGTGCGTTACTTGGCCCAGAATGCCCATGTGTTCGCAACGTCAATCAGCGAAAATGTACGCATCGGCTGCAAAGAGGCCACCGAGGACGAGGTTCTCACAGCGCTGTCTCGCGCTGGCCTAGCAATTCCGCCGCGACGAGTGGTCACCGAGGACGGCAGCTCCCTGTCAGGCGGTGAGGCCCAACGCCTGGCCTTGGCGCGGGTGCTCGTCAACCATGGCACTCCAGCCGATCCTGCAACTCACGATCTGCTCATCCTCGACGAGCCCAGCGAGCACCTAGACGTCGAGACCTCCGAGGCTCTCATGAGCGACCTGTGGGCGACCACCAGTGGGACCGCGAAAGTGGTCATCACCCACGACCCCCTCGTCATGGCACGATGCGACCGAGTCTGGCACGTTGGGTGATGTCGATAAAGGCTCTGCTTCCCCTCAGCCCAGATCGGCCTCGCAGCGTCGGCGAACCGTCCGAACCGGAAGGCTCAACGCCAGCACACCACAGACGGTGGTCGCAATAATCCATCCCACGCTGACCGGCCCGGCAGCGTCGGCGACCGGCCAGTTCCACCAGCCCTCCCGCTCGTTACGCTGACGACCGGCCAAGAGACCCACGAAGAAATAGGCAATTGCGGGCAGGGCCGACACGTTTCGAGGCATCCATCGCGCCGCGATCATCGTCATGGCGAGGAGTATCGGAACGTCGCGAATGACCTGGGCGTTCGCTGGCCCACCGAACAGTCCCAGCACCATAATCCCGGACAGGGCCAGCCCAAGGGCAGCGTCGAGGATTCCCGTCTGTCGGGGTGATCGATCCTCGACACTCAGATCTGCCCGTGACAAACCGACGGCGTAGAGGATGGTCAAGACTAGACCGAACAGATTACTGAAGACAACCACGGCCCCGAAGCTCCCGAAGATAGCTGGCACTGCCACTTCGTCGGGATCAGTCCGAGCGCACACGGCAGCAAAGACGCACGCGAGGGCCAACTGTAACCACGCCAGCCTGCTGCGCATCCAGTACCTCATCGGTAGCAGTCCCTGAGGTATTTCTGCATCCTCGTCACAACAACCGCCTGAGTGGTGGGATCCTTGGTGCGCAGCCGTTCGGCCCATGTGACGTCCTCGGCATCCACCCCTGCACCGACAACCTCCATGCCGCTTGCGCGCGCCACCTCCCGTAGCCACGCGTCGATCCGTCCCTCATACTGGATAACCTCGGTGGGACTTGTGCTCGCCGGCGGGCAGAAACAGTGTCCGGTGGCTGTAGCGAGACGCGCAATAGCGAAAGCCGCATCCGGCATGTCAGGGGACACACTGATCTCGACAGCATCCTTGTGCCCCGGCAGGGCCTGCTCGGAGTAAATACTCGGCAGACCGATCCCGGCACGTTTCCAGATCGGGAACACCCGCTTGATCGACGAAGCCATCAAAGACCTCTCCGCCTCATGCTCGGGCAACAGGCACAACTGCACATCCGCACCTTCCACCGTGCGACATGTGACGGACAGCTCCCGATCAATAGTCGGGAATGCATCGAGATGTCTAACCTGGACGGCACCGGCGATGAATCCGATCACAAGGACGCACCCGCCCAGGCTCAGCAACAATCTGCGCCCATGCTGGGCTGCTCGCGCCGACACTACAACGACGGCCGCCACCAGCAGACCGAGCTCAACACGCAGCGTTCCCGTGATGACGAGGGGATTCAGTGTCTGGGTGATCGTACAACACCCAATCCAGGAACCCGTGAGATGCCGGAGCCAGTAGATCGACATCCCAGGCGGGAAAGTCACCCACACCAAGGGTGTTGCCAGGGCGATGGGAGCCGCCACGGCCACGTGCAACCACAATCCCAGCGCGATACCGGCCACGGTCCATGCCCAAGTCGACAGCACGGTCACACCGAGGATGGACCACCCCAGCGTGTGCGGGGCGAATCCGTGTCTGGCCATGAAGACGACGGAGAGCACAGTGGTCATTGCGGCCGAGGTCACTATCGGGCCGAGCAGGACACGCCACCATGACCTGACTCGGTTCGACCTCAGAGCAACGGTTCTGAGTCGATGACCTTCCAGGGCTCCAGCCAAGGCACACAACGCGTTGACGACCATGGTTCTCCCCGCGTCCCCGGCCACCTGAGCTAACCAATACGGCTCACCGGCGGTGTCATTGACAACCATGATGAAGGCCACGACCATCAGGGGCGCCAACCAGACACCGGGCGCAGTTCGCAGCCGCGTTGTGAGCCTCATTCGTCGGCCACCAGACCGAGGTAGGCCATTTCAGCACGACGCTGCGAACACTCTGGCGCCAGATCCACGAACTCCTTAGGGGTTCCGTCGAAGACGACCCGGCCACATGACAGTACAATCACCCTGTCATAGCTGTCAGTGAGGTCGTCAACCTGGTGAGTGGACACCACGGTGACGCGATCATCAGGAACATGCTCGAGGACAGCGCGAAAACGCACCCTTTGTGCAGGATCCAGCCCGGCCATGGGCTCGTCGAGCAGTAGCACTTCCGGCTCCCCGACGAGTACCTGGGCCAGGCCAACCCTACGCAGTTGCCCGCCCGAGAGTCTGGATGTGCGATCGTCGGCTTTTTCGGTCAGATTGACCGCTGCAATGACATCATCTGCCCGCACGGTGGCCTCACGAGTACTCATTCCCATGAGCCACCCGCAATAGATGATTTGCTCACGCACGGTGAACCCTGGCATGGGGAGAACGTTCTGCCTCATCAGCCCTACTCGCCGGCGCAACGTCCGCGACGACGCCTCAGCCATCCCGGCCAGACCGATCCTCCCCGAGGTGGGCGCCCTGGATCCCGAGCACAGAGAGAACAGAGTGGACTTACCTGCCCCGTTAGGGCCCAGCAAGACTGTCCTGCCGGGAGCAAGCTCGACGGTCACACCGTGCAGGACCTCGTGGTGACGCCGGTAGGAAAACGTCACATCGTCAATGATCATCGTCGCTGATCGTACTGGAACCGTCACGAAAGCAGCCAAACAGACCCGGCTGCATTGAACGGCGCATCTTCCTTACACCCTCAGGCACAGCAGTGCCCCGGTCCCTCAACCGGGGCACTAGTTCTGGTCGTGTTTCACCGGTCGTCGACGACGATGACATAAAGCCGACGAGGCCCATGCACTCCGTCAACCCGGGACAACTCAATGTCAGAGGTGGCCGAACCACCGGAAATGAAGGTCAACGGGTGTCCCTCATGCACCGCCGGTTTGACGATCTGGATGGCCTCCGGGACGTCGGAAACCACCTGGCTAGCCTTGACGACGCAGACGTGGCGATCCGGGACAAGGGTGATAGCCCTACGCCCCTGGTCCTCCACGTGGGTCAACACGATGCTGCCCGTGTCAGCGATACCACACGCAGCGCCGGTGACGACAGCATCGGTGTCATTGAGCTCCTTCTTCGATAGCTGCGGATCATCGAGGCGGGCGTCAAACCCGGCAGTCTTGATCGCCCCCACCCAGGACTTGTCCAAACCGACCGGAACGACGGCGCTGTGCTCAGCACCGGTAGACCTCAGCCCCTCAACGACGGCCTGGGGAACGTCAGCCCCCTTGACCCGCACGACGGTCGCCTTGTAGTCGATGACCTTTTCGACAAAGGTGCCAACCACGTCGTCCATGTCGATGCCAGTGCCGTACTCCCACTCGATCGGCACATCTGCGACCGGGTCAGAATTGGTGATGTCAGTGCTGGCGGGACGAATCCGGGCGAGGATCTCGGTACGCGCCACCGGATCAGTGCTAATTGTGGTCATCGCTGAGCCTCCCTGTTCTTCTTCCACCAGGTGCGGAAAGTGTCAGCCGGGGGTGCGTCAACGTCGCGATATTTAAGCCACCGCTCGGCCACCGGCACCGGAACCGGCCCCATCTTCTTGCCGCGCAGGACACGTCCCACGCCACGCGAGCCAACCTGGATCGCCTCGAAATGTTTGTGATCACTGAACGCCCACGAGGCCGTCTTCATGAGACCCATCTCGCCGGCCACCTCGTAGTCCTGCGGTATACGGTCGGCTTTCTCGGACTTGACCACCTTATTACGCAGCTTGAGGAGGATATCGGTGAAGGGGATCTTCACCGGGCATACCTCATTACACGCACCGCACAGCGAACACGCATACGGCAGACCACGATCGACGGGATGCTCCACGCCCCGCAACTGCGGATTGAGCACAGCACCGATCGGCCCCGGGTACACCGAGCCGTAAGCGTGACCGCCCGCCCGCTCGTAAACCGGGCAGATGTTGATACACGAAGCGCACCGAATGCACCGCAACACCTCGCGGCCAAGGGTGTCGGCAAGCACGTCGGTACGACCGTTATCAAGGAAAATGACGTGCTGTTCCTGCGGCCCGTCACCGTCGGTCACACCACTCCACACCGAGTTGTACGGGTTCATCCGTTCCCCGGTGGCCGAACGCGGCAACAGCTTGAGGAAAACCTCAAGGTCGTCGAAACTCGGCAGCACCTTCTCGATGCCGACAATCGACACCAGGGTGTCCGGCAGAGTCAGGCACATACGGCCATTGCCCTCAGACTCAACGATCACTAAGGACCCAGTATCGGCGAGCACGAAATTGCCACCCGAGACGGCCATTTCGGCGCGCAGGAACTTCTCGCGCAAGTGCAGACGAGCCGCGTTGGTTAGCTCCGGCGGGTTCTCCGAGATGTCCTCGGGGGCCGGACGGCCATAATTCTTCATCTCATGTAGGAAGATCTCGCGGACCTCAGCACGGTTACGGTGGATAGCCGGCACGACAATGTGGGACGGACGGTCGTGGCCCAGCTGCACGATGAGTTCGGCTAGGTCCGTCTCCCACGCCGCGATGCCTTGCTCTTCGAGGTACTCGTTGAGGTCAGTTTCCTGACTGGTGATCGACTTGATCTTGACGACCTCGTCAACCCCCTTATCCTTGGCGATCTGGGCGACGATGCGGTTGGCCTCCTCGCCGTCCCGGGCCCAGTGGACGTGAACGCCATTCGCAGTCAGGTTCTTCTCCGCCTCGACGAGGTAATGGTCGAGGTGGCGGCCGACGCGATTCTTGATGGACTCGGCAGCATCACGCAGATCCTGCCAATCCGGGGATTCGGAGACACGCATGGCGCGCTTGTTGCGAATCGTCATGGTGGCATTACGCATGTTCTTGCGCTGCACCGACAAGTTCAACTCGCCCTTGACGGCCTTCGAAAACTTCGGCATGCCCATGTACGTGCCGGGCTTGTCGGGGGCTGGGGTCAACCGGGCGACGCCGTGGTTTCCGTACGTGACGCGACGCAGTTCGGTACTCATGGGTCAGTCCTCCTCAGTGTTGGCGAGGATTTCGGCGATGTGAATCGGCTTAACGCCCGAGTTCTGGCGCGACAGCACACCACCGATATTCATGAGGCAGGAGTTATCGCCGGCGACGACGTACTCAGCCTCAGTCTCGCGGACGTGGCGAGCCTTGTCGTTAGCCATGGCCGCGCTCATATCGGGGTTTTTGATGCAGAAGGTGCCACCGAACCCGCAGCACTGCTCGGCCATCGGAAGGTCGACCAGGGTCATGCCTTTGACGTGACGCAGCAGCTCGTAGGGACGATCACCAAGGTTCAGCAGCCGCTTGCCGTGGCAGGACGGGTGATACGTCACCCGATGCGGGAAATATGCGCCGACGTCAGTGACCCCGAGAATGTCGACGAGGAACTCGGGTAGATCGTAGGTGCATTGACTGGTGTGCTCGACCTCCTTGGCCAGACCAGAATCTCCGGCATACTCGGCAAGCATCGGGTGCTGATCACGGACGGCGGCGACACAGGACCCCGAGGGTGCGACGATATAGTCGTAGTCTCCGAAGGCTCGCACATACTGACGGACGGTCGGAATACCCTCGTCGAAGTATCCGGTGTTGGTCGTCATCTGGGCGCAACAGGTCTGTTCCCGTGGGAACTCAACTTTGCAGCCGAGGCGCTCCAACAGGGTGGTGACGGCCACGCCCGTTTGAGGGAACATCACGTCATTGATGCACGTAATGAACAGCCCGACGGTCATACCCGCCCCCGGCAAGCCGGGCAAGGTAGCCCTGGCGCCAGGGCTTGTAGTGGTTGTCATGGTGACCTCCATTGATAATGAACGGATGCCAGGCGGTGTCAACCGTCAGCAGATTCAGGGGACCATCCATCCGAGCACCGGGGTCGACATGAGGCCGACGATGATGCACATCAGGACGAGGAGGATGATCGAGAATTTAAAAACCTTGCGCAGGATGACCGACTCGCCGCCGGCTAGACCTATCGCGGTGGCCGCGATGGTCAGCGACTGCGGGGAGATCATCTTGCCGACGACACCGCCGGATGCGCCCGCACCAACCAGCAAATGCCGCATGCTTTCCATACCAAGATATGACCCAGCACCGACCTGTTGTCCCACACTGCTCTGTAAGCCAGAGAACAGGATGTTGGCGGAGGTATCGGATCCGGTGACGTACGTGCCGATCCAACCGAGGATCGGGGCGAGGAACGGGTAGACCGCTCCTGCCCCAGCGATGAACATGCCAAGAGCAAGGGTCTGGCCGGAGTCACCCATCACATAGGCCAAAGCGACGACCAAACCGATGGTCAGCATCGAAAACTTCATCTTCTTGGCGTTGATCCATAGCTCTTTAGTGACGTCGGCGAGGGGCACCCGGTAGATGAAGCCCACGAGAATTGCGACGATGGCAAGCAAGAAGCCCGGCTGGGACAGCCATTGCCAGATGTATGTCTGGTGGGCGGCGGCCTCGCCACCGGCGGTCATGAGTCCGGATAGGCCAGGCCAGGCCATCTTCACGTCGGCGGCTTTGAAACTGTCCTTGACAGCAGGGATAGCGGCGATACCGAAGACCACGATGACGAGGATGTAGGGAACGAGGGCCATAAAGATACGGCTGCCAGTGAGGTCAGAGGTGTCGACCTCCTGAGCCTCGACCGACTCGATCTCGACGGTCGGATCGATTGGGATGCCGATGCGCTCGGCGGCCTCGCGGCCGCCCTTGGGTTTCCAGACTTTAAGGAAAAGCAGGGAGAGGGCGACGGTGACGACGGCGGCGAAAATCTCAGTGAGGTTGTAGACCGGGGTGCCGCCGACGATGACCTTCGTCACACCGAAGACGACGCCGACGAACAGGCCAAAGGGCCAGCATTCGCGAACACCCTTACGGCCGTCCATGATCGCCAGCATGAGGAAGGGGACGACGAGGCAGAGCACGGCGCAGACGCGGGCGGTGACCGGGGCCACCATCGCGACGTCCAAGCCACCGGTCTTGGCGGCCATGAGAACCGGCAGACCGACGGCTCCGAACGCCACCGGGACGGTATTAGCGACCAAGGCAGTGATGGCACCACGGAGCTTGCCGAATCCGATAGCGATGAGCATCGCAGCGGCGATGGCGACGGGGGCACCGAACCCGGCCAGGGCTTCTAGTAGACCACCGAAGCAGAAGGCGATGAGGATGCCCAGCACACGCGGGTCGTCGCTGATGAGGAAGAAGGTGCGGCGCAGGTCGTCGAAGCGACCGGAAATGACCGTCACCTGATACATCCAGATGGCGCCTAGCAGGATCCACGAAATCGGGAAGAGGCCGTAGAGGAAACCTTGGACGCTTGAGGAAAACGCCATTCCGATCGGCATACGGAAGGCGGTGATCGCCACAATGAGGGCGACACCCCATGAGAAGAGGCCAGCCAGGTGCGCCTTCCAACGCAGCGCACCAAGGGTAATGAGCATGGCCAGCACCGGCAGGACCGCCAAGAGGGCCGACAGCCATTGCGACCCTAGAGGGTTGGCCGATGGGGTGAAGGTCTGGAGAAGAACCATCGAAGAACTCCGTTGTTCAACCACTGCCTACGGTCGGCTAACCGCTGGCAAGGTCGGACCGATTTGGTCCGACCAATATGACGGTAGGACCGTTTTCGATGGACGTCAAGCACTTCCGTTCAATTCGTAGTTAGCTTAACAATCATTTGTGCAGCATTTAAGGTTTGCCTACGCTGTCAATGACTTTAAATATGTTGTGGGCGTGCGCGGCGACGTCCAGCACCGGACTGCGCACATCTCGACTCAGGCGTACCTCACATACCGCACCAAGCCACTGTGAGAATCGCCGAGATCACACCACATCGCCCCGGGAAGCTCATGAGGTGGACATAAGATGAACTATTGGCGCCTACGAATCAACTCACCGACGAGGATCCCAGCCATGACACAGACCCGCGACGCCGGCTCCAGTCGACCAGACCCACACGCTGGACATCAGGCATCAGTGACCCATTCGAGCACCGCCTCGAAATCGGGGGGGTTCTCGGTTGTCATGCGCCACATTGACGACGAAATCCTCGCCGGACGGTGGGTCAACGGTTCTCGTCTTCCCCCAGAGCGAGAGCTCGCAGCTTCTCTAAGCGTCAGTCGGGGAGCGGTTCGAGAAGCCATTCGGGCTTTAGAGGCCCAGGGGATCCTGTCCTCAGGCACCGGACGCAGCAATGGAACCCGCGTCGACGCCCGCCCCTCAGACGCCATGGGACGCATACTGCGACTGCAATTAGCCCTCGACGTTGTTTCGTTCGCTGATCTCACTGAAACCCGTATAGCGCTTGAAAAAGCTGCCTGTGCTGCAGCGGCAAAGGTGCGCGCCCCTGTGCCCTTAACTCGGGCGACAGACCTCCTCGTTCAAATGCACGACGCTATGCAACCTGACTCCTTCAACGCCCTCGACACTGCCTTCCACGTCGCCTTAGCCGAAGCCGGAGACAACCGCCTCATGAGGGACCTGACGGTGGCCATTCGCGAGGCGGTGCACCTACCTATCTTGGAAGCGGAGCATTCCCTATATTGGGTGGGAACAATGGCGTGACGATCTCGTCTGCGATCATCAAGAAATGCTTGCCGCGATCGAGAATGGCGACTCCGAGCGAGCAGCCAAGGTCACCGAGGCGCACATCCGCAATACCTACGACACCCTGCTCATCGACAGATGATTAACGCCGGTTCACCCGCGGTCAGTTGTGCTGCTTATCCAGCTCCCCCTGGAGTCGCTCCAGTTTGGCCGTCATCTCACCGGTACGCCCGGGACGAATATCGGCTTTGAGTACAAGCGACACCCGAGTGCCATACTGCGCAACCGCTTCGGTAGCCCGCTTAACGATATCCATGACCTCATCCCACGAGCCCTCGATTTCAGTGAACATCGACGAAGTGTGGTTGGGCAGCCCAGAATCGCGAACCACTCTGACAGCAGCAGCAACGGCGTCGGCAACGCCACCGTCCTCCCGTGAAGCTCGGCCACCACTGGGAACAAGACTGAAGGCAACGATCATGGTTCCAGTCTTGCACCATCGGCCAGGAAACCACCGAGTTTGACATCGAGGGCACACACCGCTGCGAGTCCTCACACCTCACCATATTTCGATAATAAAATGGTTCGTAATTCCAAAATCTCGGATGCGGTTTAGGCAAACCTTCCTGCACCAAATTTCATCTCCTATACCCTGACCTGCACGCCCTTTCACATGTGGTCTAACATCGGCTGTAGGTTCGTTTGCGAACCCCACATTCGCAATCTGAAATGCCGCATTTCCAACAGGAAGAGCCAGGTATGAGCGCCGAGACTATGACGAGTGACACCACCGACCCAAACGGGTACGTCATCAGGGAAAACCAGGACATCACTGCACGTCCTGACCTAGCCCGCACGACCGGCCGCGTCACTCCCACCCGTACCCGCAGACCCGTATACCTCGACATGCTTCCTCCCTGTAATGCTGGCTGCCCAGCCGGCGAAAACATTCAGGAGTGGCTGCGCCTCATCAAGGCCCACGAAGAAGAGAAGGCATGGCGTCAACTGACCGCCGACAACCCCTTCCCTGCCATCCACGGTCGTGTCTGCTACCACCCCTGCGAAGTGGCCTGTAACCGCGCCGACCTCGATGGTGCCGTGTCCATTCACTCCGTGGAGCGCTACCTCGGTGACCTTGCCATTGAAAAGGGCTGGACGTTCACCAGGCCCACGGAGCCCTCCGGGCACCGCGTCCTCGTCATTGGCGCTGGCCCGGCCGGCCTGTCTGCCGCCTACCACCTCGCAATGCTTGGCCACGACGTCGAGATCCACGACGCGGGCGACAAAGTCGGCGGCATGATGCGCTACGGCATCCCCGAATACCGTCTACCGCGCGAAATCCTCGACGCCGAAGTAGCACGTCTCACCGACCTCGGCATCAAGATCGTCCTCAACCATCCCGTCAACGACCTCATGGAAGAAAAGGCCAAGGGGCGTTTCGACGCCGTCTTCGTGGCCATCGGCGCCCATCTATCCAAACGCGTCGACATCCCGACCGTTGATGCCTCCCGAATGGTCGACGCCGTGAGCTTTTTGCACAACGTCGCCGCCGGCGAGAAGCCACTCATTGGACGCCGCGTAGCTGTTTACGGCGGCGGCAACACCGCCATGGATGCCGCGCGCGTCGCCAAGCGCCTCGGCGCCGAGGAGTCCATCGTCGTCTACCGACGCACCGCAGAGCAGATGCCCGCCCACGCCGAAGAGCGCGAAGAAGCCGAGCGCGAGGGCGTCCAGATGAACTGGCTGCGCACCATCACTGACGTCGGCGACGACCTCACCGTCGAGGTCATGGAACTCGACGAGGACGGCAAGCCGCACGGCACCGGACGCTACGAGAAACTCGAAGCCGACACCGTCATCCTTGCCGTCGGCCAGGACGCCGACACCAGCTTCCTACACAAGATGCCCGGTATGAGGTTCCGCAACGACGTCGTCGACGTCAACCCCTCAACCCTCATGACCGACGTCCCCGGTATCTTCGCCGGCGGCGACACCGTCCCCTCCGAGCGCACCGTGACGATCGGCGTTGGCCACGGCAAACGCGCCGCCCGTCAGATCGACCTGTGGCTGAACCGCGAGTCCGGTTACCCGACCGCCAAGAACACCACGGTGGGCTTCAACGACCTCAACCTGTGGTACTTCGGCGATCACCTGCGTCGTCACCAGCCCGAACTCGACCCGACCCAGCGCGTCGGATTCGACGAGGTCGTCGGTGGACTCACCGACGATCAGGCCCACTTCGAAGCCGGACGATGCCTATCCTGCGGTAACTGCTTCGAATGTGACGGCTGCTACGGTTCCTGCCCTGAGGATGCCATTATCAAGCTCGGCAAGGGCCACCGCTACGAATTCAACTACGACAAATGCACCGGATGCGCCACCTGCTTCGACCAGTGCCCAGTTCATGCTATTGAGATGATCCCCGAAGGCACGGACCCGGCCACCGTACAGGGATCCGGCAACCCGACACCCGGCTGGGCGGTGCGTCCTGAACCTAATCCACAACGGTCAGCTTCACTGAAGTTCACCGTCGACTCCGAGAACTGAGAAGGAGGACTGACCATGGCAAATAGCTCCGACTCCCGCGTCCGCACCATTGCCGACGGCAACACCGCCGCCGCCTCGGTCGCCTATCGTTGCAACGAACTGTGCTCGATCTACCCGATCACCCCGTCCTCCCCGATGGCTGAAACCGCCGACGAGTGGTCTGCCGCCGGGCGCAAGAACATCTGGGGAGACATCCCCACCGTTATGGAGATGCAGTCCGAAGGTGGCGCTGCCGGGGCCATACACGGCGCTCTGCAGGGTGGCGCCCTGAGCACCACCTTCACGGCCTCCCAAGGCCTACTGCTCATGATCCCGAATATGTACAAGATCGCTGGCGAGCTCACCAGCACGGTCTTCCATGTGGCCGCCCGTTCGCTGGCCGCCCAGGGCCTATCCATCTTCGGCGATCACCAGGACGTCATGGCCTGCCGTCAGACCGGCTTCGCCATGTTGTGCTCCTCGACCGTGCAGGAATGCCACGACCTGGCCCTCATCAGCCAAGCAGCGACGATGCGCTCCCGCGTGCCCTTCATGCACTTCTTTGAAGGTTTCCGCACCTCCCACGAACTCAACGTGCTCGAGATGCTCTCGGACGACGACATCCGACACTTCATCACCGATGACCTCGTCCACGCTCATCGGGAGCGCGCCCTCTCTCCGGCTCACCCGTTCATCCGCGGCACCGCCCAGAACCCCGATACCCACTTCCAAGCTCGTGAGGCCGCAAACAAGTACTACGAGAAAGTGCCGAGCATCGTCCAGTCCCTCATGGACGAGTTCGCCCAGGTCGTCGGACGCCAATACCATCTCGTTGAGTACCACGGTGATCCTGAAGCCACCGAGGTCATAGTCTGTATGGGCTCTGGCGCCCGCACCATCGAGCACACCATCGACCACTTCAACGCCCGCGGGCACAAGCTCGGTCTCGTCGAGTTGCACCTATTCCGTCCCTTCCCCACCGCCGAGGTCGTCAAAGCCATCCCGGAGACAGCTCGTACCGTTGCCGTCTTGGACCGCACCAAGGAGCCCGGCTCGAACGGCGAGCCCCTCTTCCTCGACGTGCTGGCTGCCTTATCCGAGGCTCATTCCCGCGGCACCCGAAATTCCATGCCGATTGTCTCAGGCGGCCGTTACGGGATCTCATCAAAGGAATTCACCCCCGGTATGGTGGCCGGGATCGTCGCCGAGCTCGAGCTGGAGAGTCCGCGTCCCCGCTTCACCATCGGTATCGACGACGACGTCACCGGCATATCCCTGCCATGGGAACCCCTCGACATCGAGGATCCCACAACGATCCGCGCAGTGTTCTACGGCATGGGTTCTGACGGCACCGTCGGTGCTAACAAGAACACCATCAAGATCCTCGGATCGGACCCCAACACCTACGCCCAGGGCTACTTCGTCTACGACTCTAAGAAATCCGGATCCAAGACGACCTCCCACCTGCGTTTCGGACCCAAACCGATCGAGGCCCCCTACCTGGTCAGCCAGGCAGGATTCATCGGTATCCACGCCTGGGGGATCCTGGAGTCGATGGATGTGCTGACAATGGCCCGCGAGGGAACCACCGTTCTACTCAACTCTCCGTACTCAGCCGATGAGGTGTGGGACAAGCTGCCCAACACCATGCAACGTCAGGTCCTCGATAAGCACCTCGACCTGTGGACCATCGACGCCCTGTCCGTAGCCCGCAAGGTGGGTCTGCGTAACCGCACCAACACCATCCTGCAAACCTGCTTCTTCGCGATCTCTGGCGTGCTGCCCAAGGATGAGGCCATCGCGAAGATCAAGGATTCGATCCAAAAGACCTACGGTAAAAAGTCCCAGAAGATCGTCGAGATGAATCATGCGGCCGTCGACGCCTCCCTGGAACACCTACATCAGGTCAAGGTTCCCGACCAGATGACTGCCAACCACAGCCTCATCCCGGCTGTGCGCGAGGACTCCCCCAAGTTCGTCAAGAATGTCACCGCCCGAATGATCGAGGGATTCGGCGACCTGCTGCCCGTGTCGGCCCTGCCCGATGACGGCACCTACCCTGCCGGCACCACCAAATATGAGCAGCGGACGCTATCGGACGTCATCGCCACCTGGGAGCCCAACGCCTGCATCCAGTGCGGCAACTGCGCCTTCGTCTGCCCACACGGCGTCATCCGCTCCAAGTACTACCCGCAGTCTCAGCTCGAGGGTGCCCCGGAATCCTTCCAGTCCGCAGAACTCAATGCCGCCGGTCTGCCGGAGTCCTGCTACACCCTGCAGGTCGTCCCCGACCAGTGCACCGGCTGCGGACTGTGCGTCGAGGCCTGCCCGGCCCACCCAGTCGGAGAACCCGACCGCAAGGCCATCAACCTTGAAGAGCACCTCGACAAGACCGTCCAGCGCGAGAACGTGAAGTTCTTCGAGACAATCCCGGTTAATGATCGCTCCCGTGTCGACTTCGCCACCGTACGAGGCACCCAGTTCCTGGAGCCCCTCTTCGAGTTCTCCGGAGCCTGCTCGGGATGTGGCGAGACACCTTACGTCAAACTCATCACCCAGCTCTTCGGTGACCGCGCCGAGGTTGCCAACGCCACTGGCTGCTCCTCCATCTACGGCGGTAACTTGCCGACGACCCCGTGGGGCAAGAACGCATCAGGGCGTGGCCCGGCTTGGTCGAACTCGCTATTCGAGGACAACGCCGAATTTGGCCTGGGCATGCGAATGGCCGCCAACGTCCAAACCGAGTTGGCCAGACGCCGCCTCCAGGAGGTGTCCAGCCAACTCGACCCGGAGTTCGTCGAGGATCTGCTACATGGCCCGCAGCTGACCGAGCACGACCTCCAGAGCCAGCAGCACCGCGTCAAGGAGCTCCAAGCCAAGCTCGCCGACATGGAACAAACCCCGGCAGTGCGCGACCTCATGAGCGTCGCCGACCACTTACTGCGCCGGTCGGTGTGGATTATCGGCGGTGACGGATGGGCTTACGACATCGGTTCCGGTGGCGTCGACCACGTGCTTGCCTCCGGCCGCGACGTCAACGTCCTGGTCCTCGACACCGAGGTGTACTCCAACACCGGTGGTCAGGCATCGAAATCGACCCCGCTAGGGGCAGTTGCCAAATTCGCCTCGGCTGGCAAACCCACCGCCAAAAAAGACATGGCCCTGCAAGCCATCGCCTACGGGTCGGTGTACGTCGCCCGCGTGGCCCTGGGCGCCGATCCGCAGCAAACCCTGCGGGCCTTCCGCGAGGCCGAGGCCTACCCTGGTCCGAGCCTCATCATCGCCTACAGCCACTGCATCGCCCACGGCTACGACCTGCGCAACGGCCTGGACCAGCAGTACAAGGCGGTCCACTGTGGACACTGGCCGCTGATGCGTTACAACCCGGTGCTAGCCGACGAAGGACGCAACCCATTCCTGCTCGACTCCCCCAAACCCGACGAGACGTGGCGGGAGTACACCAAGCTCGAGCTGCGTTACCGGATGCTCCAGAAGGCCCATCCGGAAGAGGCCGAACGTATGCTGGACCTGGGCCAGCGCCAGGTAGAGCGTCGCTACGCCGAGTATGCCGAAATGGCATCCCGCACCGCCGAGGGCTTCGCCGTCGATGCCCGTATGTCCGAGTTCGCCGCTTCATCCAACCGCGCCTGACAGCCACGAAGGAATGACGTGTCATGAGTGATCTTCACACCAAGTACATGGGGCTAACCCTGAGGTCGCCATTAGTTGCCTCCGCCGGCCCCATCCAGCAGAAAGTCGACGGGGTCAGGGCCCTCGCCGACGCCGGGGTCGGAGCTATCGTCATGTACTCCCTATTCGAGGAACAGGTGAGGCACGAGGAGGCTCGGCAAGCCGAAATCGAGCTAGAGTACATGGACTCGTTCGCCGAATCGCTGAGCTTCTTCCCGACCGTGGCCAGCAACGAAGGCGGCATTACCGAGCGCTACCTCGCCCATCTGGAAGCCAGCGCCAATGCCGTTGACATCCCCGTCATTGCGTCCCTCAACGGGGCCACAAACGGCGGCTGGGTCGACACCGCCAAACGGATGGAGAACGCCGGCGCAGCAGGCATCGAGTGCAACATCTACATGGTGCCCGGTGACCTTGAACAGTCAGCCGAAGAAGTCGAAGACCGCCACGTCGAGATCGTCCAGGCCGTCAAAGACGCCGTGAGCGTACCGGTTGCTGTCAAACTCTCGCCGTTCTTCTCGGCCCTCGGCAATATGGCTACCCGCCTGGATGCCGCTGGTGCCGACGCCCTAGTGATGTTCAACCGGTTCCTGCAGCCCGACATCAACGTCGAGACAATGCAAGTAGAGCCCGGGGTGTGGCTGTCTTCCCCGGCTGACGCTCGCCTGCCACTGACGTGGATTGCTGCACTGTCGGGCCGCATTGGCGCCTCGCTGGCTGCGTCCTCAGGCGTCGAGAGCGCCAACGACGTCGTCAAGTACCTGCTTGCTGGAGCCGACGTCGTTATGACCACTTCAGCGTTGGTGCGTCACGGCGCCGGGTACGCGACCGAGCTGCAGAAGGGACTGGAATCCTACCTGCAACGCAAGGAAGTCGACCTTGACACGCTGCGCGGAACGCTCGCTGTCCCGAACGATGCGTCGACCGCCGAGTACGAACGCAACGGTTACGTTGCGGCCCTCGAGAAGGCCAAAACAACCTATGGATCCTGACCCTCGAATGTGCAGAAGGGCCGGTGGCGATCGTCACCGGCCCTTCGCTATGTCCGATACCTATCGCTGACAAGGGCACGGGGATGCGCCTTGTCCGGAAGAGTCGCTTCTCCCCAACCTCGCACCTCTCCCCACCCTTACACCTCTCCCCGGCTCTCCCGCCGCGTGTGGCAATCGGGGTAATGATGATGTCCGGTGCCATCTCAGGTTGCTCACTCATTACTCACCAACCGAAATACCACACCACCTCTCGGGCGAATAGCGGTATCCAATGGCCAGGGCGCTACCGCAAAGGCGCGGTGTCGAACCCACCGGTTGAGCTGCAATGCTGGTGCGCGAGGCCGTCACATGATCACCACGACTCGACGTCATCTTGAACGTGCCAGCCACAAGCTCAGGAAACCGATCCGAGCGCCATGATCGGCCGCTGCCGGAATCGGTCCACACGACCGGCCACCGGACCCTGGGGCCAGCCGTGGTAAACGGGTTCCGCAGAGGGCCCCGCGCTACTTTGACTGCCTCCACGACGAAACAGAACCAGAATTTCCACGAGTTATCATCGATTGAGTACCGCTTCTGGTCGTCAGGAGGATCAATGTCCCACCCATCACACTTCACCGCCCCATCGCCCTCGAAGCGCCACCCCTTACGCACCCTGAGCCGCCTCGGAGTAGGCGGTCTACTGGCTTACGCCGGTGTCGGTCACCTCACCTTCGTCCGCGAGGAGTTCCAAGCTCAGGTACCCGATTGGGTACCGGTCGATGACGACACGGTTGTCTGGCTGTCAGGAGCCGCCGAGATCATCCTCGGCGCCGCCTTACTGTCAGGCCGTCACAAGAAGTTCTGGGGACGCAGCGCAGCTGCCTTCTTCGCCGCAATTTTCCCTGGCAACGTCGGCCAACTCGTCGAGCACAAGGATGGATTCGGCCTTGACGACGACCGCAAGCGCGCAATTCGCTTGCTCTTCCAGCCCATCCTGGTGGGCCTGGCTCTGGAAGGCACCCGCGAGGACTAACACCCAGGGCTACGGCTCCGGTCGTGGCGCTGTCCACAGGCAGCGACCATGCCCGGTAGGGTTAGTGTGCGCCCAAACCCAGGAGGAAAGATGCCGCAACGCAAGGTCAGCGTGATCAATCACTACGCCTTTCCACCGGGATCAGGCGGCATCACCCGGAACTTTGACATGTTTTCCCGGCTGCGCGGCTGGCAGCCCCATTTTTATGCTGCCAACATCAACCACACCTCCGGTGAGCGCATGACGGTTGACGACCCGCGCTACACCCTCGTCCCGATCCCGCAGTACAAGGGCAACGGAGTCAAGCGGGTCCTCGGCTGGGTTGCCTTTGCCGCCGGCGCCGGAGCCCGAGCCCTAGCCCGCCCGGCCGACGTCATTTTCGCCTCCTCCCCACAGATTTTGTCCCCCGCAGTCGGGATGGTCGTCGCCGCTCTTCGTCGCAAGCCATTCGTCGTCGAAGTCCGCGATCTATGGCCGGAATCCTTGGTATCAGGCGGCGCCCTCAAGGAGGGGTCAGCCCTGCACAAGGTGCTGCAAGGGTTGGAAAAAACCATCTACGCCCACGCTCGCCAGATCGTCGTCGTAACGAAGGGCTGGGAGGACCACTTCCGCGAAATCGGCATTAACGTCGACAAGATCACCGTCGTCCCTAATGGCGCCGACCTGGCCGAATACGAGGTCAAGGAGTCCCGCGAAGAGTTGCGCAAGGAGTACGGCATCTCCGGGTTCACCGCGGTGTTCTCGGGAACCCATGCCAACTACGTCGGACTGGACCTCATCGTCGATGCCGCCCGCCGTCTGCCCGACGTCAACTTTCTGTTGGTCGGTGCCGGGGCGCGTAAGCAGTGGGCCATTGACGAAGTCGCCAAGCTCCGCCTAACCAACGTCACTTTCCACGACCAGGTGCCGAAGTCAGAATTGGTGCGCATCCTGTCGGCCTGCGACGTCGGTCTGCACACGGTATCCCCGCAGTCGGTCTTCGACAAAGGTATGAGCCCCAACAAGCTCTACGACTACATGGCTGCCGGGCTAGCCGTCGTCTCCAACGCCAAGGTGCCCATCCGCGACGTCATCAGCGACGACGAGGTGGGCGCATGCGTCGACCCCACTGACCTGGTAGCCGGTATCGAGCGGGTACGTGACGCCGACGAAGCCACCATGAAGCGCTGGCACGAGCGGGCCCGTGAACTCATGGCAAACAAGTACTCCCTGCAGGCATCCGTCGACAAGCTGGCGAGGGTGCTCGAGAAAGCGCTATATCGCTGAGCGCGCGTCAGTTCAGCCGAACAACACCGCCGCCAGGGCCGGAACCGCGACAACAAACGCTGCAAGCACCACTCCCCACAGATCACGAGCACGCCAGCGCGACTCCACCGCGTAGGTCCGGCGGGTCGCCGTCGCGAATCCGCGGGAATCCATCGCTCGGCTAAGGACTTCCGAGGACCTCATGGCATACAGCACCATCGCGAAGGTCATTGACGACAGGTACGTGATCCTCGAGGACAGGGACCGCTTGGGGCCCAACCCGCGCAAGTTACGTACATCGGACTGAATGTGCCACTGGTCACCTAGGTGACCCATCCGCACCACTCCGGCCATCGAAGCCACTACCGGACGCTGCGACAGGTGGGTTTGCTGGGCCAAGGCGTCACCCAACCGAGTAGGGTCGATGGCCGCCGAGGCCAGCGCTCCGGGCAGGACAAAAACGAGGATCCTCAGACCCTGACGAGTCGCCTCGCTCCAGGCGGACGGGTCAGTGAACCCGCTGTGCAGTAACAGGGTCGTCCAGACCAGCATCACCGCAGCGATGAGAACCGGCACCGTCCGCACCACCAAGGGTTTGACATGGCGGGAGCACATCGGGGCCATCACGGCAGCCGGGATAAGTCCCACAGCCCCCACGAGGGGGGAGCGCACAAAGAGAGACCCGAAAATGCCAGCAATGGCAATGAGAAAAGCAACGAGGGGGTTGATCGTCGTCAGGAAGGCTGGTTTTTCGCCCGGACGCTCATTGGGAGTGGGGTCCGGGACGCGGTAAGAGGCGACGTCGACGACCTCGTCGGCCATAGCGATGACCTGACGATCGTGGGAGGAAACGACGACGGCGACACCTGAGTCAGCAGCAGCACGAATCGCTGACAGCACGCTCGCGCCGCGGTCGTCGTCGAGGCCGACAGTCGGCTCATCGAGAAGGAGAAGGTCGGGGCGCTGGGCCAGGGCTGCCGCGATAGCAAGGCGCCGCTTCTCGCCCCCGGAGCACGTCATGGGGTGGGAGTCCAGGATCGATTTGAGCCCGAAGGTCCGCACCAAGTCCCTAAGATCGGCGTCCTCCGGGACCATCGGCGAGGCAAACAACTCGTCGGCAGCCGTTCGAGCCACCAGGTAATTCTCCGGGTTCTGCGGCACCCAGGCGGTCTGGTCCGGCAGGGTGAGTTCGCCAGACGCGGGAACGTCAAGGCCAGCGAGCAGCCTCAGCAGGGTGGATTTGCCAACCCCACTCGGGCCCGACACAACGGTAATGTGACCACGCCGGGCAGACATGGTGACACCACCCAGCAGCACGTCGTCGGACTGGGGACGGTGGGCATCGAGGGAGCTGGTAGAAGCAACCACCTCGCCCGCGGTGGAGGTGTGTGACGGCAATGACGTTGCCTCACGCGAGTCCAGGAAGTCTTCAAAGTCCCAGATCTTCTTGAGGGTGCCGTGGTCGGTCAATTCGACGACCTGGTCAAGGACGCCACGCCACTGGTCGGGATGGTGATCGACGACGAGCACAGTTCGGTCGTGGGCCATCCTGGCGATTTCGTCACGGATCGCCGTAGCCGACTCCTCGTCGAGCATGGAAATGGGCTCATCAAGCAGCAACAGCCCGGGATTGGTAGCGAGGATCCCAGCGATGGCGAGGCGCTGCATCTGGCCTCCGGACATCTTCGTAGTCGAGTGGTCCATGGGCATGGTGAACCGGGCTCGTCGTTGGGAATCCTCGACGATCGGCCAGATGTCCTCGCGCGGGACACGATGGTTCTCCGGGCCAAAGGCGATGTCTCGTCCGCATGTAGCAGCAACGACGGAGTGGATCGGTTCCTGCTGCAACAGTCCGACATTCACGTCGCCGGACCACGTGTTCACCCGCCCGGTAAGGTCGTAGCTCTCTTCCTCCAGTAAGCCGCCGATGGCGTGCAGCAAGGTGGTCTTACCAGCTCCCGACGGCCCAGATACAAGCACCCGGGATCCTGCCCCCAAATGGAGGTCGATGGGGCCAAGAATGGGCTCGTCGCGATCGGGAACGCCGACCGTCATCCCCTCGACATCCACCGGCACCGCCCGGCGGCTGGAAACCTCGTCAACGTGGTCAGCATGGGTCAAGACGTCAGTCATGACAGGTTTCGCGATGAGATTGTGCTCCGGGGTGACTTCCCGCCACGCAATTCACGAGAAACTGCGAAGGGGCTGAGCGCACCGGCAGCCGCGAGGCCACGGACAATACCCCATGCCACCAGACCGCCGAGCAGAGCCCCGGAAACGATCATGAAAACGAAGTAGACGATCGTGTCGCCGAAACGGAACATCGGGTAGTAAGAGATGCGCTCGTAGATGGCCTCAGCGAAACCGGTAAGAGCCCCGGCCACCAGGACAAGCTTCGGACCGGCCTTGCGGTAGGCGACGACGAGCAAACACAGCTCCATCGGCAGGGCCTGGACGACACCGGAAATGAGGGTGCCAGCCCCCCACGGGCCGCCGAGAGCAGCCTCAATGGCGGCCGCCAGAACCTCGGAGAGTAAGGCTGCACCGGGTTTACGAACGATGAGCCCAGCAAGAAGTGCCGGCAGGAACCAGATGCCAGAAAGGATGCCCTCAATGGGCAGATACACCGACGTGGCCGGCTTGAGGAGACTATATACCGCTCCGTAGCCGAGGAAGATGACGCCGAATGCCACAACAATCATCACTGGAGTCACGATGTCGATAGTGCGGTATCGCATGGTGAGTTTGTCGTTGGTCATAGAAGTCCTTCCGCTCATTCGGAAGGGGCGCGAAAGCGCGAAGAGCCCGACTCCCTACGCCGGTCCTAACCGGTTCAGGTTCGAGGGTCTGGGCGGTGCCCACTCTCAGCATCCGACGATGCTCCCCTGTCGTTGCTCTCGATCATAGCTATGACGCCGTGAGATCACCACCGCTCGACGCCACTCGACGCCCGCAAACCACCCGTGGCAATCATGGTTGGGAAACACCCCGGAGCCACTCCTGGTGGTTACCCACGGGATCGAAAACCAATTCACCACACGTATCTTGCCCCTGGAGGACGCCACATCAGTTCCCCCGCAGGGCGCGATTCGTGCGCTTGGTAGGTGTGGCTGTCATGGGGTCCTCCGGCCAGGGATGTTTGGAGTAGCGCCCCCGGTTTTCAACCCTCACCGCGGGATACACACTGGCCCAGAAACTCGCCAGATCGTCGGTGACGGCCAGGGGCCGTCGCGCCGGGGATAGCAGGTGGAGGACCACCCTCACCCTGCCGTCACACACCGTCGGGCCATCAGTCCAGCCAAAACACTCCTGGAGTTTGACTGCAAGAACCGGAGAGGTGTCACTGCCAGGCTCGGGATAGTCGACGCGGATCCGCGATCCGCTGGGGACGGTGATGGTCTCGGGGGCGACCTCGTCAAGACGAGCGGATTCCTGCCAGCCCAGCAGCCCCCGCAACCCCGAAGCTGCGTCACTTCCCCGCCCTGCCGCCAACGCGTCGAGGTCAAGCCACTCCTCGGCGCAGGCTAGCAGAGCCTCATCGCTGACATCGGGCCAGGGATCACCAAACACCCGATGGGCCAGGGCAAGACGGCGTCGCAAAGATTCACCGTTCTTCGTCAGGCTCGCTACGTCAAGTCCCCCAGACCTCACTGCTTCCAGCGCCACGTGGCGAGCCCGTACCGGATCTGGGCGGACCGGGGTCGACGACAACTCGATCGCACCGAGGCGCGACACCCGCCTGCCCCGTACTTTCCCGCCATCCCAAGTCACCGGTGTGTCGTTCGTCAGCATCGCCTCACCGGACTCCAACGCAGCCGACTCCGAGAGCGGGACAGCGGCCCGGATGAGGGCGCCACTAGTAATGCGCGAGGTACGTGCCACCGCCAGCCACGGCTGCCCGAGCAGCCCTGGAGGGCAGTTGCGAGGAAGGTCAACCCCCGTGCCACAGGCCAGTAGATACGACGTAGAACCCACCCCTCGGCTGCGAGCGATCCACCCCGGGCGAGCAAGGGAAACGACGGTGGCGACGGCATCGTCATCGGTGATGTCGGTAGGGGGAACGTCGTTGATGAGCCGGGCCAGCCGGTCAGCTTCGCGGCGCCACATCGCGGCCTCTGGGTGTCGCCCCGATCGCAGTTGACGCCATTGCCCAACGAGGTCGACCTGGCCGTCTTCCAGGCCAAGCATGGCGGCGATCTCAGCACAGCGGCGCGATCCGATGATGGCGGCACCGTCGGTCAAAGCCCTTGCCAGACGTGGGTCAAGGGGAAACGTGGCAAGGTGACGCCCCCTCGCCGTAATCCGCCCCTCCGCGTCGACGGCCCCCAGATCTCGCAGTTCCTCTTCGGCCGCAGCTACCCGATCCTGTGGCAATGGTGTTGGCAGTGCCATCCCTTCGCCACGAGGGGATCCCCACACCGCCAAAGACAACAGGGACGCCACAAGGTCGGCGTGGTCGACCTCGGGGGTAGGGTCGGCATTCATGCCCGCCCAGTCCTGGGCACGCAGGCAGCGCACTGCTACCCCCGGGCCCAGACGAGCTGCGCGTCCGGCGCGCTGCACTGCTGAAGCGCGGGATTCCCGGACCGTCACTAGGCCCGTCATACCTCGACCACGGTCGAGTCTCGGTTCGCGTGACAACCCGGAGTCAACAACGAGCCTCACACCAGGCACCGTCAGGGAAGATTCTGCGACAGCCGTCGAGACAATAACGCGACGCACATTCCCTGGATCTGACAGAGCATGATCCTGCTCACGTGCCGACATCGCCCCAGACAACCCGACCACATCTATCCCGGCGAGCCGGGAACGCAAATCCGCGACGACGTGGTCAACCTCGCGGGCGCCCGGAACAAAAACAAGTGCCGACCCTTCAGTGTGGCGATCAAGCGCGTCAACGGTCACAGTGCCAAGATGGCCGAGAAATTCGCGACTCACTCCCCGAGATTCCACAGCAGCACCAGCTGCCGGTGCCCACTCCACCTCGAGTTCATGCAGAGCGGAGGCCACCTCGACAACCGGCGCCGGCTCAACACCGCCGAGAAAAGCTGCCCACCCGGAACTATCGACAGTCGCCGACATCGCGACAATGGTCAGATCATCGCGCAATTGAGCAACTTCACACACCATTGCCACGACGAGGTCAGCGTCGAGGTGACGTTCGTGGACCTCATCGAGGACGACGGCATCCACCCCAGTCAGGTCGGGGTCGCTGAGTAGACGGCGCAGCAACACCCCGGTAGTAACGAACTCCACCTTGGTGTCGCGGGTTGTCGTCGACTCACCGTGCACGGTGTGCGACGCGAACTCCCCGGGGCGGGTCCCGGTCAGCGTGGCAAGTCGGCGAGCAGCGGCCCTCGCTGCCACCCGGCGTGGCTGGGTGACGATAACCCGACCAGAACACCTCGAGGCCACCAAGGGCGGGACGAATGTTGTCTTACCAGTACCCGGTGGAGCCACGATGACGGCCCGCCCACCATGTAAAGCCGTGGTGATCTCGTCACGGTAGGCGGCAACCGGAAGTCCAGCCCCAACTCTCACCAGGTCTGGACCACAATTCCTCGTCACTGAGCGGTCCCCCACCCCAGCGTCTCCCTGTCGTCGAGAGGATCAGGAGCAGTGGCCTCAGCAACAGACCGATCGGTCATCGCCTCAGCGGGAGCGTCAGCCAGAGACCAGCGTGTCGCGGGGATCGCCAGCCATGAATCAGCCACCCTTTCAACGATCATCGTCATGATCATGACTGCGTCAGGCTCGGCCCCCGGCAACGCGGCAAATTCGTCAGGACTGACCCATTGCAGCTCTTGAGACTCCCCCGGACGCGGTTTTTCCGCCGGATCGCCATGGGCAACCATTGCCATGACGATGTCGGAGTGGAAATGGCCCGGGTAGGGGCTGTGGGTGTTGAGGAGCACCGGGGTGGGATGCATGAGGTCGTGTATGCCGTCAGGCAACCGGTCCCAGGGCTGCAGAACGCTCAATTGGTCGATGCTGTAGCCCGTCTCCTCATGAAGCTCGTGTGCCAGGGCCTGCCAGGGATTCTCGGTATGTTCGACGTGCCCGCCAGGCTGGATCCACAGGTTCATTTTGCGGTGTTTGTGCACCAGCGCCTTCCACTGCCGACGACGAACGCCGTCAGACGGAAACTGTCTGAGGATCCACGCACTGATCGTCACGTCATGTCCGTGCGGCTGCGTATGGAGATGTGGCATGGTCCCAGCCTGTCACGCTGGAAGCGGAAGTGCCCCTTCCGCGCCTCTCAATGAGACCTCACTCATTGCGAGTTACACCACATTTTTGGGAGTATCGTCTCATTGCAACATCATTCGGAGGATTAGATGGGCATCAATAACCTGTTGTCAGACATCGGCCTGCCGGGCCTGGGCTGCAAACCGGTTCTGACGGACTCCAAGCCCCGAGTTGTCATCGTCGGCGCCGGATTCGGCGGCTTGGCTGCTGCCGAAAAGACTGCCGAGGCAGGATGCGACGTCACCCTCATCGACCGCAACCCGTACACCACATTCCAGCCGCTGCTGTATCAGGTGGCAACCGGCGGTCTCAACCCTGGCGATGTCACCTACCGACTTCGCTCCTTCGCCGCTAACAACGGTCCTCACACCCACTTCCGTCGCGCTTGTGTGACCGGTATCGATACCGAGAACCGGATTGTCGAGGTCGACAACGGCGACCCGATCTCCTACGACTACCTCGTCCTGTCCCAGGGCGTCGGGGCCAACTTCTTCGGAACCCCTGGTGCCGCCGAAAACTCGTACACCATTTACACCCGTGCATCCTCACTGCGCGCTCGCGACGCGATCTTCACCTACCTTGAGGATCTCGACACCCAACGTGACAAGACCTTCGACGTCATCATCGTTGGCGGCGGCCCGACCGGCGTCGAAATGGCCGGCACCCTCGCCGAGATGAAGTCAATCGGCATCCCGGCGATCTTCCCGGATGTGTCCACCGACCGGGTCCACGTGACGCTCGTCGAGATGGCCAACCACCTCCTCATGCCCTTCGACCCAGCGCTGCGCCACTACACCCGCCGCCAACTGCAGAAGCGCGGCGTGGATGTGCGCACCAATACCGCCATCGCTGAGGTGCGCGAGGATTCCGTGCTCCTCAAGGACGGCCAGACTCTCCCGGCCGACATGGTCATTTGGGCCGCTGGCGTCGGTGCCCACAAGTCTGTTACGAATTGGGGATTTGAGCAGGGCCGAGGTGGCCGCATTGCTACCGACGGCACCCTCCTCGTCAAAGGCCAGGATCGCATCTTTGCTGTCGGCGACGGTGCCATCAACACCGAGGATCCCAAGCCCCAGCTCGCCCAACCCGCCATCCAGGGAGGCGAGTGCGTTGCTCGTCAGATCGTTCACCTCGAGCTCGGCGAGCCGCTGGAGAAGTTCGAGTACAACGACAAAGGCACGATGGCGACGATCGGCCGCAATTCAGCCGTCGTGCAGCTGTCCGAAAAGCTCAAGTTCACCGGTATCGGTGCATGGCTGACGTGGGTCACCGTGCATATCTTCACCCTGCTGGGCGGCCGCAACCGTCTGCAAGCCATGATAAACCTCGGCGCCCGCTACATCGCCTTCCATCGCGAGGCCGGAGCCATCGTCGGTGACGTTCTCAGCGAGGAGGGTAAGGAGAACATGAACAAGAATGCCCTTCGCGACGATGATGAGAAGGGCGCCAAACCCATTGATGGGAAAGAGTGAAAAAGATGAGTAAGCCCGAAGTCAACCCTGAAGAGATCAACAAGGGCACCCTCGTTGCCGTCGCGGTGGCTGCTGTCGCCGTTATCGGGATCGCACTGAAAGCCATGCGTAAAGGCCCTAAGGATAGGAAAACGGGCTCCCAGGACCCGTCCTTGTTCGAGAATCTCGCCACGCGCAAGCCTTCCGGCGGGCGAGTGACCCAACGTCGCGACCCTCGAGCTGATGGTCATGCAACCCCGATGGGTGGCACCGGGCGAGTCTCAACAGCCCCGGACTTCTACTCCTACAAGTGACGATTCGGTGTGAGTGACGCGAGAGTGTCGCCCCTCCGTCTGTCGTAGTGAGACGCGAACCGGGAGCAGCACTACCCATCGATTTACGGTGGAGTCACTCACCAGGGCTCCCATGCCAGACCTCTAAGCTTCCTGGTTTGAGCTGGCTAGCCTTGAGCTTTCCCCTAGGGGTCCTTCTCCCGTCGTGTGGCAATCGGGTGTCTAAGCACCGGTCATGCTGCGTGAGATTGCAGCTGGGTTGATCATCACCCCGATTTCCACAGCGCAGCAGAGCCGAGGGGCCGCGAAGGATAGGGCAAGGTTAGGCCTGGTTTCCGGCACGTGAGCCATGTACCGAGCCGCGCCTCAAGCTGGGGCGGCGCCGCTCATAATTCGTCGCAAAGCGAACTCGGTAAACATAGTTTTGGGCCGATGACGCCGGTGGAGGTGGGAGGCGAGCCAGTCTAGGACAAACCTCGGGTCCTCGCGGAACATGGTTGGGGTGACGTGAAGCACCTTCCAGCCGTGGCGGTCTAAATGCGCTGAGCGCATCATGGTCGCCTCAAACCCGTCAATCGTCCCGTGTACCGATCGGCCATCAATTTCCAAAGCCACCTTCTCAGCCTCGAAGGCCCGGTCCAAGTAGTAGTAGCGGTCGCCCACACGAACCTTGTGATTCGGTTTGTGCCCCGTGATCCCAGTAGCACGCAGTACCCTGCCCATCTCTAGTTCTGGAATCGACCACGCAGCCAGACAGATGTCGGCCAGAGCAGCATCAACCTTGGTCTTGGGATACCGACCTGTCAGGCTCTTACGAGCTTGCCGGCATGATTCGGGCGTCACGACTCGTTGCCGGAGGGCCTCACACACCCATCCCCACTCGCCCTGAATAGCCAGTATGAGAACCGACACTTCAGCAGTAGCGATGCGAATTTGCTCTCGCTCGGTTATAAACCAGTGAGGTATATGCCACCGACGCACTCGAATTCCCGGCCGGGTGAGACAACGAGTTGTAGAGAAAGCCTCCACATCCTTAACGCCGTAGAAGTCCATGGGCCGGGTTGTACCCGGGGCTTTCATCCCGAGCATGATAAGGGCAGCCTTTCCGACCAACACAATGTCACGGTGCCACAACAACAACGCCCGGATAATGATCCTCGGGTCTCGGGCCACAGCAGACGCAGCGACCACCCCCGGCAGGATGCGGACAGCCTCCCCTCGAGCTACCGCCCGGTCGGCCTGGCCTCGGACATAGCTGTGCCGGTAAATACGGGCAACGCCGCGTCGATCGAGTCGTTCTCCAAGATTCCTCACACTAAAAGTTGTCGTCGGAGGAGCCGATTTCCTCCAACCATTTTCGGTTCTGTGGACAACCCCGGCCGGGGTACTCACGCAGCCTGTGGAAAACTGCCTCGTGACCCCAGCGCCTGCTACCGGGGATGGCTTTGAGGCCGATCATTACCCGAATCACCACACGGAAGCTGGAAAGGGCGGCGGAGACTCCACCAACTGTTGGCCGGGCACGGGACCGGGGAATCAGCCCTCGAGCAAACCGGCTACCAGATCGATCAAGGCCTCGGCTTGGGACTCGAAGTTGAGCCCCGACTCAACCGCTCGACGCCCAGCACAGCCCATCTCCCGACACCGCTGCGGGTCCGCCAAGAGCTCGCTCAGGGCATCTGCAGTAGCTGCGGCATCCTCAGTATCAACAAAAATCCCAGCCCCGTAACCATCGAACATCTCGCGCCAGGCCGGAAAGTCCGAAGCCGCAAATGGCACTCGGGAAGCCATGTACTCGAACAGTTTCGTCGGCAACGACGCGACATAGTTCGGCAGCGGCTTGAGGAAGACCAGTCCGACCTGCGCGCTGGCCAACACCTGCGGCACCTCGGTAGGGGCGACCAGACCGAGATGCTCCACAAACCCTTCTGCCACGGCATGCTCCACCGTTTCCTGGCAGCGTGGCAGCACACGTCCGGCCAGCACCAAATGCGCCTGTGGCACCTGCTTACGGACTGTGCGCGTCACCTCGATCATGAAGGAAAGCTTGCGCTCCTCCGACAAGTCCCCGACGTATACGAGCTGCCCCGGCACCGGCTTGGGTGGCACCGTGTAGTTACCCAGCCACGGGTAATTTCGCACTACCGTCACTGAAGCGCGGCGGAACCTTTCCCCCACGGTCGGTGTAGCCGCCACGACGGCGTCGGCGCTGCGCTCGGCTAGCCCCACAAGTCCACGAGCGGCCATCTTGGCCAGCGGCCGCGTCACCGCGCCTAGGTACGGCTTAGTGTCAACCTGGCCGATGAGATCCTCGTGAGCGTCGTAGATTACTTTGCAGTGATGGCGCCAACGCCACACCAGTGCCAGCAGAATGAGCTCCGGGTCGTGAATATGCAGCACCTCGGGCTGGAGGGCTTGCAGGTGGCGCCATGCTTCCCGCTGACTGACGACGAGTCGGCGGACCCGGCCTTCCTCGCGGTGTAAGGCGACGACGGGGACCCCTTGGTCGATCCCGTCACGGTCAGCGGAAATGACGAGGTGGTAGTCGTGCCCAGCTGCGACAAGTGCCTTGGCTTCTTTGTTGAAAACCCGGTTGTCGTGACCGTGATGAACTGTCGAGAGGGAGACGACCCTGCCGAGGCGGGAAGAATTCGCCATCAGGAACGGTCTCGCTCGCCGGCTTTCAACAACACGGTGGCGACATTGCGAGCAGCCTTGCCGTCACCGTAGGGATGCCCCGGATCGCTCTCGGGGTGCGGGCGCGTGGCGTACTCGCTCAGGTGCTCGGCATCGGGATCGAGCACGTTCCAACCGTTCTCGACGGTCTCCACCCACTCGGTCTCGGTGCGCACCGTCGTGCAGATAGTGCCAAGCAGGAAGGCTTCTTTTTGCAAACCACCCGAGTCGGTGATGACGCCAGCGGCGTTGGTGACGGCGTTAACCATGTCGGGGTAAGCCAACGGGTCAATGGTGGTGAGGTTGCCGCGGGCGACAGTAAAGCCGTCGGACTCGGCGCGGGCGCGCAGGCGCGGGTGTACCGGCAGGATGACCTTGCGATCTAGGCTGCCGAGGGCGTCAAGAATGTGGGCCAGACGCTTGGGGTCGTCAGTGTTGTCGGCACGGTGGATCGTCGCCATGACGTACTCCTCGCCCGCCTCGACACCGGGTACCGGGCGCGGGTTGGCGAGGACGGAATCGCGCACCTGCAGGCACACGTCGGTCATGACGTCTCCGACAAGAACTGCACGGGAGGCCAGCCCCTCATCGGCCAGATGTCCCATGGCTACCTCGGTCGGGGCCAGGCACAGGTCTGCGGCGTGGTCGGTGAGAACTCGGTTGTGCTCCTCGGGCATGCGACGGTTGAAGGAACGCAGCCCGGCTTCCAGGTGGGCCACCGGCAGGTGCATCTTGACCGCCGAGAGGGTGCCGGCAATGGTCGAATTTGTGTCGCCGTAAACGAGCACCCAGTCTGGGCCCATGTCCTCAAGCACCGGATCAAGCTGCTCGAGCATCCGGCCGGTCATGACGCCGTGGGAGCCGCCTCCTACACCAAGATGCAGGTCCGGGTTCGGGATCCCGAGCTCGACGAAGAAGGAATCCGACATGTTGACGTCGTAATGCTGCCCGGTATGGATGATCTTGTGGTCGATCCCCTCGGCCGCGAAAGCCTTAGCCACCGGGGCCAATTTCACGAATTGGGGACGAGCCCCGACGATACTCACGACGCGCACGACGCAATCCTCTCGATGAGATAGTCAGCCTCTCCCCGAGGCCACATGGCAGCGCCCGAATCGGGAACTGGGCGCAATGCTGGCACTCTACCTTCCACTACCCACCGTGACGACCTGAACAATGCTGGCGCGCTGCATCATCGATGGTGTCCCGATACGCCAGCTCCATGAGATCGAGGCTACGCTCCCACGAATACGTCTCGACGACGTGGTGGCGACCAGCCCCACCCATACGCCGACGCAACTCAACGTCATCAACCAGCTGCATCAAGGCAGTAGCGCTGGCAATAACGTCACCACGGGGGACGATCAAGCCGGTAACACCATCCTCGACGACCTCTGCCGGACCATCCGCATCGCTGACGACCGCTGGCAGTCCACAGGCTCCCGCCTCGATGATCGCCACTCCGAAAGACTCCGAATCCAGGGTCGATAGGGCGGCAAAGATGTCCAAACTACCCAAGGCATCTCTGACCTCAGAATGATCAATGGCACCGCGAAACTCCACCGAACCGTCCGGGACAAGACGGCGAGCCAAGACCTTGAGGGGATTCTCGTCTGGGCCGCCGCCCCAGATATGAAGGACGGTATTAGGCCGCTCATCATGGACCCGACTGAAGGCACGGATGAGTTCACCGATCCCATATTTGGAGTGGAGAGCCTTGATAGTCCCGATGCACACCACCCCGTCACCGTCGTTCGCATCACGCCGCCTGTCAGGGGGCGTGAGTATTTCCGTATCAACGCCGAAGGGGGTAATGGATATGGGTTTGTTCACCAAGTCACGCGTGACACGCGCCATGCAGTGGCTTGTCGATGCGATCCGAGTAGCTGAGACCAAGTTGGATCGGACCATGTGACGCATGAGGGGATTTGCCCGGGGGGAATCGTAAACGTCACTTCCCCACACCGACAGCAGCGTCGGGGCGTCAATATGGGCAAGACGAGCGAGCAGACCATAACCGGTCGCATAGTGGACGTTGACGATGTCAGGTTGCACCCCAGCCGCCACTGATCGCAGCCAGCCGGCATTGACGACGTATTTTGCCTTCCCACCGTGTGGGGCCAGATGGATCCGGACTCGGGAATCAATGGAGTGACGGCCCACCGGATGGACTGATGCCAGGTGAACCTCGTGACCTCGCTTGACCAGTCCATTGACCCATCGAACGGTGTGGATGGACGATGCCGCACCGACAATAAGTATCCGCACACCTTCCCCTCTCGTACTGCAACGCCGATGCCCGCTCTCCTTTAAGGCACCGGCGGTCCCACACTACCGTGACCTACATACGTCCAGACACGACATGCGGTGGAATTCAGTCACCTCGTCATTGCGGCGTTTCCTGACGGGACGAACTCGCCGCCAAAACACATACCAGCCACCCGAGTTGGTTCACCGACTGAACCAAGTAGGTGCTGTTGGCAAGTGAGAGCACCGGCATTGCAGTGATGAGAGCAGCCCCCCACCATCGTCGTGACCGCCAACATCGACCAATGGCCAGACACCAACACACTGCCACTAGGGCGGTAACGACCAAACCGTATTGGGAGGCAATCTCCAGGATCCCGTTATGGGGATCGGACTTGCCATGCGGAAACCATCGCTTTGGCGCAGCGAGGATGTTAGCCCGATATCCTCCCGGACCCGCTCCAAGCAGGGGGTACTCCATCACGAGCGCAAGACCCCAAGCCAACAAAGTAGTCCTCACCGCGAAGGATGATGGGCCCTCATCGTTGTGGTGAATCAGTACACCGATGAACCTGTGCCATACCAACCCGGCTTGGTGCAGGTGCGTCACCACGATTACCACGACGACGACCATGACCACCCCGGGAAGCACCCAGCGCCACCGTCGAACCGCCCACAACCGCACCATAACGGCCAATAACAGCGCCGCGTAGACTATGCGACTGTCCGTCGCTAGTAACAGCCCTAAACCGGTCACCGCCGTGGCTATGGCAGCTATCCGCACCCACCGAGTAGCGCTTCGCACGCCAACCACACCGACCCACACGGAGCCTACAGCCAGGAAAACCGCGTAAAGGTTGGGGTTGGTGAGCCACGTCGCCGGCTGGCGATAAAGCCCTGGATGGTTCCGCCATGCCCCGTCGGCGTAAGTGCCCAAGTGTCGCGCGGTAAGGATTTCCCAGACGGCCAGCGGTGCCCCCACCCAGACTGCGACCGCCCAACCGATCGCAACATCGCGTAAGGCACGCTCACGACGTATGTGCCTATCCGAGATAAGTCTCGCCACTGACCATGCCCCCGCCAGGGCAAGACCGGCCCCCATCAGACTCGAAAGGTCTCGACGCGGGCCCAGCCTCATAGCACCTACCACACCGGTTACGGCCCACGCCACCGCAACGACCACGATGGCGCAAGCTGCGCGACTGAATCGTCGCACCCAGATGGGATAAATCCATCCCGTCACTGCGCACCCGACTAGCAACACCACCAAGATGCGGTAGCCGAACACTCTTCCACTGCCGGCCCAGGGCCCCAGGAGGGCTGCCGGAGGCAACAGCACCAACAGCCCCTCGACGATCTTGTCGAGGAAGCTGCCGGAGTACTCAGGCCTCCCCGTCACCAACGACGATGACCTCGACGTCTCCCCATACGGCTGGATCGACGACGTGACGACCGTCGACGAGCACCTTGATACCCGGCAGGTCCGCCGGGGTCAGTTCGGCGTACTCGGGATGGTCGGCCTGCAGTAGAGCGCCGTCAACCGGATCGCCGATGTGGTAGGCCTTAAAGCCGAACTTGCCGAGCTCCTCGTCGGTGAACATCGGGTCGTGGACGCTGACGTCAGCGCCAGCCTTGGCGAGGATGTCAACAGTCGGGAAAACCCCGGAGAAAGCAGTTTCCTTGACCTTGCCCCGATAGGAAGCGCCAAGGACGACAATCTTTTTACCGGACAGATCACCGAGCACCGAGGCGGCCTGGTCGACGCAGTACTGGGGCATCGTCATGTTGGCCTCGCGGGCAGTGCGGACGATGGTGGCGTCCGGGTCGGTCCATAGGTAGAGGCGCGGGTAGACGGGGATGCAATGACCTCCGACGGCAATGCCGGGACGGTGAATGTGGGAGTAGGGCTGCGAGTTGCAGGCGTCAATGACCTTGTAGACGTCGATGCCGTTGGCCGCAGCGTACTTGCCGAACTGATTGGCCAGGCCAATGTTGACGTCACGGTAGGTGGTCTCGGCAAGTTTGGCCATCTCAGCGGCCTCAGCGGTGCCCATGTCCCAGACGCCGTTGGCGCGAGGAAGGTCGTCACGGTCGTCGAAGTCGAGAACTTGCTGGTAGAAGTCGATGCCCTTGGCAGTGCCCTCGTCGTTCAAGCCGCCGACGAGTTTCGGGTAACGACGCAGGTCAGCGAAGACGCGACCAGTGAGAACGCGCTCCGGGGAAAAGACGAGGTGGAAATCTTTGCCTTCACTCAGACCAGAGATCTCCTCGATCATGGGCTTCCAGCGATTGCGGGTGGTGCCGACCGGCAGGGTGGTCTCGTAGGAGATGAGGGTGCCGGGGGTGAGGTGCTCGGCCAGCGACTTGGTGGCATTTTCCATCCAGCCGAAGTCCGGTTCCCAGGTCTCGTCGTTAACGAAGAGCGGGACGACGAGAACTATCGCGTCGGCGCCGGGGATGGCCTGGGAGTAGTCGGTGGTGGCGGTGAGCTTGCCTGCCGGGACAAGCTTCTTCAACTTCTCGTCAAGAAAGGCCTCACCGGGAAAAGGCTCATTGCCCTTGTTGATCTCGTCCACGACGCGCTGCTGCACGTCGACGCCGATGACGTCGTGACCCTTCTCGGCGAACTGCACGGCCAGGGGAAGCCCGATCTTGCCCATGGCGACGACGGCAATTTTCATTCCTGAACTCCTTGGGATTCGCGAATACTCCGTCAGTCTATCCGGGTACGGCACCTCGACGAGTCCGTGTTATGCTCACGCCGTCGCAAAGACGCTCGCACCAGGCCCCGACAAGGCCTTTCGCAAGCCGCAGTTGCGTCGAGTGGTATTCCCAAGGAGAGCCCGTGTATCCCGCCGAAAGACACAAGTGGCTGATCGATACTGCCCGCGAGACCGGTCGAGTATCGGTTGCTGAAGCCTCCACTGCACTAGGAGTTGTCCCCGAGATCATTCGCCGTGACCTCGACCAGTTGTGCAATCAGAAAATGCTGCGGCGGGTACACGGTGGCGCTATCCCGATCGAGTTCGACCTGCTGGGCGACCAGCCCCTCGCCACCCGAGACTCCTCGGCAGTGACGCAGAAGGAACAAATCGCCCGGGCGGCACTATCCCATCTACCTAGTGACAAGGGGTCGATCATCCTCGACGCCGGATCGACAACCGGTCGGTTAGCGTCGATCATGCCCTCCACAAGGCGGTTCACCGTCTTTACGAACTCATCCCCGATCGCCAGTACGGTGGCTACCCACAGCAACTGTGACGTCCACCTGCTGGGAGGACGACTGCGCCCCACCACTCAGGCCACCGTCGGTAACGTTGACGCCATTTCCCGACTCCGCGTCGACGTTGCCTTCATGGGCACCAACGGCATTTCCCCGACGCACGGCTTATCCACTCCTGACGCCGATGAAGTCGCAACTAAGGCAGCAATGGTCGCGAGCGCCCATCACGTCGTGGTTCTCGCCGATTCTCGGAAGATGGGTGCGGAATCGACGATGAGGTTCGCAGAGCTGGGCGACGTTGACGTCATCATCACCGACTCTGGGGTGACTCCTCACCAAGTCGACATGCTGCACAAAGCTGGCGTCGAAATCGTTATCGCCTGACATCGGCTTCTGGTAACCAGCGACACAGCCCCCTTATCTGCTGGAGAGCATCACACCGGACGCCACGAACACCGCTTCGATAAGCTCCACCGCGCGGTGTGGAAATCTGGGTGATGATCGCGTCAGCAACCATCGCCCATGGCAGTACCCCACGTCGTAACCCGGATTGCCACATCGATGTTTGGACCACCTATGCCAGCCCTCGCTCCGAGAAACCTACACAACAAATGTCCGTATTAGTGTGTTTACGAACTAGAGTGTCACACATCCCAACATTGATGGTTCTCTCGGGCCCGAGGAACCGTTGGCCAAAGCCGAAGGAGTCCACGTGATCGTCACCGTCACGCTCAACCCGAGCATTGACCGCACAGCGCCCATAGCTGGGCCGCTGCGGCGCGGGCAGGTGAACCGACTCGGCAGTTCCACCGAGGTCGCCGCCGGTAAGGGGGTCAACATCTCACGAGTCCTTCGTGGGGCTGGAATCGAAACCTGCGCCGTGGTGCCAGCCGGAGCCAAGGGCCGCCTGACCCTCGGCCTCAACCACGACGACATCCCGCACCAAGTTGTACCCGTTGCGGCAGCGGTGAGAACCAACCTCACCATCACCGAACCTGACGGCATTACAACCAAGATCAATGAGCCCGGAGCCGACCTCAGTCCTGAGGAGCTGACCGCAGTTGAGGAGGCCATCGTCGAGAAGTCCTCCGGCGCGCAATGGGTCGTACTGTCAGGATCCTTACCCCCGGGCGTACCCACACATTGGTATGCCACAATGACCGACCGCCTCCATGAGATCGGCGTCAAAGTCGCCGTCGACACCTCCGATCAACCCCTCCAAGAGCTGGCGGCCCGCCTCCCCGACTGTGCCCCTGACCTTGTCAAGCCGAACTCCGTCGAGCTCGGCCAACTATGCGGGATTGACGGCGACTCTCTCGAGTCTGCTGCCACAAGGGGACAGTTCGACGACGTTGTCGTGGCCGCCCGAGGTCTGCACGGCATCGCCGAGGTAATCGTCACCTTGGGCGGGACCGGCGCTCTGCTCATCACCGAACACGACGCCTGGCACGCCCGGCCAGAGCCGGTCGAGGTGAAGTCGACTGTTGGCGCCGGAGACTCCTCCCTGGCCGGATTCCTGCTGGCGCGCACCCGCGGCGACCAGCCCGAAAACTGCCTGCGCGCCGCCGTGGCGTGGGGCACAGCAGCCGCCGCTCTACCGGGGTCAACCATGCCGACCCCGTCACAGGCCGACGCCATTCACGTCAGCCTCACCCACCTGTAAGGAGAACCGATGAGCACTCCTCTCATTACCCCGGAATTAGTATCTCTTGACGCCAACCTCGGCTCGACCAAAACCGAGGTCATCACCTCAGTCGCCGGACTCATTGCTGCCGCTGGACGCGCCGATGCTGACGGCCTCGCCCACGACGCTCTGGACCGCGAGTCCAAAAGCCCGACCGGTATGCCCGGCGGATTCGCCATCCCCCACTGCCGCTCAGCCGCGGTATCTCAGGTATCCCTGGGGTTCGCCCGGCTATCGCCCGCTGTCGACTTCAATGGACCTGACGGCCCGGCCGACCTCATCTTTATGATCGCGGCCTCCGAAGACGGCGGCGCGGACCATATGAAACTTCTGACCAAGCTGGCTCGCGCCCTCGTCAATCCTGAGTTCGTCGAGCAGTTGCGTCAGGCCCCCGACGCGCAAACCGTCGTCGACCTCATCGGTGGGGTCGTCGAGCCGAAGGAAGAAGCCTCGACCTCATCTGCAACGGCCCTCCCCGCTCCTGGGCACGCCGCGGTGACCAATGCCGCCTCCGATACGCCCCGCATCGTCGCCATTACGGCCTGTCCCACCGGCATCGCCCACACTTACATGGCAGCCGACTATTTGAGGGCTGCTGGGAAGAAGCTGGGTGTTGACGTCAAGGTCGAGCCCCAAGGGTCCACCGCCACCGAGCCTCTCAGCACCGACGACATCGAGGGTGCTGACGCTGTCATTTTCGCCACCGACGTTGGTGTCAAGGGCCGGGAGCGCTTCGCCGGAAAGCCAGTCATTGAGTCCGGGGTGAAGCGGGCCGTCGACGAGCCTGAGAAGATGATTTCGGAGGCCGTCGCCGCCTCCAAAGACCCACACGCCCATCGGGTCCCCGCTGGCCATGGTGAACAGCAGGAGCCCGAGCAGGCTGGATCTCACATTGGCTGGGGCAAGCGCATCCAGCAGGCCCTCATGACGGGCGTGTCCTACATGATTCCGTTCGTCGCCGCAGGTGGTCTGCTCATCGCCCTGGGATTCCTCTTCGGCGGGTATGAGATTGCCAAGGACGGCATGGATATTGCCTTGCACAACACCTTCAGCAACCTGCCGACGCCAACCGCCCATGCTCTAGGCGGATCAGCCACCATGACCTACATCGGCGCGGTCCTTTTCGCGGTCGGACAAGCGGCTTTCGGCTTCTTGCTACCTGCCCTCGCTGGGTATATCGGCTTCGGCCTGGCAGACCGCCCCGGCATCGCCCCCGGTTTCGTAGCGGGTGCCGTCGCTGGGGTGACCGGGGCGGGATTCATCGGTGCCATCATCGGTGGTCTGCTCGGCGGTTTCGTCGCCTACTGGTTCACCCGTCTCAACCCGCCGCGCTGGCTGCGTGGCCTCATGCCGGTCGTCATCATCCCGCTCGTCGGGTCCCTGGTCGCCGGTGGGTTGATGTACGTCGTACTGGGACGTCCGCTGGCAGCCTTGACGAACGCTCTCAACAACTGGCTAGGCGGCATGAGCGGCGCCTCGGCCGTCATCCTCGGAATCGTCCTGGGACTCATGATGTGCTCTGACCTGGGCGGCCCCATCAACAAGGCGGCTTACCTCTTCGCGACAACGAACCTCGCGGTCACCAACGTCGGATCCCTCAAAGTGATGGCCGCCGTCATGGCTGCCGGGATGGTTCCCCCGCTGGCCATGGCGCTATCGACGACCCTGCGTCCGAAGCTCTACCAGCCTGCCGAGCGTGAAAACGGCACTGCTGCCTGGCTGCTGGGAGCCTCCTTCATCTCCGAGGGCGCTATCCCGTTCGCAGCTGCGGATCCGCTACGAGTGATTCCCTCAATGATGGTCGGAGGCGCAATCACCGGTGCCCTGTCAATGGCTCTGGGGGCCGCTTCTAAAGCTCCCCATGGCGGAATCTTCGTCTTCTTTGCCATTGATCGGGTCTGGGCCTTCATCCTGGCCATTGTCGTCGGCACCCTCGTGGCAGCCTTGCTCGTAACCGCTCTCAAAGCCTCAGCTCGGCGCAAGGCCGCGGCTGCCGCGTAAAATTTCCACACCACAACCCCGAAAGGAACACCATCATGGCCAGCAAAACCGTTAAGGTCGGATCCTCTGTCGGACTCCACGCCCGCCCCGCCGCCGTCATCTCGCAGGAGGCTGCCAAGCTCAGTTCAACCGTCACCCTAGCTGCCGAGGGAGGCGAGCCAATTGACGCCAAGTCCGTGCTGCTCATCATGACCCTCGGTGCCAGCGCAGGCGACCCAGTGACAGTCGCCGGCGATAACGAGGACGACGTCAACACCATTGCCGACCTGGTTGCCTCTAACCTCGACGCCTGAGCCAGCCTCCACGATGGGGCCGCTGCCATCGTGACTCGGCCCCACAGGCACCAATGTCGAACCTCAAAAAGTGGCCACCGATCCGGAGTCGACGCGGTAGTTCGATCCGTTAACGAAGGAAGCCTTGTCCGAACATAGGAAAGCGATGACGGCAGCCACCTCCTCAGGCTCGCCGCGCCGTTTGAGCTCCATATAGGGGCGCTCCTGGTCAAGGAAGGACTCGATGGCCTCGTCAAAGCTAACGCCAAGCTCCTTGGACCGCTTATTCATCATGGCGTCAGTCATCGGGGTATGGATGAAGGCTGGAGAAACGGCGTTGACGAGGAGTCCTTCACGGGCATAGGTCCGCGACAAACCCTTAGCCAGAGCCAATACTCCGGCCTTGGCAGCGCAGTAGGGGATCTCGTCGTCGTAGGGCTGGACGCCGTCCTCAGAGGCCAGCAGCACGACACGCCCCCAGCCACCCGTGCGCAAGTCATCGAGGAACTCGCGCAGCACCCGCACCGGACCCATGAGGTCAATGTCAAGGGTGGAACGCCAGCCCTCCTCATCGATCTCGTGGAACTTACCCTGGGCCCCGGTCACGCCGGCCGACTGGACGAGGATGTCAATCGGACCGAGGGCGTCCTTCACTTGCTGGTGCAGCTTCGCCAGAGAGTCAGCGTCAGTGACGTCGGCCGGGAGGGCGACGAGACGGTCATCAGCGACGTCGAGAGCCTGCGCAGCCTGGGTGAGTTCGTCAGAGTCGAGGTCGGTGATGGCAACTTTGGCTCCCTCGGCGAGGAGGAGTTTCGCGGTGTGCCAGCCAATACCCGAATCAGCGCCAGTGATGAGCGCAGTGCGTCCGTTGAGTCCAAGATCCATGATTCCTCCTAGTGGTTAGCTGATAGCGGTCGAGAGGTCCTCAGGCGGATCGGCAAGCACTGTGACGGCCTTGTCGGTGCGTCCGGGAAGGTTCCACAGCAGCACACCGACAGGCTTGCCGTCGGACAGGTAGTAGACGACCTGCCCATCCCCAGCTTCCACTGATGTGGTCGCGAGGCTGGAGTCGAGGGTGCCGACTGCCTCCCAGCGGACCCCAAAGATTTGTGAGTACATCATCGGGGTATGGGTGTAGGAGTCTTTTGATCCCGCCATGATGCGGCCGGCCGCCTTGCCCATCGCGATGGCATTGTCCACATGCTCGACGCGGGTGCGGCCCAACACCGGGTCCGGGTAATTGGCGATGTCTCCGGCGGCCCAGATGGCCGGATCGTTGGTGCGCAACTGCTCATCAACGATGACCCCATCATTAACGGTAAGACCCGCTTCCTCGGCCAGTTTGGTGACCGGGGATGCCCCCAAACCCGCAATAACATCGTCAGCCTGGAGAATAGTGCCGTCATCGAGGGTGACCTCGGCCGCTTCATGTTTGCGCACCGAACAGACGCGCTTCCCAGTGACGAGGTGCACCCCAGCATCGGCGAAAAGCTTCTGGTACTCAGACGCAATCTGGGCCGGGAATTGCGAACCACCCAGCGTCGGATCGGGGGTGACGAGGGCGACCTCGCAGCCCTGCTGGACGAGGCCCGCAGCAAGCTCGGCACCGATATATCCGCCGCCGACGACCACGAACTGGTGACCGGGCTGGGCCAGCGCACGCAGCTGCTGGTAGTCCCGAGCAGACCGAAAGTAGAGGACGGCATCGCCGTCGTCGTCAATGCGCGACGGGGTAAGGCCGGTAACGAGCAGCAACTTCTGGTAGCCGAATACCTGGCCGGAAGCGGTCAGGACGGTCTTGCCGTCACGGTCAATGCTGAGCACCTCAGTGCCGAGCCGCAATTCCGCGCCGGTGTCTCCGACGGTAGCGAGGTCGGCCTGGTCCCAGGTGAACTCAGGGTCAGTCCACAGCTTCTTGCTCAGCGCTGGCCGAGGATACGGGGCGTCGACGTCAGCGCTGAGGATGGCGATCGACCCTTTCTTGTCGATGTCGCGGATACCGCGGGCGGCAGAATCAGCGGCCATCCCGCCACCGACAATGAGGTACTGGTACGTCATCATATCTGCTCCCAGGATGGGGTTCATCGTCGAAACGATGCGTACACCGACCACGGTAACCTGCCGCCCCTGCCTCTTCTAGGGTTCCAGCGAGCTTTTCGCACTAGGCCAAGCTTCGTATGGCATATCGGCACGCAACGGCATGTCTTGCCACGAGGGGCGGCAGCCGTCGCCACCAGAAACCGGATTACCACACCACGCGTAAACCCCCCGACAAGGCACGAGGCCCGCCCCAGACGGGACGGACCTCGCAATGGGTTGGGAGCGAGGTCAGGCGTCACCCTCCTCGGCAACGGAGTCGACATCCTTCATCTTCGCCTGGGTCCATGGGGCGATCACGAAGAGCACCACCGCTACAAGGATCGTCACGATACCTAGGCTGTAGTAGAACACCACATCACCAAGGTTCTTGGTGCGCTCGATCGTCACCGAGGCGAGGCCCTGGCCACAGGCTGAGGCGAGCAGCCACAGGGTCATGTTCTGGGATGCGAACTTTTTCGAGGCTAGCTTGGTCGCGGTCGACAGACCGATCGGGTTCATGAACAGCTCAGCAACAGTCTGAATGACGAACACCACCGCCAGGAACCACCACGGTGCGAGTCTGTTCCCACCTGGCCAACTCCGGAAACCGAATCCCATGATGAGGGCGGTTATACCGATGATGAACACCGAAATGGCGAACTTCTGCGGGGTATTGGGGAACTTCCCTTCCCTGCGCCGGAACCACATGCCTAGCAGGCCGGCCAGGATCAAGACTGCGGCCGGGTTGATGGTTTGGTACTGCTCAGGCTCCACCGACCACGACCCGACGATGTGTCCGTCGGTGTTGTCCTTAGCAAAAGTGGCCATCTTGCCGGCCGCCTGCTCGAAGATCATGGTGAACAGCACTTGGCCAACCCACAACGGCACAAATGCCCATAGATGGCCACGCTCACGATCAGAGACCTTCGGGGAGCGGAACATCGTCAAGAAGTAGCCCAGTGCCGTCACCAAGGCAAAGGCGAACAGGGCGTAGGCGATGGCCGAGGTCCACTCGCCCAGCAGGGCTTTGAACCCGATGGCAAGGACGGCACCGATGACGGCAATGCCCAACGCGCGGAGCACCATCCGGCGACCCTCGCCGGGGGCCAGCGGATTGGGGATGTCGAAGGCGAGCTCACGCAGTTTGGAACGACCGTGGAAGAAGGCGATCAGACCCAGAGCCATACCGATAGCAGCGGCAATGAAACCTACGTGGTAGCCGTAATGGTCCTTGAGGAGGCCGGTGACGATCGGCGCGAAGAGAGATCCAATACTGATCGACATGTAGAAGTACAGGAAACCCTGATCGCGGCGGGGGTCACCGTCATCGTAAAGACCTCCTACCACCGTGGAGAGGTTCGGCTTGATAAAGCCCGTGCCAATGGCGATGCAGATGAGGCCGATCCATGACGTCACCACCTGTGGAATCGCCAGGATGACGTGACCCGTCATGATGATAAGACCGCCGCACAGGGTGGACATCCACGGCCCGAGGATGCGGTCAGCGAAAATACCGCCAGGAATCGTCATCAACAACACTGCGGCGCCGTAGGAAGCCATAACAACCTGGCCGGCGTTGATCGGCAATCCTAGCCCGCCGTGGGCCAAAGTATCGGTGATGAAGTAAACGAGGATGGCGCGCATGCCATACCACGAGAACCGCTCCCACATTTCTACCTGGAGCATCCACGGCAAACCGCCGGGGTGGCCCAAGAATGACTTGTCGTCACGCGAGGGTCCTGTCACCAGATGCTTAGGCCGAAAACCTCGTGCTTTGGTGGCGGCGGCGACGCCTTCCGCGTCGACATCAAGCGGTTCGAGGGACATTTTCCCTTCCTTTCCGATGTTATGAGGCACCACGAGGTCCTCCAAGACGATGGTTCGGAACTCCCCAGGGGGATGACCGACCTGTGCCTAGACAGTGGTGCCTGTGTTCATCGCATCGCGACAGCGTCGTCACAAATGTGAATAATGACGAAGATAGGCTAGTACGAAAGTACTACTCGCGCGCGACCAAAAGTTATATATTCTCAGGCGTACTTCTCCTCGCGGTAGCCTGAACCACCCTCGACGTCCGCATCACCGGTGGTCACTAACCGGCAAAGTGCCAAGGTGAAGATCCACCAGAACAGAGCTACTGGGAAGTTCTTGATGAGGTAGGTGTCCATGAGGAAAGCCGGCATTGTTGCGAGCACGCCCAAGGATAAAAGCGGATAGCCTCCGCGAATTCCCTTGACACACACCGCGATGACAGTTCCCAGGCAGACCAAAATCAGGGCCAGCCCGATCACACCAAGCTCACCGACAACCTGGACGATGAGGCTGTGGGCGTGTGGGAGGCTGTAACCATAAAGAGTTCGGCGCATCCCGTGGGATGATTCGGGCATAAAGGTGGACTCGACAGCAAACCACGGCCAGATTGTTCCGTACCCGGTTCCCACCAAGAAATGACTCGGCGAATCCACAACAACACGTCCCGCCAATGCCCAAGTTCGCGCACGCGCCGGATCGACAAGAGACCCAGAACGGACCGTCGTCACTAGCCATATGGCTACCCCTGATGCCACGATTCCCAACACTGCGATGACGATCCGCTGTTTTCGGCTGCGCGTCCGGTAAGAACGTCCGAAAAATACCAGCCCGATGACGAATAGTGCCAGGCTGATGGTTCCGGCGCGAGACCCGGATGCTGCCAAACACGCAAGATGGCTGACGGCAGCCACGCTGGAGAGAATCCGGTGACGGTGTCGTATCACGGCGTTCACAGCAACGGCCAGGGCCAGGATGAGAAGGACGTGGCAGATGGCGGCCCCACCGAGTCTGGTGGCAACCCGCCATCCGGTGGTATTGCCTTCGACGTACTCACGAACGAGGTCAATTGGGTTAGCGATGGCCATCAGCATCGACAACCGCCACAGCGCGCCTTCAAGGTTCCCCACCGCGATCATCCGGCACGCGAAAATAGCCACGAGAAGGGTAACCATCGCCTCCGCCAGAGGCATCACTAGGGCATATAGCGGAAGATCCCGGGTAACCCCCATGGAATCGTCGTAGATGAGATGTTCGTGAAACGGGATTGAGACCGCAGCCCATACCAATAGCGCCACGAAACTGCACGTCACGATAGTGAGGGAACGAGACCACTCGCGCGGCGACGGCACCCCTCGGACATCCCGCACGATGCACAACGCTTCGAGTACCAGGGCCGCTCCAGCAAACAGCGGGAGCATCAACTGGCATGCGCCATTATCAAAGACAGGCTGGGCCACCGTTACGAAGGTGCAGGTGACGAAAAGACACGCGACGATGACCTCAGCTGCCCCGCTGAACCATTGGATGGGGGCAACCGAGCGCAATAATGTTACGGCCGAGGAGCCGTCTGGGGAATCATGGAGACGAAAGATGGGAGTCATCCTACCTGTGGGGCAGCTGGCCGCTCCGGGGCGCAGGGAAAATCGAGCAGAGATGTGAGAATCGGGCCGGACCTTAGCGGCCCGGCCCGACTACTGTTACGTCAGGAGATCTTGACGAACTCGCCGGTCGCGGCGGAGGTGATCATCGCCTCGCACACCTGGACGACCGTGGCACCCTGGGTCATCGTCACAATGTCGGATTCCTTGCCCAGCACCGCGTCACGGAAGTTTTCATGCTCGGTGCGTAGTGGTTCGGGCTTCGGGATCGCGAATCTGGTCACGTCACCCTCGGCAACACCACGGAAGTTAGCGATATCGTCCCATACCGTCGCAACCTTGGCGTTGGAGTAGAAGGTGAGGTCGGCGGTCAGAGTGTCCGCGACGAACATACCCTTCTCGCCGGTCACGAAGGTGCGACGCTCCTTAGTCGGGGTCAGCCAGTTGACGAGGTGGTTGCTCATGAGCCCGCCCGAGAGCTGGCAAGTCGCCGAGACCATATCCTCGTAATCGCGGCCAGCCTTGAACATGGTGCGAGCGGCGACCAACTCGAACTCACGCTGGGTAACCCACGCGGTGAGGTCAATGTCGTGGCTAGCGAGGTCCTTGACAACGCCGACGTCAGCGATACGGGCCGGGAATGGCCCCTGACGGCGGGTAGCCACCTGGTAGAGGTCACCGAGGTCGCCGTTCTCCAGACGCTTACGCAACGACTGCAAAGCCGGGTTGAATCGCTCGATATGGCCGACCGCGCCCACCAGACCCTTGCTCTCAAAGGCCTCAGCCAGACGAGTCGCAGCCGCAGTGTCGTAGGCCAGCGGCTTCTCGATGAGGGCGTGGACCCCCGCCTCAGCCAGCTTGAGACCGATCTCCTCGTGGAACTTCGTCGGGGCAGCGACGACACAGTAGTCGATACCAGTCTCGATGACCGCATCGACGTCGGGGAGAACGGGTAGGTCACCGGCGACTCCAAACGGGTCCTTGCCGGAGGCATCCGCGATCGCGACCAGATCGACGCCGTCGATGGCGCGCAGGTTGCGGACGTGGTTCTTGCCCATCGAACCGATGCCGACCATGCCGGCGCGCAGATTCGCCATCAGGCACCTGCTTTCGCGCAGGTATTGACAGCGGCAACGATGCGCTCACGGTCAGCCTGGGACAGCGAGGGATGGACCGGCAGTGAGACACACTCGGCGGCAACCTTCTCGGTGTTCGGCAGCTCCAGGCCCGGGGCGTAGGGGGCCAGCGACGGCAGCCGGTGGTTCGGAATCGGGTAGTAGACACCCGAGCCAACCTGGTGTTCCTCTTTGAGAGCGGTGACGAAACGGTCACGCTCCTCACCAGTAGCTCCCTCAAGACGAATCGTGTACTGGTGGTACACGTGCACATAACCCTCCGGCACGGCGGGGGTGATGGCCTCGGTGATGTTGGACGACAGGAACGCCGCGTTCTCCTGGCGGGTCTTGGTCCAGCCGGCCAGCTTGGTCAACTGCACCCGTCCGATGGAAGCGTGGATGTCAGTCATGCGGTTGTTGAGACCAACGTACTCGTTGGCGTAACGCTTCTCCATGCCCTGGTTGCGGAGCATGGCAGCCTTACGGGTGATTTCCGGGTCAGAGGTGGTGATCATGCCACCCTCGCCCGAGGTCATGTTCTTCGTCGGGTAGAAGGAGAAAGCTCCAAAGGTGCCAAAAGTACCGACATGCTTGCCGTCGATGCTGGCAGCGTGGGCTTGGGCACAATCCTCGAAGATCTTGAGACCGTGCTTTGTGGCGATCGCGACAATTTCGGCCATGTTAGCCGGGAGACCATAGAGGTGCACCGGCATGATCGCGGCGGTCTTGTCGGTAATAGAGGCCTCGATGGAAGCCGGGTCGAGGGTAAACGTGACCGGGTCGACGTCAGCGAACACCGGCTTGGCGCCGGACAGGGCTACCGAGTTGCCGGTAGCGGCGAAAGTGAAGGAAGGGACGATGACCTCGTCGCCCTCACCGATGCCAGAGGCCAGCAGGCCAATGTGGAGGGCCGAGGTTCCCGAGTTGACGGCGACGCAGTGAACCCCGTCGACGACCTGGGAGGAGAACTCGTCCTCGAAGGCGTGGACCTGGGGGCCCTGGGCGACCATGCCGGAGGCAATAACCTCGTCGACGGCCTTACGCTCGTCATCGCCGAGGATCGGCTTAGCGGGAGGAATGAACTGGGCGGTCACGTGAAAGCTCCTAACTATTCGGACGGAAGGTCCGGTTTGTGGGCGCCGTAGCACCCACGAGGGGGTATTGGGGGACGACGGCCTTAGGCCTGCTCGCCCTCGCTAACCAGGGTCAGCGTATCGGTGGCAGGATCCTCGATGAACCGGTCTCCGGTACGCGAGTCGATCCACTTGTTCTCACCGTCGGGATCTAGCGGGAATCCGGAACGGCCCACCCACTTAATGCGACGGGCCGGGACGCCGGCCACCAAGGCATATGCCGGGACATCCTTGGTGACGACCGAGCCGGCAGCCACCGTGGCCCACTCACCAATAGTGACAGGCGCAATGCACACCGAGCGGGCGCCAACAGAGCAGCCACGCTTGCAGGTCACACCCACCTGCTCCCAGTCGTCAGCAGATTTGAGGGAGCCGTCGGGGTTGATAGCCCGCGGGAAGTGGTCGTTGGTAAGCACCACTGCCGGTCCGATGAATACCCCGTCTTCCAGCTTCGCGGGCTCGTAAACCAACGCGTAATTCTGGATCTTGCAGTTGTCGCCAACGTGGACGCCCTCGCCGATGTAGGCACCGCGGCCCACGACGACGTTCTGCCCGAGGACGGCCTCGCTGCGAACTTGGGAAAGATGCCAGATCGACGAACCGTCGCCGATGGTCACACCGTCGTCCAAGTCGGCGGTGTCGATGATCCGTGGTTCACCCATGTGGGACGCCTTTCATGCCGGTTACATCAAGGCCAGCTTACTCGTGCTAGCCCGACAGGCCCGTCGCCCCTGCACGGCGACGCCGAAAATTCGGCGTGGCGGCCCGCCTTCCAACCGATTTAACGCGCGGGTATCACCCGTCTGCTTAGCTGAGCTGTGTAGCATGCACTGACGTGAGCAGCCTTCCCTCTGAACCCACCGTCGCACAATCCGGATCCTCCGCTATTGAGCGCGAGGGCACCACCGATTCCTCTACCCAGCCACCGCGCCCGCGCGACCCGGGACAGCCGATCGATCTACTCGGGTTCCTTAAAGGACTGGGGCACCACTGGCTCGCTGGCCTCATAACCTTCATTGTTGCCGCCGGGCTTCTCGTCGGCTATTCCCTCCTCATGGCACCCAGGAACACCGTCGGAACGGTCGCCGCCCACGCCCATGTGATGGTCACGTTGCCCGAGCCACGCACCGAGGCCCAGGCCACCGTCGAGTCGGCTACCGTCGACCAGATCATGAGCAACTACGTCGCTCTCACCACCCCGGACCCCATCGTCAACGCCGCCGTAAAGTATCTCCATGACGGAACAACCGCAGACGACCTCAAGGCGGGCGCCTCGGTGTATTGGGGTGGGGGCGGCACTGTCATTGCGGTCTACGCCATGGGAACCAACCAAAACCAGGCCATCGAGCGCGCCAACGCCTACGCCCGCGCATTCGCCGAAAAGGCGAACGACCTGGTTCCTAGTTCTCTCGCTAGCCTCCCGCAGCCGAAGCTAACGATCGTCCAGCCGGCCTTCCCATCGGACCCCAACCCGAACGCTCCAGCAACCAACAAGAACAGCACCAAGCTCTCCTCCCCGATGGTGGGGGTGGCTGCCGGCCTGATCCTCGGACTGGTCGTCATGGGCGTTCTGGAATACCGCTCCTCACGCCGCTCCAGGGCCTCCCGCTGACCGTTCGGTTTGCGTCACCGCTTCCGGACTTAGTGTCGGACGTCCGGCACTGGCACTGTTTGCTGCGACAGTCTCTGCAGTGATGGAGCTAGCCGCAACAAGGTAGAGCCAGGTCACGTGATACCGCAGGGTTGATGACGGAACGACGCCGAGCACAGGGAAAAGCATTACGACGGTGAGACCGAAGGCCGCCTGCCAGTCGGCCACGGGTCGACGCGGCAAGAAACCACGGACCAGAATCCACAACCAACAGACAACGAAAAGGATCATCGCGATCGCTCCGTAGCGGAGGACGATCTCCAATAGCAGATTGTGCGGATCCATGAGAACGTGTCCGTACAGAGCCGACGCCCGGGCTTGATACTCCGACAGTGAGCCGTATCCAAGGAGCAGGGCGGCCGGGTTAGACAACGTCATCGACAATGCGTTGGCCATGATAGTGCCACGTTCCGCTGTGGAGTGATCCTGGACGTAGGGACTCATCCACAGCCCGGTACCCAGCACGATGACAAGCGCTCCACCCCAGACGAAGGCACGCACCCCCATAGCGGCTGTATGGAGACGGCGAACGTTGAGGACAAACAACAGCATGACGGCACAGATGCAGCCAAAGAGGGCGCCTCGCGACCCGCCAATGAGGATCATCACCAGACACGTCGCCAGGACGAACAACCGTCCGAGACGAATCGCACCTCTTCGCGGGTTGAACCACAGCCGGGCCAGCACAGCAGTGAAAAGCATCGCCATGACGACACCGTAATCGTTGTAGTTGGGGTAGGTTGCAGTAACAACCCATCGATTCTTTGACACCGCACCCAGCGTGTTGGCCCGCGGGTAGAGCAGTGGCAGCAGCTTGACACCGGTCACGATCTCTCCCATGCCAATAAGCCAAACGAGGATTGCACCCCAGTACAGGCCGTGAAGGACCTGACGAGCCGTCCTACCTGGCTCAGCTGACCGGAACACCACGAGGGTCACACCTATAACCGCGAGCATGATGAAGGCGCTGTTCCCGGTGTCGGTTAGGAGTCCGGGGTGGAAAAATACCACGGCCATCCCGGAAGCCACCATGCAGCACACCTCGACCGCAACGAGAAGGGTCACCCTGAGGCTGGAAGCAAACCGTGTCTGCACCGCCAGGATGACCCACGGCACGATCAGGAAGAGGAGGAATCCCATGGGCAGCCGCATTACCAGCACGGCAGCGACCGCGCCCAGCCACACCCCTGACGTGGCCCGACTCGCCATCTCCTGACGGTCTAACGGCCGTGCTGCCGTTCGTTCGGCGACACTCATCGTTGATCCACCGCAGCCAGGGCCGTGACCAGCTCCTCCACCCGGGCTGCCCAGGTGTGCTGGTCCCGTGCGGCCATGACCCGGTCGCAAGCTTCATCAACCCGCTCCGGATGTTGGGTGAGCTGTTCCAGGAGGGCCGCGAACTCGTTCACGGAAGCCTGCACCGTCCACCCCAGTTCGTCGCGCGTCACGACATCCCCGACGAAGGTGCCCTCGGTGGCAATGATCGGCTTCCCGTTGCCGATGTACTCGAAAAGTTTGAGCGGAGCCGCAAAGTCTCGGTACTCATGCGGAGCCATCGCCAAGACGGCTACATTGGCCGCCGCGAAGTAGGGCTCCAACTCCTTCTTGCCGTTAGCATGGACAACCTTAATGTTGTTCCCCATAAGGGGCTCGTAGTCCTTGCGCGCCTGTTCCCATTCCTTAGGCCGGGTGCAAATCGTCAGGGATGCCTCGGGGACACTGGCGACTGCCTCGCAGAAGGCACGCAGGTCGTAAAGGGACCCCAGTCCACCGACGTAGAACATCGACAGTGGCGATGGCGGGGTGGCCGTCGGGGTCTCGTCAATGTCGTGGCCGGGGGGCAGGGCAACCTTTTTCACTCGATCACCGACGTCAACCCACTCCCCCATACGCAGTGAAGGTAGGAAAAGGACGTCGAGGCACTGCCGATAGGCGAGCAAGTCGTAGCGGTACATCGCCTGCGCCACGAGCTGTTTGGCCTTCGGGACTCCCTCACCGTAGAGCGGGAACTTCCAGTAGACGTCCCGATAGAACAGACCTACCGGAATGCCGTGCCGACGCAAGCGGGTCAAGAAGGCGAAGTCCTCCAAAGGGTGGGTGGGCAGGTGATGGGGCTCGGTAAGAGTCGTGGGCATCGTCGAGGACTCCGAATAGCAAAACTCGAATCGGGTGCCAGCACGGATAGCGTTCATGACCACCTGAATTTGGCGGCGCCGCTGACGGGCGTCACCAGCAACCACCCACACTTCGCCCCACTGCGTCAAGGCTTTGAGCATCGCCACAGCGCGCTTCTGCCCACCGAAAGTCGTGTTCGGGTCCAGTGGGTAGGGGACGTGGTAGATGCAGCGTCGGACCTCGCGATCAGCGCCGGTCTGTGGCATGGGTTGTCCTCCGATCCGCCGAACAATTCACCACAACGGTACCCGAGGTCTAGGACTGCATCAGACCTGTAACAGCACAAGACACCATGTCGGGACGGCAACGCACACGCAATACCCGACCACTGTGGCAATCACGTTCGGGAACCATCGCATAGCGATCTTGGATGGCACGGGCTCCCTCCACCAACCGTATTGCCACACGTAGTCGACCAGGCGACCACCCCACGCCCCGCGAGGATGACGACCCTGGCACGTTAGGATCACCACATGGCACATCGAGAGTCGACGTTGATCCTCCTGACGAACACCTACCCGCTGTCACGCGGGGAGGAGTTCCTTGAGAACGAGATCGACCATGTGGGGCGCGCCTTCGATCAGGTGGTGATCATCCCAATCCAGGCTGGTCCCGCCGATGTGCAGACACGAGCCATCCCGAGCAACGCTCAGGTCATGCACATTGCCCGGTCTTCACCCCGGGGCCTCGATCGCGCCCTCGCCGCCGTGAAAGGGCTAGTTCGGCTGCCACCCAGCGGAGTGGACTGGGCAGCGACACGACGACAGCCCCGCCTACTCGTCTCTGACGCTCACTTCGAGGCTTGCGCCCAAACAGCCCTCGACAGCATCCTTGCCAAACTCCCGAACCTCAGGCTGACCTCGGAATCCCATGTCACAATCTATTCCTTCTGGCTCCATATCACAGCCCGCACCGCAACCCTGCTAGCTGAGCAGTTGCGCGCCCAAGGAGTCACGGTGGATCGCGTAATCTCCCGTGCCCATCGCTACGACTTGTACCCCAGCGTTGCCCCTCGTCACCACATCCCAGAACGTCGCCTGCTATTGCAGTCTCTTGACGGGATCTGCCCGGTCTCCGAGCAGGGGACTCGGGAACTGCAAACAACGTGGCCCCAGTACGCCGGGAAGATACACACTCGTTACCTGGGCACTTCCGACCCCGGACCGACGGCCCACTGCCGACGTGACCCATTCACCATTGTCAGCTGTGCCCATCTTGTCCCAGTCAAGAGAATGATCCGGATGCCCGCGATCCTGGCCAGGGTGCGAGCTAGCGGCATCGACGCACACTGGACTCATCTGGGTGACGGCCCACAGATGGACACTCTGCGCGAGGAGGTCACCGTTCACCGCGTCACGGATGCTATCACCCTGCTCGGACACGTCGACAACACCCAGGTCATGGCGACCCAGCGCGATCTCAAACCGTCAGTATTCGTCAACCTCTCCTCCTCGGAAGGACTTCCTGTATCAATGATGGAGGTTGCCTCCCTCGGTATCCCCATTATCGCGACTGGCGTCGGCGGAGTAGGAGAAATCGTCTCGTCTGACAACGGGCATCTATTGCCTGCCGAGTTCACCGACGCCCAGGCATCTGACGCGTTAGTGCAGCTGGCACGTCTGTCTGAGGACGAGTACCAGCAGGTGTGTCAGGCCTCCCGCCAGGTATGGGAAGAAAAGTTCCGCGCCTCTGTCGTCTACCCCGAATTCTGTCGCGAGGTGCTGGGCGGACGCTGATCAGTCCACGCCACGCTCGACAGGGTGACCACCCACCACCACATACTCACGCCGAAGTTTTTGACCAAGTAAGTATCGACGAGGAAAGCTGGCAACGTGGCGACGACCGCCCAGCGCAGCACGACCTCCGCAGGAGAGCCAGTACCGTCAAACAGACGGCGAACCAACTCCACCACGGGGCCTAGTAGAACGGGCAGGAGCAGAACAAAGCCCAGCAAACCGAGCTCCACAAGGACCGCTAACACGGTGGAGTGTGCGCTGCTGAGGGTGGGTCCCCACTGCGTCGTCATTAACTCGCGCCACGGCTCCTGCCGGGCATGACAGTCGTACAAATACCATGGCCACAAACGCCCCGATCCGAGCCCGAAGAAAACATGGTTAAGGTCGCTCGACCACACCTGTATTCCGGTGCGCAGCGTGCGGGACCTCATCGGATCAGACGGGTTCAGCATGCGTCGAAGCCCAGGAACCACAATCACCATACCGATGACGACTACAGCCAGTGCTACGAGCGCTCCCCAGACCATTCGTCTATGACCCGCCCGTCTCACCACCCGGGAGCGGCGCCATACCACCAAGCCAATCGCGCATCCGAGCACGAACAGGGTCGCACAGGCCAGCCCGGCTCGCGAACCCGTCAGTATGACAGCGACAAGCGCGCCAGTAGCCAGTATCCCGCTGGCGACGCGCCGGCAACCGGCCACCGCAGCCGCCACCAACACACCACAAGCCAGCAATAAGGCGACGTGGAGCACCGCAGAACCACCCATACCGGTCGCGAGTCGGGTGGATCCGTGCACCTTCATGGCGCGAGGCCACTGGAGATAAGACACGCACGTCATGGCCGCAGCAGGCCACCACAATCGTTCGATCACCATCCGTCCAGAGGACCTGATCGTCAGCCCCGCGGCCACGGACAGGCCGGCGAGCAGAGTCGCAACCGCAGTGACGGGAGCCATCACTAACAAGAGCCTGGCCACCGGCCCTGGTCCGAGATTAGGCAGCGGGCAGAAGGATGCCGAGACGATAGCCCACACCATGAAACCCAAGGCTCCGCCGAGCATCCACCGTCCGGTCCGTCCAAGGTCATGACGACGCAGCCACAACGCAGGTCCACAAGCCAGGATGATCAGCACATCAACAATGAGATAGCTACTGACGATCCACGGCGGCGAGGTGAGTCCATGCCGAAAATCAGCGAAGGCTTCGACGACCACGAGTGCCACTAACCCCCAAGAGGTCAGCGAACCGATGGCCTGCTGGTAGCGTCCCGGCCCGATGAAGGCCGTACGTCTCAACTAGCCCACCCCCCGGTAAAAAATCGCCAACCCCACCACACCATGACAGCAAGATCAATGGCGATAACGATGCCCATGATCCCCCGCCACAGCAGCACCAGACCGGGCGGTTTAGACGGGCCACGAGTTACCTCAGCAAGGGCGACAAAGAGCGGGAACCATAACAAGGTGGCACGGTTGACACTCATGTACCAGTAACCGATCGAAAAGGCCACCACCTGGATGCCCACCCAGGACGCCGAAGCCCAACGTCGTCGGACAAGGCAGTAGACAAACACCAGGACACCCAGCGCCACCGAAACCAATTCAAGCCGAAATACGACGGCCACACCGCTAGCTCCAGCGCCGTAGAGGGACCGCCAGGTGTCGGCGTGGGTGGCGGGCAAAGTATGCCGCAAGGTCTCCGCCGGGGTCGTAAAACCGCGTCTCCACCCATTCGTCTGGGCCTGGGACCACGCAGTCCACGACCCTGTCAGCCGATGTAGCCACACCACGAAAGCCACCAGCACCGCAGTGGGCACCAGCAGAGTGGATAATCGATTGACGACATCTATGAGGCGGCGACGTCGGGCAGCCTGGCTCGTCGGACGGCCCTCATCCCTATCGCCAAGGACTGCCAAGACTGCCAGCGCCCCTATCAGGAAGAGGCCAGAAACTCGGAACGTGCATGCCAGACCAGCGAGGAGAGCTGCCGCCCACCAGCGCCCAGCACGAGCACGCTCCCAAGCCCAGAAGGCAGCAGCGCAGAAAGGTGCCTCGGTGTATCCGACCATGGTAAACACGGTTGCCGGGGCAATAAGCCACAGACAGGCGGGAAGCATCCCACCAATCCGGAAGAGAGCCCATGCGGCTAAGGCCGAACCGATCAGACCGAGGAGTACCCCGGTAACTTCCATAGGAATACCAAGGAAGCTGCCACCTTTCAGCAATGCCGGAAGTCCGGGAAAGAACGCCATCTCGAGAGGATCGGCGTACCCATTGCGCGCGATCGACATGTAGTGCTGCACGTCCCAATTCCCCGTCACCTGAGAAAAGGTGCGGTGGTACCCGGTCATGACAACCACAGCGACGACTAGCAAGATCGCACGGCTCCCCAACCAGGTCTGGGCCACCAGGCGTCCGTCAGCCGAGGGAGCGAATCGCCTAGCCGTCGCGCGTCCGGTACGCGTCATCGGGCAACCTCCGCGCTGGAATCCTCAACAGGTTCAGGAGCCGGATCTGGGGCGTGATCGAGGACGCCGCCGGTGGGATCGTCGGCATACCCCACCCTGACGACGTCGTTCCAAGGTCGTCGGATGTCATCCAGGACACCCCACGCGAACCACATCTCGCAGGCCAGACGTAGCACTACCGACGCCCAGTACACGACGTCAGCGTCAGAACCACCAGGCAGAGAAAGCCCACCCAAATGAGCCCACACAGCCAAGGAGTAGAAGCACTCACCCACCATGAGCACAGCCCAATCCCGCAGGTCAGGACGGGCCAAAGCAGCAAGCGGGACCAGAAAGAGCATCCACTGCGGCGAATACACCTTATTAGTGATGAACAAAATCAACAGGGCCACGCAGGCCACCTGGGCGATGCGCGGACGCCTCGGCACCGTCATCGACAGCCACGCCAGGCCAAGCAGACCGCCCACCGTCAAGGTGCCCGTAATCCAACCAATTCCCGGAATTGTGCCACCAGAAGAGTCCTGAATGACGTACCAAATCGTTCCCAGGCCAGTACCCGACCAGAAAGTCGAACGCAGATAGGCCCACCAGGTATGCAAGCCCAAACAAGCCGCGATGACGTGGCACACCACCAGCACCAGGGATCCCGCCAGGAGGTACCGTCCCAACTCCGGCAACCGCGTCGCACGCAAGCAGCACACCAAGACGGCAAAAGCCACCACGGCCGCCTGGAGGCTCCCCGCGCAGGCCAGGCCCATCAGGATCCCGGCCAACCACGGGCGACGACGAGCCCAGGCCAGTATGGACGTCGTCGCTAAGGCAACCGGAACCATGGAAAAGTCGATGAGACCGGCGAGGTACACCGCCGGGCACAGCACCACCCAGAAAACATCCCAAGATCGCCTCCGCGCCTGGGTCGGGCGGCCCTTATCATCGACCGGAAGATTAGTGTCCGATCCGCGCCCCAGCAGCATGACGGAGATCGCGACGGCCAGAAAAGCCACAAAGAGCACTATCTGGGCCACTCCCCAGTAGGCATTGGCGGCGTCCAGGACTTGCTGATCCGTGGCCTTCGGGGAGACCTCTGCACCAAAAGCCCACACCACTCGACGGCAAAATGCCATGAGAACGGTTACCAGAGGGGTCTGGGCAATATCAGGGTTCGCGAACAACGACCCGCCATGACCCATCCCTGACGACCGATACAGCGTCGGGATATCCGAGTAGCACTGCCGCTGATATGGATCGACGGCCTTAGCTACATCGTGCTGCACACACGGGGTAACGCGATAGATCGTCAATAACCAGACAACGATGGCACTCATGATGGCCCAGGGGCCCGGATCAAAGAAGACGCCGCGCGGCCAGGCATGGCGGCCCATACGCCCGCCGATGCGACGGTCCAGTCCCAGTTGAGACACACGGGATCCGCGCGGAACATCAAGGCCACGGCGAGCCGTGTAACCCGGGGATCCATCATTTGGGTGTGCGACAGCACACCTCCTAGCTGCCATGGCGTCTTCTTTCGGATCAGGGATGGTCACGTGGTCAGGCTACCCATTCTGTGCCCGACCACTCAGCTGGTTCCCACCGTGCGTCGTCTCGCCCGAGGTCGGACGAGAGGTGTGGGTGGAGGTATGAGTCGGTCTAGAGGTGTGCGCAGGCTGTGACGTCTGTGTGGGTTTAGAGGTGTGTGTATGGGCCGACGCCGTTCTCGTCGCTGAGGGCTCAGAGGATTGCTCCCGAGAAGGCGCCGATGACGGCTCTGGGCTGGAGGCCGACGTGCGAGTCGGCGTCGGAGACGGCCTACCCAGCGACTCTGGATCATTCTGGTTCGACCGGTCGCGATCGGAATCATCCTCGACCGACACCTGCGGACGGTTGGTGGAGCCATAATGCTTACCTGACAGATTCACCCAGTCTGGAGCAGCGAAGGACTTGTTGGGCATCCCCCTCATCGCCGTCTGCATATAGTCGAGCCAGGTGCGAGCCGGGTAATCACCACCGTGGAAACCGGTAGCCCCTTCACGGGCGTAGCGGTTAAGGTTTTCGTTGCCGCTATCCCCCGCCACAAACATGACAGCCGTCGAGATCTGCTTGGTGTAGGCGACAAACCACGCCGACGTCACCCCGTGACCAACTCCCGAAGTACCCGTTTTCCCGGCCACGTGATGGTCAAAGCCGGCCACAATCCGTCCAGTGCCTTCCTCAACCACTGACTGCAGGGCGTAGCTGACGTCATGGCTGATATCAGCCTCAATGGTCTGCTTCGACGGCGTGGGTGCCTGGCAGAGGACCTTGCCTGACTGGTCAACAACCTTGTCCACAATGTGTGGGGTAACCCTTTTGCCGTCATTGGCAATCGTCGCATAGCCCCCCGCCTGAGCCAGTGGACTCACCTCAGCAGTTCCCAAAGCGATCCGGTTATTCAGATCCCACCCAGTTCCCTGAGACAAACCGGCGTCAGTAGCGGCCTGAACAACAGCCCTCGGACCATTCTTAATCCGTGAGACCATGTCGACGAAGGCGGTGTTGATCGACTTCGCAATAGCCTGACGCAAACTGACGGTGCCGTAGTTCCGGTCGTTCTCGTTGTGAACCTCGGTGCTATCCCCGTCAGGTGTGAAAGCGTTACCTTCCAACCGGGAACGCAAGCTGAATCCATGGCGCATCCCTGCTATGGCCGCGTAGGTCTTGAAGGTGGATGCCGCCGGGCGCGCAGTAAGCGCCCAATCGCGGGTATTGGAAATATAGTCATCGCCACCGTAAAGGGCCAGGACACCGCCGGAGCTGACGTCGACTGAGGCAAGCGCAGGATGTAGATTCTTGGCTCCCTCAGGACCAGCGTTGCGGCCAGCAACTTTCTTATATTTCTGGCCTGCAGCCACGGCAGCCTGCTGGTCCTTACGATCCAGGGTGGTCGTCACCTTGAGGCCACCGCCCTTAATTTGTTGATCGGAGAACCCTCTGGCGATGAGCTCGTCGTAAACCAACTTCATGAGGTAGCCGTCGGTTCCCGCCCATCGGTTGTAGTCGGGGACCTTCGGGAATTTCGGCAGCTGCCGATAAGCCTCGTCGTGCTGAGCCTGGGTGATATTGCCGGCCTCCAGCATTCCGTCGAGGACGTACCGGTATCGCTGGAGTAACCTCTCGCGAGCGCCTACGCCACCGCTGGGATCGAAATTTGACGGGCTGTTAAGCACCGCAGCCAACACCGCCGACTGAGACAGGGTGAGCTTCGAAGCATCGGTGTAGAAGAAAGCCCGAGCGGCAGCCTGAACACCATAAGCTCCCCGGCCAAAGTAGATGGTATTGAGATATCCAGCGAGAATGCCCTTTTTAGAGACCTCCTTGCCCGTCTTCACGGCCAGGAGGAGCTCCTTGAATTTGCGACCCATGGTGCGTTCCTGGGACAGGTACAACACCTTGATGTACTGCTGGGTGATCGTCGAGCCGCCTTGCATCTCACCACCGCGAGCGATCGCCCAGGCGGCGCGCGTCATGCCCTTGACCGAGATACCCGGATCGGACCAGAAAGTGCGATTCTCCGCCGAGACGACGGCGTCACGCAGAGTCTTCGGCATCGTCTCATAAGGGATCGATTGACGGTTCTGTACCGAGAAAGACCCGAGGCGACTGCCGTCCCGGTAGTAGATAAACGAGGTGTTCGTCTGGAAGTCGCGGTTAGGGTCGGGAAGCTCGGTGCGCTCATAGGCGACAAAGACCCCAACGACGGCGATAAGCACCAAAGACAAGATTGCGATCACCAAACCCCGGAGAAACTTGCCCAGCCTAGGATGACGGCTGGGCCTCCCGGCGGCCCGACGAGCCCTTCCGGCACCGCCCCCAGTCGCGGGGGCGTGGCGCTTCGATGCTCTGGCGGGTTTGTGGTCAGCCATAGATGTCCTCCACGGTCGGCTGATGGCGAGGTGGGCGGCGGCGTCGACCGTCACCTAGGACGTAGTCGACGAGGATGTGATTCCACAGACAGTCGGGGCAAACCTCGACCTCGTAGACGTGAAACTCGCCGAACTGGTGCTCCATCTCCTCTAGTTCGTCCAGGGTACGGATGCGACCCGAATATTGGCCCAGCTGGTGGCCGAAAGCATGGCGCAGCAGGGCTAAGCGCGGGGACTCACAGACCGGACAGTCGTGGTTGAGGGGCTCGCCATGGTGCATGGCGGCGCGTACCAGCATGGGGTCGGCGTCGCACGCCGTTGGGGCGCTGAGATCGACCTGGGGGCTGCGCAACGCCTCCAGGGTGTGTCGGCGTTGCAGAGCGTGGGAAACCACGTTTCGCTGCGTCTGCATGCCCTCTAGAGTACGGCGCTGCTCAGACGACTTCGCAGCACCAGTGTTCGACGGTGCGTTCTCGAAGAATCCGCCGCACGTGCTTCGAGCCCCGTGTGGCAATCAGGGTGGGAGAGGTGAGAGTTACCACCCCTACTGACATCAAACCCCGTCCCCAACACATTCACCACACCGGTCTCGTGGAGGGGCCCGAGCCACTACCCCTATGCTCGGACCTATGTCCGAAGCCCTCCAGTTACACCGCGCGACACTCGACAACGGGATGCGCGTGGTCGTTAATCCCGACACCACCTCTCCCGGAGTTGCCGTCAATATGTGGTATCGAGTGGGGTCGGCAGACGAGGAACCCGGCCATTTTGGGTTCGCCCACCTCTTCGAACACCTGATGTTCTCGGGCACGACGAGCGGCATCGCATCAAGCGAACATCTGGCAACGATCGAGTCGGTGGGTGGGTCAGCGAATGCGTCGACCAGCTTCGATCGCACCAACTATTTCGAGACAGTACCGGCCGGGGCGCTGGAACTCGCACTGTGGCTAGAAGCTGAGCGGCTGGCGCACTTGGCCGTCACCGAGGCAAACCTGGCAACCCAACGCGAGGTCGTCAAGGAGGAGAAGCGGCAGCGTTACGACAACACCCCCTATGGGGACCTATTCGATCTGCTCCTTGACGGAAGGTTCGGCGGCGAGCATCCCTACGGTCATCCAACCATCGGTTCGGTCCCCGACCTCGACGCCGCCTGTCTCGACGACGTCACCGCCTTTCATTCCACCTGGTACCGGCCCGACAATGCCGTTCTTGTCATTTCCGGGTGTGTTGAAGCCGACGAAGGGTTGACCTTGGCCGATAAATACCTCGGGGCGGTTCCCGCTGCCACCGGGGACCTCCCCGAGCGCATTCAGGGACGAGTTCGCCACGACAACCCTCGGGTCGTCGTTACGCGCCCCCTCCCGCGAACTGCGGTGACCCGGGCATGGGCTACTCCACCCATCACCAACCCCGACAATACTCACCGTCGCCATGGCCACCGACATACTCGGATCGGGGATGAGCTCACGGCTCATTCGCACCCTGGAAAGGGAACGTCACCTCGTCGATGGAGTGGGTATGAACGACTTTGGGCTGGCACGAGGAGCGTCGGCAGCTCTAGTGTCGGCACACCTCAAGCCCGGGGTCTCCGAGAAAGAACTGACCGGGGCTGTCGATGAGATCATCACCGAACTCGCCACCAACGGACCGAGCCAGGCCGAGCTAGAGCGAGCGCGCGCCCAGGTGGAACGAAGTTGGTTGGAGTCGTTGGCCGTCGTTGATGAACGGGCTGACCTACTCAATATGCACGAGTCGCTACTAGGAGACGCTGCCCTCGTCAATACTCACCTCGACCGCATCCGGGCTATCACCGCGGACCACATTGCCGAAGCCGCAAGACGGTGGCTATCCCCCCATCAAGCGTCAACCGTCGTCCACCAGGAGGCGTGATGAAAACCTGTAATGAGCGTCCTCTCACCAGTCGCCCCACCGTGCGTCCTGGCTCGCCGTGGTCCTTTCCACAGTGCCTCGTCGAGACCCTGCCAACCGGCCTCACGGTAGTGCGCGTTCCGATGCCTGGCCAGCGCATCGTCACTATGGAAATCGGGTTGGAAGCGCCCCTGTGTGCCGAACCTGCTGGTCTCGAGGGCCTTGCTGGGCTCGTCGTCCGCACAGCTGACGAATCCACCGGCCCCCATCCCGGCGCAGCTTTCGCTGAGGCCATGGAGTCGATCGGGGCCAGCTACGACGGCTCGGCCGGGTTAGCCGGAAGCCACGTCGGCGTCGATGTGCCCGTGACAAGGTTCGATGCAGCGGCTGAACTCTTCGTCGAATTGTTGAACACCACGAGCCTGGTCGAAGAGGACATCGCTCGTCAGATCGACGCGTCGCGAGCCTCCCTGGCCCAGACCAGCCAGCGCGGATCGTCCCTAGCCGAGATGGCAGCAGCACGGGCGCTATGGCCAGTGGGGTCACGGTCGTCCCTGCCCACGATCGGTACCCTCTCGTCGGTAGAAAAGCTCAACGCTGCAGCCGCACGAGAATTCTGGGCCGCGCACTGGACGATCTCCGATGCCGTGCTGGTGGTTGCCGGAGAGGGAGTCGAGGACCTCGACTTGTCAATATTCAAGGAGTGGACGACCAGCGGTTCCCCCTCGCAGGTTGCTCCACTCCAGCCACGCCTCGACGGACCACGGGTGATTCTTGTCGACCGCCCCGACGCTGTGCAGGCCGACGTGCGTATCCAGCAGGCCACTGTGGGGCGCTCCCACCCGGGTTGGGCTGCCCTCAAGGTCGCATGCGGAGCCCTCGGCGGAACGTTCGGGTCGCGTCTCAACCAGGTGCTGCGGGAAGACAAGGGATGGTCTTACGGGGTCGGAATGTCGAGCCGCCCACTCCCCGATGGTGGAGTGGCGACCGTTGCGGGGTCCTTCCGCACTGAGGTTGGAGCCGACGCCGTGGCCGAGGCATTACGCATTCTCACCTCCAGCGACGACCTGAGGGCCGACGAAGTGGATGCCGCCCGCGACCACTCGGTTGGCATCGCCCCATTGCAGTACGACACCGCCGGTGCGGTCGCCCACCAAGTGGCAGCTCTGGTCGGGGCCGGACTGGCACCGAACTGGGTCGACGATCACCTCGCCGCCGTGGCATCAGCGAGGGCGAGTGCTGGGGAATGGTCGGTGAACCGAGCCTGGCGGGAGTTGCTGATCCCCGACAGCTGGCGGATCGCTATCTGCGGTCAGGCCGAAGAGTTGGCTCCCGCACTGGCTGAGCGTGGACTCGAGGCCGTTATCGTTAGTCCCGCCGAGGTGTTGTCGTAACCGGGCCGATGCGTCGCAAACTGCCCCGAAAACGCGATGGTACCGTCACAATCTCGACTTTTTGGCAGGACCAGACGGCATTGCGCGAGGCTTCGACTCGCCCAAACCACCGCGCATCCTCTACACTATGGAGGTCCACGGGGCATTGGCGCAGTTGGTAGCGCGGCTGCTTTGCAAGCAGTAGGTCAGGGGTTCGAGTCCCCTATGCTCCACCCCACGCACAAGGCTCGAACCCTTGGTTTCGATTCGGGCCTTGTTGCTGTCTTGGGCCCAGGTGAGGGCGTTGGCGTTGATCTGAGGGTCGGGGTGCATTTCGAAGGGTCGGTTGTTCTCGACGCGGAGTTGGTCGTCTTCGTCGATGTGATCTTGGTGAAGAAGGCTTGGTTGCAAAGGCGTCGGTTGACGTTTCGCAGCGTTCGTAGACTTCGGCGTCGGTCAGAAATGTTGAGCCATCTCAAGTGAGCGGACAGACTGACCCCGGAAGTCCACAACACAGGGTTCCGGTGGCCGCTTTAATGCCCGGTAAACCCCTCGCGACCAACGCACACACAGTTCGTGCGGCCGAGCCAAAGCCGTCAAACTCTCTACGTAGTAGGTCCACTGATCGGTGACGAAACGCTTCTGACGAGCGAAAACAGTCAAACGTGGTAGCCGGCAGATGGACGACCACTACCTCTCAGGCCACCGCTTAAGCCCCCTACGTGTTAAATGTCCAGAACCTCATAGGGTGCGACGTGCAGCGCTGAGTCGACCCGTTCTGCAAGTTCACCATCGGCCGCTCGCAACTCATCCAAATTCGCAAAAACTTTAAGCGTACGATCTCCGACCGTCCAGAATTCCTTGTCCCACGTTTCTGGATGCGACCAAAGATCTTCCTTGCCTCCGGCCCAGCTTGGCAGAACACGACGCACCTTCGACACCACGGCAAATTGCTTCCTGGCAGTCGCGTAGACGGTATCAATGCGACAGCCCTGCTCGTGGTCTCGTTGCACCTTGACCAACCGACGCCCCATGAACGAGACACGGTGATCGATCCCGTCAGTACGCAGATCTACCTCAACCTGCTCGGCCCCTCCCCTCATCAGCTTGCGACGTTTCACGTACTCGCGCAGAGCTTCGCTCACTGCAGGTGAAAACCCTCCTGCAAGCTCGGCTGCTTCTTGGAACAGGTTTTGGTCTTCGTCGGAGACATACACGTTTCTAGTGGGCATGTGCATTATTATATGCATATATCAGGGGTCAAGCACCAACCGGTACCCCATTCCGGCATCAGTGATGAGATACCGCGGCCTACTCGGCTCGGGCTCCAGCTTCTTGCGCAACTGGGAAATGTAGAGCCTCAGGTAGCCGGTGTCGGTGACGTGCTCGGAGCCCCAGACCTGACTCAGCATGGTCTGACGAGTCACCAGCCGACCTTCATTACGGATGAGCAGCTCCAGCACCCGCCACTCGGTCGGCGTCAGCCTGACATTGGCCCCGTCACGGGTCACGGTGTGCGCAGCCAGATCCACCCACACCGACCCGAAAGCGACGATTGGTTCCTCATCTACCTCGTCCTGGCCAATACGCCTTGTCAACACGCGGATACGGGCAAGCAACTCATCCATCGAGAATGGTTTGGTGACGTAGTCGTCAGCCCCAGCGTCAAGGGCTTCCACCTTCTCGGCCGACCCGGATCGTCCCGAGATCACCAGGATCGGCGCCGACGACCAGCCGCGCACCGCCTCAATGACCTTTACCCCGTCGAGACGCGGCATCCCGAGATCCAGCAAAATGATGTCCGGCTTGTGATCGATGGCCATCTCCAAGGCGTGCTGCCCATCACGCGCCAACAAGACCTCGTATCCCCTGGCGCCCAAAGTGATCCGCAAGGCTCGCAAAAATTGCGGGTCGTCATCAGCGATAAGAATTCTCATTGAACACTTGCCTCCTCAACCCCTACCCGGGGCAAGCTGATCACCATCGTCAGTCCCCCGCCGGGAGTGTCCTCCAAGGCCAGGGTGCCGTCCATTCCCTCGACGAACCCCTTCGACAGCGCCAGGCCAAGCCCCAGCCCTACGCTGGAATCCGTATCACCCAGCCGCTGGAAAGGCACCATGACATCGTCGCGACGGTCCTCTGGAATCCCCGGGCCGTGATCGATGACTCGAATCTCCACCTGGTTGGCGAAGCTACTCTCCGCCAACCGCACCCGGCTGCCCGCCGGCTCGTAACGCAGCGCATTCGACAACAGGTTGACGACAACTCGCTGCAGCAAGGCTGGGTCGGCGACCATCTCGGGAACGTCAGAACCCAGGTCGATCTCGACGTCGGCCGGCCCCAGGGACAACTCGTCCAGCGCCGGCATGATGACCTCAGCCGGGTCTACCGGCATCACCGAGACCCCCAGCACCCCCGACTGCAACCGGGAGACGTCGAGAAGGTCGGTGACCAAATTCGCCAACTGCGACAACGCCTCATCAGCGGTTTCCAACAAATCGGCACGATCTTGGTCAGAAAGCTTCGACCACTCGCTGCGCAGCCCAGACACAGCGGCGGTGGCAGCCGCCAGGGGGCGGCGCAGGTCGTGACCGACCGCTGACAACAACGCCGTGCGCACCCGGTCGGTGGCCGCTAACGGCTCCACCGCCTTCGCCGTCTCCTCCAGCTGATGCTGCTCCAAGGCTGTCCCCAACTGGGCGGCGATGACCGACATCAGCCGACGCTCCGAGGCGTCCGGCTCCGGGCCGTGGAATTCCACCACGGTATGGTCGTCGATGCGATGCTCCGTGACTTGATCACTCGTTGTACCCCAATTTGCCACAACCTTTCCGTCGGTCATCAATCGCGCCCCAGACAACCCGAAAGCCTCAGTCGCCCTGGACAACAACGACTCAACGGCGTCCTCGCCGCGCAGCACCAAACCGGCCACCGACTGCAACAGTCCCGACTCAGCGGCGGCGCGTCGAGCCACCCGGGTCTTACGGGCAGCGCGATCGACAACAACACTCACCAGGGCCGCGGTGAGCAGGTACAGCAACAGTGCCACCAGGTGTAACGGTTCGTTGACGGTGACGGTGTAGAAAGGTTTGGTGAAAAAATAGTCCAGCGCAAAACCCGAGGCCAGAGCCGCAATGAGCGACGAAAATGCCCCACCTACCAAGGCCACCACGACGGCCAGCAACTCGTAAGCCAGCACATCGGTCGTCAGCGCCTCCGGGCTACGCGACGACACCAACAGCAACGTCAAGAGTGGCCCGAGCACCGCCAGCACAGCGAAACCAGCGATCCGACGCCGCGTCGACAACGACCCACCCATCCGCGGCAAACGCAGCGCCTTCGCCTGGGCGTCATGACTGACGATGTGAACGTCGATAGCACCGGAAGCCCGGATAATGTCTGCCTCGACGTCGTGTCCGGTCAACAGCCGCGAAAGTTTGCCGCGCCGACTAGCCCCGATGACGAGCTGGGTGGCGTTGACCGACTTCGCGAACTCGATGAGAGTCTCGGGGATGTCATCGCCAACGAGCTGGTGGAAGGATCCTCCTAGCTTGTCCACCAACCCTCGTTGCCGGGCTAGTTCCCCCGGATGCGGGGAGCGCAGCCCGTCCTCGGTGGTGACGTGCACCGCCAGCAACTCTCCGCCACCGGCTCGAACCGCGATCCGGGCACCGCGTCGCAACAGGGTTTCGCCTTCCCGACCCCCTGTCAGGGCGACGACTACCCGTTCACGGGCTTCCCAACGGGAGTCGATACCGTGCTCGCTACGGTAGTCGGCCAGCGCGTGATCGACCTCGTCGGCCACCCACAACAAGGCCAACTCACGCAGGGCGGTGAGATTGCCGAGCCGGAAGTAGTTTGACAAGGCCGCGTCGATCCGCTCGGCCGGATACACCTTGCCGCTCGACAATCGGTCGCGCAGGGCCTGCGGGGCGAGGTCGACGACCTCCACCTGGCTGGCCCTGCGCAGCACGGTGTCCGGGACAGTCTCGCGCTGTGGTACCCCAGTGATTTGCTCAACGACGTCGTTGAGAGACTCGATGTGCTGGATGTTGACCGTCGAGATGACGTCAATCCCGGCCTCCAGAAGCTCCTCAACGTCCTGCCAACGCTTCTCATTACGGGACCCGGGGGCGTTGGTGTGGGCAAGTTCGTCGACGAGGGCGACGTCAGGGTGCTGGGCCAGCACCCCGTCAAGATCCATCTCCGGCAGCTCAATGCCACGGCACTCGACGTAGTGCCGCGGGATGACCTCCATCCCCTCGGTCATTGCCGCAGTAGCTGCCCGGCCGTGAGTCTCAACAACGGCGATAACGACATCAGACCCCCCGGCGCGCAGGTGCTTGCCCTCGTCAAGCATGGCGTAGGTCTTGCCGACGCCCGGTGCCGCGCCCAGCAGCACCCGCAACCTTCCCCGAACAGCCACCGCGTCCTCCTAGGCCATGATTACCCGACCGTCAGCACCGTCAGTGCTGGCGATCCAGTTCGGCATTGAGCGTCACGACGTTGACCTTAGTCTCACCGAGGAACCCGAGTTGGCGTCCCGTGGTGTTATCGTCAACGATCCGCCGTACGACGGCCTTGTCGAGATGACGAGCCTTCGCCACCCGAGCGATCTGGATATTGGCGTATTCGGGGCTGATATGTGGGTCCAGACCCGACGACGACGCCGTCACAGCATCAGCGGGTACCCGGTCAGCATCGACGTAGTTGAAGGCCGCCACCTGGCTGCGACGCTCCTTGATGGCCTTCGCCAGGTCCGGGTTTTCCGGGCCCATGTTGGAACCGCCCGAGGACCCGGCATCGTAACCGTCGTCACCGGCAGCCGAGGGACGCGGCTGGAAGTACTTCGGCAACGGCCTTCCACCCTTGTCGGTGAAGGACTGGCCGATGAGGGTCGAGCCGACCACCTTGCCGTTGACCTCCAACTGCGAGCCGTTGGCTTGATGATGGAGCATCAACTGGCCCAGCCCAGTCATAAGGCCGGTGTACACGACGCCGACGATAACAGTAAACAGCAGCATCGAGCGCAACCCGACGAGGACGGTGCGAGTCCTAGAGGAGATGATCATGATGAACTCCGATCAGAAGCCGGGAATGAGACGGATAATCAGGTCGATAAGCCAGATGCCGATGAACGGCGCAACAACACCGCCCAACCCGTAGATGCGCAGGTTCCGTGCGAGGATTTTCGACGCCCCGGCGGGCTTGTATGCCACGCCTTTGAGGGCCAGCGGAACCAAAATAACGATGATGATGGCGTTAAAGATGATCGCCGAGAGCACCGCCGACGCTGGGGAATGCAAACCCATAATATTGAGGGCCGACAGACCCGGGTAGGTCGCCATGAAGATCGCTGGGATGATCGCGAAATACTTGGCAATATCGTTGGCGATCGAGAAGGTCGTCAGGGCACCGCGCGTGATGAGTAGTTGCTTGCCGATTCCGACAATGCTGATGAGCTTCGTCGGGTCGGAGTCAAGGTCCACCATGTTGCCGGCCTCCTTAGCAGCCGAGGTGCCGGTGTTCATCGCGACGCCGACGTCCGCCTGGGCCAGAGCCGGGGCATCGTTGGTGCCGTCACCGGTCATCGCGACCATCCGGCCACCCTCCTGCTCCTTGCGGATGTAGGCGAGCTTGTCCTCCGGGGTGGCCTCGGCGAGGAAATCGTCCACGCCAGCCTCCTTGGCAATGGCGGCTGCGGTCAGCGGGTTGTCTCCGGTCACCATGACAGTGCGGATGCCCATTCGACGCAGCTCAGCAAACCGGTCGGTTAGACCCTCCTTGACGATGTCCTTGAGGTGAACGACGCCGAGCACCTTGCCCGAGTGGTCGGGGGTGCGTACCGCCACGACGAGCGGAGTACCACCGGACTGGGACACCGAGTCGACCCGGCGATCCATGTGCGCCAGCGTGTCGATGTCCATATTGATGTGGGACTCCGTCAGCCAGGCGCGTACAGCAGATCCGGCACCCTTACGGATTTTGGTGCCGTCGGGAAGGTCGATGCCCGACATTCTGGTCTGAGCGGTAAAGGGGACGACTTTCCCCTGTTCGCCGCAGGCATCGGGGACGAAGCCCTGCTCGCGGGCCAGGTCGACGATGGAGGTGCCCTCGGGAGTGGGGTCGGCCAGCGAAGACCGGGCGGCCGCGTCGCGAATCTCTTTGTCGCTCACACCCGGCATCGGTATGAATTCGCTGGCACGACGGTTTCCGTAGGTGATGGTGCCAGTCTTGTCGAGCAGAAGAGTCGTAACGTCGCCAGCGGCCTCCACCGCGCGTCCGGACATTGCCAACACGTTGTGCTGCACCAGGCGGTCCATACCCGCGATGCCGATGGCCGACAGCAGAGCACCGATCGTCGTCGGGACGAGGCAGACCAGCAGCGCCACCAATACCGTGACGCTCACCGGCCTGGCGGCCAGGGACGCAATCGGGTTGAGGGTCAGGGTGACGAGGACAAAGACAATCGAGAGGCTCGCCAGCAAAATATTGAGGGCAATCTCGTTGGGGGTCTTCTGACGTCCGGACCCCTCAACCAGGGCGATCATGCGGTCGACGAAACTTTGCCCGGGCTTCGAGGTGATTTTGACGACGATACGGTCCGAAAGCACTGTCGTACCACCGGTGACGGCAGAACGGTCGCCGCCGGACTCCCGTACCACGGGGGCTGACTCACCGGTGATGGCCGATTCGTCGACCGAAGCGATGCCCCAGACGATGTCGCCGTCACCAGGGATCGTCTGGCCCGCCGCCACGACGACGACGTCGCCATACCTGAGCTCCGAGGAGACGACCTCGGTTGTCGTGGTGTGCTCGGCGGACGGATCGTTCCGCTCGTCCCACCCGTCGACGCGAATCGCGCTGGTGGCGGTGCGGGTCTTGCGCAATGACTCGGCCTGGGCCTTGCCGCGACCCTCAGCGATCGACTCGGCAAGGTTGGCGAAGATGACGGTCAGCCACAGCCACACCGCAATGGCCATGGAAAAACCGACGGAAACACCGCCGTCGGTGACACCAGTGAGCAGTTCCAGGCCAGCGATGATGGTTGTCAGGACTGCGCCAATCCACACCAAAAACATAACCGGGTTGCGCCACTGAAAACGCGGATCAAGCTTACGAAGGGCTCCGGGCAGGGCCTGACGCGCCTGAGTCCCGGTGAGACCGCGGGAACGCGAATTCGAAGGGATGACGGTCATGATCAGATCAGTCCTTCGGCCAGCGGTCCGAGCGTGAGGACCGGAAAGAAGACAAGCGCTGTGACGAGGATCGCGGTGAACACGATCAGGGTCGTGAACAACGCATTGTGCGTGGGAAGGGTGCCGGCGGTGACGGGCACTGGTTCACGTTCGACCAAGGCACCCGACAGGGCAAGGATGAGGATGATCGGTACGAAGCGCCCGAGGAGCATGGCCGCACCGAGGGCGGCACACAGCCAGTTCGTCGAGGCGTCCAAACCGGCGAAGGCCGAACCATTGTTGTTGGCGGCTGAGGTGAAGGCGTATACCAGCTCGGACAGCCCGTGCTCGCCCGGGTTGGCGATCGAGGTATTGACACTACTGCGTAGGCCCGGGACGGCCAGGCTCAAGGCTACGCCGCATAGCACCAGAGTCGGCATCACGAGGATGTACAAGTCCGATAGCTTCATCTCACGCGGGCCGATCTTCTTGCCAAGGTATTCCGGCGTACGACCGACCAGCAAGCCGGCGATGAAGACCGCGATGACGGCGATAACGAGCATGCCATAGAGACCGCTCCCCACACCGCCAGGGCTAATCTCGCCGAGCATCATGTTGAGCAGGGTGAACATCCCTCCGATGGCGGTGAAGGAGTCGTGCATCGAGTCGACTGCGCCGGTGGAGGTCATCGTCGTCGAGTTAGCGAAGAGGACCGACTGAGCCAATCCGAAGCGCTGCTCCTTGCCCTCCATCGGGGCTCCCGCGAGGCGTGCGGCAGTACCGTGGCCAGAAAATTCGGCAGCGGCCATGGCACATAGGTTGACGGTGAACAGGACGACCATCGCAGCGAGTATCGCCCTGCCCTGCCGCACATCTTCCACCATCTTCCCGAAGGTGCGAGGCAGCGAGAACGGGATGAGCAGGATGAGGAAGATCTCGAGCATGTTCGTCCACGGTTGCGGATTCTCGAAGGGGTGAGACGAGTTACCGTTAAAGAAACCACCACCGTTAGTGCCAAGCTCCTTGATGGCCTCCTGAGAGGCGACGGGACCGCCCGGGATGACCTGGTTTCCGCCAGCCACACCGGTCACGTGCAGGAACCCGGTGAAATTCTGGACCGCGCCACCAGCGATGAGCAGGAAAGCCGCTACGGCGGCAATCGGCATGAGGATGCGCAACGTGCAGCGGGTGAGATCCACCCAGAAGTTGCCGATGGTGTGCTCACCGTGGCCAACGAATCCGCGAATCAGCGCAACAGCAATCGCGATGCCGGTAGCGGCGGAGACGAAATTCTGCACGCACAGGCCAGCGAGCTGGACGAAGTGCCCGAGGGTCGCCTCCGGTGAGTAGGCCTGCCAATTGGTGTTCGTGACGAAAGAGATCGCGGTGTTGAAGGAGACCGCCGGATTTACTGATCCCTTCCCCAGGGACCATGGCAGCCATGGCTGGAGACGTTGCAGAGCGTAGAGGAAGACGACTCCGCAGAAACTGAAAGCCAGTACTGCGCGAGCATAAGACTTCCACGTCTGACCGGCACGGGGATTGACCCCCATGACGCGGTAACACCAGGTCTCGACCCTCGTGTCCTTGTCAGAGGTGAAGACACGGGCCATGTAGGTGCCCAGGTGATGCTGAGCGATACCGAGCGCGATGGCGAGCAGAGCCAGACCCGCCAGGAAACAGATCCACGTCATTAGAAACGCTCCGGGCGGATAAGGGCAATCACGAGATACACAACGGCGGCGATACCGAGGATGGCGGCCACCAGATTAAGGATGGTCATAGCGCATCGACCCCCTTCACGCACAGGGCGAGCAGGATGAACAAGGCGATGACACCGAGCAGCCAGATGACGTCGAGCATGACGGGCTCCTTGACGACGACCCGGGGTTTCCGGGGTGCCGGTTGTGGCACCACCACCCATCGAAACCGCGTGACCCGGCCGCTGTCGCGCTTCCCTACGGATCCCATATGGGGATGTGCGGGATCCTGACGTTTTCCTAACACTCCCAGTTCGAAACCGTTCTGGGAGCGCTAGTCACCCCGGCGACCCCATCACACAAGTTCCACGTACCATCCCCTCCTTGGCCTCATCATCATTACGGCTCTCCTCGCCACATCACCCTCTTCCCGCCATGGACCCGTCACCACGGTGCCCCTTCACCTCCTCCACCCTGAGTGTGGTGATTGGGGTGGTGGCTGCCCGTGGTGCCATCTCACGTGGCTGGGATGCGAGTAGGTGACGACTTATCCACAGCCAGTACGGCTGATCTGGGCCGGGTTGTCCACAGGTTCAAAAAACGTGGTGCATCCGCGGGCCTGTGTCGATAACTGTGGACATGAGGGAAAACTTTGAACTAGAGCTGCGCAGCAACGGCGGGGTGGCGCGCATTGTCCGTGACAGCCCATTGCGAGGCCAGGCTGACCGGTCCGTCGCCCGGGGCGATACGGTACGCATCCTGCCGGGAGTGGTGGCCGCCACCGGCGCTGCCCGCCACGTCACTACGATGATCCAAGCACTGAAGTTGTGGCACCGCGACGCGACGCTGGTCGGCATGGCCGCCTTGGTGTTGCTCGGACTGAAGAATCCGGTCACTCAGCGCTGCTGGGACTACACCGGCATCCAGGCCATCGAGGCGTTCTCGCCCACTCGCCGTCTGAGGCGACCCCGTATCTGGGTGCATCGCTGGCACGTGCCCCACTATTTCACCATCGAAGAAGAAGGAATACGAGTCGCGATCCCAGAAGTATCGGTGATCATCCTGGCAATCCAGGGACAGTGGGACTGGGTGTGCCAGGCTCTGCGCCAACGCCTAGTGACCCCGGCCTCATGCCGGGCGGCCCGTAAAGCCCTCACCGGCCGGTACTCGAAGGCCGAAGTCGACCGTGCGCTAGCCGACATCGACCTAAATCCTTGGTCGATCCCGGAGCTGGAATTAGCGCGAATCCTACGGGCAACCGGGATCACTGGTCACAAGCCGAACCACCAAGTGTGGGTTGGTGAGGGGAATTATCGCTATGTCCTGGATCAAGCGTTCCAGGCTGAGATGCTGGGCGTGGAAATGGAAGGCCGCTCGGTCCACGGCACCCCGGAAGGGTACGAGGCGATGATGGTGCGTTCGGCCCATCTGGAGCAGGCCGGGTGGAGAATCCTACACGCCACCCCGACGATGCTGCGGCGCGATCCGAAGTTCGTGCTGGACTGGATCATCAATCACTTGCACAAACGTCACCGCCCTAAGACCACGCTCACCAACCAGGTCCTGCGCCAGATCATGAATGGCGCCGTACCGGCGTAAACCTTGCTGATTTCTCTAGCTAGACGGCAGGTGATTGTGTCCGGTTGTGGAAATCAGGGTTACGAACCCACGGTCTGCAACCCCACCAGGCATCCCCAACGATCACGACCCATATCGCCACACAGAGGTGAAATGAAAGTGTGTGGGTGAGGTGGTCATCCATGATGGTGAAGTATCACCACACGGAGCTGAGGGGAACAGAGCAGAAGCGTCAACACGGGATAAAGTCACAACCTCAATGCCTACGCCAACGGGGAAACAACGTCAGCCCACCAAACCGCCTCAGAGCATCAGCTAACCCGCACCTCATCGAAAGACTGCACAACCTGCCGCACCACTGCGGCAGGGTCATCGGAGGCCATGATGGCCCGCACCATCGCGACACCGGCCACACCGGTGGCCGCCAAAGCAGGGACATCGGCCACCTGGACGTCACCGATAGCGACAACCGGCAGGCTGCTCGCCCCTACTAAGGCCGGATACCCCTGAACGCCGAGCGGGGAGCGGCCCGATTCCTTGGTCGGGGTGGGTCGGAACGGTCCCGCACCCACATAGTCGAGCGCATCAGCGAACGGTTCGGCCGATCTCACGAGGTCCAAGGTTCCCGTGGTGTAACCGACGATCGCGTCGGGGCCCAGCATCGCCCGCGCATCACGCACCGGCAAATCCGTCAATCCGACGTGCACCCCGTGGACGTTCCCTCGCGCCCGTATGGCCGCCCAGGCGACATCGGCGCGGTCATCCACGACCACCCGCGTCGCGGGGTTCGCTCGACGAACCGCCTCGCCGACCTGCAAAACCAGACTGAACAGATCACGAGTGGACAATTCCTTGGCCCGTACCTGCACCATCCCGGCACCCGCCCCAGCGGCCGCTGCCGCAGTCTCGACGGTGTGCCGACCAGTCCCCGACGTCACCAAATAGCACCGCAGGTCTAAAGTCATCTCATCTCCTATTTTGCGGTTCTCGCCGCCTCGTCAAGGGCGTCACGCAGCTGCACCCGAAAACTTCCGGGTCCGCCAGCACGCGCTGCCGCAACCTCCCCGGCCACGTCGGGCCCAGCATCAAGGAATTCCCGAGCCATCCGAGTACGCACCGGGACTAGCCCGATGGCCGTCGGGGCGAGCACCCAAGGGGTTCCTCCGGGCCGCGCGGCAACGGCGGCGGTGAGGCAATGGTCCATCGGGGCCCGACAACACCCGCCCACAGGGCAGCGCGTCCCTCAGAGGGCATCGACGTTCCAGCCGAGGCCAGGCGCGCAACAGACACAAGTGTGGTCATATGATCTTTGTGCTGACGAGCTAGTCAGACCCGCAAAGCTTGGTCGAAGAACTCCAATTCGTGACGGCAGGCCGTCAGGTAGGCATGGGCAGCGCGAGCCCTGGTGACGGCGGAGGCGTTCTGGAAGGCTTTCTCCACCAGACCGATGGTGTGTGACGCCCCCTCGACGAACTCGGGATCCCCATAGGTCTGCAACCATGAGGCGTAAGGGTGGTCGTCGGGAACGTGCGGAACCTTGGCACCCAAGTGTGCATAAAGCCAGAAACAAGGCAGTACCGCTGCCGTACCGACGACGTAGTCGTCACCCAATGCCCGGGCCAGCAGAAAGTCCGTGTAGGCCAAGGTCACCGGCCCGGCAACCACGTCGATGTGATCCCCTAACCAAGAGCGGTGCAGTTCTGCCTCCTCAACAAGGCACGCCTGAGAGGACTGCGCCCACCACACTGACTCCTCCGGGTCGACAGCACGAGCCGCCAAGGATGCCAAAGCTCGTGAATAGTAGGTGAGGTACTGAGCGTCCTGCCCCAGGTAGAACTCGAAGGCCGGCTTCGACAGGGTGCCGTCGACGAGAGCGGCAACAAAATCCGAGTCCTCAATGCGACGAGCGATGTCCCCACTTGCTTGCCACAGGGCCGTCGTCCATGGGCCGGCTGGGGCAACCACCGCGTCCGGTGCAGGCTCTGCCGATCCAACCAACCCTTGCGGGGATTCCAAGGGGTCGATGGGCGCAAACCACGCCACTGCCGAGGCGTCCTTGGCCAGCCGACGTGCCCGATGGGAGTGGTCCACCGGGCCGTGGCCCTTACCGACGTTCAGCGCCGACCCGTACTGAATCGCTTCGTGCAGCCAGTCGGTGACCCACGCCAGGGCATCCCCCGGGGTGTCACCGGCACCCAACCGGGTCGCCAAGGCTGAGGACAGTGAGCACCCGGTACCGTGGGTGTTGGTCGTCTTCACCCGCGCCGCCGGGACGGTGTGCATTGCTCCTTCCGGCGTCACCCACATATTGTCGACCCGCTGCGAATTCAAATGCCCGGTCTTGACGACGACAGCCACTCCCGTCTCAGCCGCCCACCGACGAGCCTGCTCCACGGCCTGCTCCGGGGTCGTCGCCGGCTCGCTCCGGCACAGCACCGCGAGCTCCGGAATATTCGGGGTGATGACGGTTGCGCGGCGACAAAACTCGCGCATGGCAGCCTCTGCGTCGGGGGCAAGAAGGCGGTCCCCGCTAGTGGCGACCATTACCGGATCGACGACGACTACCGGCGGTCGATGCTCGTCGAGGAAGGTCGCAACCGCGTCGACGATCTCAGCGGTGCCGAGCATTCCGGTTTTGACGGCGTCGATTCTCACGTCATCACTGACAGCGGCCAGTTGCTGGACCAGGAAGTCGGTCGGCGGGGTGTGGATGGCGCGCACCCCTTCGGTGTTCTGGGCCACCAAGGAGGTGACGACAACCATCGCATATCCACCTGCCGCGACGATTGATTTGGTGTCGGCTGCGGTGCCAGCTCCACCGGACGGATCGGTACCCGCAATTGACAGGACGCGGGGAATTGTTCCCCGCTCGGCAAGCGCATCACTAGTGGTCATCTCGGACATCCCTTCGCCAGTACGAACTAGATCAGGTTCCACGGGTGTGATCTCAGCGCCACCGAGGCGCACCCCGTGTCCAAAGACCAGTATGTCACCCCACCACAACTTGCGCTCCGCCGCTGAAAACCGACCGAACACCTGCAAAACTCCTACAAAAGTCGTTGGCAAGGGTCCATTAGGCGGTGACAGCGCTATCGTGGGAACTGGTCGAAGTTCACCGAAGGACTTCCGACGAAGTCGTGTGAGGAGCAGTCATGACGAACTTCCAACACATTTATCAACGCAGCTACCCTGTGAGCCCGGATGGCAACCCTTTCGTGCAGAACGACCTCGGCCGCTACACCCAGAACCACCCTGTACCGCCCGATGACGTCGCTGAGCGCAAGGCATACCTCGTCGGCTCGGGCATCGCCTCGCTTCTTTCCGCTGCCTACTTGATTCGCGACGCCCAGATGCCTGGGGAGAACATCACCATCCTCGAGGAAATGTCAGAACCCGGCGGCGCGTTCGACGGAGCAGGGGATACGGAGAAGGGCTTCATCGCTCGCGGTGGTCGTGAGATGGGGCAACACTTCGAGTGTTTCTGGGACATCATGAAAGACATCCCAGCCTTGGAGATGCCCGAACCCTACAGCGTTCTGGATGAATTCCGGATCGTGAACGAGAACGACCCCAACATCAATCCGTGTCGGATTATCAATAATCGCGGTCACAAGCGCGACGCCTCAAAGATGGGGCTCAACAAGAAAGGCCAGCTCGACATCGTGAGGCTCTTGCTGGCCAAGGAGTCGGACACCTACTACAAGTCGATCGAGGACTGGTTCGACGAGGACTTCCTGCAGTCCACCTTCTACCTGCTGTGGAAGACGATGTTCGCCTTCGAGCAGTGGCAGTCCCTTACCGAGCTCAAACGGTACATGCACCGCTTCCTGCAGTATCTTCCCGGTTTCTCGAATCTGTCCTGTCTGCGATTCAGTCGCTACAACCAGCACGACTCCTTCGTCGTCCCGTTGGTGAAGTGGCTCACCGAAAAGGGCGTGAACTTCCAGTACGACACCCTCGTCTACGACGTCGACCTAGAGATCACCGCCCACCGCAAGATCGCCCGCGGCATCCTGTGGCGCGATAAGGAGGGTGGCGAGCATCGCATCGACATGTCCGCCAAGGACCTGGTGTTCGTGACCAACGGTTCACTTACCGAGTGCACCGGATACGGCGACATGGACACCCCTGCCCCTTACCACAAAGACATGCAGGCCGGCTGGGAGCTGTGGCGCAACCTGGTTCGCCGCTCCCCCGCGTTCGGACGTCCCGATGTCTTCTGCGGCGACGCTGACAAGACGGTGTGGCAATCAATCAGCTTCAACTTCATCGGTCGTGACCACCCGTTCCTCAAGAAGATCAAGGAGCTGACCGGCAACGATCCGTTGTCCGGGCGCACCGTCACCGGCGGCATCATCACCGCCGAGGACTCGTCGTGGTGCATCTCGCTGACGATGAATCGTCAGCCACAGTTCCATGGCCAGCCTGAAGACTGGGGCGTGGCATGGGCCTACGGGCTGTACCCGTTCGAAAAGGGCGACGTCGTCAACAAGACAATGCTGGAATGCACCGGCGAGGAACTGCTCAAAGAGTACTGCTATCACTTCGGACTGCTCGACCAGTTCGAGGAGGTCAAGGCCCACACCAAGGTGCGAATCGCGACGATGCCGTGGATCACGGCCTTCTTCATGCCCCGCGGCAAGGGCGATCGCCCGGAGGTCATCCCGGACGGCTGCGTCAACCTGGCTTGCCTAGGCCAGTTCGTCGAAACCCCCGATGACTGCGTCTTCACCACCGAGGGTTCGGCACGCACCGCAATGATGGCCGTCTACGGCCTGCTCGACCTTGACCGTGACATCCCGCCGATCTGGCCAACCCAGTACGACATCCGCTCCCTGCTGGCCTCCGCCAAAACCCTCAACAATGGTCGCTTGCCCGGTAGCTGGCTGTTGTCGAAGCTATTGAAGAACACCTACTACGAGGACATCCTGCCGTGACGTCCTGACGATGCGGTTTCGGGGCGGTTGAATAACACCATGACCGCCCCGAACCGTGTCCCCTCCCGGTGCTTGTCCATCACCCGACTACGCGACCTACTGCTGGCCGATATCCCGGCCTCCCGTCTGGTCATCGCCTGTGACACGATCGGCGGCATCGGGCCGCGTCCCGACGATTCCTACCCGGCCGACCCGGTGTGGTGCGCCCACTTGGGAGCGCGAGTGCCGCTGCTGGAGGTGCTGTGCGCCGGTGCGCGTCCGCTTGTCCTCGTCGACACACTGTGCCAGGACAGTGCATCTGCTCAGCCCATGATCGCCGAATTCCGACGCTGTGCGCTCGACGCCGGGATCGACCCAGATGCGGTTACCGGATCGACGGAGGACAACGTCGCCACCACCCAAACCGGCGTCGGGGTGACGATTATCGGCGTCATGCACCACGAGGATTTGCCGAAGTCCCTAGACGGAGACGTCTTGGTGTGTGTCGGCGCTCCGATCTCGGCCCCTGACGATGACGTCGCCCCTGGTCGGCGCGAGATTGTGGACGTCACGGAGGTTAGGGCACTAATGGCTTCGGGGAAGGTGCACGACTGTGTCCCGGTCGGGTCTCATGGGGTGGCCTGGGAGGCCAAACAGCTGGCCTCCACTGCGGGACTGCGCGTCGCATTCCAACCCACCGACGTCGACCTAACCCGCTCCGGCGGCCCGGCCACATGCGTCGTCATGGCCTGTGCCAAAACCAATCTTGAGCAGTTGCACGCCCTGGTCAACCCCGAACGACCGTGGGCAGTCATCGGGCACCTGCGCTCCTGACGATTCGCTACCTGGAACTACCTGCAGCATTTTCCATCCCCCGCGACGAACCCCATATGCATGGTGTTAGTGTGCGATTGCCTCGAGTCGGATTCGGTTTGGGGCACTCCGCAGTGGGCGAAGTCGGTGCAAATCCGACACTGTCGCGCAACGGTAATGCCTGCAAGGCTCAGTCCGGTCGACTCTCTGAGGAGTGGCAGTTGTTGACTCTCGCCGTAGGAGTCTGCCGGGCACACTATGTGCGCCTCCGCGAAACCTGCGGCATGACCGCAGGGAGAACCGCGTGAATACTCCGAAGACGATGCCGAGGAAGATCTCGGCCCTCATTACCCTCTTCGTCGCACCCGCCCTGGCCCTGACGGGCTGCTCGGGTTCGAGCGACAGAACCACCTCACTGAACACCTCGACAGCCGCCCCGTCAGTCGGCACCGGTGCCAACATGTCGGGGTGCATCAAGTCTGGGGAGTTCGACAAGGACAAGGATTACTTCGGTGACAAGGCCACCTTCACCGGGGCCAGGAACGTCCACGTCAGCTACCACAAGTCCTACAAGGTTCTCACCCTCGGTGAGCAGGACAGGCCGGCACAGACCTTCGTGCTGCTGCAGTGCGGTGCTCCCAAGCCGGCACTCACTGGTGACCTCGCCAAGGCCCCGATCATCGACGTCCCGGTCAAACGGGTCGCCGCCTCCTCCACCACCCAGATTCCGGTCTTCCACACCTTGGGGGCCCTGGACTCTATCGTCGGCGTCAACCAGATCGAGCAGATCTATCGCGGACCGGCACGTGAGGCCCTTGAGGCCCGCCACATATCAAGCTACGGATCGAGCAGGATGCAGATCGACACAGAGAAGATCATCTCCCTCAAACCCGACGCCGTGCTGGCTGCCAGCTCAGAGGTGGGAGAGTTCAAGCAGGTGCAGTCCGCCGGCATCCCGGTGCTGCAAGACCTCGACTACCTCGAGTCCACCCCGCTAGCTCGGGCCGAGTGGATGAAAGCCTACGGCATCCTGCTCAACAAGGAGGGCGCCGCCACGAAGAGTTTCGACAGCATCGCCGAGCGTTACGCCGAGGTGGCGAAGAAGGCCAAGAACGCTGCCGACAAACCCAGCGTGCTCGTCGGTCAGGAGACCAAGGGGCAGTGGTACGTCCCGGGGGCCGACTCCTACATGATCAAGTTCATGACCGACGCCGGAGCTTCCGACGTCATGGCCCAGGCCGTCAAGGGCAACGGAGCCACCCCAACCGACGCCGAGGTCGTCTTCAAGTACGGTTCCAAGGCCGACTTCTGGCTCAACGGCAACTACATGTCCATGACGACGTGGCACGGCAAGGATGACGCCCTCAAGCAGAACCCGCGCTACGCGAACCTGTCGGCCTTTAAGCATGGCAACGTCTGGAACCCCAGCAAACGCACTGCCCCAGACACCGGAAACGACTTCTGGCAGTCCGGGATCGTCCAGCCCGACGTCGTACTGGCTGACCTCACCTACATCTTCCACCCAGACCTCATGAAGGGGTACACCCCGTACTACTACACCAAGCTCAGCTGATCCCTCGACGGCGTTGCTCGCCGCACACCCTCCCTTCACCATTTTCTGGAGCAAACATGTCCATCAATCGTCTGGTGGCGGGTCTGGCCGCCACCACCATGTGCGTCGCCACCCTCACCGGGTGCTCACACTCCGAGCAGTCAGGTTCCTCGGCGAACACGTCGTCCAGCGGGCCCTCCCGGCAGGGCTGCATCAAGGACTTCGACCCCTCGAAGGATTACTTCGGCGACAAGGCCACCTTCGGCGACGCTCGCGACATCACCGTGTCGTACCACAAGTCGTACAAGATCGTGACGCTCAAGCACCCGTCGAACACCGCGACGAAACCGGTGCAGTACGTCCTGGTGCAGTGTGGTGCCCCCGACCCGCATCTGGACGGTGAGCTCGCCAAGGCGCAGCGGATCACCATTCCCACCACCAAGGTGGCGTTGGGCTCGACGACCCTGCCAATGAAGTTCCAGATGTTGGGAAAGCTGGACTCCGTGGCTGGCATGGTCAACGTCGATAGAGTCGGGAATCCGGACACCCGTCAGGCCCTCAAGGACCACAAGGTCGCCAGTTTCGCGGCAGGCGACAACGCCACCGAGATCAACACCGAGAAATTAGCGGCATTGCGCCCGGACCTGTTCATCTTCAACCTCGTCAGCGGCAGCGACAACACCAGCAAGATCGACAAGATCAAGGAGATGGGCATCCCGGTCGTTGCCGAGCCGAACTTCCTCGAGAGCACCCCGCTGGGACGTGCCGAGTGGATCAAGTACGACTCGTTGTTCGTCAATGCCGAGAAAACTGCGAACCAGAAGTATGACGAGATCGCCGAGAAGTACCACGCGACCGCGAAACGCACCGCCAAGGTCAAGACACGACCGACCGTGCTCCACGGATCACAGTACAAGGGCGTCTGGTACATCAAACCCAACGAGAACTACGCCATCCAGTTCCTGCGTGACGCCGGTGGTGAGTACGTGTTCAAGGACCTCCACGGGGTAGCCTCGAGGAAGCTGGACACCGAGGCCGTCATCAAGCAGGCCCACGACGCCGACTTCTGGATCGACGGGCCGGAGAAGTCGTCCATCCCGCAGATCCTCAAGGCCGACCCACGTCTGAAGTCGCTTAAGGCCCTCGACAACGGCAATGTGTGGGACGCCACCCTGCGAGCCGACCCGAAGCACGGCAACGACTACTGGCAGACCGGAGTCGTACGTCCCGACCTCGTCCTGGCGGACCTGACGGCGATCCTGCACCCCGAGCTGGACCGCGATCACCAGTTCCACTTCTACCGCAAGGCCACCGCGAAGTGACTGCACCTCGGTACATGATGCAGTGCCGTCACGAGAGGCGCGAACGCCCCGAGGCACACCGCGGACGTATCAGGGGCAACCAGTGAGACACGGCCACCAGGAGACGTCGCAGAGCCGAGAGGCACCAGGCCAGGACGTGCGGGATCACCGGGATGTACGAAGCCGGCAGACGCAGGGGCGGCGTGGACTGCCGTTGCCGGTACGTTTCACGATCCTCGCAGCGATCTTCGTCGCCGTCACCCTGGCCGGCCTGGCGTTGGGATCGGTGAACATCCCGTTAGGTGACGTCATGACGGTCGTCACCGGTGGCACCAACGTCGATCCCGTCTCGATGACGATCATCCATGACGTCCGAGAGCCTCGCACCATCACCGCCCTGCTCGTCGGGGCGGCGCTGGGAATGTCCGGGCTGGAGATGCAGACTCTCTTCCGCAATCCCTTGGCCGACCCGTACGTACTGGGTATCTCGTCGGGTGCCAGTCTCGGCGTCGCCCTGGTGGTGCTGTCCACCTCGGCATCGGCGGGTGCGGCGACCTTCGCCTCCGGATTGGGCATCGGACCGGACCTGTTGATCATGGTGGCAGCCGCTCTGGGGGCAGCCGTCGTGCTGCTCATCGTCATGCTGGCAGGACGATTCATCCACTCCTCGACGATCCTGCTGCTGCTCGGCGTCATGATCGGGTACTTCGTCTCGTCTGGGGTCACCGTACTGCTGTCGCGGGCGAGCCCAGAGCTCATTGCCCAGTACACCCGCTGGCAGTTCGGCAGCTACCACGGTGTGACGTGGCAGAACCTGCGAGTCATGGTGCCGATCATTGTGGCCATGATCCTCGCCAGCCTGCTGCTCGCCAAGCCGCTTAACGCCTTGTTGCTGGGGGAACGTTACGCTCAGACGATGGGGATGAACCTCAAGGTGGTGCGCACCCTGCTGGTGGCGAGCACAGCCATCCTCGCCGGTGCCGCCACCGCGTTCTGCGGGCCGATCGGCTTCCTGGGAATCGCCATTCCCCACCTGACGCGTGGGGTGTTGGGGACGGCCGATCATCGTCATCTGCTGCCCGGATGCATCCTCACCGGCAGTTCCCTGGCATTGATGGCCGACATCCTGGCACAGCTGCCCGGTGACGACGTGCTGCCCGTCAACGCCGTCAACGCAGTTTTCGGGGCGCCGGTCGTCATGGTCATCCTCATCCGCTGGTACCGGGAGGCGGAGGCGACATGACCGGTCTCACACTGTCGAACCTGACGGTCGGGTACCGTTCGGGCCGCCACGTCACGAGGGTGCTGTCGGGGGTGACGGGTTCGGTGGCTGCCGGGCAGATGATTGGGCTCGTGGGGCCCAACGGTGCCGGAAAGTCCACCCTGCTGCGCTCGGTCGCTGGACTGCAGCCGAGCCTTGCCGGCGAGGTGCGGATCAACGGCACCCCGACGTCCCGGATGTCGCGCCGTCAGGTCGCCCAAGCCCTCTCGACCGTGCTGACCGACCGGGTGTCGGTGGCCCGGCTCACCTGCCGCGACGTCGTCTCGCTGGGGCGCCATCCACATTCGGGCATCGGTGGGCGGCTGCGGCCCCATGACCATGCGGTCATCGACGAGTCGCTGACGGCGGTGGGCGCTGCCGATTTGGCCGACGCCTTCATCGGTGAGCTGTCGGACGGTCAGCGTCAACGGGTGATGGTGGCCCGGGCGCTGGCCCAGGAGCCGTCCATACTGCTGCTCGACGAGCCGACCTCTTTCCTCGACCCACCGGGACGGATCGCCCTGCTCGGCATGCTGCGCGAGGTATGCACGGCGCGCAACATCGCCGTGGTGGTGTGCAGCCACGACATCGAGCCGGTGATGCGTTACGCCGACACCCTGTGGGTAGCCGGGCACGACACCGACGTTGTAATCGGGGCACCGGAGGACCTGGCCCGCAACGGTGCGCTTGAGGCAGCCTTCCGTATCGAAGGGATCACCTTCGACCTTCGCACCCTCACCTTCTGGCAATCCGATTCCGGACGCCCGGTCGCACGGGTCGTCGGTCACGGTGTAGACGCCGACCTCGCTCGCCACGTTCTGACCCGATCCGGGTACCGGGTCGTTGAGCAGCCGGGTGACGAGGTACTAACGATCGGAGTCACCGATGAAGGCTGGGCGGTCGACGACTGTGTACTACCCACCCTCTCCCAGCTCCACGAGCATCTCATCGGTCGTCACAGGGAGCGTGCCCGGTCATGACCGTGCGCTATCTCGTCTTGTGGCCGACCGCGGCCTGCGATCTCACTTGTCCCTACTGTTACCGCCGCGACCGTCGAGGCGGACGGATGCCCGTTGAGGTGGCAGACACCGCCTTGGACCTCGTCGCCGAGGGTGTACGCACCACCGGGCAGCCCGCCCACGTCCAACTGGCCGGCGGGGAGCCGACTCTGGTGCCCTCCCTCATTGAGCACGTCGCCAAGCGTGTTGTGGAAATTCGGTGGGGAAAGGTCACCTGCGGCATCCAGACCAATGCCGCCCGCCTCGACGGCGACATCATCGCCATGCTGAAACGCCACAGCGTCCGAGTCGGGGTGAGCGTCGACGGGCCACCCCCAGTGCACGAGAAGACGCGCGGTTCGGCGGCGCAGACTTTCCGGGGCCTGCTCGCCCTCGCTCACGCCGACATCCCGGTGCGGGTGACAACAGTGCTGTCAGCCCTCAACGTCGATCACCTAGACGGGCTGGCCGTCACTCTCGCCGCGCTTCCCAACGTCACCGGATTCGGACTCGACCCGCTTGTGGCAATCGGGAGCGCAACCGGGCGAGATGAACTCGTGCCCTGCGACGAGGCCGTCATCAACGGAATCACCACGCTCCACCGGCGGCTGGCACAGATCAACGCGCTGCGCGCCACACCCTTGCGCTGGCGGGAGTTGGAGACCGTCAGGACTGCTCTCCGCCGTGGTCCTGTGCCCACGACCAGCGCCGTCGACCCCGCGGGCCGCACTCTGCTCCCGGTGGCGAACCACCCCTACTGCCATGCGGCGATCGGGGAATCAATGGCGGTCGCACCCGATGGCAGCGTCTACCCCTGTTCTCAAGCTGTCGGAGATATGGCTTCCCGGGCGGGAACCGTCCATAGCATCGACTGGGAAAGCTTGCGACGGCGTTTCTCGCAAGATCGCCACACCCTGCGCGGACCCTGCCACCGCTGCGCCTTGGCCGGACGATGCCCCGGCGATTGCCCATCCCGAGTAGAGGCCAATGCCCTTGCCGACCCGGAACAGCGCCGGACTCCCCTCACCTGCCTCATCGACAGCACTCTCGCCCGTCTGGAAAGTGCATCATGACCACCCTGAGCTTCTTCTCGGCCACCGGCGGCGAACTCACCCTCGTCAGCCAAGCCTTGTCACGGCTACGCACTCGTGGTCTCGACATCACCCTCTTCGGCCGCACCAAGGATCAGATCACCGACCCGGAACTAGCCCGCGCCTTCGCCCAGGCGGCCGCCCGCAGTGACGCCATCGTGCTTAGTTTCCACGGCGGTACCACTTCCTGCCCGGCATGGCCCGCTCTGGTCGAGGCGTGGAAAAACCGTCGCGAATCCGGTCTGCCGCTGCCGTGGATCCACATCCAACCCACCTCCGGTGACGATGACGGGCTCTTGGCCGCCCAGGACTGGGCCAGCGGGCTCGACGACGGCACCTGGAGGGGTCTCATCGGGCTGCTGAAGATGGGCGGCCCGGACAACGTCGAGGCGGCGCTACGGATCCTCGTCGACCGGGTGCGGGGCGGGTCAGCCCCCATCCCCGACGTCATCCCCGCCCCCACCGAGGGGATCTGGCATCCACGTCACGGCCTGTTCACCAACCTGGCCGAGTACCGGCACCATCTGGACCCCGATCTGCCCACCGTTGGGATCACCTTCCCGCGCAGCTACTGGCTGGAGCACAACACCGCGCACATCGAAGCCCTGATCGAGGCCATCGAGGGACTCGACGCCAACACTGTGCCGTTCTTCTGTTTGCGTCTTCCTGACGCCCGCCGCGGTAACCCCAGCATGGCCCAAACCCTCGAAACTCTGCTACGCGACGATGATGGCAACCGCGTCATCGACACCCTGATCGACGTCCACGGCATGTCCATGACCGCCGGCGTACCTGCCAACGCGGACGCCTATCCGAAACTTGGGGTGAGCGTGCTGCACGCCTTGACCTCCTACGCCCCGTTGGCGGCATGGAAGGCCCAGGGTATGGGGGCGATGGACGTTGCCACCCAGGCCGCCCAGCCGGAATTCGACGGTGCCCTCATCACTAAGTTCCTGGCCACCCGAGAAGTCGATCGGGTCGACGATCTCACCGGAGCCGTCGTACCACACATGGTCCCAGTCCCCGGCCGCCCCGAGGCGATGGCCGAACTGGCCCTTTCGTGGGCCCGGCTGGCCCGCACCTCCGCCAACCAACGCAAAGTGGCGATCGTCTTCCACCACCATCCGCCGCGTAATGACCGGATCGGCTGCGCCACCGGGCTGGACACCTTTGAGTCGGTACGCCGGCTCCTCGTCCGAATGGCCGAGGATGGCTACGACGTCCCAGAACAGTTCGACAGCGCCGACAACCTCGCTCAGGTGCTGTTGTCATCGTTGACCTGCGACCAGCGCTGGCTCACCCCCGAGCAGATGTATCAGCGCGCCGAGGTCCATGCTGACCTTGCCACCTCCCGGTCCTGGTACCGGGCACTTCCCGCATCCGTCCGCGAGTCGATGGATCGCGCTTGGGGCCCGCACCCGGGATCCCTCTTCGTCCACCACGACGAATTTTCCTTCGCCGGGCACCTCGACGGCAACGTGTTGTTGACGATCCAGCCGCCGCGGGGAAATTTCGAAGCTGTCACTGATTCCGACATCCACGACCCACTCCTGCCCCCGCCCCACCACTACCTAGCCCACTACCGCTGGATCCGTGACGTGTTCAAAGCTGACGCTGTGATCCACGTCGGCACCCACGGGAGCCTGGAATGGCTACCCGGCAAAGGGCTGGGCCTGTCCGAGGAGTGCTACCCGGAGCTTGCCTTGGACCGGATGGTCAACATCTACCCGTACATCATCAATAACCCTGGGGAGGGCACCCAGGCTAAGCGGCGCAGTGCCGCAGCCCTCATCGACCACCTCACCCCACCGATGCGTCAGGCCGAGTTATACGACTCCACCGCCGAGATCGACCGCATCTTGCGCGAATACGCCGGGGCACAGTCGCAAAGCCCCCAGCGCGCCCGACTTGTCGCCGAGCAGGTATGGGACGCCGTCACCAAAGCAGGCCTGGACACCGATCTGGGTCTGACGAGTGCCGACGTCGACGCCGACCCCGTCGAGGTGCTCGACAGGGTCCACCATCATCTGCTCGACCTGCAGGACCGTGAAATCTCTGACGGTCTGCACGTGCTGGGCCAAGTCGTCGCCGGACACGACGACCCGATCGCCGCCAAGGTGGAGTACGTCGCCCAACTCACCCGTCAGCCCAACGGGCCGGTACCGTCCCTACGCGAAGCCGTGCTGAATGCCTGGGGGACCAGCCTTGACGAGGTCTCTGCTAGAGCCGGCGAGCCAGTGCCCGTCACCGCCGACCTGCCCGACGGTCTGACCGGACGCCAGCTTATGTCCGAGGCTCATCGTCGCTGCGTGAAGCTGCTCACCCCTGTTGTCGTCCGCCACCGCGACCGGCACCCCGACGACACCGAAGCGCACGATCTGGCGGCCCAGTTGTGTCATGAGCAACTCGGTGCCGAACGTGGGGACGTCATCGAAACCCTCACCTGGGTCCTCACAGACCTCATGCCCCGGCTGGACGCCACCAACAACGAGATCGACGCCATCATGACGGCCCTCGACGGCGGGTTCGTGGCCCCTGGGCCGTCGGGAGCGCCCAGCCGTGGCAACGCCCACATCCTGCCCTCCGGCCGAAACTTCTTTTCCCTGGATCCCCAGACCATGCCCACCCCGACGGGATGGCGTGAGGGGGTCGAACTGGCCGACCAACTCCTCCGAGGGTATGCCGAGGCCCACCCCGACCAACCGTGGCCGCGCACCGTCGGGGTGGTGGTCTGGGGTACCCCGAATATGCGCAGTGGAGGGGCCGACATCGCCGAGATTCTGTACCTCATGGGGGTGCGCCCGGTCTGGGAGTCCTCCGGGCTCGTCAGCGGGTTGCAGATCATCGAGCCCTGCGAGCTGGGGCGTCCCCGTATCGACGTCTCCCCGCGCATCTCCGGCCTGTTCCGTGATGCCTTCCCCAACCTCGTCGAGATGATCGACCGGGCGGTGCGGATGGTCGCAGCCCTCCCCGAACCTGACGACGACAACATGCTGCGCGCCCACGTCGAGGCCGACGTCGTCGAAATGACTGCCCGCGGGATTGACGTCGAGCAAGCCCGCCGCAAGGCGACCCTCCGGGTCTTCGGATGCCCGCCCGGCGGATACGGTGCCGGGGTGGAGGAGCTCATCGAGACCAAAGCGTGGCAGGACAAGGCCGACCTGGGCCGGGCCTACATTGCCGCCTCGTCCCACGCCTACGGTGAGGGAGTGCTCGGACAGGTGGAAACCGAACGGTTCACCGCGAGCCTGAAACGCATGGACGTCACCGTCAAGAATGAGGACACCCGCGAATACGACATGCTCAGCTGCACCGACTTCTACAACTACTACGGCGGGCTTATCGCTGCGGCGACGACAGTACGAGGCGAGGCGCCGATGTCGCTGGTAGGAGACTCTTCGGATCCGACCCGCATCGCCACGCGCACCACCACCGAGGAAGCCCGACTCATCTTGCGCTCACGAATCCTCAACCCATCGTGGATCGAGGGACTGCAACGTCACGGATATAAAGGAGCCGGCGACCTATCCGCAGTACTCGATATCCTCATCGGCTGGGACGCCACCGCCGACGTCGTCGATGACGGCCTATGGGAACGAGTTGCGCGTCGTTACGCCCTCGACCCGGCGATGCAGGAATGGTTCCGGCAGGTCAACCCGCACGCCCTGCACAACATCGTCGACAAACTGCTCGACGCCGCCCAACGTCACGTCTGGGAGGCCAATCCGAGCACCGTCGAGGAACTCGAGAACACCTACGCTGACATCGAGGGCACCATCGAAGAGGTCTCCGACGACCCCGCGATCGCCCCGAACACCCGGGTGGGTGCGCCTCCGCAGAACCCTGCCGGTGGACTTGACCTGTCCGAGCTGGGGTTGATCTAATGACCTATCCGTTCACCGCCGTCGTCGGGCAGGACGAAGCCAGACTCGCTCTGCTGCTGTGCGCGGTCAACCCGCGTATCGGTGGGGTCATCCTTAGTGGGGAGAAGGGAACGGCCAAATCGACAGTGGTTCGTGGTCTCGTCGAGCTGTTACCCGGTCACATCATGCGCACCCTGGCTCTGGGAACCACCGAGGATCGTCTTGTCGGCGGGTTGGACCTGGAAGCCACCCTGGTGGCGGGACGCTCCGTCCTCCAGCCGGGTCTGCTTAGCGAGGTCGACGGAGGGGTGCTCTACATCGACGAGGTCAACCTCCTCGACGACCACCTCGTCGATCTCGTCATCGACGCCTGCGCCGGGACCGTGCGGGTGGAGCGTGAGGGATTGACGGCCTCCCTGCCGAGCCGATTCGTGCTGGTGGGAACCATGAACCCCGAGGAGGGGGCACTGCGTCCGCAGTTGTTGGACCGGTTCGGACTGTGCATCGACGTGCACGGCGAGTCCGACCCGGCCGTCCGGGCTGAGATCATCCGGCGGCGTCTCGACCACGACGCCGATCCGGCCGAGTTCGACCACCGCTGGCAGAGCGACCAGAACCGTCAGGCCGCAGTCATCGAGAGGGCGCGGCACATCGTCGCCGGAGTCCGACTGGACGAGGTCGTCACCGAACTCATCTCCTGCCTGTGTCGGCAGAACCACGTTGCTGGGCACCGCGCCGACATCGTCATGGCCGAAGCCACGCGGGCTCATGCCGCCCTGGTCGGTCGCGGCGTCGCCACCGAGGACGACGTGTTAACGATCAGCGAGATGGTACTGAGGCACCGCCGTCGCGTCGAGACCCCGTCGGAGTCTCCGCCGCCGCGCAACCAGCACCCCGACGATCAGCCGGACCAGCCCGAACAACGTCCCCGGGAACCCGAGCGACCCGACCCCGACGTGGAAAAATGGCAGGCGGGCGAGAATCTTGCCACGCCGCCCAGCAGTTCAGGCGAACAACAACCCGAATACCACGACGGTCCCCAGAACCAGCGAGACGACGGCCAGCACGACCCGCGGAAACAACCCTCGGGCAGCGGTGAACAGGTGGTTGCCGCCGGGGACCCGTTCGCCGTCCGCCCCTTGGAACCTAGTCAGGACCGCTTCGCCCGTCGCGCCTGCGGACGACGTCTGCGCACCCGCAGTAACGATCGACGTGGCCGCTACGTCTCAGCCCGACCCACCGACCGCCCTGACGACCTCGCCCTGGACGCCACCCTTCGCGCGGCGGCGGTTCATCAGAAGTCACGTCGGGCCACCGAGCGTCCAGACCTGGCGGTGCACGTCAAACCGATCGACTGGCGGGCCAAAGTACGGGCCGGACGAGCCGCCTCCTGCGTGATCTTCGTAGTCGACGCTTCCGGGTCGATGGGGTCACGAGGACGAATGACCGCCTCTAAGGGGGCCGTGCTGTCCCTCCTCTTGGACGCCTACGTCAAGCGTGATCGGGTGTGCCTTATCGGTTTCCGCCGCGACCGGGCCGAGGTGCTGGTGCCGGTGACCTCCTCGGTGGAGGTAGCCCAGCACGGTTTGGCAGAGCTACCGGTCGGTGGGCGCACCCCGCTGTCGGCCGGACTGATTAAGGCCTGCGAGGTGGTACGGCCCCTGCTCCTCAAGGACCCCGGGCTGCGACCATTACTCATCCTCGTCACCGACGGGCGCGGCAACGTCAGTCTGGACGGCCGTCCCAACTCCCAGGCCACCGATGAGGCGATTCGGGTGGCAACCAAGCTCGGCGTCGACACACGACTCAGCTGGGTCGTCATCGACACCGAGGACCCACGAGGTATCCAGCTGTCTCGGGCCCGCGACATTGCCACAGCCTTGGGTGGACCTTGTCTGCGCATCGACGACCTGCGGGCTGACGACCTCGTCAACGTCGTCTCTCGACTTGACCCCTCCCACCAATCTCCCCGAAAGGACCGCTGACATGGCACAACGCCCCGTCTATCCCTTCTGCGCCATCGTCGGTCAGGAGGAGATGAAGCTGGCTCTCATCCTCGCTACCATCAGCCCCGATTTGTCCGGGGTACTTATCCGCGGCGAGAAAGGCACCGCCAAGTCCACCGCGGTGCGCGGACTAGCAGCCCTACTGCCGCAACACCGGGAGATTCCCGGGCCCTACCACCTGTCCCCCGACGAGTACCCGACCCACGCGGTCGCACTCAACCTGCCTGAGGTCATGCCCGAGCCTCGCACCGTGCAGGTGCCGGTCGTCGAGCTGCCGGTGGGAGTCACTGAGGATCGCGTCACCGGCACTCTCGACATGGAGACAGCCCTGCGGGAGGGGCGACGCCGTTTCGAGCCGGGTCTGCTAGCAGCCGCGCACCGGGCGATCCTCTACGTCGACGAGGTCAACCTCCTCGACGACCACGTCGTTGACCTGCTGCTGGACTCAGCCGCCATGGGCGTCAACACCGTAGAGCGAGAGGGGGTCAGCGTCACCCATCCAGCCCGGTTCACCCTGGTCGGCACCATGAATCCGGAGGAGGGCGAACTGCGCCCCCAGTTGCTCGACCGCTTCGGGCTGTGCGTCACCGTCAGCGGGGAGGACGACCCGGACAAGCGCACCGAGGTAATCCGGCGCCGAATGGCCTTTGAGGACGACCCTGGTGGCTTCTCACGCACATGGGAACAGGATGGCCACAAGCTCAGCGAACGGATCCAACGTGCTACTGAGCTCGTCACCCAGGTAGTCATCTCCGACGAAACTCTCACGACGGCGGCTCGTACCTGCATCAACGCACACGTCGACGGTCACCGCGCCGACATCATGATGGTCCGGGCGGCGCGCACTCTGGCAGCCTGGAACGGTTGCACCGAGATCACCACAGAGGCCCTCTCTCAAGCTGCCCGGCTCGTCCTGCCGCACCGGATGAGACGACAACCACTCGAGTCAGTTGGTAGGGCAGTGTGATACGCACCCCACGCCGACACTGGCATCCGAAACTGGGCTGGCTTCCGCACATCCCCCGGCAAACCCCACCGCCCATTGACGCCCCTCTGATCGACGTCACCCATGCCCACGATGGGCGGGCAGTGGTGCGCCGGATGGCCCGCGATGGGCGGCGCTGGCTACTGCCCGGGTCAGTCTCCTCGGCCTTCGTCAGCCTGGTGAACATCGGCGTGCCGATGGCTCTGGGGCGTGCCATTGACGACGGAGTGGTGGCTGCCGATGCCGCTGCCTTGACCGGATGGCTGGCCCTGGTCGCGCTGGCATACCTGGTGCGCGCAATAGCCCAGACGATCCGGATGCAGACCAATGTCGGAGCCGGTTTGGCCGAACACGACTTGCGGATTCAAGCCCTCGAACGGATCACTGCCCCGGAGGGGATCGGTGGGCGCTCGCGGCTTCCCGGTGATCTGCTCGCGGTCGTCGTCACTGATGTGCGGGCGGTGTCGCGCGCCTTCATCGCGTTGACGTCGATCCCTGGCAACGTTGTCACCCTGCTCGGTGCCCTGATCTCGATGACCCTCATCAACGGCTGGTTGGCATTGGCGACGGTGTGCATCGTGCCGCTGCTCATCCTGTTGTCGGTGAAGGGGGTCGCCCCGGTCAAGCGCAGCACCCGGCGTGAGCGCCGCGCCGAGGCCGCCGTCGCCGGGTCGGCCGCCGACCTCACCAGTGGGTTGCGGATAATACAGGGGCTATCGGCGCAACGCCGAGCCACCGCAAGGTTCCGGACCGCCAGCCGCCAAGGCCTCGACGCCACCCTACGCACCCGACGCGTCAAGGGGGTCTACACCGGGACGATTAACGCCTCGGTGGGAGTATTCATCACCGCGCTGACGGTGCTAGCTGGGTGGCTCACCCTAGCCGGGCGTATCAGTGTCGGGGAACTCGTCACCGTGGTCGGGCTGGCCCAAACCCTCGGCCCTCCGCTGCGAGCACTGGGCGTCGACACCGCGACGATGTTGGCCACCGCCCACGCCTCCGGGGACCGATTCTGTGAGTTGCGTGATAGCCCGGCAGCCTGGCAGATCCACCCCGACGACGGTGCCCGCACCACACCGGGTGATGGCCCGGTGGAGTTGCACATCCCGGTCAGGGATTTCCAGCTTGACGTCGCCGGCGGCACCCATGTGGGTGTCATGGCGCCTCAATCGGTCTGTGACGCCTTGGCCGAGGCGATAGACCACGGCTCCGAGACCGTCTTGAATGGGGTTCCCGCCAGTCGCCTCAACCCTGCCCAACGGCGTCGTCTGGTGCTGGTGGCTCCCCGCTCCCCCGAACTGTTCGACGATACTGCCCGTGCGAACATCGTGCTTGACAGCCAGACGACTGTCGCCAGGCTGAATGCCGTCGTCGACGCAGCCGCTTTGGACACTGTCGTCGCCGTGTTACCACGGGGGTTGGAGACCGAGGTCGGAGAGGGCGGTCGCCACGTATCCGGGGGTCAGCGTCAACGCCTAGCCCTGGCGCGTGCCCTGCTGCACTCTCCTGACGGCCTCGTTCTCATTGACCCCACCACGAGCATCGACGCCGTCACCACCGCCACCATCGCCAGGAAGGTGCGGCAGTTGCGAGCCGGACGCACCACCATCATCGCTACGACATCCCCGGCCTTGTTGGACCAGATGGACGAGGTGGTGCTGCTCGACGCCGACGGCCGTCAGATCGCACGGGCCCCGCATCGCGAACTGCTGGCCCGCGACGACTACCGGGAGATGCTGTCATGAGTACCCCGCGTTCATTGCCACTCGCCACTGCCGCCCAGGTTCGCCAGGAGGTCCACCGGGCAGCTCGCGGAGTGCGCGGCTACTTCATCGGGGCAATCGTGGTGATCACGGCGGCGTCTCTGCTTGATCTGACGGTGCCGGTGGCCACCGGCTGGATCATTGACGCGGCCAAGGCTCACCGTCCGACCTCGGCGCTGCTTACCCCGGCGTTGGTAATGGCTGCCGCGGTGATCGGGTCGGGGATCTGTAACGGTGCCGCACAGTCCCTCACGCCGTCCTTCTTCACGACCATCATCACCCGGTTGCGGGAATCCATGATCGCGGTCGGCTTGGGGCTGGACCAGCAGCGGGTCGAGAAAGCCGGTACCGCCGATCTCGTCTCACGGGCCTCCGACGATGTCACGGCTGTGCGCGACGCCGCCAATGGCGCCCTCCCCCGTCTCGTCAACACCATGATCATGGTGATCGTGTCAGTGGGTGCGCTGGCCAGCTTGCACCCGCTCTTCTTCGTCCCCGTCCTCCTTGCTGGGGTGCTCTACGGCCTCGCAATCCGGGAGTTCCTGCGCACGGCCCCACCGGTGTACCGGGCGGAAAGAAACGCGTCGACGACCCAGTCCCAGCGCATTCTCTCGACGATTCACGGGGTGGACGTCGCGCGCGCCTTCGGCCTGGAAAACCTGCGCACCCGGGCGGTGGCCAACGGATCATGGCAGGCGATCCGCTGGAACCTACGCGGACGATTCCTCGGCAACACCCTTGTCGTGCGGCTGCTAGCGGGCGAGGCGGTGGCGACTATCGGCGTCGCCTGGACGGGATACCTGCTTGTCACCACCGACCGGCTGAGCGTCGGCGCGGCTGCAACAGCGGTGCTGGTGCTGTTGAGGTTGTTCTCTCCTGTGCGGTTCCTGCTCATGTTCCTCAACAACCTGCAGGCCGCATGGGTATGTCTGCAGCGAGTGGTGGGCGTCATCCAGGCCCGCCACGACAAACCGGCCGTCTCCGAGCGGTACCAGCGCGGGCCGACGTCGATCCACGTGGATCAGGTGAGCTTTGGCTATCAGGACGGGCCCGATGTGCTGCATACGGTGAGTCTGGACATTCCGGCCGGACACACCGTGGTGCTCGTCGGGGAGTCGGGGGCAGGCAAGTCGACCTTGGCGGCCCTTGTCGCGGGGTTGCTGGAACCCCGGCAGGGAAGCATCACCATGACATCGGGCCATGCCCGGACGGTGCTTATCAGCCAGGAAATCCACACCTTCTCCGGCACCCTCTTCGACGATGTCGCATTGGGGCTAGCCGGGCAGGCCGAGGACTGGCCTGACGAGCGCGTCCGCGACGCCGTCCTCGCCGCGTTGGAACGGGTCGGGGCCGATTGGGTCGAGCAGCTCCCTCACGGCGTCGACACCGTGGTGGGACGGTTGGGAATCCGCCTGTCACCTGCCCAGGCGCAACAGGTCGCCCTGGCGCGCGCATTGCTGGCAGACCCGCCCGTCATCATCCTTGATGAGGCGACGGCGGAGGCCGGCAGCTCCGGTGCCACGGCTCTTGACCGTGTCGCAGCTGAGGCTGTCAGGGGGCGGACCGCCCTCGTGGTGGCCCACCGACTGTCCCAGGTGACGATGGCCGACGAGGTCGCCGTCATGGACAACGGCCGGATCGTCGAAGTCGGGGCACCAGAGCAACTGCGTCAAAGCGATGGCCCATTTGCGGCGCTGTGGCGGGTGTGGTCAAACCAGCACTGAGCTGCAGTACAGCCCAGCGCTGGGAACGATCAACACGTCAGATTCTGCCCTCGGTTGCCTCGGCAATACCGGCGTCGATGTTGCGCCAGTAGGACAGCGCGTTGCCGATGACCGGCTCTTCCATGTCGAAATTGGTCATCAAGTCCACCAAAGTATCGACGAGCTCGTCACGCTCTGCGTCGGAAAAGACGTCATGCACCAGGGCGTGGGCCTGACCGAAGTCGTCATCTTCCGCGTGCCGGGTCTGGGCGGAACGAACGAGTTCGCCGTCAGCCTCCCAGGTAGCTTCGGAACCGGTTCGGTATCCGGTGGCAAAGTCGCGACCGTAGGAGTTCGGGGCGTAGGTGGGTGCCGAACCGGAGTGTTCGAAGGCCATCTGGCCGTCGAAGGTGTACTGGTTTGTCGGCGTCGTTGGCCGGTTCACAGGGAGTTGTTCATAGTTGACCCCCAGACGGTTGCGGGCGGCATCGTTGTAGGCGAAGACACGACCCAGCAGCATCCGGTCTGGGGACAACCCAGTGCCCTCAACGGTGTTCGACGGGGAGAAGGCCGCTTGCTCGATCTGGGCGAAGAAGTTCTCCGGGTTGCGGTCCAGAGTGAACTTGCCGATGGTGTGCAGCGGGTAATCCTTATGCGGCCACACCTTGGTGATGTCGAACGGGTTGAACCGGTAATCCTTGGCTTCGTCATAGGGCATGAGCTGCACCTTGACGGTCCAGGACGGATAGTCGCCGTCGGCAATGTGGTTGAAGAGGTCCTCGCGGTGGATGTCTGGGTGATCACCGACGATCGCTTTGGCCCGGTCAGCAGTCATGTTGTGAACACCCTGGTCACTGATGAAGTGGTATTTCACCCAGGTGATCTTCCCTTCGGCGTTAACCCATGAGTAGGTGTGCGAGGAGTAGCCGTTCATAGTGCGATAGCTGAGCGGAATGCCGCGCGGTCCCATGAGGTAAGCCACTTGATGGGCCGATTCGGGGGACAGGCTCCAATAGTCATACATCATATTCGGACTGCGCAGTCCGGAATTCGGTAACCGTTTCTGGGAGCGGATGAAATGCGGGAACTTCATCGGGTCACGCATGAAGAACACCGGGGTGTTGTTGCCGACCATGTCGAAGTTGCCCTCGTCGGTGTAGAACTTCAACGAGAATCCACGCACATCACGCCAGGTGTCAGGGCTGCCGAGCTCACCGGCGACTGTGGAGAATCGGGCCAGCATGGGGGTTTCGCGCCCCTTCTGCAGGAAGGATGCCTTGGTGTACTCCGAGACGTCAGCGGTAACCTCGAGATGTCCGAAGGCCCCCGATCCCTTGGCGTGAGGCTTGCGTTCGGGGATGTTTTCCCGGTTGAAATGGGCCAGGGTGTCGATGAGATGTGCGTCGTGGAGCACTACCGGGCCGTCAGCGCCGACGGTCAGGGAGTATTCGTCGCTAGGCGCTGGCGACCCGTTGGTGTTCGTTGACGGCTTGCTGGGATCAATAGGCATGACGACTCCTCTTTATGAGTTGAGTGCTCTCTTCCAGATTGCCCCCCAACAAGGTCATCTCCAAGCTCATAACGCCACGGGAGAAAGTCTGTACAAGAAAGGCAGAACCCAGGGACGATGACCCGACAATGGGGTGTATGAGTGAAACCACCGTCACCAAAAACGACCAGCAGTCACGCTACGAAGCTTATATCGGCGGTGAACTCGCCGGGTTCGCCGAATTCCGACGCGAGGGGGATGTCATCGTCATGCCCCATACCGAAACATTCGAAGCCTTCAGTGGCAAAGGTGTCGGCAGCGCTCTGGCGCGCTTCGCCCTCGACGACATTGCTTGCCAGAACTTGTCGGTGCGTCCGGACTGCACCTTCATCAAAGGGTGGTTGGACAAGCACCCCGACCACCCGGTGAACGTTATCTGAGCCCCCAAATGCGTGGGTGGGGCTGAGCCTTTTCCAAGGCTGAGCCCCACCCACGCGCTTTCACACTGGGTACTTCAACGGATTGTGCGAATGGCGGCATTCATCCGACTACGAGCATCACCCCGTAGGAAGCCAAACAGGCAGCCGATATCGAGACGATGCCGGGGATCAAGAACGAATGGTTGAAGATGTATTTTCCGATCCTCGTTGTCCCGGTATCGTCCATCTCGACCGCAGCCACCACGGTGGGATACGTGGGTAGCAGGAACAGCGCCGAGGCCGCCGCGAAACATCCGACCAGGACCGACGCTGGAAGCCCAAGAGCCGCAGCAACCGGCATGAACGTAACCGTGGTTGCGGCCTGCGAGTAGAGCAACGATGCAGCCAGGAATAGCACCACGAACAACAGCCACGGTGCCGAGTGGATGACTCCCGATCCGGCAGCTTTGATGGTGTCGATGTTTGAACTCACGAAGGTGTTGCCTAGCCAAGCGACCCCCATCACGCAGATGGCAGCAGAGGTGCCACTTTTATAGGTTGCCTGGGAAGTGATCTCGTTAAGCGGGACTTTACACAGGGTGGCTATGACGAGGGCGGCAGTCATCATAAACGTCATGATGGCGGCGCCTCGCGGCAGCGGGGGCTTGTCCACGGCGGTGATGGCAGCGGCATAAGCCATCACCACGACCAGGGATACCACGAAGATTATCAGCGAACGCCTTGCGTAGGGCTTGATGTTGTAGTTGTCCGCCTCCCGATGCGAGATTTGGCCCTTTTCCAGTCGCTGTAGATAGACCGGGTCGAGTTCCAACTCGCATCCGAGTTTTGAGGAAACAACCGCACCAATCATCGAGCCAACGTAACCCCCAACGATCGAGACCAGGACCAGTTTCGGATACGAAACCCCCAAGGGGCCAACAATGGCCGCCATCGCCACCATCGCCGCCGAAATCGGAGAGGCACATATGCCGATCTGCGAGGCCACCGCCGCGATGGATAGTGGGCGTGAGGGTCTCACCTTCTGTTCCTTCGCCACTTCCGCAATGACGGGAAGAGTGGCGAATGCGACATGTCCGGTACCACACAACACGGTCATGAAGAACGTCACGGTGGGCGCCAGGAAGGTGATTCTCTTCGGGTTGTGCCGCAATATCCGTTCGCTGAGCATCACCAGCAGTTCTAGGCCGCCGGCTACTTCCATCGCCGCCACGCAAGAAATCACTGAGATGATGACCCCAATGACGTCCCACGGAATACCAGTACCTGGGTCGACCTTGCAGCCGAGTAATCCCAGGACGATGACGCCGGCACCCCCTGCATAGGCGATGCCAAGTCCTCCCTTGCGTGCCCCCAGGAAGATGAATAGTAGGACGACGGCCAGTTGAATGAAGAGCATCATCGCGTGTCAGCAACGCTCGGACACGAATGTCCTGGGATCCTCCGGGAGACCGCGGTCACTCGGCTCGTAGGTACGTCCGGAATACCGGGGGTGCAGGAAGTTCTGGGTCGACATGATCTCGTCCAGCCTTTCCTCCGGGATGAGGTCGTGTTCGAGGACGACCTCACGAACTGACTTTCCGGTACGGGCAGCTTCCTCGCCAATGAGATCGCCTTGATGGTGTCCAATCACATCATTCAAGTAGGTCACGATACCGATGGAATTGGTGACATACTCCCGGCACCGCTCCACATTTGCGGTGATCCCGTCAATGCACTTGCTACGCAACGTGTCGCAGGCATTGGTCAGCAGGTGGATGGACTCGAACATTGCTTGCGACAGCGCCGGTTCCATCACATTAAGTTCTAGCTGACCGGCCTCGGCAGCGAAACAGACGGTGACATCGTTTCCAAATACTTTGAAGCAGATCTGATTGACGACCTCGGGAATGACCGGATTCACCTTCGCCGGCATGATGGACGATCCCGCCTGCATCTCTGGAAGGTTGATTTCCTTGAGCCCAGCCCTCGGTCCAGATGAAAGCAATCGTAAATCGTTGCAGATCTTGGAGATCTTCGCTGCTAGGCGTTTGATAATAGAATGGACAGCAATGTAGGCGCCGTTGTCGTAAGACGATTCCATGAGGTTGGTGGAGGGACGAATCGGGTATCCGGTCACCTCGGCCAGTTTCTCAGCAGCAAGTTCAGCATATCCGTCTGGGGTGTTGATCCGAGTTCCGATGGCGGTGCCGCCCAGGTTGACCTCTACGAGAAGATCGCTTCCAATATCAAGCCGGTCCAGTTCAGCACGGATGTTGTGTGCGTACCCGTCAAACTCCTCACCCAAAGTCATGGGGACGGCATCCTGCAATTGGGTACGCCCCATCTTCAGTACATCGGCAAATTCCTCAGCCTTGGCATCGAAACTGTCTGCGAGGTCGGCGACGGCTCGCTTCAGCCCCTCTAGCAAAGCGTACACCCCGAGCCGGAACCCGGTGGGGTAAGCGTCGTTAGTCGACTGGGACTTATTGACATCATCGTTGGGGTGGATGACGTCATAGGTGCCTTTCGGGTATCCCAACATTTCGAGGGCCAAATTGGCGACAACCTCATTGGTGTTCATGTTGATCGAGGTTCCCGCTCCTCCTTGGAAGGAATCAGTCGGGAATTGGTCCATACAGCGCCCATCATCCAAGATCGCATCGCATGCAGCGACAATGGCGTCAGCGACATCACTCGGGAGAACCTTCAACTGCTTATTCGTCAGAGCTGTTGCCTTCTTTACCTGAACCATTCCACGAATGAAGTCAGGCTCGTCATTCATACATCCGCGTGATACTTGGAAGTTCTCTAAAGCCCGCAAAGTATGAATTCCATAGTAGTGCTCATTCGAGATTTCCCGTTTCCCAAGAAGATCTTCTTCGATCCGGATCTCAGTCAACTTTACTCCTAACCAATATATGTTGTTTTGTCATCTAAACTCGCACACCCGTCTTTGACCACATACGTAACAATAGGGTCATTAAAGGCGAAGAAACAGAGGTTTCATGTAAGCCAATAAATGGCGCTCCATAGATACCAGAAGATAGCCATCATTCCGAATATAGCACAACCGTAAACTACAAGATTGGCACGGAATGAATGGCGATAAGCCCACCTCCTTATGGACACCACGTATCTAGGATATGCTAGCACGCCTCTACATGATGGACAACCTGACCCCTGACGGGCAAGATCAACCCATGCCTGCACACTCTGAACCACATCAACCAAGGACCCTACTTACTCCTGCCATCCCAGGTGGAATAGGTAGAAAGGGCCTCGGCGCACATAGTATTTTGAGGATACGATAGCCGAAAAAGGATTCTCCTGTGCCTACTTCCTCCGCCGGATCGCACCGCGCCTGGCTCATGGTCGGAGCCGGTATCTCTCTACTTGCCGGCCTCGACGGCGCCCTGCTACTACTCGGAGTGTGGTCACCGGTGATGTCGACGCGACTATCCAAGTGGCATGGACCCCTCATGGTGCTCGGGTTCGTTGGGACCGTCATCTGTCTGGAACGTGCGGTGGCCCTCGGCCATCGCCTCGCCTACCTCGTCCCGGCCATGTCCGGGTTTGGCGTCATCGTCCTGCTGGCGCCTCTGCCCTTCGACTCCGCCCGCGCCGGGCTTGCTCTGCTCACTCTTGCCCAATTGGGGCTGCTGACCATCTACGTCCCCCTATGGCGGCGCAGTCACGACGACGCCGTCGTCATCCAGGGCGCTGGAGCCTTCTGCGCCGCCGGGGCCGCTGCCCTCCTGACAACCGGGGCACACGTCTCCCAGATCGTCGGATGGCTGGCCTGTTACATGATCCTGACGATCTGCGGGGAGAGGCTGGAGCTGTCACGACTGACGATGGCGCGTAATCGCGCCTTGTCAGCTTTGTGCCTGGCGGTGGTAGCAGCCCTACTCGTCTCGGTGGTCAGCCCGGCGATCGGATGGCGAGTACTCGGTGTGGTACTCATCGGACTGGCGGTGTGGTTATGCCGCCATGACGTTGCCCGTGGCGGCCTGAGACGCGGCGGCCAGGCCGCTTACATTGGCACCCTGCTCATGATCGGCTACCTGTGGCTCGCAACAGCCGGTATCGTCTGCACGATTCAAGGACCACCCACTTCCCGAAATGGGTATGACGCCGTCGTCCACTCGCTCTTCCTCGGATTCACCATGGGGATGATCCTCGGCCACGCCCCCATCATCCTGCCCGCCGTGTTGCAGGTCCGGCTGGAATGGACGACGTGGTTCTGGCTCCCAGCCTTCCTGTTGGAGGCCTCCCTGCTGGTGCGCATCGGTATCGGCGACGGGTTGGACCGTTCCGCCGCGGTGCAGGCGGGCGGGACCGTCAACGTACTCAGCCTATTGACCCTAGTAGCTGTCATCGCCACCCATATCCAGCCCCGCACCAGGGCCAGAACGCACCTGAAATCTACTCCACGCTCCCGGTCAGGAGAGGACCATGCCTGAGATCACATCCGCGCCCGTCGGTCGCAAACCCGACACGAATAAGCGCAGTTGGCACCGTAAAGCGTCACGTCCGGTATCAGGGTGGCTGGTAGCCCTGCTCATCGTGGCGGTTGCGAACCCGTGGATTCCGCAGTCACGCTGGCTGCTGGTGCACATGGTCACACTCGGCGTAGCGACTACCTCGATCATGGTGTGGGGCCAATACTTCACCGAGGCGATCCTGCACAACAACCTCACCGACACTGACCGTAGTCGTCAGGTATTACGTATCAGACTGCTCGCAGTCGGCATCGTCATCACCTGTATCGGCATGGTGGTGACCTGGCCATGGATAACCGTCACCGGCGCCGCCGTCATAGGATCGACGCTGACCTGGTACGCCTTCGCTCTAGGCCACCAAGTCCGCCACGCTCTGCCGGGGCGGTTCGACTCGACGGTGTGGTTTTACTGCGCGGCCGCATGTCTACTGCCACTGGGGGCGACCCTCGGCGCGATCATGGCCTTCTCCCCCACCGAGCCGTGGCGAACTCGTCTATTGGTGGCCCACCAGGCGCTCAACCTGCTCGGCTTCGTCGGTCTGACCGTCGTCGGCACCCTCATCACTTTGTGGCCGACGGTGCTGCGCACCAAGATGCAGCCCGCCCAAGATCGCCACGGGAAAATCTCCCTGTGCGTCATGTTCGTTGCGGTGGCGGCGACAACCACCGGCGCCCTGTGCGGGTTGTGGTGGCTGGCTGCCCTCGGCGTGACGGCCCACATCGTCGGAATCTGTATCGTGCTGGGCGACCTGGTGGCCTGCGCTGCCCACAAACCGCCGCGCGACTTCCCCGGGTTCACCATGGGGGCCGCTATCTGCTGGATGCTGGTGTGGCTCGCCTGGCTGGCATGGAAGTTAGCCTCCAACGGCACCAGGCTGCTCGCTGACGACATCTTCACCCTGTCGGTACCCGTCATCGTCGGATTCCTGCTCCAACTCCTCATCGGCGCGATGAGCTACCTCATGCCGATGGTCATGGGCGGCGGGCCGAAGATCGTCCGAGCCACCAACGCCAAGATGCACGCCTACGGAGCACTGCGCGCCACGATCACCAACGCCGGCCTGTTGCTGTGGGTGCTCGCGATGGGCACTTGGACCCGTCGCATCGGCATGGTGCTGACCGTCGTCGGATTGGCCACCTTCCTGCCGGCGACTGCGGCGATGGTGCGCACCGGAGTGCCCATGCTCAAAGAGAAGGGACGCCAGATGGCGGCTCGAAAGGCTGCTTCGGAGATAGGCGAAGCCCCCGATCCCGACAATGGACCGGCCCAGGCTGCGCCCGTCGCCTCCCTAGATCGCTCTGCCACCAGCAAACCCGTCGAGCCTGCGCCCACCGCTCCCCCAAATCGCCGCTCCTTCGTCGGGGCTTTCGCCGGTCTGGCCACTGCCCTGACGGCGGCCGCGGTCGGTCACCATCTCGACCAGACCACACCCACCGACGACACCAATGGTTCGGCAGCGGTCGTCGGGCACGTCGCCCCCACCGGTCACACCACGACAGTCAACATCACTGCCAAGGGGATGAAATACCACCCCAGCACCATCACCGTTCCAGCTGGTGACCAGCTCGTCGTCGAGATCACCAACAAAGACCCCAACCAGGTCCACGACCTTCAATTCGCCAACGGGGCTCACTCACCACGCCTCACCCCCGGAGACCACGCCACCGTCAAAGTCGGGGTCATCGCCGGGCCAACCGAGGGCTGGTGCACCATCGTCGGACACAAATCGATGGGAATGGTACTCGACGTACAGGTCGCCGGCATGTCCGGTGTACACGACCGGGACGACCACGTCGATACCGCCGATCCCCGTCGCAGGATCGACTTGGCCAAGGCCCCAGGCAAGGATTTCAGGACCCGAGATGCAGTGCTACCACCACTGATGACCGGACGTGTTCACCGGATGACGCTCATCGCCCAGGAGTCGGTGCAGGAGATCGCCCCCGAAACCACCATCGACGCGATGACCTACAACGGCCGTTACATGGCTCCGGTTATCCACGCGCGCATCGGCGACGAGATGAGGGTCCATCTGGTCAACAGGGGCACTATGGGTCACTCTTTGGACTTTCACGCCGGTACTGTCTCCCCCACCAGGGTCATGCGCACCATCGCTCCGGGGCAGGAGTTGGACTACAACTTCACCCTGCATCGCGCCGGGATCTGGCTCTACCATTGCTCCACCGCCCCAATGTCGGCCCATATTGCAGCAGGCATGTTCGGTGCCGTCATCGTGCCGCCCCACGACCTGCCTCGGGCTGATCGGGAGTTTTACCTGGTGCAGTCGGAGACTTACCTCAGTGAGCACAATGGGGCGGAAGTTAATACTGCCAAGATTGCCAACGAGACCCCTGATCTGACGATGTTCAACGGTCACGCCAACCAGTACGTCTTTGAGCCCCTCAAAGCCCGGGTCGGTGAGCGAGTGCGCATCTGGGTGCTCGCGGCTGGTCCAAGCCGGGGGTGTTCCTTTCACGTCGTCGGAACCCAGTTCGACACTGTTTTTAAGGAGGGCGCCTACACCCTTAAACGTGGCAATCCGGAAGGTGGCGGCTGCCAAGCCCTCGACCTGGCCAGCGCCCAGGGCGGTTTTGTCGAGATGGTCTTTGAGGAGCCAGGACGCTACACCTTTGTTAACCATTCCTTCGTGGAGATGGAGCGTGGCGCTAAAGGATTCATTGAGGTGACGACATGAGCACTCGGCACGATGACACCGCGAGCCTGGTCGATCCGGGGTCACAGAAGCGTATCGACGAGGTCGCCGACGCCCTGAGACGACGTGGCGGTTCAGCGACGAGCGCCGAACTGGCCTCCGACCTGGGGATTCATCCCTCGACGGCGCGATTTCACCTCGACCGTCTCGTCGAGCAGGGACGAGTGGAGGCAACACGTCGACATCGGGCGACCCGGGGGCGCCCGCACACCGTCTTTACCCTCGTCAGCGATGAAGGGCCGCGGGCCTATCGGTTGCTAGCTCAGATGCTCGTCGACGAGGTCGCCATCAGTAACAACCCGACAGCTATGGCCATGCGCATTGGTCAGCGTTGGGGTCGGCATCGCCGCGGCGACCTCATCGCAGTGCTCGATGACATGGGCTTCTCCCCGGCCGCAGAAGAGGGCGGCATCGTGCTGCGCCACTGTCCCTTTCTCGACCTGGCCCGCGATCACCCCCAGGTGGTGTGTTCCCTACACTGTGGGGTCGTCGAGGGTGTGACGGGGCAAGCCGCGACTATCGACGCTAACCCCGGAGTCCGGTGTGTGATACACACCTGAGTGACGGATGCCCTTGAGAGGGGCTAGGGGCAGAACCTCAGTCGCCTAGACCGGTTCCGACCTGACGGGCCGCCTTAACCCATGGGTGGTCGGCAGGCACGTATTTAACCTTGCCAGCGACATCTTTCAACGGAACGGTCGTGGCGTCTCCGCCCTGAGCGGCGACCATGATGCCGAACTCGCCGTCGTCAACGAGCTTGGCACCCACGGTTCCCAGCCGGGTCGCGAGCAGACGGTCGTGGGCGCACGGGATACCACCGCGCTGCACATAGCCGAGGATCGAGACTCGCGATTCCAGCCCGGTGGCCTCCTCAAGCTGAGTAGCCAATTTGAGGGTGTTGTCACGCATGGAATGCTCAAGGTCCTTCTTGGCCTTCTTGGCAGCCGCCTTTGTCTCGGAGGTCTTGGAAGCGTCAACGAGGGCCTGAGCTCCAGCCATCGCGGCCGAATCAGCCTCATCGCGAGCTCCCTCAGCCACCGCGATGACCGAGAAATTCAACCCCTGCTTTTGCCGGTTTTCCACCGCCTGGACGATGGAGTCCAGCTTGTAGGGCACCTCGGGCAGCAGGATGACGTCAGCGCCACCAGCGATGCCCGAGCCGAGGGCCAGCCAGCCGGCACGGTGGCCCATGATCTCAGCGAGGATGATGCGGTGGTGGGAATGGGCGGTGGAGTGCAGCCGGTCGATGGCCTCCGTGGCAATCTCCAGTGCTGTCGAGAACCCGAAGGAGTCGTCGGTTCCGACGATGTCGTTGTCAATCGTCTTGGGCAGATGCAGGACGTTCAGTCCGGCCTTAGCGAGCTTGTACGCGTTCTTGGCGGTGCCACCGCCACCCAAAGTCACCAAAGCGTCAAGTCCCAGCTTCTCGTAATTCTCGACGATGGTGGGGACCATATCCCGTTCCTCGCCGTCGATAATCATGTGATTGACCTTGTCACGGCTAGTTCCCAGGATGGTCCCGCCGACCGTCAAGATGCCTGAGAGGGCACGCGGGTCAAGGGAGATGGTGCGGTTCCCTGCCAATCCAAGAAAGCCGTCCTGAATACCGATGAGCTCCATGTCGTGCTGGCGGATGGCAGCCTTGCCAAATCCGCGGATAGCGGCGTTGAGCCCGGGGCAATCACCGCCTGCGGTGAGGATGCCGACCTTCTTCTTTTTGGACATGACGACTCCTGATCTGTGTCGGGTGGTACCCATCCTTCCATGGATGGCACCGACAACACTGCGGTCCATTGTGGCAATCATGTGCGTCACTGTGACGACTGCCATTCGTCGTGGCAGCTGGCGTCCTCCCGGGCAGGATTGCCACAGCGCCGGAGAGACGGGGCCTCGGTCAGATAACCCGCTGGGTGGAGGAGCCACTCGTCGTCGGCTTACGGAGTACCGATAAGGTGGAGCGCATGAGTGGCGGCCTCGATCTGATGGTCACTGATGGGAGCCTCACTCCCGCGTGACATACCCTGCTGCATAGGCCATTGATGGATGGTTCCGTCGCTGCGACCGCACAGTTATAGACACCTCTATCAGCGTTTATCAGGGCGGATCCGGTGTTCGCGCCCGTTGACCACGACGATGACGTCTTCGGCATGGCCGCGGTCTGCCACGATCTCGAACCAGATAACCTGGCCGTCGCGCCACTGCATTGAGACGCGATAGCCGCCGCGAGCCCGCAGACCGATCGCCTCGCCCTCCGCCTCCCATGCCGGTGGCAGAGCGGGAAGCAAGCGAATCCGACCGTCGTGGCTCTGCAACAGCATCTCCGCGACGGCCCCTACCAGCCCTAGGTTGCCGTCCACTTGAAAGGGCGGATGGGTGGTCCACAGGTTCGGCAGCATGTTGTAGGTCAGCAACCCGCGTACCATCTCACCGGCCCGGTATCCGTCCCCGAGGCGGGCAAAGAGCGCGGCACGCCAGGGCCACGTCCATGAGCGTCGGCTGTCGCCTACTACCATCTCAGCGCGAAATGGTGCCACGGTAGGTGCACCCGCCACCGGCGGAGGTTCCCCACAGCGCGCCTTCAGGGACACCAGCGCAGCCGCCTGCAGCTCGGGTGTGTCTGTGGTTATCTGGCGCCCGGGATAGACGGCGAAGAGATGCGAGGTGTGGCGATGCAGCTCGGTGGGATCATCCCGGTCGTCCTGCCACTCCTGCAGTTGGCCCCAGCAGCCCACCTGGTTGGGCGCCAGCCGGTCTCGCAGGCGCTCCACCCGATAGTAGAGGTCGTCCTCGACGCCCAAGGCCCGCGAGCATTCCAGCAGGTTGGTGAACAGATCCCATACGATCTGCTGGTCGTAGGCTACCCCGTCCTCGCGTGGGCCGTGTTCGGGCGACCATCCTGCCGGCGCGACGATCATCCCGTCGTCACGTTCCACTAACTGGTGCTCCCAGAAACGACAGATCTCAGCTAGCATCGGCAGACCCCGAGTACGTAGCCACTCGTCATCGCGAGTAAAGGCCCAGTGCTCGTAGACGTGGTGGGCGTACCAGGCGCTTGCCACGGTATTGGGTTGCCACCCATTGCCCCCCCAGCGGGCTCTGGGACGTGCGCGCCGTCCAGCCGGGGACATCGGGGCCACACATCGCCCGGGTAGCGGAACGGCTAGGGACAGCTACCTCCTCCATGAAGTTCAGCAAGGCAATGTGCTCCTCGCTCAGGCCGGTGACCTCCGCGCCCCAGTAGTTCATCTGAACATTGATGTTCGTGTGGTAGTCACTACCCCACGCAGGATCGTTGCTGTCATTCCACAGGCCTTGCAGATTGGCCGGCAACCCCTCCGCCCGCGACGAGGACACGAGCAGGTAGCGACCCAGCACGACAGCGAGCTGCTCCAAGCCCACGTCGGCGGCCCCGTCACGATAGCGTCGCAGCCGTACGTCAGTGGGCTGCGCGTCGAGTTCTGGGACGGGACGACCCCAGCGCAGGCGACACCGGTCCATCACCGCTGAGAACTTAGTGACATGAGCGTCGTGCAGCCGCTCCCATCCCAGGGCCGTGGCCGAGCAGATTCGTTCGTCGACGACCGGCCGTGGGTTAACGCCACGCCACCCGGCTACGGCACTCAACGCGTAGTCGGTACCGGCGTCAAGGACGAGCGCCAATGTCGTCGCGTCCTCGACGACGATTCGATCGCCATGGGCTATCGACCGGCCATCGCACTCCAGGAGGACCAAGCTCGCGCAGTAGCGCAGCCCGTTGCCCAGTACGCCATCGAAGACAACGGATGTGTCGCCAGCTACGCGCGAAGGCACCCCCTGCGCCGATTCGAGTCTCACCGTGCACCCGAAAGGTGCCGATGCCGAATACCGCAAAACGATGACGTCTGCCTCACGACTCGCGAAGGCCGAACGCTGGTGCCGCACGCCACCAGCATCGAAACAGGCATATGCCACGGCATGGCGCAGGTCCAGTGCGCGCTCGTAGCCACTAACGGTCGACTCATCGAGATCGGCGAAGCTGATCGTCACTCGACCGAAGTCGAGGTAACGCCCGAAACCGTGCATCGAAGTGTCGAAAACGTCGTCAGCGACACCGCACAGGCCGTTAGCGTAGTTGTTGGACCCCGCCCACAAACTGTTCTCGTTGAACTGCACCACGTCACGTGCGATTTCCCCCCGTAGGACGGCCCCGAGACGGCCGTTGCCGATCGGCAGCCCGTGAGCCTCCCACTTCGCTGCAGGTGAGCGGTAGTGCAGACGCCATGACTCAGCCAGCATGACGCGGCGCAGTCGATGATCTCAGCACCAGTTCCGGCTCCATCAGCACGCCGTGGTGCTCTCGGTCGGGTCGTTCGACCATGTCGACAAGCAGATCGATAGCGGCGGTTCCGAGATCCTGGAAGGACTGGCGCACCGTGGTCAGTGCAACCGGAGCGAAGGCAGCCAGCGGCACATCGTCGGCGCCGACCACCGACACATCTTCGGGTACACGTCGGCCTCGGTCAACCAGAGCGCGCAGAATCCCGAAAGCCATGTCGTCGCTCGCCGCGAAGATAGCCGTTACCTCCTCCATCCGAGCCAGCAGGGTCCCGAGCCTCCAGCCGGACTCGGCACTCCAGTCACCGATGAGCACCGGCGGCTCGGGACGCCCGTGTTTGGCCAGCGTCGCCGCCCAGCCCGCCTGACGGCCCGACGCGTCGGCCCAAGTGCTGGGTCCGGCAACATGCCATACGGTGTCGTGCCCAAGTCCTAGCAGGTGCTCCGTGGCCAGTACGCCTATCCGCTCCTGGTCGATGCACACCGCGTGGTGCCCAGTGCCGTCCGAGAAGCCATCCGGCACCGCCTCGCTCGACGAGCCACCAAATACGACAGCAGGTAGCCCCCTTGCCGCTTGCGCGAGAGCATCGACGTCATAAACCGGGACCGCCACGACGATACCGTCGACTCCCTGCTGACGCAGGTGTTCGATGCTCTGACACACCGCTTCGGGGGCAGTCGACGTCACCGACGCTGCGGCCACGTAATATCCGTGGCGGCGGGCGGCCGACGTCATAGCGTCCACGTAGGCAGCACGGGAGTAAGCGACCGAGCCCTGGGTCAGGACCCCTAGCGTCATCGTGTGCCCGGTCACCAGCGCTCGAGCGATGCCAGTGCGCCGGTAGCCCAATTCGTCGATCGCCAATTCCACCTTGAGTCGGGTTACCTCGGATACGTTCGTTTGGCCTCGAACCACCCGCGACACCGTTTGGGGCGACACGGCAGCCCTCCTGGCCACGTCGGCCATTGTCGGTGCCCGACCGGTCAGAGGCGGGGAGAAGCCGCTCGCGGACATGTCACACGTATCGGCGGTTGTAGACACCGAGCACGGCGATGACGACGCCCAGGGCAAGAGCCATGATTCCTGCCTGGACCCATCCCGTAGTGCGCATCGCCACCATGACGACGACGCATGCGCCCAGTACCAGCGCAAACGCCAGCCACCCGAACACTTGAGACATCTTGTCAGACACGGATTACCAATTCCTCTCACTTGAGTCCGCCGCCACCGATGCCAGTGACTAGCCGCTTTTGGATGGTGGCATAGAGCAAAAGCACTGGAACCATCACGATGACCATGCCGGCGTAGAGGCGACCATAGTCGGCGGCCGCCCGCTGAGCCTGGAACAGGTTCAGCAGACCCACTTGCAAGGTCTTATGCTCTCCGGGGATGAGGGTGAGAGAGATGATGAAGTCGTTCCAGAAGCTCAGGAAGTTGAACAGGATCACCGTGGAGATGGCTGGGCGTGCTATCGGCACCATGATCGACAGCATTGTGCGCAGTCTGCTCGACCCATCCAGTGCTGCGGCCTCCTCGTAGATCGCAGGGATGGTGCGGAAAAACGAGACTAGCAGGTAAACAGTGAACGGCAGGCTGGCGGCAGCGTAGACCAGAGCCAGCACCGCGAGGTTGTCGATGAAGAAACCGTTCGGTAGCCAGGATGCCAGCGCCTGATCCCAGCCCAACAACATGAGGAAGATCGGGACGACGATGTAGTTGACGTTGATGAACAGGCCGGCCATGAGGAAGCCCTCTACCAGCGCCCGTCCTCGGAAGGGGACACGAGCGATGGCATAGGCTGCAGGGATTGCGACGCTCAGTGAGAAGACCAGACCAAGCACGGTCACGAATAGTGAATCCGTGAAGTAGATGCCCATCTTGGCGGTGACGAAGGCGTCGACGAAGTTCTGCCAGTGCAGTCCGTCGGGCAGCCGCCACGGACTGCCGAAGAATTCGGGCTTCGTCTTGAAGGCGGCCATGACGACCCAGGCCACCGGGACGATGATGAGAATGCTGATGATCACTAGAAGGGCGTGGGCGGCCAGTCGGTAGCGCCGGTCGGCACGCGAGGGGGTCGGGACGGCGCTCATTAGTACTGAAGAACTTCTCTGCGAGTCACGTGGCTGATCAGCATCGCGACGAGGAACGAGAACAGGAAGGTCACCACGCCAATCGCCATACCGTAACCATAAGCTGAGTTAGTGAACGCCTGCTTATACATGTAATTGAGCAGCACCTCCAAGCTACCGTTGGGCCCACCATCAGTCAGAGCCTTAACCAGCACGAAGGCGAGATTCACCGAACTCAGCACGAAGAAGGTGAGGGTGGTACGGATGTTGCTCCAAATTAGGGGAATGGTGATCGATCCCAACTGAGTCATCCGCCCGGCACCATCCAGCGAGGCCGATTCGTAGATCTCGACTGGCACCGACGACATGCCGGCCATGTAGAGCACCACATAGTAGCCGAGCGATTGCCAGACCATGGCGATGGCAACGGAGTACATAACCACGTTCTGATCGCCGAGCCAGACTGGCCCGTGTCCCAGTCCCAGCGCTTGCAGGAGGCCGTTCACCAGTCCGTTGTTTTGATCGAAAACTGCCGAGAAGATGGCTGCCACGACGACGATGGACAGCACCGACGGCAGGTAAAGCACAAACCGGTACCAGCCAGCTCCCACCAAGGTCTCCCGAGTGAGGACCGCCGCGATAAAGATGGAACTGCAAATGGTCACAATCGTCACTACGACGAGGATAAACAATGTGTTCTCAAACGCCCGGACGAAAGCGGGATCGTGGATGAGGGCGGCGAAGTTGTCTAGCCCGATGAAGCTAGGGGCATTTCCCAGCCCATTCCAGTCGAACAACGACATATGGAATACGTTGAGCGTCGGATAGACGAGGAAAAGTACATAAAGGACCAGCGCCGGCAGAATGCACAATGCAGCAAAGGGGCCACCACCACCCATAGGCGTGCGGCGGCGGGCCCGGCGGCCGGCTGGAACAGTCGCTATGGGAAGAGTCAAGACAGCCTCGATTCATCCATGATCAGCACAGAGGGATCAGGGGTCAGTAACCGCCCAGCTTGTTGCTGGCCTCGTTGACCTTCGCCTGCCAGTCCTTGACCGACAGTTTTCCGCTAGCCACGGAGTCCACCGAGTCGAGCAGCGCGGTTTTCATGTCGATGCCGGGTACGGCCTTGGCGGACTTGAATCCACCGATAGTCGACTTGAGGCCTGGCTCATCGTAGACGGTATAGAAGGGTGCCACTTCGGCCGGCAGGCCCTTTGTTCCGGTCTTGGTAGGCATTGCTGCACCAGCCTTGGCGAATAAGCCAGTGGCCTTGTCGGAGTAGAGCCAGGCGATGAAGGTTTTCGCCGAGGCCTTATTCTTCGCGCCACTGGGGATCCACACGCTCTCGATGAAGCTGGTGAGGTGCCGGTCTTCCTTCTTCATGGCCGGCACTGTCGTGAGCCCCCACGCGAAGCCGGCGCTGCGCGGAGCGTCTTTCATCTCCCCCGCCACCCAGGAACCGTCAGGGCAGAAGAGAGCCTTGTCCGCCATGAGGGCCGCCTGGTTCTTGGTGTAATCCTGGTTGTTCGCGTAACCGACCGTCTGCGGCAGGGTGTACTGCGTCAGGAGCTTGCCGACGAGGTTGAGCGCTTGGGTGGCCTCACTGCCTGTCCAGATGTTCTTCTCGTAGCTCATCACCTTCTTGAAGTAGTCATCACCGCCGATGCTCGACAGCAGCGCAAAGAAGAAGGTGTCAAAATATCCGGCCGTCGGGTAAGTGAACAGCGATACGCCCTTCGCCTTAACTTCGTCACCCAGAGCGAAGAACTCGTCCCAGGTAGCCGGTAACGTCCAACCATTCTTTGTGAAGAGGGTCTTGTTGTAAACCAGTCCAGCCGGGGCCATGAACGTCGGCGCCAGCATCAGCCGGTCGTCATCATAAGGATTGGTGGTGAGGTTGCCCACCATACCCGGCAGGAGTTTGTCGCCGATGGTCGTGGTCTCGCCTTTGTTAGTGATCTTGAGAATGTCATTGAGTGGTTCCAGCGACTTGTTCTGCACAAATTTGTCAGTGAAACCAGTTTTGCCACCCACCCCCATAAACACGACATCCGGGAAATTGCCTGCCGCCACCTGCGGCGTCAACTCCTGATCGATGGTCTTACTGACGGTGAGCTCGACTTTGGCACCAGTGGCCTTCTCGAAGGCTTCGGCGACCTGCTTGTAGATGGCTGCGCCGTAAGCATTCTCGAAAGCGGCGACCTTGATAACCCCGCTGGCCTTCCCCGCACCACCCGAGGTAGACGCCGTGGTTCTCGAACCCGGAGAGCAGGCGGCTAAGGGGACAGTAGCCGCGGAGGCAGCCAGGCCGACCATAAAGGCTCGTCTAGTGAGTTGCATGGGAAGTCCTCTCGCGCGGACATGAGGGCGTAACGAGTGCTCGGGGTCACCCCGCTGTGACCCTGCGCTCCCTGTCATCAGTAGTTTGGCACGAAATGTTATCGATGTCATGAGTTCTCAGAGATTGCCGAGATTATGGCATTGATGCTGTTCTACCCCCCTCTCCGGTGAGAGGTGACGCGGCCGCCATCGGTGAAAGCTTTGAGACCATTCCGGACCGCAAGATTGTGCGTGGCAGTGATGGCATCACCTCAACGATCTATCAACGTGCCACGTCCGACAGGAAGCGCCAGTCGAGCTAAGCGTTTTGTCAGTCACTCCGGCAGGTACCCTATCGAGATAGGACGGCAGAGGGGAGGGGGACATGCATTCAGCAGTAGTGGGTGCGGAACGCATCGATCATGGCACGATGAGGACGATTAATCTTGCCCTCCTGCTTGGAACCCTGCGATCAGGACCGATCTCCCGCGCGGAGTTATCCCGACGGACCCATCTATCCAAAGCCAGCATCACCAGCCTGGCCGCCGAGCTGGCGGCGAGGGGGCTCGTGCGCGAGGGAAGCCCGGACCGCAACGGCACGGTGGGGCGCCCCGGCACCATGCTTACGCTGGAAGGTGCGCGTGTGTGCGGTGTCGGGCTGGAGATCAACGCCGAGTACCTCGCCGTGTGCGTTGTAGACCTGTGCGGGACAGTGCTATACGACCGGGCTCAGCCATTCGACGTGGCTTCGCTACCCATCTCCGATGTCCTCGACGAAGTTGCCGGGATCATGCGGGATACCTTGGAACAACTCCATAGCGCACGACGGCACGTGGCCCAGGTCATGGTGTCCGCCCCGGGTGTGATCAAGCAACCCGCAGGTACCGTCCACCTGGCTTCGAACCTCGGTTGGCGCGACGTCCCTTTGCGTTCTCAGCTGCTCCAGCGACTGGACGCCGACATCAGCTTGCAGGTGGAGAACGATGCGAAACTCGCAGCGGTCGCCGAGTACCGCAGATATGAGGACTCCGACGTGCGGGACCTGGTCTACCTATCCGGGGACATCGGTGTCGGCGCTGGTATCATCGCGGCTGGCCAGCTGATGCGCGGCTGGTCGGGATTTTCTGGAGAAGTCGGGCACCTGCACCTCGACCCCCGCAACCTACCCTGCCACTGTGGCCGCACAGGCTGTTGGGAGGCGCGCGTCGGCCTACCCGAGTTCCTGGCGCATACCGGGGACCGACTGGGCGCCCAACCTATCGACCGGTTACTCACCCAAATTCAGGATCGTGCAACCCGTGGGGACCAGCAGGTCCTCAATGCCCTCGATGACCTGGCTACCAGCCTGGCCGAGGGCCTCAGCGTGGTCATCGACATGCTCAATCCCCGTGTGGTCGTCCTGGGCGGCTACTTCAGCTGGTTCACTGACTTCCTCATTCCGCCGATAGCGGCCGATCTGACCGCCCGCCGACTGGATCCAGGCGCGGGTGCGCTGCTCGCCGGTGCACAACTCGGCATGGTCTCTTCCGCTCATGGGGCTGCCCTGACGGCCCTGGACAGTGTATTCGTCAACCCTTTATCAGTTCCTCAATGTTGACGCCATCACCTCCTCTTCCTCAAGCACCAGGCACCCAATCCGGGACCGACGGCCCGGAGAGCATTGACAGTCGCGCGGCCGCATGTCATATTTTCGGCAGAACATGAACATTTAAGCTGAGGGAGCCCGATGTCTAGCAGCACGTCTCAGACCACCAGCCGGGCCGGGCGGTTGACCCTGCCCGTGGAGAAGGGCATGGATGCGCAGGTCGCAGAGCTGCTCGAGCGACTCCAAGCCGATGCTGTGCGCAACAGCGACGGCACCGAACTACCGGAGATCGTTAATAAGCTCGCCACGAAGATCTACCAAACCTACTTCGTAGGGCGCGGAGACCAGGACTGGGCCCAAACCCACCCCCGGGAGCTGACCCGGATCTACCTGATGAGCGAACGGACCCCAGCGCTAGCAGACGGTGAGCTATCGATCGACCTGATGACGAATTGGTTCGTTGACCAGGTGTATCCCGACACCGACTGCGATGTCGAGCGGTGGTGGCAGGTGATCGATCGCACCACCGGGGATGTCATCGCCCCCGGCGCATGGCATGTTGACCCAGCCGACTTGAGCGTGACGATGGACCAGGCCCAGGCCGGACACGTCTACACCGTCGGTTTCCTGGCTGTGCAGCGCTGGGACCCCACCCAGATGTATAACTATCTCACCAACGGTTGGGCCGACGATCCACAACGGATCAAAGAATCGCCCTACGACATCCGCTATCCCCAGACCTGGCAGCACGTACGCCACGCCTTGGACCAGTGGCTGGCCGATAACCCCCAGGTCGACGTAGTACGCTTCACGACCTTCTTCTACCACTTCACCCTCGTCTACGGCTCCGATGGAACCGAGCGCTTCGTCGACTGGTTCGGCTACTCCGCCTCCGTCTCGGTACCTGCAATGGAAGCTTTTGAGAAACGCTTCGGCTACCCATTGCAGGCCGAGGACTTCATCGACGAGGGCTGGTACAACTCGCCTTTCCGGGTACCCCGCAAGTCCTTCCGGGACTGGGTCTCTTTCCAACACGAGTTCGTGACATCCCGCATGGCCGAGCTGGTGGAACAGGTCCATGCCGCCGGCCGCGAGGCCATGATGTTCCTAGGCGACAACTGGATCGGCACTGAACCCTATGGGCCCCATTTCGCGCACACTGGAATAGACGCGGTAGTCGGATCCGTGGGCAGTGGGGCTACCTGCCGAATGATCTCCGACATCCCCGGCGTCCGCTACACGGAGGGACGCCTACTGCCATACTTCTTCCCCCACGTCTTCTATCCAGGTGGAGATCCGGTGACCGAGGCCAATGCCTCGTGGCTAGCTGCACGTCGCGCCATCGTGCGCTCTCCCCTGGACCGGATCGGCTACGGCGGATACCTGAGCCTGGCCGTCCAGCACCCCGAATTCGTAGACCGCATGGAAGAGATCGTCAACGAGTTCCGCGCTATCCATGCGGCTGCTGCCGGTCAGCGACCCATCGCTACCGGCCCCCGGGTTGCCATCGTGAACTGCTGGGGGGCGCTGCGCAGCTGGCAGACCCACATGGTCGCCCATGCCCTGCACTACCGACAGGCCTACTCGTACCTCGGCGTCCTTGAGTCGCTCAGTGGGCTGCCGCTACAGGTGGACTTTCTCAGCTTCGACGACATCCGCAACGGCGTGCCCGAGGGAGTTGAGGTGCTGATCAACGTCGGTGCCGCCGGCACTGCGTTCAGTGGTGGATCCGAATGGGCCGACGAGCGTGTCACCTCGGCAGTGCGCAGATTTGTCGCAGCCGGAGGCGGTCTGGTCGGCGTCGGTGACCCCACCGCCCACCCCGCCCGCGGAGCGGTCTACCAGCTCAGCGATGTCCTTGGTGTCGACCGCGAACTCGGGTGGGGCCTGAGCACGCACCGCCCCATGCACACCAGCGATCATCACTTCGTCACCCTCGATTTGTCGAGCCGCTTGGACGTGGGAGAAGGCACTCCCGACGTGTTCTGCGCCAGCGCCACCACCACTGTCCTGGCAGCTCACCACGAGCAAGTAGACCTCGCAGTCAACCAGTTCGGCTGCGGCCGTGCCGTTTACCTGGCCGGACTCCCATACTCGTCGCAGAATGCCCGGTTGCTGCACCGAGCCCTCGCCTGGGCCGGACACCGTGAGGACGCCTTCACCACGTGGACCAGCAGCGACGTGCGTGCAGAAGTCGCCGTCTATCCGCACAGTGACCGACTGCTGGTGATCAACAACTCTTTGGACCAGGTGACCACCACCGTGTCGACCCCTACGACGGTCCGCGAAGTGCACATGGAAGCCGCAGGGCACCTGTGGTTCGACCTCGAACTTCACCCCCTGGACATCCCAGGCTGAACCCTCCAAGGCTCAATTTAGCCTTGGAATCCTCACGGTCGGACAACAACAGGGCAAGTCCGTTCGACAGCCACCACACGCTCGCCCCGAGGCAGCCACATAAGGCTCTACCCTTTACCGGCGCACAATTTAGGTTATTCTCTAAACCAACGACGGCAGACCAAAGCACCACGGGAAGGAGCGCTCCATGCTCGCCTGGGTCATTCTTGCCGACCAAGTCGACAGTCGACGCCACAACGACGAGGTCCCCCATCTCCTCACTGCCCTGACCTCCCCCGGGTTGCTGGTGAGCCCCACGGGTTACACGGTCGGCACCCCACAATGGGTCCTCCCCCCAGAGCGGACCTCTGGTGACGAAGTCCAGGCGCTCACCACCGACCCCGCCAGCCTCATCCACGCCGTGTGGACATCCGGTTCGGGACCATGGCGTATCGGAGTCTCCCATGGCGAGGTCGACACTCCGCTGCCCGATTCCACGCGCGCAGCACGAGGACCCGCTTATATATCGGCACGAGAAGCAATCGACGAGTGCCGACGACGTCGCGCAGCAATCCACGTCTTTGCCGACGGCACCGATGGAATGCGCCGGTTCTCCCAAGTGGCCCAGGTCGTCGTCGATCTCGCCCGACGGCTGCGCCCAGCCGCCCGCGATGTCGCCAAGTTCTACGATCTGTCTATGAGCAGCGACGAGACTGCACGGGCCCTCGGAATCAGCACCTCGGCCGTCAGTCAGCGACTTACCCGCGCTCGCTGGGAGTACCTCGTCGGGATTCGGCAACTCGCCGTCGACCTGGCTCAGGAGGCGCAATGGCCGTCACCATGAGGATCGTGGCCGCCCTCCTCGTAATCGCCGCAGTGTGGGGCGGCAAGTACGTCGTCTCCCTCATCTTTCGCGCCGCCGGGGTCCGGGCCGGCGGGGATACCGGTCTGCTGCGCGGAGGTCTGTGGATCGGCTACCTGGAGCGACTCGGGATCGTCATCGCCATCCTCACCAGCTACCCAGCCGGGATCGCTGTCATCCTCGGCGTCAAGACTCTGGCCCGCTACGCTGAGCTGAAGTCGCAACCGACTCCGGGATCGGACGCGGCGCAAGCCAACAAGGAGTCGAGCGCAGCTATCGAGCAATTCATCATCGGAACGATGGCATCGGCTCTATGGTCGGTACTGCTCACGGTGACAGCTAAAGCCCTGTGGGGCTGACCACAGCTACACACGCGGTCCGCGACCAGCCCGGACCCCACGATGCGCTATCAGCCCCCGGAGCTCACTCAGCCCTAACCGGCTCCAGCTTCCACACTTGCTCGGCGTAGTCGCGAATGGTGCGGTCAGAGGAGAACCGACCAGACTTGGTGACGTTCACCCATGCCTTGCGCGCCCAACCACGGGCGTCAGCATGATCAGCGGCCATCTTGTCCTTGACATCCCGGTAGGACGCGAAGTCGCCCAACACATAGTAGACGTCGGGAACCTCCCAGCCGGGCTCCATGAGGCTTTGACGCAGATCGTGGAACCAGCCAGAACCATTGTCGTCGAGGGTGCCGTCGGTCAGCGTATCAATAACCCGCTTGAGGCCCGGTACATTTTCGTAATGCCAACGCGGATCGTAGTCCCGCTTGAGGGAAGGCAGCTGCTCCTCAGTGGCACCAAAAATGTAGGCGTTGTCGTCACCTACCGCGTCGAGGATCTCGACGTTGGCCCCATCCAAGGTGCCCAGGGTGAGAGCGCCGTTCATCATGAACTTCATATTCGAAGTACCTGAGGCCTCCTTGCCGGCCATCGAAATCTGCTCGGAGACGTCAGCGGCCGGAATGATGTGCTCGGCCGGGGAGACGTTGTAGTTGTGAATAAAGACGACCTTGATCCGACCGTTGATGTCCTCGTCGTTATTGACCAGACGAGCCACCTCGTTGATGAATTTGATGATCGCCTTAGCACGGATGTAGCCGGGAGCGGCCTTAGCGCCAAAGACGAAAACCCGCTTCGGAACGTTGAGGCTCGGGTCGTCTTTGATGCGGAAGTAGAGGTCAAGCACGTAGAAGGCGTTGAGCAATTGACGCTTGTACTCGTGCAGTCGCTTGATTTGGACGTCAAAAATAGCGTCCGGATCAATCTTGACGCCCTCACGCTCGGCTACCCAAGCCGCGAAGTCGACCTTGTTAGCGTGTTTGATCTCGTTGATGCGGTCGTAGACCGACTCGTCCACGGAATCAGTGTAGTTAGCGAGCACTGAAAGGTCCTTGACCCAGGTGTCAGAGCCGGTGACCTCGGACAGCAAACTCGCCAGACGCGGATTGCACTGGTTAAGCCAGCGACGCGGAGTGACGCCGTTGGTCTTGTTGTTGAACCGCTGCGGCCAGATTGCGTGCCACTCTTTGAGGGTCTCGCGCTTAATGATCTCGGTGTGCAAGGCGGCGACACCGTTGATGGAGTAGGAGGCGTAACAGGCGATCCACGCCATCCGTACCTGGTTGCCGCTCACCGGGGCCATGTACTCGATGGTCTGACCGTCCACACCGCGCTTGTTCATGTCCTCGCGAAAACGACGGTCAATCTCGCGAACGATCTCGGAAATGCGCGGGAACAGGCGATCGAAGATCTGCATTTCCCACTTCTCGAGAGCTTCGGCCAGCACGGTGTGATTGGTGTAGGCGAAGGTATGGGTAACGACCTCCCACGCCTCGTCCCAACCCATACCGTGCTCATCGAGGAGGATGCGCATGAGCTCAGGGATGGACAGCACCGGATGGGTGTCGTTGAGCTGGATCGAGTTGTATTTAGCGAAGCCAGTAAGGTCCTCGCCGTGGTGCTCGATGTAGTTGTCGACGATCTCCTGCAGGGAGGCTGAGCAGAAGAAATACTGTTGACGGACCCGAAGCACCTTGCCCTCGAAGGTGGTGTCGTTGGGGTAGAGCACGCGCGAAATGTCGGAGGTGCGCTCCCGTTCGACGATAGCGTCAGTGAAGCGCTGGGAGTTGAAAGCCTGGTAGTCGAACTGTTCCATCGGCTCGGCTTTCCACAGCCGCAGCGTCCCGACGTTGCGGGTCCCATAACCGGTGATCGGCATGTCGTGAGGGATGGCGCGCACCCACATGTCGGCGTAGCGAACGATACGCTGTTGCTCTTCACGACGGATGACGAAGGGGTAGCCCTCCTCCATCCATGGGTCTGGGTGTTCGGTCTGGAAGCCGTTGTCGAAGAGCTGCTTGAACAGGCCGTAACGGTAGAGGATTCCGTAACCAGTAACAGGCAGTTCCAGGGTGGCGCAGGAATCGAGGAAGCAGGCGGCCAGACGACCTAGGCCACCGTTACCTAGAGCAGCGTCGGGTTCTTGTTCGAGCACCTCGGACAGATCGATACCGAAACTGGCGAGGGCCTCGCGGGTCTCGTTGACGAGTCCGAGGTTCGACAAGTTATTGAGCAGGGCTCGTCCCATGAGGAATTCAGCGGAGAAGTAGTGCTCCTGGCGCTCGGCTTTGTACGCAGCGTCGGTGTCCTGCCAGTCATCTGCGATACGGCCCACGACACAGGCCGATAATCCCTGCCACACCTCCATGGGGGTCGACGCAGTAACGGAACGTCCTGAGGTCGATCGCACCTGGAATGCGATTGCTGAAGCCAGGTCCTGAGTCATGTGCCTTCCTTGGATATGGGTGCGCCGCACCGCGGCTGGTACATTGCGTTCACACTACCGCGGATCAGACGTATGGCCCGGAGCCCGACCAATCCGTCCGTGGAGTCCCAGACCACGCCTACTAACGAGAACGAACCCTGTCCAACCGAGCATCACCGCTGCGACAACGACCGGGATCCCTAGCGCTCCAGCACGAGTCAGTTCTAGCGCGAAGGCGGCGGCGAAGAGCGGGGCACGCTGGGTCATAGACAACACGCATCCAGCACCGACGATCACCATCATGGCGATCTGGGAGGGTGCGTCGATCCCTGCCACCACGGCTACCAGAGCTCCGACCAGGGCGCCTGCGGATAGGGACGGGGTGAGTAGACCGCCGGCAGCACCGGAGCGTAATGCCACCGTCGTGGCGAGAATCTTGCCGACGAGCAGGATCACCAAACTAGCTGGAGCCACAGGATGGGCCAGCACCAGATTGACGATGACCTGGCCATTTCCGACCACTTGAGGTGCCGCCAGAGCGATGGCGGTCACTCCGGCCGATCCCAACGGAACCGTCCACCACAGCCTGGAGGTAACCGGGACTCGCCGTTTCATCTCCCCAAAGAGCACTCCCATCCCGGCTCCTACAACGGTGGAAACCGCAACGACAAGAACCATCCAGCCAAGGCCGGGACCTGTCACTGTGGCGGCTGGTGAACGATAGATGGGGCGGTCATGGTTCAACAACCATGCCGTCACCGTTGATAGGACGGAGATGACGCCGGCTATTCCCACCTGTCCCCAGCCACGTTTGGTGCGAAGATCAGGGCGCACCGTCAGTTCTAGGGCGTACAGCGCTCCAGCGACGGGCACGTTATAGACCGATGCCAGGCCGGCACCGGCGGCGCTGGCCAGCACAACCCGCCGGGTGGCGACGTCGACTCGGAAAGTGTCGGATAGCCCTTGGGCAGCCAGGGCAGCCATCTGACGCGGTGCCGCCTCTCGGCCTAGGGAGCTTCCTGACCCGACGACGACGAGCTGGGCGAGGGCGTCAACGATGGTCTCGACTGGGCGTAGCCGCGTCGGAGAGTCGATGGCCTGTCGCACCGAGGTAATCGACCCCGATGGGAACGGACGCAGCCACCGCCACGTCAAGCCCGCAATGAGAGCACCCATAATCGGCGCGACGAGGCGTCGCCACATAACGACTTCCCCAACACCCGTCGTCGACGAGGAGAAGGGCACACCGAAGGCGCAGACCTCAATGAGGTGGGACAGTTCGCTTGTAAGGCCACCGATGAGTCCCGACGCCAACCCCGTCAGTACGACGGCGGCAACGAATCGGATCCGTGAGGTGACCACGAGTCAGACGCTACCGCCACAACCTTAAGAGCACGGCCTATGAATCACGCTGGAAGGGCGACGTAGATCGTCTCCAGGAATTCTTCAATACCCTGGTAGGAACCCTCGCGTCCCAGCCCGGATTCCTTGACGCCACCAAATGGGGCAGCCGCGTTAGAGAACACCCCTAGGTTCGCACCGATCATGCCGGTCTCCAGCTTCTGTCCCATCCGTAGGATGCGAGCTGTGTCACTGGTGAACACGTACCCGGCCAGTCCCACCGGAACCGAGTTGGCGAGGGCTAACGCTTCCTCTTCGGTGCGGAAGGTCGTTATCGGGGCGACTGGCCCGAAAATCTCGGTTTGCATGATCTCAGCGTCAGCGGGAACGCCAGAGAGCACCGTCGGTGGATAGAACCAGCCCTTATCCTCGGGAATCTCACCACCGCAACGCAGGGTGGCACCGGCCTCGATAGCTGAACGCACCAGGCCGTCAACTTTTTCGCGGTCACGCTCGGTGATCATGGGCCCGACCTCGGATTTTTCGTCCAACCCGTCCCCGACGACCAAACCGGACATCATCTCGATCATCTTGTCGGTGAATTCCTCGGCCACCGACTCGTGGACGATAAAGCGGTTCGCAGCGATGCATACCTCGCCCATATTGCGCATCTTGGCGCCCTTGGCCCCGATGATGGCCTGGTCCAGGTCGGCGTCGTCGAAGACGATGAAGGGAGCGTTGCCACCAAGTTCCATCGAGGTGCGCAATACGTGCTTGGCAGCCTTGCCCAGCAGATTTGCACCCACCCCGGTAGACCCGGTGAAGGACAATTTGCGCAGTCGCGGATCCTCCAGGATGGCGTCAGTGACAGCGTGATCCAGACCAGTGATGACATTGAGAACACCGGCTGGCAGACCAGCTTCGAGGAACGTCTTGGCAAGCAGCAAGGTGGTCAACGGGGTAGCCGAGGCCGGGCGAATCACCACAGTGCACCCAGCAGCCAGAGCCGGGGCGATCTTGCGGGTAGCCATCGCCAACGGGAAGTTCCATGGGGTGATGAATAGGCACGGACCGACGGGACGCTTGGTGACCAACTGACGGATGTTGCCCTCCGGCAGCAAGCCGTAGTCACCGCGGATGCGTACCGCCTCCTCCGAGAACCAGCGCAGGAATTCGGAGCCATACGTGACCTCGCCGTAGGACTCCGCGAGCGGCTTGCCCATCTCGAGGGTCATGAGGCGGGCGAAGTCATCCTTGCGCTCGGTGACGAGGTTAAAAGTCTTGCGCAGGATTTCGGCACGCTCCCGCGGGGCGGTGTCGGCCCAAGAGTGCTGGGCGCGAACAGCAGCGTCAAGGGCATCGGTGCCCTGGTCAACAGAGGCATCGGCGATGGCGACGAGGGGCTTCTCGGTGGCGGGATTGATGACGTCGAAGGTGCGGGACGCCTCGGCGTCCACCCATTCTCCGTCAATGAGCAACTGGGTGGGAAGATCGGAGGGGAGCGAACGGTCGTTGGTCATCATGAAACAACCCTACGACGGGGTGTCGACGCTATGGCAGGGTTCGACGTTCACGTGGGGAGAACACTTCCCATAATCGAATCACTCACAGGATGGTCACATGGACCGTTCCGTTAGGCTGCCGAACGACATCAGTCTTCACGTGGTAAACATCGTCGAGGACGTTCGGAGACAGCACAGTCGACGGAGCACCGCAGGCAACGCAGCTTCCCCCTGACATCAAAACCAACGTGTCACAAAAGCGACCCGCCAAGTTGATGTCGTGGAGTGCGATTACCGTCGTCGCATTGAGACGACGGAGTAGGTGCATCAGCTTGAGTTGATGATGGATGTCGAGATGATTAGTCGGCTCATCCATGACGATCATGCCGGTTTGCTGAGCAAGCGCCCTCGCGATCGTCACTCGCTGTCTCTCACCCCCAGAAATCCTCGAAAAAGACGATCCTGCAAGATTGTCGACTTCCATAACCTCCATCGCCGCGTGGCACAGTTCGAGATCACCAGCTCCCAGCGACTGCCACGACCTTTTGTGAGGAGCTCTCCCCATCCGAACAATTTCACCACAGGTTAGCGGAAACTCCGCAGGTGTTTCCTGCAGGACCACACAGATATGTTGCGCCGACCACTTTGCGTCCCGTGACCAGACGTCTACTCCATCTAAGGTTACAGATCCCCTCGCGGGTTTCCTCGAGTGAAAGATCGACCGCAATATCGTCGATTTACCACTCCCATTTGGACCAAGAATTCCCACAACATCGCCTGGTCGGGCACAAAAATTGACGCCGTCGACAATGCAATGTCCATCGATGTCTACACCCAAGTTATCGACAACAAGCTTTGCACCTTTAATCATCTTTCCGCCTCCCGCCGTTGCGACGCAAGAGAAAAAGAAAGAATGGGGCACCGACTAAGGCGGTGACTATACCAACCGGCAATTCCTGTGGCCTGATAACCATTCGGGCGCCAAGGTCTGCTAGTACAGTGAAGATCGCACCCAGCAATAGCCCGATGGGAAGAGTTCTACGGTGATCCGCCCCCACACACAACCTCGTAATGTGCGGCATGACCAGCCCTATGAAACCAACAACTCCGCATACTGCAACGGTCACGCCGACGATAGCGGCGGCGACGGCAAACATCCATGTTCGAAATCGATTTACGTTCAGACCGAGGGAACCCGCACTTTCTTCACCAGCGAGCAGGATATTGAGGTTCGAGGCTTGCGCCAGGCACAGAATTATCCCGATCGCCAGGACGCCGGAAGGAAACAAAAGATTCTCCCATTTGGCCGCCCCAAAACCGCCTAGACTCCAGAACAACACCTGTGAGGCCAATTGTGGGTCGGGTGATGTCAGCACCATAAAGTTGTTAACCGCCGACAGCAGAGCCGAGACAGCCGTTCCAGTGAGTATCAAAGTTCCTGCGGTCATGGTCTGTCGTTGGCGTGCAACCATGATTACGAGAAGAAGCGTCAAAAATGCGCCACCGAATGCCGCCAACCCCAGCGACACAGTGCCTCCGATGAGTAACCCGAACCGCATTACCGCAATGGCTCCCGTTGCCGCTCCCGATGAAACACCCAGGATAGTCGGGTTGGCCAGAGGATTACGCAAAAGCGCCTGCACAACCGTACCAACAGTGGTCAATGCCATACCTGCCACAGCAGCCAGGAGCACCCGTGGTAGACGCGTATCAGCGACGATTCGATCGATAGCTGGGGTCCATTCGACCGATATAACGCCTTCTGGAAACACCCGGTGAGCCACAACCTTCCACACCATAGTGAATGGAACCTGGACCGATCCAATGGACAGCGCGGTACCCAAAACGAAAAGTAGAACCGTCACGAAGACCAGAATGAGAACCACCGAACGCCCCCGACGTAAATCGGATTGGTAACTCGTCACGTCCTCCAAGGACCGAGCCGGAACGCGATTTAAGATAGCAACGAGATCACCCTGGTCGCTCACGGACCTGACGGACGTATCGTCACCCTCACTGTGCGCACCTAGCATCAGCTATGGAACTGTTTAGCAAGTTGTTCAATACTCTCGGCGGACCGGGGACCTGGCTGGGCTAAAGACAGGCTAATGACAGGGAAGGCGTTGTTCTTAACAGCCTTAGTATCCTTAAGAGCAGGAATGGACTTTAGCGTCTTAATCTTCTGATCCACACTGGGCGTCTTATAGTCGTAGATGAGAATCATGTCTGGATCAGCTTTGGCTACTTGCTCCCACGACATCTTTCCCCATCTCAGCGGCTCATGGGCAAAAATATTCTCTCCCCCTGCCGCATCGATCATCACTGATGCGTAGGCCCATCCACCTACAGTGATCGGAGCTTCTATGCCTGAATTATACAGGAATACTTTGGGGCGATCCTTACCCTTTACAGAGTTCTTGACACTACTAACCTTGGAATTGAACCTGCGAACAGCCTTTTCCGCCTTATCGTTGACATCGAAGATTTGACCAATCGTCCTAATCTCTTTGGTTTCATCTTCAAGGGTATTCACCTGGTCAGAGCACCCCACCGGACTCAGATGGGTCTTAATTCCAAGCTTTTTGAGATCCTCTCTAGTGTGTCCATTACTCTTCGAGAATCCATCCGGATATCCCGAATAAACGAAATCTGGGTTAACAGAGAGGAGCTTTTCCATAGACGGTTGCCCGGAGGCGAGAATCGGAATGGAATCGTATGCCTTCTTGTACTGCGATCCAATAGGACGATTACGTTGATATGCCGTTCCAACCATCCGCTTTTCGAGACCCAGTTCGAGCATCGTCTCGGTCGCGGTGGAGGTCAAGGTTACGGCACGCTTAGGAGCAGATTCGAATACCTGACTGACACCACAACTGGTGACAGTCAGAGGATACGAAGTGTGCCCCTGCATCACCGGCAACGTTGCAGTCGATGCTTTCGAAATACTGGGATCAGTGACAGCACTTCCACAACCAACAAGACTGAATATAGGCATCGCCATCGCGGCAATAAGCGCGGTCATTCGCACGCGTTTTCGCACCATCAAATTATCCTTTCAACCGCGCGCCCATCGACGACCTTGCCCACAGGACACACGTCCAACAAGAGTTTCTTCGCGCTCGCTTGAATGCGCCAACAGGGAAAGCATAGCAATGGTCCAATTAATAGAATTCGCGATCACCAGCGTGCACTCATGGCAGGACGTGCCACTCCATCTTCAGCTTCCAATCGCGCCAGTCAGTGGCATCTCTATATGCAATATGTCACAAATTCCGTGCTGGAATGTTCTTTCCCTGCGCATGGATCAGACCAACGGTCCGCTTGTAACGCCAACCGCTTCGAATCCTCACAGCGTGAGTGTCCAGGTACTCCATTGCAGCTACCTTGCTGCCACCGTGGGCATCGATCTCGCGCTCCAGTTCGGTCTCACCGATAACTCGATACTCTTCTAGCACCCGAATTTCCGCGGGTATGCCAAGTTGTGCCAAACCCCCGGCAAACAACAGATGCCTGGCTTGAGACGCTACGATTCCTCCCCCTCTAGCCACCGCAAGCGCGTGATCCCACACGGTCGGCGACCCAGTGGTGTCAATGATGATGAGATGCTTCTTTGTCTGCCGCACCATGGCCTGGAGCGATGCCTGTAGGTCGAGGTTCCAGTACAACGACCACGCTGCCATAACGCTGTCAAACTGGCAACCGAGGTCCGCTGGCCATTCCTGATGAACGACATCGATCTCGACGTCTTTCTCCTCGGCAGAACTTTCCAAGACACTTAGCATGTCCTCGGATCGATCCAGCACGGTCACCCGGCACCCGCGCTGTGCCAGCGGAATCGCAAACCTTCCCGTTCCTCCACCAACGTCGAGGACCGAAGATCCCGGCTCCACGATCTCGGTTACGGCTGCGATCTGCGCCAACGAGCCACCCGTCTCCCCGGCGTGCTGGTCATAGACCCGGGCATAACAACGCCAGAATTCCCGTTCCTCTTCCAGAGTCCTGCGTTGGGGATCACAGCTCCTGTCATGCTCCCACAGCCCGAAGTAATCAATGATCTCCATCCCGCCTCCCTGCATGGCCTGGCCCCGTAAACGGTACCGGCCCCTATGACCGATGTACCCACCCGCACCCATGGCAATCACGTTCGTAACCCGGGGTGCTGCCACTGTGGGTGGTGTTGACCCTCATCACGAACAAGATTGACACAGCACCCGCTGAGCCCGACTGCCCGGACCCGATCTGGTTTGCGCATAACCGGCCGCAAACACGCTCATACCACAGAAGGACCAGCTAATTCGCTCGCCAGCACGATGCGTGACGAGGGGTTCCAGCAACACAGTGGATGCCATGTTGACGACAACTCGCCCACATCCCCGCGCCGCTGACACAACCATCCGTGGTGCTCACCTGCGCGCCCTCGGACTGACGAAAACCTACGGGATGACACGTGCCCTCGATCACATCGACATCGCCATCCCAGCTGGCCAGTCGGTCGCCGTCATGGGGCCGTCCGGGTCAGGCAAGACCACCCTGCTGCACTGCTTGTCGGGGATCCTCTCGCCTGACTCTGGCAGTATCGAACTGGCTCTGCCGGACCGCACCGTCAACGTCGAAAACCTCTCTAACGAAGGCCGAGCAAAGCTACGCCGTCAATCCCTTGGTTTCGTCTTCCAACAAGGAATGCTCGTACCCGAGCTCACTGCTGTCGAGAACACCGCCCTACCCCTCATGCTTAACGGCGTATCCCGAACCGATGCGGTCAGGTATGCCACCCAATGGCTTGAATCGATGGGGTTAGGCGGCATGGAGGATCGTCGGATTGGTCAGCTCTCCGGGGGCCAAGCTCAACGCGTCGCTATTGCCCGGTCCCAGGTAATCGATCCGTCGATTGTCTTCGCTGACGAACCCACCGGAGCCCTCGACTCGGCCACCGCCATCGAAGTGATGGCCATTCTGCTTTCGGCGACGACCGGGCGGGGACGCACCCTCGTCGTCGTCACCCATGATGAGGACGTCGCCCGCCGCTGCCAGCGCATCCTTCATCTGCACGACGGTCGGATCGTCTCTGACGACGTACGTCATTCCGATGGGAGGTGGTGATCATGACTATGACGCCACCTATCGAACCGGGAACCGCCGATCAAAGGATCCCGTCCCTCACCGTCCCCGAGCCACTGGGAGCTACGCCCGGACGTCTTACCACTGCTGCGATCCTCAGCATGACCCTCCGTGCCTCAGCCGCTGACCACTCCACCTGGCGGCTGCCGGTAGTTGCTTTCGCTGTCATTGCAACCATCATCCTCGACGTCACTGGCGGTGCCGTCATGATGTGGCATCTACCGGGAGACAACTCTGGCTTCTACAAGCTGACCTCGACAATTGCCGTCATCCTGCTGGTGCTGCCCTTGATGACCCTGGCAGCTTCGGCGGCACGATTATCGGCGCGACGCCGGGACGACCGGTTGTCCTCTCTACGACTTGTGGGCGCTTCGTCCCACCTGTTGCGGGTAGTGGCCCTGACCGAGGCCGGGCTACAAGCCCTTGTAGGTTCCATCCTGGGCATCACCGGATACGTACTGTGCCTGCCTCTGCTAGGACAGCTCTCCTTCAACGGCGGAAAGGTCGGCGCAGATTCAATCCTGCTCAGGCCTATCCCCGTGGCCGGAGTCATCCTCACTCTCGTGCTACTAGCCCTTGTCAGCTCTGCGATCGGCCTGCGTAAGGTCGACGTCTCCCCGCTTGGAGTGCGAATGCGCAGCCAACCTCGGTCAGTCTCGTGGGTTCGGCTGGCAATCGGTGGTGCCATAGTCCTGCTCATCGTCTTTTCTAAGGCCGTGTTGGGATTTCTCGGTCACCAAACAGGCATGGTCGGCGTGTACGTGTTTATCGCCGTCATTCTGGCTGCCGTCGTCGAGCTCGCCAACATCATTGGGCCGAAGCTACTGGCTATGTACTTCCAGCACCGTCTACAACGGGCCAAAGATGCCACCGATCTCGTGGCAGCCCGCCAGGTGCTGGAGAACCCGCGCGCCGCCTGGACCCAGGTAGCCTCGCTAGGAGCGGTGTGCGTGGTCGGAATGCTGGGAGGCACCGGAGCCGCAATGATGCAAACCATCAACAACGATCCCCCGGCCACGAAATCCGCCCGCATCGTCGGAGGAGACCTACAGACCGGGGTGATCCTCCTCATCATCTTCGCGTTCGCCACCGTTGCCTGCTCGGTGGGAGTCAATCAAGCTTCCGCGATCCTCGACCGTCGATCTGTCGAAGTGGGGTTGGACGTCGTCGGGATGGATCTGCAAACCCAGGACAAGGTGCGACGCATCACTGTCATCTCACCGATGCGGTTCGCCATGGTCACCGGCATTATTGCCACCGGGCTGCTGCTCGTCCCGGCGACCGGAATTGCTCTCATCACCCGGCCAGCAACGGTCCTCGTAACGGTCGCCACCATTGTGGCGGGAGCGGGCATGGTTCGGCTGGGTCTGTGGGCTACCCGCCCGACTCTGCGCCGGGTCATCGACGATGGGCTAGCCCGGACTGAATAGGAAAAGGGTCAGCGTCGCTGCTCATCGTCGGGGCGCTCGTCGATCCCATCCATACCGAATCGCCAAACCTCGTCGATCCAGCCCCTCCTCACTGAGCTGATCCGGCTGACCACTGCAATGGTACTGGCCACGACGGCAAGGCCCACAAGGAAAGGTTTGTTCACGGCACCACTGTAGGTCGACGGCTACCCCGAGCCCAGCAGCGCCTTCGCGCTGGTCTGGCGACGCCGCCCCACCGCCCCCATGCTGGCCACCAGAGCCACCACGGCCCAAGCCACGACGGCCACTAAGGACCCAAACGCGGGATTCTGGCCGGCCACCACGGCCTGCACCGCCCGCAGGGCCGGGTTGAGGGGGGAGACGGCGTCGGCCCAGCGCACCGGAGCGGGAACTGTGCTGGCTAATCCAGCAGCCACTGTGGCGGTGACCAGCACGACACTGATAAGACGCCCCAGCCCGTGCAGCCATGCCGCCAGGGAGTGGTTGACCAGCCCGAACATCACCCCGACAAGCAGCAACAAGCTACCCAAACCGATTGACCTCGGCACCGAAAGCCCCAGAGCCGTACCACCAATGACGGCCAGGCCACCGCTCACCGCAACGCTTACCACTGCCCCAACCGACATTGTCCGGGCCAATAACCCCAGGGTTGAGCGTGAGGAGGTGAGTGCCCCCGAGGGCACCGTCCGGGCCACCAACCAGGTCGCCAGAGCAGCGATCCAGGCGCCCAGGACGAGCAGCACAGCGACGACAGCCACCGAGGTCGCGATAGCTGGTCCGTCCCCGTTGACAGGTGCAGAGACGACGTCGGCAAGCTTGGTGCGGTCGTTCTGGGAGTATGTCGGCACCTTCTTGGCTCCGGCTGCCAGCTGGCTGGAGAACACGCCGGTGCCCTTGGTGAGTTTCCGGGCTCCTGAGTCGAGCTTGGTCATCCCCGACGCGAAGGTTCCAGCCCCCGTGGCGGCTTTCGCCAGGCCGTCGGAGAGACGATCTACCCCATCGACGTACTGGTTAACGCCGTTTTGAAGTTTCGGCGTCGAGCCAGCAGCCTTACTCACCCCAGCGGTGTAGGCGTCGACCCCGTGGGCAAGAGTCGCGGCCCCTGACGATAACTTCACCCCGCCGGCCTTGAGCTGTTGGGACCGGCTGGCTAAGGCCTGGGCACCGGTAGCGGCCTGGTGGATACCCTCATGTAGCCGGGTGACCTGCCTGACCATCTTCGGCAAACCAGTGCGCAGTTGTGTGGTGAACTCATTGACCCCTCGAGACAGTCGTGAGGAACCGTCAGCAAGTTCGTCGATGCCGTCGTCGATGCTCTTGCCAGAGTTCGGATCCTTGATCGCCATCGCCTTGACGGCCACCCCCGACCCAGCCCGCACGCCCAGGGCGTACCCATCGGTCATCGCGTCGCGGACGATGGGTACCAGGTCGTGGCATTCCTGCGCGGTGTGGCTTCGCACGCATCGACGCAGGAAGTCAGCCTCGCCCCGGGACAGGGCTTCCTTACTAAGTTCCGCGGTTTTCTTTCCCGACGCGTACTGGCGGATCTCAGTGCGGTAACCCACCAGATTGCCGGTGAACTGGTCGATGCCATCAGCAAGCTGTCCGGCCCCACCGGCGAGTTTGTCGAGCTGGGAGGGATCGATTTTCCCGGTAGCCGCAGCGATCTTCTCATCCATCGTCGTCAAACCAGCCGACAGCTGCCCGATGCCGTCGACGACCTTCCCCGTGCCATCGGTGTAGGTCGCCACCCCGCTGGCCAGCCCATCGGCCCCTTGGCTGAGCTGCTGGCCCTTATGAGACAAGGTTGTGAGCCCTCCGGAGAGCTGGGAGACACCGTCGGTGAGCTTGCCGCCGTTAGCTGACAACCGCTGAGCTCCCCCGCTGAGCTTCGTCATGCCGGAGGCAAGGGTGGCTGCGCCGGCGGAAGAACGTTTAGTGCCGTCAGCGAGTTTCGTGGCCCCGTCGTCCAGTTTCGCCGCAGCGCCGGCCATCCTGGCCATCTGTTCGGCAAACCGATTGAAACCAACGTAGACATTCTCCAGATATTTCGAAGTCAGGGTGGTGTTGAGGGACCGGCGCGCCACCTGGGCGGTGAGCTCAGCGATCGTGGTGTCGGTGACCGGGGAGTTCTGGGAGGCCGTCACGTCGATGAGGGCCTGTTTGGCCTTGTTGACGTCGTTGGCGGAGAAGGAGGTGGCATCAGCCGAGAAGGACTCCGGAATCGTCACCACCACCGAGTAAGTGCCGTCCCGCAGCCCCTCGGCAGCCCCCTGGGCGTCGGTGAGAGTCCAGTCGACGGTGTGGCCATCAGTGGTGTGCGAGCCAGAGTCCATCAAGGCGGCGGTGAGTTGGCGGCCCATCGGAACCAGTTGTCCACGCACCTTGACGGCCTTGTCCTCGTTGACGACGGCCGCTTTCACCCGGCCCAACCGGTCGGTGGTATGCCAGGTCGTCCCGACCAATCCGGCGACCACCAGCAGCGGAACGAGGACGAGAACCACCACCGCCGGCCACCTTAACCTGATCGTGGAATGGGAACGTTCAGTCATCATCGAGTACCTCCAGAGGACGACTCAAAATGGTGTTCGGCCAGGTTGTGGATGATCTGTGGGGAGAGCCAATCGATGCGACCGCGACGCTGGGCACCCAAGATCACCGCAGCCTCGCCGGCTTCGCGAACCAGGGATTCCAGCAGATCCCGAGTAATGGGATCGACGATCCGGTCGGCGTGGTCAATGAGGAACAGCCGGGGACGTTTACTGGGTCGTCGGGGCAGATGGGTGAGTACCGTCATCGCTGAGCGCAGCTCGTCAACGAAATCCGGAGCGGACGCGTCGAGGAACCACGTCACCCGACGCACTCTGGAAGCCCGCTCGGGTAGCAGCAATCCTCCCGACCTCATCCGGCCGTGATCCAAGGGCAGCCGTCCCCCGATCGCCAGCAGGACGGCCGAGACACTGTTCTGCGATCCGACGACGGCTTGCACCTGACGCGGTTCGACGTGCATGTCGAGGCCTTCGAAGAGCCCCTCCACCCCGATCCCCTCGGCGTGCAGGGCCTCGGTGTGATCCGCTGTGGGCCAGGCGGCCAGCTTTTCCTCGTGGGCGATCCCTTCTCCCTCGATGTCGAGGCGGGGTAGGCGTCGATCCAGCCACCCGGGCAGCCACCAGGCCTTGTCACCTAGCAGAGCCATCACGGCCGGAACGAGGGTCATCCGCACCAAGAAGGCATCCGTGAGGATCCCGACGGCCAGGGCCAGGGCGATTTCCTTGATGGCGTTCATGCCCTCGGGGATGAAGAAGACGAACACCGAAATCATGATGACGGCAGCTGCCGTCACGACCTTGCCCGAACCGATGAATCCCCTTGTCACAGCACCTTTGGCATCACCGGTGTGTACATATTCCTCACGCATCCGCGAGACCAGGAACACCTCGTAGTCCATCGCCAATCCGAACAGTATGCCCATGACGACGATAGGCATGAAGGAGATGATGGGCACCAGACGATCCAGGTTCACCACCTGCAACCCGATACCCCGGTTGAAGACGAGTTGGGAGACCCCGAAAGCGGCCAACACCGATAACAAGTACCCGACGGTGGCTTTGATGGGCACTGCGATGGAGCGAAACACCAAGGTCAGCAGCACTAGGCACAGCCCGACGACGAAGATCCCGAAGGGTAACAGGGCGGCACCTAGACGTTGCGAGACATCGAGCTTGATGGCTGTCAAGCCGGTGACGGCGGTGTCGACACCGTACGTATCGCGCCACTGAGTCTCGTGGTCACGCAGGGTACGCACCAGGTTATTAGTGGCCTCGTCGGCCGGGCCGGTGGTCGGCAGCACCTGGATCATCGCGGAGTCGGCATTTCGGTTCGGCACCGCCAGGGCAACGGTGTCAACCCCCGGAATCTTCTCGATGTCGGCCTTCAGCCCGTTGACTATTCTCATCGGGTCGTGCGAGGAGACGACGTCGGCGGTGACGATGACCGGCCCGTTGAACCCCGGCCCGAATTTCTGCTCCAGGACGTCATAGGTCTGCCGAGCGGTGTTGCTGGCCGGCAGTTCTGCAGCGGTGGGCAGGGAAAGGTGCAGGTCCTTCATGGGGACAGCCAAGGCCCCCAGCCCCACTACGACGACAAGAATGGTTACCAGCGGCACCCGCGTGACAGTGCGCACCCACCATCCGAAGATGCCCCCGGAACGTTCCTTTTCCCCGGCAGTCCTGGCCTTCGTGTCCGCGCGGGATCTCCTCGGACGCAACCTCTCCCCCATGAGCCCCATGAAGGCAGGGAGCATCGTCAGGGCGATGACGACGGCCAGGGCCACACCAATGGCTGCGAAGATACCCATGACGGCGAGGAAGGGGATCCTGGCAATGGACAGGCCGATGAGGGCGATGACGACCGTCGCCCCGGCAAAGACCACCGCCGAACCCGAGGTCGCGACGGCTCGGGCAGCCGATTCCTGCACCTCGGCACCGTCACGCAGCTGGTCACGGTGGCGCGACAGGATGAACAGGGCGTAGTCGATCCCGACGGCCAGCCCAAGCATGACCGCCAGCATCGGTGTGACGGAGTTGACCGTGGTGAATCTGGTGAGAATCGCCATGCCTGAATAGGTGACCCCGACCCCGAGCACGGCTGTAACGATGGGCATTCCAGCTGCTACCAGGGATCCCAGGGTGACGGAGAGGACAACGAGGGCCACCCCGACTCCGATGACCTCGGTGATCGACAGGGAGGGTAGCGTCGCCTCGAAGGCTTGTCCCCCTACGTACACATGGGACCCTGATGGCAGGTCCGATTGAATCTCGTTGCCAACCCTGATCAGGTCGTGACGTCCGGAATCAGGAAAGGTCACCGCGTTGTTCTGCCCCAGCTCTACCTGGATGACGGCCGCGGTGTGGTCCTTGTTGACCATCCCGGTAACGTACTTGTTCCACGGTGATGTCGCCCCGGTGACGAGGGGGAGGTCTTTGAGCTCGTCCACCCCCTTTTCGATCCGGGAGCGGATGAGCTTCGACGAGATGTTGGTGCCGTCAGGGACGGTGACGACGACGTTGGCGCTGAGCGCAGAGGCCTGCGGGAAGGCCACCTGGAGTTTGTCGTAGGCCACCTGGGAAGGCGCCCCGGGGATGGTGAAGAAATCGTCGTAGTCACCGTGCAGAGCGGCAACTCCCACACCAAGCAGAGCCAGCAGGACCAGCCACAGTGCTACAACGGTCTTGGCCCGCCGGAAACACCACACCCCGAGATCGTGGAGCAAGGAGGACATCATCACCCCTCGGTTGGAATCACACGAACACCACTCGATACACTTATGTATCCGAGGTAGCATCGTATCCGATACATCCACCCCATGAGTGGTTGCACGTCCACTGCCTCGGGATCCTCATGACTACAACCAGCGACACCCCTCCGATCTCGGCGCGCCGCGCCGCCACCCAAGCTCGGCTGGCCGATGCCGCCGTTGCTGTTTTTGCCCGCAAGGGGGTCCCGGGATCGACCGTCGAGGAGATTTGCGAGGAGGCTGGGTTCACCCGCGGCGCCTTTTACTCCAACTTCACCTCGAAAGACGACCTGTGCACCACGGTGCTACGTCGTTATGCCGAGAAGAATCTTGCGACCCTGGGGTCCTCTCTGGACTTCCCCAACGACGGTCACGAAGCGTTGCGTGACCGCATCCACGGCATCATCGCCCTGTTCGCCTCAACCGTCGGCTCCGATCCCTTGACGGCCATGGCGATCCTGGAGATCACCATCGAGGCAGCACGGAATCCACGATTGCGTCAGGCCTACCGGCAGGTCGGGGACGTTATCACTCCTGCCTTGTGCCAAATGGTCGAGCAGGCTCTGCGTGAACACGCCGCCACCGCCACCATCGCGGTTTCCGACCTCGTCGAGGTCACCCAAGCCGTCTTCGATTTTCGGGTGCTGGCGGCAATGGCGTCAGGACGCCAGGCCGACATCGACCGCATGACCAACCAGCTGACAATGATGGTGCTGACCTTCGTCCACCCCATGTGATCCCGCGACAGGCCCCGACATAGCACCGGCCCCGCACAAGTGCAGGGCCGGTGGTGTGGCAACAGGGAAGAATCAGTAACCCAGGATCTTCTTGCGCTCGGGCAACCATGCAATGGCGTCACGGATTCCATCCGCCTGGGTCAGCTCCGCGCTCCAACCGAGCAGGTCTTTGGCCCGGCGGGACACCGTGTAGGCACCTGCGACATCGCCGGGACGCGGCGGGCCGTAGACGACATTGAGGGATTTACCCGTACCCTCTTCGAAGGCCTTAACGAGCTCCTTAACGGTAACGCCGCTTCCGGTACCGATATTGAATACCTGGTACGGGTCGTCGGTCGTAACCTCATCGAGATGCTCCAAAGCAGCAACATGAGCGCGAGCCAGATCCCAAACGTGGATGTAGTCGCGAATACCTGACCCATCACGAGTCGGCCAGTCCACTCCAGTGACGGTGAAAGTGGAACCCTCCATCCAGGCGTCAATCATCTTGCCGAGCACGTGGGTGGGATGCTCAATCTGCTGACCAGTACGCAGCTTCGGGTCTGAACCGATCGGGTTAAAGTACCGCAGGCTCAATGCCTTGAGATCAGAGGCGTGCGCGGCGTCACGCAAGATGAACTCCACCATGAACTTGGTGGTGGCATAGGGGGAACCGGGGTCCAGAGCGGATTCCTCAGTGACCTTGAACTCCTCGTCAGTGGCATAGATCGACGCCGAGGACGAAAACAAGATGCGGTGTACGCCGTTGCGCTCCATTCCCTTGAGCAGAGCAACGGTCTTGCCGACATTGTTGCCGTAATAGGTCAGCGGCTCATCAACCGATTCGGGGACGATGATCTTGGCTGCGCAGTGGACGACGGCGTCGATCTGGTTCTCGGAGAAGACGCGATCGAGCAGGTCCTGATCAGCGATGTCGCCCTCGTAGAACGTGCGGTCGCGAACGAATTCGCGGCGTCCCGCGGATAGGTCGTCCAGCACGACGACCTCATGGCCGGCCTCCTCACATGCCGAACCAACCGTTGATCCGATGTAACCGGCCCCGCCGGTGATGAGAATCTTCATGGGAACCTTCCGTAACGTCGATCTCGTCGCCGTCAAGTCTAGGTGCGGCTCGCCAGCCTCGATGGCGGGCACGGGCTGCGTGTGGTGAATTGGTCACGAACGGTGCGCGTTGCCAGCCCACGCGTCGCTAACTGGCGTGCCCAACCAATCTTCCACAGCTGGTTTCTAGAATTGCTGTTATGGAGGACACCGGATCGCAGACCTTGCCCACGGAGAACCGTTCCACCGGCTCCCGCGGGGCGGGGGTACGCGCCCGTCTCAATCGGTTCAATCCGAGCCGCAATAACGTTCCCCAAATCAACATCCCCGGTATGGAGGAGGTGCTGGACCCCAAGCTCGATGACGGCCGCCCGGCTGACACCGAACGGGCATGGTGGGGAGACGTCACCCTGACCCTCATCATGGCCGTAGTGACGATCGCCCCCTACCTCGTCAGTCTGGTGGAGTGGCCGCGCCCGGAGTACATCGCCGCCCTCTTGTCATCGATGGTCATGGTGGCCTCTCTGCCGATGCGTCGCGAGCATCCTCTTCTCATGATGACCTTGGTCGCTATCGGGGCTGCGATCCAGTTCTTCTTCGTGCCTTTCCCGGTGTTGAGCATCTTCGTCGTCCCGATCGCCTCCTACTCGGTGGCGAGGTGGGTCGACGGCCACCAATCCCGCTGGGTGCTGTGGGTGGGAGCCGTGGGGTCAGTCATTGGACCGATGAGGTGGATCCCCACCATTGCCGCCGGTTACGATCCCTCATCGGGAACGCCCTGGGTGCTACTGGTGCTGGCCATGACGGTGTGTGCGGGCCTCGTCCTCACCCCATACGCGGTAGGTCGACGACTGCGGGAGTCCGCCCTCATCGACTCCCAGCAACGCATCGTCAAAGCCCAGCGGTACCGGGCGATCCTCGCCGAACGTGAACAGCAGGCCAGGGTGGCCGAGGAGCGCACCCGTAACGAGATCGCCAGAGAGCTCCACGACATCGTCGCCCACTCGCTGTCGGTCATGATTGTGCAGGCCGAAGGCGGCAAAGCACTGGCGACGAAGAAGCCGGAGAAGGCCCCCGAGGTGCTTGAGACGATCGCCGAGACCGGACGTGAGGCCCTCCTTGAAATGAGGCGAATCGTCGGGGTGTTGCGTCAGGACACCGACGCCGAGTTCTCCCCCTCCCCTAGCCTGGCTGAAATTCCCGACCTGGTGGACAAGTCCGGGGTGAAAGTTGAACTCAAGGTGACTGGGGAGGAGCCGGTGGTCTCCCAGGCTCTTGGGCTTGTGATCTACCGAGTCGTTCAGGAGGCCCTCACCAACGTCCTCAAACACGCTGGCCCGAGCGCCCACGCCACTGTGACCCTGGCCTATTCACCTACCGCGATCTACGTGGAGATTCTCGACGACGGGTACGGGGTTGCCGTCCAGGGGGACGGTCGGGGACACGGCCTCCAGGGAATGCGAGAGCGCGTCACGTCAATGGGTGGACAGCTGTCGGCAGGACCTCGCAAAGAGGGCGGGTTCCGCGTCATGGCGAAACTGCCGGTCCAAGCCGACTCCCGTCAGAGATGAACTCGGCTCCGACGTCACTTACCCCAACAGTTCGGGGAGGAACCCTAGCCGCTCCGGGGCCCGCGGTACCCAGGCGAGCACATCCTCAGGTGTGAGTGGTCCGGCAGTTCCGTGCACTCGCGAGGTGACAATAGCCCCCACCAGGGCGGCGACGTCGAGCTTGCGGGCCAACGGCACCTGCCACCCCCAGCACCAAGCCAGACCGGCCAAGGCGGCGTCTCCGGCACCCGTGGTGTTGACCGGGTTTATGTTCACCGCCGGAACGTGAACCTCCTCGCCAGTACGAGAATCCACACCGACGATCCCGTCACCGCCACAGGTGACGACAACCACTGGAACGCGCTCGGCGAGGGCTCGAGCTGCCCGTACAGGGTCGTCGGCGCCTGTAAGGTGCATCGCCTCAGCGGCGTTGGGCGTATAGCAGGTGCATCCTGACACCGCGTCAAGCAATCCGGGTTCGTATCCTTCCTCGAATCCGTGGTCTGCGATCACCGGAATCCCTGCGTCGGCGGCGTCATGTAGCCAGGCGTCAGCGGGAACCGACACATGGGTGACGATGACGTCAACTCCGTCAAGATTCGGTGCGGGAAGTGGGGCTGGTAACGCAGTTTCCACCGTCGTCATGGCCCGCTCGGTGCCACACGCCTGGCTCATCGTCACCGGGAGAGTCCAGCCAGGGTTGATCGGGCTTGGGGTCAGGTCAATGCCCCACTCGGTCAATTCCCGACGACACATCTCGGAGTTGGGGTCGTCGCCTAGACCTGTCAGTAACTGGACCCGAGCACCCAGGCTTGCCCCGATCCGTGCCGTGTTGGCGACCCCACCCCAGGTGGTGACGAAGTCGGTGCCGTAACGCTCCTCACCCAGACCGGGCAACTCGTCGATTCCAGAGATGACGAGGTCGCGGAAGGTGATACCGGCGGTAAGCAGCCGAGGATGACGGTTGACGGACATGGGCATGGCTCCTGTGCGCGATTGGTCGCCCTTCAGCATAGACAGCTACTAACCCCGGTAACCTGTGAAACACCCCATTGGCAGGCGATGCCCCGAGGAGTAGAGATGCCCACCAACGACACCCTCATCCGGGGCTTGTGCCCCCAGCCCCGCCAGGTACAACTCACCGAAGGACAATTCCCCCTGCCGTCGGTGCTCACCTGGACTGGCCCCGACGAGGTCATCAACGCCGTTACGATCCTCACCGAGCGACTGGCTCCAGCACTCGACGTCGTGCGAGCAACATCACACACCGACGATGCCTCCCTCACCGTCATAGTGGATCCCGCTTTAGAAGCGGAGGGCTATCGCATTGACATCGACGCGCAGGTCCGCATCACTGTCGGCAGTCCATCTGGAGCGCGTTGGGCAGTGCAAACCCTGCTCCAGCTGCTCACCCCGTGGGTTTACGGGCCCGGACCGCTAGCGCTGAAGCACCTATGCCTTCCGAAAGGCGTCATCGTCGATGCGCCACACCACAGTTGGCGCGGGGCCCATCTAGACGTTTCGCGGCATTTCATGCCCACCTCGTTCATCATGAACTTTTTGGACGTGCTGGCCGTACACAAGCTCAATCGGCTGCACCTACATCTCACTGACGATCAGGGGTGGCGTCTGCCGGTACCGGGCTGGCCGCGGCTGACCACGGTGGGCGCGTGGCGTCCAGGAACGGTACGAGGGCACCAACCGCCACCCGACGACAACGGCTGTGACGACGTCGCTGAGCACGACCACATACCCCACGGTGGTGCCTACACCGTCGACCAGCTGCGCGCCATCGACGAGCGAGCTCAGCTGTTGGGCATCACGGTCGTCCCGGAAGTCGATCTTCCGGGACACACCGAGTCGGTGGTGGCCGCCTACCCCGAGTTGGGCTGTGGAGCACCGATCAGCCATCCGCGCACCGCCTTCGGGGTGTCGGAGCACCACATCAACCTCACCGATGCTGCGCTGGGTTTTTGCCGCGACGTCCTGGATGCCGTGATGGAGATCTTCCCGAACTCGCCGATCCACATCGGCGGCGACGAGTGCCCCGGCAAGGAGTGGTTTGGACATAAGCCCACCCGCACCCGGCTAGCCGAGCTGGGCATCACGACCCCACACCAGGCTCAGGCGTGGTTCGAGCGCCAGATCTGTGGCCACGTCGTCGCTGCTGGACGTCAGGTCATCGCCTGGGACGAGGTGTTGGAAGCCGGTGCGCCCGAGGAGGTCACCGTGATGGTGTGGCGGGATGCCGACGACATCGCCCGCGCTGCTGCCGCAGGTCACGATGTCATTGCCGCACCCGCCCGGCATACCTACTTAGATCACGGCATGGAGACGGGCCCGCAGGCACCGGTGACAATCGACGCCCCGATGACTATGAACGATGTCGCCGGGCTGCACGACGTGCTGGCCGCGGTGAACTCACCCCACCTGCTGGGTGGACAGTTCCAGTTGTGGACCGAATATCTGTGCACCCCTGCTCAGGTCGAGGATGCCGCCTTCCCGCGCGGCACGTCGATCGCCGAACAGTTGTGGACTGGCAACCCGGCTCGACCGCTGTCGGAATTAGAGGCCCAAACTCGCCGTCTCACCGCGATGGGGGTCAATTGGCACCGATAATGGCATCGATACCGGCCACGTTCATCATGAGCAGGCAGGCCATCGAGTTCGACCAACTGAACCACCCTCGGGTGAACCGAGTAGGGTCGGTTGGATCGAAGCTCTCGTGGGTCCAGCCAGTACCACCATCGGTGGCGAGGATCGTCTCCAGGCAGTCGCGGGCCTCCGCATCGTCCCCAGTGAGTCCCTGCACCGCCAAACCAATGTGCCAGATATAGCCCTTTGGACTGTGCGGGCTACCAATTCCCCGGGCTGCCGGGCCACTGAACAGGTACGGGTTAGCCGCGCTGAGCACCCAGCGGCGGGTGCTCTGGTAGAGCGGATCGTCACGACCGAGGTCACTGGTGAGAGGCAAAGACAACAGGGAAGGCATGTTCGCGTCGTCCATTTCCAGCACTGATCCAAGCCCGTCCACCTCGTAGGCAAGGTGGTCCTCGACGATGCCGAATTGCCTCACCCCGGCATCGATCTCATCGGCCAGCTTCGTGGCGCGTTCGACAAGATCCTCGTCATCCCAGACGCGACAGAACTCGCGAATTTGACGCAGGGCACGCATCGCCATGAACTGAGCCGGAATGTTGTAGCCGTAGCGGCAGGCGTCGTCGGAAGGGCGGAACCCGCTCCAGGTCATCCCGGTGTGTCCCACCGGAGTGCCCGAACCGTCGCGGCCGAGGGTGTCGGACGGCTCGGCGGGGCGCACATGGCGGTAGGTAGACCGCGCATGATCCTGCTCCAGGCTCCAGACGTCGATAATGCGTATGCACCCCTGGTGGACCGCACCGTTCAGATGCTCCGGGCTGCCGGTGGCCTGCCAGTACCGCCATGCCAGGTCGACGGGGAACGCCAGCGAGTCCACCTCGTATTTGCGCTCCCATAGCTCGTCGGCCACATCGAGGTCATCGGCGTCGAAGTGCGCCCCGGTTGGGCCGGAATTGAAGGCGTTGGCGTAGGGGTCAACGTCGATGCAGTGCCACTGGCGGGCGATAACGTCGCCGATCTGACGAGTCACCTCGGGGAGGTCGCACATAATCAGGAACGGCCACAACTGCGCCGAGGAGTCGCGCAGCCACATAGCCGGAATATCGCCAGTGACGACGAAGACGCCGTGCTCGTCGCGGGACATAGTGCGCGTCCACGTGTCCGTCATCCAGGCCACGAATCGGCTTGCAGCCTGCCGGCCCATCGCCTCGTCAAGGCCCTTGCCTACGCCCTGGCTGATCTGGGCACCGATCTCGTCTAGACGCTGCCGTAGGGCAGGTGTCAGCTCGCACGCCCTCATCGATGGGGTTCCCAGGAGGTCACCCGCTCATCGTCCAGCCCGGGAACCCACATGTCCCCCTGTCCCTTGAGTCTGCGTCCGACCGTGAGAACCCACGCTCCGGCAGCCCGTCCGGCACGCAATCCGAAAGCGGAATCCTCGACAACGACACATCTGCTCGGGTCGGCCCCTAGACGCCTCGCTGCGGTGAGGTAGGGGTCGGGGGCCGGTTTGCCGGCAGCGACCTCGTCCACCCCAAGGACGGTGTCGAACAGTTCCAGCCAGCCTTGTGAGGCCAATCCGTCACGCACCAAACGCGTCGGGGAATTCGACACCACAGCGATGGGTACATGACCCGACAGCCTCTTCACGAGGCGGTCAGCTCCGGGCATCGGCTCGGTGTTGCCAGCCAGGTTGGCGTCAAGGATGTCCATGAAACGCTCGACGGTGGCCTGGGGATCTGCCTGAGGGTGGTCTCGCAGATACAGCTCAACGACGTCGTCGACGGTGCCCCCGTCAACCTTGGCGCTGTCAGCGTCAGCCAGAGAAGTGCCCCACAGATGCTCAGATGCCACGCACCAGGCCGGCAGGGTGTTGAGCAGGGTTCCGTCCATGTCAAAGAGGACGGCATCCACATACTGCGGCGGGTACATCGTCACCATTCAAAATCCATCTCTCTACTTGGGCCGATCGGTTCCACGTCACGCAAGACGCCGACGTCGCTGGCGTCCATATGGCCAGGGTGCACTCCCATTGCCTGCAGTAGCAGCGGCGTCACCTCGTGGCTGCGAAGGGCAGCGGTACGCAGCAACGGCTCGGGAAGCGTCCCACCGATGTGGTGGGCTGCCAGGAAGCTGCGACGTACCTCCACCTCGTCTTCCCCGTGACCCCCTTCGGGTTTGTGACCGTGATCGGTGGTGACGGCGACAAGCCACTGCTCCCCGAGCTGCTCGTGGCGCTCGGCGACGGCCTTGACGAGGTGACGGGTGAGCTCGTCGACATGCCCCACTGCCTGCTGGTACTGCTCGGAGTCCGCCCCGAAACTGTGTCCGGCGTGGTCGACCCCCTCGAAGTAGACGACGGCGGCGTCCGGGCCCTCGTGCAGCAGATGCCAGGCGGCCCACGACGACACTTGCTCATCAGCCCGGTCGATGCCTTGGGAAAGGTCGGGGCCGAAGAGCTGGTGCTGTCCGGTGCGCTGTTGGTCCACCCGCTGGTGAATGATCGGGCCGGGCCCGTAGGGGCTCACAAAGGCGTCCCAGGTGGCTGCGGCGAGGGTGCGCGCCGATGGGTTGGCGAAGAACACCTGGGAGAGGATGTCAGGGTGACGTGCCAGATCGTGGCCGACGAACTCGTTCCACCACACATTGCACTGCTCGTGGGTGGCGCCGGTGAGGATCGTCGTCCAGCCGGGGGCAGAGTCGGTGGGCGGGGTCATCCACATGGGGATGATCGTGCCCTGGGAGCGGTCATCCCCTCGCACCAGGCGAGCGAGGGTCGGAGCCAGGTTTTTCGGGGCTCGATCGACGGGCAGGGTGTGGTCCAGGGCCGGCGCCGGATGCTCGGGGACCGGCTCGCCCTGCCCCACGCCCCGCACGAATCGGGGATCGGCGGGGTGATCGGGGTGGGTGAATCCCGGATCGCGTTGCAATGCCCCAGGCAATGCGATGTCGAGGCGCAACCCGTCGATGCACACCAGGAGAAGTTTCATCGCTGGCTCACTCTCAGTGTCAGAATCTGGAAGGGACGCAGGGTGAGTTCCACCCTGCTGCAGGTGCTGGCCGGCAGTTGTTGGGTCGGCTCGTCAATCGGGTCCTCAAGCAGATCCACCTCGCTCACACAACCGTCCCGGTCCAGCAGTAGACGCACCCGACTGCGAGCACCCTCGGCTTCATGTATGCGTATGACAAGATCCCCAGACCCGTCAAAGGCCTGCTTGACGGCGTCGATGACAGCCGTGCCGTGCACCGGCTCGATCCGGGCCGTACTGGGCAGTTCCACCGTCCCGCTTCGCACCTGGAGCGGCTGGTTAAGCCGTGCCGCCTCGACGTGCGCGGACTCGACCCGGGCGTCGGTAAGCAGGCTGTAGACAAGGTGGTGACATCCCTGGTCGGGGTGAGGGTCTGGGCTCTGCGGTGAGCGCAACAGGGTGAGTCGGGCCATGACCCCCATAGTGGGGATGTGCTCGTCCCCACCGGCCGGGCTCACGTCGTGACCATAGCTGGACTGGTTAACCAGCGCCACCGCGTACCTTGGCTCAGCCAGCAACATCCACTGCTGCCCGCAGCTCTCGAAGTGGGCATCGTCCCAGGAGGTATTGGCCTCGATTGGCCGTTCGATGTGGCCAAACTGGATCTCGTCACGGCTGGAGCGGGCGGCCACGTCGAGAGGAAAGTCCACCTTGAGCACGCGAGCCCGTTCGGCCCAGTCGACGTCGACGCTGAACTCCACCGCCCGACTGTCGGCGTCCAGGGTGATGGTCTGGACGAAGCTGGACTGACCGGCGTGACGCTCCACGCGCACCTGGGCGCGCAGCAGGCTTTCGGTGACGCGCAAATCAGTGACCCGGTCCACCGGATCGCCGCTGTGACGGTACTGCTGCTGCAGCTCCCAAGCATCGAAGCAGTCGGGATAGTCTGGGTGCAGGACGAGCCGGTTGGCGCGCTGTCCAGACAGCAGGAGTTCGCGGTCAGATACCAGGTCAACAATCGAGTTCACCAGCCCGTCGCGAGTGTCAATACACACGTCGACGAGTCCGTTCGTCATCCGGATCGCGTCGCGACCTCGCTGCACATGCACCGGGTGCTCGGGGTCAACCACGGCATCGGTCAGCGATTTCGCCGCCATTGCTGGCACCTGCACGAGTACGGGTCGGTCACTGGCAGTGAGGACCTCGCGCCGGTCCGCCTGGGACGGATTAACTAGGCTCACCCCCACAGTCTCGCCGCCACTCGCCTGCAATAGTGCCTGCCAGGCGTCGTCCATGAGCTGATTCAACTCGGCACGAATGGCGGTGAACTCGGCGATGGCCTCTTGGTTCACCCACGCGATCGACGATCCGGGAAGGATGTCGTGGAACTGCAGCAGCAGGGTGCGCTGCCACAGTTGTTCCAGCTGCTGGTAGGGGTAGGGGTGGCCGGTACGGGCGGCCATAACGGCGAGCCACTCGGCAGCCGCGAGCCCAGCCTCGGCGCGTCGGTTGCCGTTCTTGAGGGGGTGGGCGGAGGTGTAGACGCCCCGGTGGAACTCCAGGTACATCTCACCGCGCCACACTGACGCCTGTGGATGGTCCTCCTGCGCCTGGTCGAAATAGTCGTCCGGAGAGCCCAGCCGCACCTGCGGCGCGTCCTCCAGGTCGGCGAACCTGCGGGCGCGTTCCACTTGTTCGGCGGTAGGTCCACCGCCGCCGTCGCCGTATCCGAATGGCAGGATTGAGCGTCCGGCCACGCCCTTCTCTTTGAAGTTTGCCTCAGCTTTCTTGACCTCTTGGGCGCTGACAACACAGTCGTAGCAGTCCACTGGCGGGAAGTGCGTCCAGATCCGGGTGCCGTCGATGCCCTCCCACCAGAAGGTGTGGTGGGGAAGCGTGTTCGCCGTGTTCCAGCTGAGTTTCTGAGTAAAGAACCAGCGCATGCCAGCAAGTCGAGCAATCTGGGGCAGCGCACCGGTGTAGCCAAAAGAATCCGGCAGCCATAAACAGTCCGGACGCACCCCGAGGTGTTCGCGCATCCAGCGCAGACCGCTGGTGAACTGTCTCACCAGCGATTCCCCGGAGGGCAGGTTAGCGTCGGACTCCACCCACATACCACCCACCGGATGCCACTGGCCACGCTCGATGGCCTCCTGAACGCGTTCGAAGAGCTCTGGTGAGGATTCTTGGAGCCAGGCATAGTGCTGGGCACTGGTGCAAGCGAAGTGGAAGTCGGGGTACTCCTGCGCCAGGGCGACAACATTGGAGAAGGTGCGCACCACCTTGCGGCGGGTCTCACGCAACGGCCATAGCCAGGCCGAGTCGATATGCGCATGTCCGATGGCCGTCATCTGTTGGGCTGATGAGTTTGCCCCCGAATCCAGGTACCCGGCAAGGATTTGCCGGGCCGGTCCGGCACCGGCGACGATCCCCTGGTGATCGACCTCGTCAGCAGCTTGTTCCAAGCCGCGGAGAAGTCTGGCGCGATGGGTGGACTCGGCTGGTAGCTGGCGCATGAGCCCGTCAAGAACGTCGATGTCAAGCCACAAGCCCCACACCTCATTGCGGCGCACCGAAAGCTCCGCTCCCTTGAACTGCCACAGCGGCTCATGTCCCGCAGTGCGACGATCCCCCAGCTCGGTGGGTCCTCCCAAGTGCTGGGTCATGTCGGGGTTGCCGGCGGCCTCTACCCACAACTCGACGTCCCCGTCGGCCCCAATGAGCGGCTCGCCCTCTTTGGTGAATCGGGCAGCGAGCGCCCCATGGTTAAGCCCGATCCGGTGGTTGCGTGGGTTGAGGGCCTTGAGAGGGCGTCCGTTCGCGGTGTAGACCATCGCTTCGGACTGGTTACCAGCCCAATCACCAACGAATCCAAGGTCCATCGAGAGATCGACCTCTTCACCAGCGTGGCTAGCAGGCAGGGTGCCGGTAACGTGCAGCCACCAGGTGCTCCATGGAGCACCCCACCACGTCCCGGGCGGAAATGGCTGGTAATTGGCGGCAGCGGCCTCCTTGAAGCTCACTGGCTCGCCGGGGACCTGCCAGGCCGTCACCTGCAATGGACAGATCTTCTCGGTGATTTCTCGTTCGAGACGTTCCTTGAGATGGCCAATCCGGTCCTGGATGAGTTCGGTGTGATCATGCATGGGCGTCCTTGAGGTACTCCAGGCCGTCGAAGGCGTCAGCGAAGTCGTCAAGCAGCTGTTCGGCGACGTGAACGGAGTCAACAAGCGGGTGGTGGCTCAGGGCCAGCAGGGCGGCGGTACGGCTGTGGTTAACAGCAGCGTCGATGGTGCGTTGTTCTACGTACTTGGCGTTAACGACAAGTCCTCGGGCATGGTCGGGCAGCGCGGGAGTGGGCAGCCGGTGAATCCCGGCACCGTCTACCCGGCACGGGACCTCCACGACGGCCTCGTCGGGCAGGTCGGGAAGGGCCCCGTGGTTGGCGACGTTGAGGATGAGCTCGGCGGGTACGTCGTTGGCGATGGCGTGCATGATCGCCAGCGCAACCTTGTCGTATCCGCCGGTCTCTAAGTCGGCTTCATCGCGCTCGAATTCACCCGAGACCTCGCGATTGGTGGCCATGTAGGTCTCCTCTCGCTCCAGACGGGTGGCTTCCCATAGGCCAGCGACATCGTCAGTGTGTTGGGCCTGGGTGTAGAACTGGTTCTGCTGGGCCTCCAGGAAGGCTCCGCGCGGGGCTTCAGCCTTCCGATCGGCGGCGAGGTCGTCTCGGGAATAGTAGTAGTAATGCAGGTATTCGTTAGGCACGGCGCCCAAGGCTTGCACCAGGTCGGCACCGAAGAGACGACCTTCCTCGAAGCTCTCAATGAGGTCGGGTCGCTCAAGCAGACGCGGCAGGACGTCGACCCCATCAACGTTTAGGCTGGTAAGCCAACCTAAGTGGTTGAGTCCGCTGTAGCCGATGTGAATGCGCCCGTCGCCGTCGAATAGGGACCCCAGGTCGGCCGGTGCCAGCCCGGCACGCTGCAGGGTGGTGAGGATGCGACGGGCCAGACCCACTGGAGAGTCGCAGATGCCCACTACCTGGTCTCCCAGGCGACGCTGCATGACCTCAGTCATCACCCCCGCCGGGTTAGTGAAGTTGATGACCTTGGCGTCGGGGGCATACCGCGTGATCTGCTCGACGAGGTCGAGTACCACCGGGATCCCCCGCAAAGCATACGAAATACCGCCAGCTCCTACGGTCTCTTGACCGATGACCCCGCGAGCCAGGCACATCGACTCATCGAGGGCACGTCCATGGGTGCCGGCGACGCGGATGGCCGAAAAGATGAAGTCGGTTCCCGCCAAAGCGGTGGGCAGGTCGGTGGTAGCTACCACTGACGGCGCGTGAGGCAGGGCGCGGGCCAGCTGGGCTACCACCGTCTCGATGACGCCTAGCCGGAGCGGGTCGGTGTCGTAGAGCCGCAGTTCGGTGACTCGTTGCGGCGAGGTGTCGTGAGCAAGGGCCTTAAATACCAGCGGAACGCGGAATCCTCCGCCACCGAGGATGGTGAGCTTCATGCGGTAATGACCTCCACTGTTGATTCGCAGTGTGCGTCGAAGTCCGGTGGCAGCGGCCCGGTGGTAATGACGCCACTGACCTCCTCGAGGGTGAACGGGGAATGCGCTCCGACGCCCGGGAATTTCTCGGAGTCGACGAGCAAGTAGCTCCGACTCGCGGCAGCGATGATCGCCTGCTTGATGTAAGCCTGGGAACGACTCGTATCTCGAACTCGCCCGTTAGCACTCACCCCTGAGCAGCCTAGGAAGGCCAGATCAGCTTGGTGGCGGGTCAGCGCGTCAGCGACGAACTGACCGTCAAAGCACTGGTACCGCTCCGACCACACTCCCCCGAGCACGACAACGGTGACGTCCGGGGCGGTTCTGAGAGTCTCAAAGACGGGCAGGGATGCAGTAAGCACGGTGATGGAGCGCCCGGTGAGCAGCCCGGACAGGTGGTGGACGGTGGTGCCGATGTCCATGATGATCGTGTCGCCGTCGTGGATAAGCTCGGTGGCCTTGCGGGCGATCGCAGCTTTGGCCTGAGTGTGATGGTTCATGACGTCGCCGAAGTGGTCGTCCACGCTCGTAACGAGTTGGATACCTCCCCAGGAACGCTCGATGATGCCCTTATTTTCCAGGGCGATGCAATCGCGTCGGGCCGTGGCCATACTCACGTTCAGATTCCGAGCGACGTCGACGGTTCGCATGGCAGGCCGGTCCCGGAGCAGTTCGACGATCGCGTCGTGACGAGCGGCCTTGAGCATGTGCCCCATGGTACCGATCCATGACCATCCGTCTACACAATTTCGTCATTTCAATCATTTTTCAGCAACTCATCGCCCACCGACCGCTACAGTGATCTCACAAACCAACCTTTGTCGGTTGGTTTGACCATACTCGAATCAAGCATTGACAAGGTTGTTGCCTGGAGATCACCTACAGTTAACCTCAGTTGCACACAGTCGTGACACCCTGAATCCTTGGCGGGTACACAAGCCCCAAATATTCCCCGAGAAGGCGTTCGCACCACGAAGGGACGGGCCCACGTCCCGCCGACATCTGAACATTATTGAGCGATTTTGTCAGTGACGATTCCCGTTCAACCCAAGGAGGGACCTCATGAATCTGTCGCGTCGTCATCTGCTCTCCGGCGGTTTCGCCGGGCTGGGCGTGTTGGGAGTGTCGGCGTTGACCGGATGCTCCACCTCCACCGAGCCCAAGTCCGATACGGACGCCGGTGACGCTAAGAAGCTCGTCCTATGGATGTGGCCAGAAGGCTTCGACAAGCAGACGTTAGCTACCGTCGCCAAAGCGCAGCCGTCTTATAACGTGCGTCAGGACATCATCGGCGGCGATTTCAAGCAGAAGCTCACAACGACCTTCACTGCGGGCTCCGGGCTACCCGACCTTACCGGCGTCAAGGGTGAGGACATCGCGTTCTTCCGTGACCACGCTGGGTACTTTGTTGACCTCAATACTCTCGGCGCCAAAGACATCGAGTCCGACTACCTGGGCTGGAAGTGGGCCCAGGCGACCACCACTGACGGCAAGCAGCTGGGCATCCCCTCCGACATCGGTCCCACAGCCCTGTTCTACCGGGCTGACATCTTCGAGCAGGCCAAACTTCCCAGCGATCCTGACCAGGTTGCCGCCCAGATGACCACCTGGGATGCCTTCATCGAGTTCGGTACCAAGTTGTTAGCCGCCAAGAAGAAGACCTACCTAGTGCGCAACGCCGCTGGTTTGTTCGGCACGATCTGGCCGCAGTCGGGCAAGGGATTCATTGACGAGAAGAAGACCTTCATCGGTGACCAGGACCACATTCGCAACGCGTGGGACATCACCGTCAAGGCACTCAAGGCCGGCATCATCGCTACGATCCAGTCCGACACCTCCGACGCCGCAGCCGCTGTCAACGAGGGACGTTTGCCTGCCGATTTCGGTGCCTCCTGGCACCTGGCTGACCTCATGGTTGATGCCCCCCAAACGAAAGGAAAGTGGCGGGTGTGCGCCCACCCTGGCCCGGCTATCAACCAGGGAGGCTCATTCCTGTCTATCCCGGCCGGCGCCTCGGATCCCAAGGCATCCTTTGCCGCGATCCGCGAGCTGCTCAGCGTAAAGTCCCAGATACGCGAGTACGTCCACAATGGCAACTTCCCCGTCTCCCCGAAAGCCTACGACGATCCGAAAGTCTCGGGTCCAGTGGACTTCCTTGGCGGTCAGCATGCGGCGAAGGTCTTCGGCAAGGCTGCCGAGTCGGTACGTCCGCTCTTCGAGGACTCGAACTCCGGCGCCGTCTCCGCCCCGTTTGCGGCCCAGCTCGAGCGGGTCGAATCCTCGGGAAAGAATCCGGAAACTGCCTGGCACGATGCCGTCTCCGAGGCTAAGCGCATCGCCAGGCAACTGCATCTCACCGTCAGGTGAGGCGTCTGTACCGAGATGAGTTCACCACATACCGTCACCGCCACGCCCACGGACGAGCTGCATCACCCGTCCGTGGGTCGGCGAATGCGCAAGGCTTTGCCGATCTATGCCGCTTTGAGTCCGTATTTCTTCTTTTTCCTTGTCTTCGCCGCTATACCGATGATCTTTACCCTGCTACTAGCCTTCACTGACTGGTCAGGCTTGGGGAGTGCCCATTTCGTCGGTTTAGAGAATTTCACCTATCTCATCAGCGACCACCTGTTCTACAAGTCGCTGGGCACCACGCTTATTCTGTGGGCGATGGGCACGATCCCGACACTCATCATTGCCACGATCGTCGCCCTCATGCTGAACAAGACGATGCGGTTCTCTACGACCTATCGGGTCATTTACTTGGTCCCGAATATCACGTCCATGGTGGCTATGGGAATCTTGTTCAGCTCGATTTTCTCCAGCCAGTTCGGCCTGGCCAACGCCGTGCGCAACTTGCTAGGTCAGGAAAATATCGCCTGGTTGCAAAACGAGTGGGGCATCAAGATCGCCATCTCGTCCCTGACAGTGTGGTCATTCGTCGGCTATAACGCACTGCTCATCCTCGCCGGTCTGCAAGCCATCGACAAGACGCAGTATGAGGCGGCTGCCATTGACGGGGCCAACGGGTGGCAGACGTTCTTCCATGTCACCTTGCCCCAACTTCGTGCCATCGTCTTGTTCATCACCCTCATGTCGACGATCGGTTCGTTGCAGAGCTTCACCGAGGCGCAGGTGCTCACGAGTTCTCAGTCCGCCGGGGCGGCCTCGGCAGGCGGGGTGAACAATTCCGGTTTGACGATGGTGCTCTACTTCTACTCAGTGGCCTTTCAGGAGAACCGATACGGCTATGGAGCGACGATCGCCTGGGGAGTATTCGTCGTTGTGCTGTTCTTCTCGATCATTAACTGGCTCGTTACCCGCGAGCATGATCGCAAGGTGGCACGATGAGACGGCGGGTGCACATCGGGGCGTTCTTCCGACACCTGTTCCTCATTCTGGGCGGGCTGATCTCGCTATTCCCGTTCTACTGGATGTTCGTGCTAGCCAGCCGGCCATCCTCAGTGATCTACAAGTATCCTCCGGTCCTTACCCCCGGCAACCGTCTGGGCGAGAACGTTCATACCATCACCGATAAGGTCAACATTTGGGCGGCTATGGCCAACACGGCTCTCGTGGCGACCACGGTGTCGGTACTTGTGTTACTCATCTCGTCGCTGGCAGCTTTCGCCTTCGCCAAGTTCGATTTTCCCGGCAGGAACGTGCTCTTCGTGATTGTCCTGGCGACATTCTTGCTTCCCACCCAACTCGCGACGATCCCGCAGTTCGTCCTCATGAGCAAGATCGGGTGGGTAGGCGACCTCAAGGCCGTCATCGTGCCCTCCCTAGCCAGCTCGTTCGGGGTGTTTTGGCTGCGACAGTACGCTACGAATGCCATCCCGAAGGAACTGCTGGAGGCTGCCACGCTAGATGGGTGCGGGTTCTGGCACCAGTACGTGCACGTGTGCCTACCGATTATTCGTCCTGCCATGGCATTCTTGGGGATCTTCACCTTCATCGGCTCGTGGAATGACTTCATGTGGCCCCTTATCGTCCTCAACGATCCCAGCAAACTGACCCTGCAGGTAGCCTTGAGCCAACTCAAGACGGCACACGGCACCGACTACGGCATGCTCATGGCTTCTTCGCTCATTGCTGTCGTCCCACTGCTCGTCGTGTTTGTCATCGGTGCCAAGCAACTCATCGCCGGTATCTCGGAGGGAGCAGTCAAGAGTTAAGCCGCATCGAGGAGAGGCCAACCACGGCGGCAGCGCTGTCGATCGAAACCGCATCGCGCCCAGGGGTTCTCGTTGCTGAGGTTCGCCAGAACGTGCCTGTGGTCATTCACAGCCTCGCAGCAAGAACTACGATTCATGTGCGGTGTGACGCTGGATGATCGAGATATGAAATACTATTACGCTGTGTTAACTCATGGCATCACGAGAAAACTGGACATCCTGCTCCTCACCGTGGCTGTGGCACTTGGGTTTTTCGGACTGGATGCGTGGGTAATCCTCCCGGAATCCCACACACCGCTCGTCAAGTCATTAGGCATCCCTGCTGCATCGTGACTTGTGGCATTGATCCTCGGCCTGATATTGCGTCCGTTTCCCACCAAACTAACCGGCAAGGTTGACGCCAACGCGATGGAGGCTGCCATCGCCAAGAAGACGATCATGGCGTTCTGTGGAATGACCTGGCCTGCGCTCATCCTGTTCGTTCTCGCGTTCTTGCTATACCTACCACGCTCATTCGTCTTGCTCGCCATGATTGCCCACGGCGCGACGCTGTTCCTCCTTCTTCACTCGACCGATCAGCGTCTAGAGCAATTCGCCGAGACCTGGTGCGGCGACCATTACGACCCAGCGAATCCAGAGATCGACACATTCCTGCACGGCACGCGATCGGTAAGCTTCGACTGACGAGCAACTGGAGGTGCCATGCCCGATCCGATTCGCGTCATCCTCGTCGACGACCAGTCCCTGGTCCGTTCGGGGTTTCGTATGCTCATCGAATCCGAGGATGACATGGAGGTCGTCTCGGAGGCGTCAAACGGCCTCGAGGCCCTTGACGTGCTACGTCGAATGCCTGTCGACGTCGCCCTCATGGACATCCGGATGCCGCAGATGGACGGTGTCGAGGCCACTCGACGCATCACGGCGTCCCCACTGGATACCAAGGTGCTGATTCTGACCACCTTTGACCTCGACGAGTATGTGTACGCCGCTCTCAAGGCCGGCGCCTCGGGGTTCCTGCTCAAGGATGCCCGCCCCACGGAACTGCTGAGCGCTATCCGCAATGTTGCTGACGGCGACGCTGTCGTCGCACCATCGGCCACCCGCCGCTTGCTCGACCACGTCGTCCCCACCCTGCCTAACGATCCCAAGGCCGCAGATAAGAGACTGTCGGTCTTGACAGATCGCGAGAAGGAAGTGCTGGTGGAGATTGCAAAGGGAGCGACGAACGCCGAAATCGCGCAGACCCTCTACATGGCAGAAGGAACTGTGAAAACTCACATCGGCCGACTACTATCGAAATTAGAGTGCCGCGACCGGGTTGGCCTCGTGCTGTTTGCCCATGAGGTCGGCCTTCTTTGAGATACCTAATCCGTACTCAATACTGGGCATCATAAACGTCCGTCTTTTTCACGTCACCTAAGGCGTGAGGGGGTGTCGGCTACTAGTCGATACCCTCTTCGGGAACCATGAAAGGCATCATGAGCGACCACGACCGACCTTACGAATCTGACGAACCCCAGCACTCGCTGGACCATGCGATCCCGAGCGAGCCAGGATCTTTCGAGCCACCCCGATATGGCACCTCATCGGAGTGGAGCGGTGACTCGTTGCGACCTATCGGTGAGCAGGATCGGGAACTAGGTCAGCCCTGGGGACTACAGGCACCGGCTCCTCAGCCGCCCCACACTGCCAAGCCTTTCCCTGCCCACCCCTTTAACACCGCCACCCCGGCCCAACGCGGTGGCCTCGCTCCTGGGCTCCTCAATACTCCCATAGAGACCGACGCCGCAGCCGGCATGCAGCTCACCAAGATCTTCGGAGAAGGGGAAACCCGCGTCACCGCCCTGAATTCAATTAGCGTTCGCTTCACCCGCGGCACCTTCACCGCGATCATGGGACCGTCGGGATCTGGCAAGTCAACTCTCATGCACTGCCTGGCTGGCTTGGATCGCATAACCTCAGGGCAGGTATTCCTGGCTGGTATGGAGATTTCGAATCTTCCTGATGCCAAGCTGACGACTCTGCGCCGCGACAATGTCGGGTTCATCTTCCAGTCGTTCAACCTGCTGCCGATGCTCACCGCTGAGGAAAACATCCTGCTTCCTCTGGACTTGGCCGGACGCAAGCCTGACAGGGCGCTGTGGGACCAGTTGATCACCGGCCTGGGCATTAGCGACCGGCTTAAGCATCGTCCCTCGGAGCTGTCGGGCGGCCAGCAGCAGCGTGTCGCTTGCGCCCGAGCCATGATCACCAAACCGCACGTCGTCTTTGCTGACGAACCTACCGGTGCGTTGGACTCAAAGTCAGGCGCAAACCTCCTGGGTTATCTGCGCCACTGCGTCGACGATCTAGGGCAGACGATCATCATGGTCACTCACGACGCAAAGGCCGCATCCTATGCCGACCGCGCCCTCATGTTGTTAGACGGTCGCATCGTCGACGACATTGCCTCCCCCACCGCCGAATCGGTGAGCGAGGCAATGGCCGGATTGGAGGGCTGATGTTCACTGAGGCTCTCAGAGAGCTGCGTCACCATCCCGGTCGGTTGGTCGCAACCCTCATTGCCATTGCAGTGTCGGTTGGGTTCCTCGTTGGTATCTCGATGTTCGTACGTACCCAGGGTGTGGCGCTGGGCAAGGAACAGGCCGTTGCCACCTCGAAGGCCGACGTTGTCGTCGACACCGGCGGAGCGGTTGCCGACCCCGATGAGGTCACCCGAACTATCAAAGAAACCCAGGGGGTCGCGGCTGTTGACACCGTGCTGTCGACGTCCATGCCGGCAGCCCACGGACATGATTCGGTGATGATCGACCTCCACCAGGTTCCGGCAGAGCCCTTCCGCTGGTCGACGGTCAAGGACGGGTCCTGGCCGTCGAAGGCCGACGAGGTCGCTCTGTCCGAAGATGCTGCCAAGCGACTCCAGGCCAGCATCGGCGATACCGTTGCGTTCAGCGGTCATGACCTCAAGGTGGTCGGCATCACCGACGACCCCTCGGCTCTGCAAACTGCTCCGGCTTATGTGGGCCAACTTCCCGGCCAAACCCCCGATACCTGGGTCGTCAAGGCCAAGGATGGGACGGCGCCGGGACAACTCGTCACCAACCTCGAGAAGACCCTGCCGAAGATTAAGGACGCACCGCAGTTCAATAAAGACGACGCCGGCGCCACGATCTCGACGGCTGACTCTTTCCAGAAGAAAACCATCAATAGTCTGACTGAGGACTTCGATGTCACCAAGTACATGCTTATGGTCTTTGGTGCTATCGCCCTGTTAGTGGGAGCGATTATTATCACGACGACCTTTCTCATTCTGTTGGCTCAGCGACGTCGCCAGATCGGCCTCATGAGGGCTGTTGGAGCGTCGAGCGGCCAAGTGAGACGACGAGTCCTCGCCGAGGCGATCGTGCTCGGCGTCCTTGGATCGATGCTGGGGGTCGTGCTTGGCATCCTGTTGACCGTTGCCGGCACGGCTTATACCGGGGCTTTAGCCTTCGGGTTAGCCTGGCCGTGGGGTGACATTATCGTCGAGTTCCTCATCGGCATCGTCATCACTGTGTTGGCGGCCTTCCTGCCGGCACTGCGGGCAACTCGAGTGGCACCATTGGAGGCACTGCGCCCAGTACCGACCGTGGAACAGAAACGTCGCATCGGTATTGCGAGGATCGTCGTCTGCTCCCTGCTTGCAGTGGCTGGAATTGCGCTATCTGTGGGGGCCATCGTCGGAACCGGTACATCAATCATCACGATGGCAATTCTGTCAGCAATGTGTCTGTCTCTAACTTTGCTCATCGCGACCCCGCTGTACGTGCCGTGGTTGATCCGTGCCATGGGATTCCTGCTGCGACCTCTCGGGCCCACAGCACGGCTATCAACCTCAAACGCCAACCGCAACCCGACTCGCACTTCTCTGACTGCGGTGGCCCTTATGTTGGCTATCGGTTTGTCGGTGACCTTACAGGTGGGCATCTCGACGACGCGCACGACGGTCATGGACCAAATCAACGAGCACTTCCCGATCGACCTCACCCTCACGAACCGCCCCTCTTACGACCCAAATACCGGCCAGGAGACGGCGAGCACGCTCGACACGTCAGCCCTAAAGACGGTGCAGGACCTGCCGAACGTCAAGGACTCCATCGTCCTCAAAGGTGGGTTCGCCGAGAGTGATCTGTCCCCTCACGCCCATATGTTGTCCGGAAACCCTGACGAGATCGCCAAGGTGGCACCCTCCATCGCCAAGGAGATGAAGCCGGGGGTCGCACTGATAACTTCCATAGACAACCCGCCGCAGACTATGACCTTCACCTCTTCCAAAGGCAAAGTGACTCTCAAGGTCACGAAGGTCCACGGGCTTTCTGAAGGCGACGTCGTGGTCAATCAAGAGGACTTGAAGAGGATCGTGCCTTCCGTGACTGACCAGTCCATCTGGGTCCACCTGGACGACCGCAGCAATTTGGCCTCCACTCTGACGGTGATGATGTCCATGTCGAGCAGTAGTTCGCAGCATATGGACATCGGTGGAGGCGCCCTCATCGGCGGAATCGTCGAGCTGATCCTCAAGGTCCTGCTGATGGTGATGACGGCCCTGCTCGGTGTGGCGGTGCTCATCGCCCTCATCGGCGTGGCCAATACCTTGAGCCTGTCCGTGCTGGAGCGGCGTCGGGAATCTGCGCTGTTGCGGGCTATGGGCATGCAGCGGCGTGGATTGAGGTTGATGCTGCTGTACGAATCGATCCAGGTCGGAATGGCCGGCGTCATCGTGGGAATAGTTGCTGGGTTCTACTTCGCCTGGCTGGGCATTCGGTCGGTGTTCCGCGTCGCCTCGGACACCATCCCTGTGCACTTCTCGATCGATTGGCCATGGACCCTCAGTCTCATCGCGATCTGCCTGGTGGCGGCATGCCTGGCCTCGGTGTTGCCGGGCAGACGAGCCGCCAAAGCGATTCCAACCGAGGCGCTCGCCGACGAGTGAGACCTTGTGCGGGAAGCCGTGAACCGGCCGTGTCCTTCGGGGCACGGCCGGTTTTCGCAGCGATTCATCGGACAACACCAGACGAGATAGAGGCAACACCGGTGTAGGAAAGGGCAACACCTACACGGATGCGGACAACACCGCAGACAACACCACTTCGATGGGCTTAGGGCATCGCCCATCCGAAAGGTGCTGCCATGACCTTCACGTCCACTACACCCCGCCGCCTCCGTTCCCTCTGGCAAGAGTTGTGCTCCCAACCCAGCGCCCCGTGGCGCACCGACTTAATCTGCCGCGGGTGCTACCCAGAGGATCTTCCCCAACGGCTGCGTCAAGACGACGCTGCCGCACTTCGCGCCCTTATCGCCGCCCGCAGCGGGGCCGGTCAGACATCCGAATTCGCCGGGATGGCGCTGATTCAGGCGATTCTTCCTACCCTGGTCACGATCGCCAATCGTGATCATCAGGCCTGTCTCGATGACTACATCGGCGAGGCCTGGGTAGTTATCGTCACTTTCCCGTTGTCCCGTACTAACAAGGTGTGCACAAATGTGGCCTTGGACTGTCTACATGCCATTTCATCTCGACGCCAGCACAGCAGCCCAGAAACCCCTGCCGAATCAATCGACATCAGCGCACCAGAGATGCAAGAACCAGGGCAGGTGGCGTCGGACTTGCTCAGTGCAGCTGAGGAGCTCGGAATCATCACTCCGACAAGCGCGCCAGTATTGCGTAGTGTGTGGGTGGAGGCATTGGATTGCACTACCGCCGCACAACGTCATAACACCAGCCCTACAGCGGTGCGAGCTCGATGCTCTCGGGCGAGCCGGGCCATGAGGCAGCATCGTGACGAGTTGCTCGCCGCGTCGTGAATGAGGTTGCGATGCGTGCGACGTATGCTGTTCGCTGTGACGAAGTTCAAGCGTGTCATGGCTCTGCTCGGGGTGATCTATCTCGTGACTGTGGGAGGCTTGTACTTCGTGCTAGCTGACCGCAGCGACAATTTCATCCATGATGGCCAGATCATCCAGGGAACCGTGACAGCTGTCTACTCGCACCACTCCGTCAGTACCGGTGCTACCAAGTACCTCATGCATGCCGAGGGCGGCAATGTTGCGCTCATTTCGTACACCTACGACGGGGCGACGGATACGGTCTGGTCGAACCCCTACCGTGACATCAAGAAATACCACGTGGGTCAGAAGGTCGATCTAGTGATCCGAGCCACACCGAACCATCCGGATGACGCCATCGTGACGGTGCGTGACCACACCATCCTGGGCTTGCGTCTCATTCCTTGGGGATTCCTCGCCAGCGCCGTCATTATGACGGCATGGTTCGGACGTGACTACTTGAGGTCCAAGAGACGCCGTCGACTAGGTGGTCAGCGTCACGCCCCGGCCGCCGTCGAAGCCTAACGAGAGTCAATCAGCCACGTCAGGAACTCTTTAAGTTCTCCAGTCTCACCGTCGCGACCGCCTCTGCCAATATGCATCGGGGGCAGGGAAGGGTGAAGCTTGACCCCGCGCAGTCGCTCAGCGAAGCCACCGGTGACGACGAGGTGGTAGTACTCCCCGTTTTCTCCGATGGCGAGGGAATGCTTGGCGTTGAGGTACCAGCCTCGTTTGTCAGTGCGCGCCTCGTGGCCGTCCATAAGTTGAGCGCGCAGCGGCACTGGTGTCATCCCCTGAGCGCGAGCCATGACGAGGAAGTCATCGATGAGTCGCTGGGCCTGAACAGCCTCCTGACGGCGCGCTCTCTCCTCAAACTCGATACGGAGGCGGGCATCCTCGGCACGTTTGCTGGTCACGAGTTGAGGGTACGGCATCCCCGCAACAAGCCTGAACTGTGTTGTCCGGAGGCGTTACACAACGCCGATGGTTGGAACCAGCTCGGGGACGCGGCACCACTGCGCGCCCCCGAACCGTTGACGTCAGAACAGTCCGATGGTTTCGCCGTTATCGTCGATATCTATCCTCTCGGCGGCCGGGTGACGGCCCAAGCCCGGCATGGTGCGCATGTCGCCGCAGATCGCGTAGATGTATCCAGCTCCGACGGCGGCCCTCACCTCGCGCACAGGCAACCGCCATCCGGTCGGGGCGCCCTTGAGGGATGGGTCATGGGACAGGGATAGGTGGGTCTTCGCGATGACAACCGGGAATGTGCCGTAGCCGAGATCCTCGAAGTGGGCCAGCTCCTTGGCTGCCGCTGGGGCGATGTCGATTCCGTCAGCCCCATAAACCTTGGTAGCAACCTTGGTCAGTTTCTCGACTAGAGAGTCCCCAAGGTCGTAGGTGTAGCGGAAGTCGGCCTTGTGGTCACAGGCTGCCACGACCGCGTGAGCCAGGTCGACGGCACCGTCACCGCCATCGACGACATGGGTCGAAGAGGCGAAATGGGCTCCGGCGGCCTCAGCGACTTTACGGACGGCATCGATCTCATCGGGATGATCGGTCGGGAAAACGTTGAGAGCCACAATCGGGGAGACGCCGAACTCACGCACAATCTCGATGTGTTTGCGCAGATTGGCAGCACCAGCGAGCACGTCGTCAGGGTTGTCCTCCAGCATTGCCGGGGGCAGGGGCTTTCCGGGGATGACTTTGTAGCGACCGGCGTGGGTTTTGAGGGCACGCACGGTGGCGACGAGGACGGCAGCGTCGGGGCGCATCCCACCGATGCGGCATTTGATGTTGAAGAACCGCTCAGCTCCCATGTCAGCACCGAATCCGGCCTCGGTGAGCAAGTAATCGCCGCAACCGATACCGACGCGGTCTGCGATGACCGAGGAGTTACCGGTGGCGATATTGCCAAAGGGGCCGGCGTGAACGAGCACCGGGCTGTTCTCGGTAGTTTGTAATAGGTTTGGCTTGAGGGCGTCTTTAAGAATGACGGCCATCGATCCGGCGGCGTGCAGATCCTCGGCGCTGACTGGCTCTTTGGAGCGGTTATAGCCGATGACGATACGCCCCAGGCGAGCACGCAGGTCGGACAAGGAGGTGGCCAAGGACAGGATGACGCCAACCTCGCTAGCCGCGGTGATATCGAATCCGGTCTCGCGGGGGACGCCGTCGACCCTCGATCCAAGACCAACAATGGTGTTGCGCAGGGCACGGTCATTGATATCGACGACGCGACGCCACGAGATCGAGTGAGGTTCAATGTCGAGCTCGTTGCCCTGGTGCAGATGGTTGTCGATCATGGCGGCAAGCAGGTTGTGGGCCGCTCCAATGGCATGGAAGTCACCAGTCAGGTGCAAATTGAGCTTCTCCATCGGCAGCACCTGGGAGTATCCAGCGCCAGCGGCACCGCCCTTGATTCCGAAAGTTGGGCCCATCGACGGCTGGCGTAGGGCCAGCACGCTATGTTTGCCGATCTTCTCTAGGCCCTGGGCTAGACCAACAGCGGTGGTCGTTTTGCCCTCACCAAGAGGCGTGGGAGTCATGGCCGTGACGACGACGTATTTACCGCAAGAATGATCCCTGTTGTGTGTGACGACATCGAGGTCCACCTTCGCGACGCCGCGCCCATAGGGCTCCAGGTATTTCTCATCAATGCCTGCCCGGGCTGCAACCTTCTCGATGGGGTCAAGGTGGGCCTCGCGAGCAATTTCAAGATCCGACTTCATTGTCATAGCTCCAATCATGACGTGTTGGACACCTCTTTGCATACCTGTGCGCATCATGGCCGGCCCGGACCGTTACCAACGCTCACCTGACGCCACAGCAGCGTAGCGTTCCGCTGCCATCACATGTCACCGAGATTCTGATTTCTCCTCGAGGTCGCGGACATAGGAGCCGAGCAAACTTCCGTAACAAAAGCGCCGAGAGCCCCGAGCTATGGCAACCGTCCACGTGGTACTTCGCCCGCAGGTAGGGGTATTTCCGGTCCTGCTGCGTCGTCCTTGCAGCCTCATTGATGAGGCCAACCTTGCAGGGCCGCTAAAGTGGATCCCCCGCGAGTGTTCTTCGGTTCACCCTTTAGGATCGATAGAGGCCAGCCCGAAGGAGACCATGTGTTCTGGCAGAACCTGCGCCACCTGTGGCGACGCCGCGACTTCCGGAAGATTCTCGGGGTTCGTGTAGCTACCCAGGCGGCTGACGGCACCCTTCAGGTCGGGATGGCTTCCTACGTTTTGCTCTCCCCCGAGCAGCAGCCTGACGCGTGGTCGATCGCCATGGTGCTGGCTATCACCTTGCTGCCCTTCAGCATCATTGGCCCCTTCGTCTCCGTTGTACTCGACCGTTGGTCGCGTCAGCGCATCCTCGTCTATACCGATGGTCTGCGCTGCCTCATTGCGGTCGGGCTGGGGATCTTGGTCTGGAATGGTGCGCGCGATAAACCCTCCCACCTGGCCTTGCTCATCGGGTTACTCATCGCGATGAGCCTGAACCGGTTCTTGCTCACCGCCTTGGTCGCTGGGTTGGAGTACACCATCGACAAGCGCGACTACCTGACGGCGTCGTCGATCATGCCGACGATTGGCCCGCTCGGGCTCATGATTGGTGCCGTTGTTGCAGCAGCAGTGCGCATGATTGCCGGACGCCATATCCCTGTACACCACGCCGATACGATCATTTTCTGTATTTCCGCAGCCCTCTTCGCAGTTTCGGTCGCCTTGGGGCTGCAGTTTTCACGTCGGGAGCTTGGGCCGCCACCGGTGGATCGTTCTCGGACGATGAGAGCGGTGGCTGGGGATGTGGTGGATGGGTTCCGCTACCTAGGGAAAGTGCCACTGGTGGGGCACTCCCTCACGCTGATTGGCGCCCAGCGGGTGCTGTTCGGGGTGTATTCGGTGGCGATGATCTTGGGGTACCGTAACCGATTCCACGTGCAGTCTGACATCAACGGAGCCATGGCAGACATGACCGTATGGGCCGTAGCTATGGGGGCCGGCTTCGTGCTCTCGGCAGGCTTCATGCCCGTGTTGGTGCATCGGCTAGGAATGCGTCGTGCCCTTATGGCCCTCCTCACCGCGACCGCAGTCATCCAGGCTTTCCCAGGCGCCACCCCGAACCGTTGGGGTCTGCTCGTGGCTGGCTTTTTCGTCGGGCTATTCGCCCAGTCTCTCAAGGCCGGTGTCGACACCATTTGCCAGGCACACATCACTGACGGTTACAAGGGCCGTGTGTTCATCGCTTACGACATGGTGTACAACGCGATGTTCGTGGCAGGTTCAGCTTTGGCTGCATTGGTGCTGCCTATCCAGGGACTGTCCGGCCCACACATAGTCGGCCTGGCCATCGCCTACGCCGTGGTGGCTGTGGTCTTCGCGCTAACTACCCGGGCCCATGGTAACGATGTCTTCGACAAAGGTAGTGCCCTCGGTGGGTTGCCCGCCGCTAACCCCGAAGAATGACGCCATGCACGGGCGTCGCTCCTCGACTAATAGTTAGTAGATGCCCTCAGACCACCCTGGCTCGGGCGTGACCTTCCATCACCTCCTGTAAAACGGTGATGGTTTCCTCTGACAAGTCCACGCCAAGCCGTCGGGCCTGACGAGACAGCACGTAGACCAGCCTCTCGACTTCACCACGATCGTCGAGCTCGTCAGCCAGTTTGATGCGGGCCACTAACAACACCTCGTCCTCGGGACAGGCGACGGTGGCCCTGGCAAGGGCCCGAGATGCCAGCTCAACGTCTCTTATCTCCATAGCTCGTCGGGCTACCTCGACCCCGATGTCGCGAACCATCTGGATCATGTCGATCCGCCATTCCTCGGCCCAGTGCCATTGGCCGGGTGCGGCATCGGCCAAAGGAGCCCCACGAACGAGGTCAAGGGCGCTCACAAGATTGGCTAGCGGAGCCGTCGATACTCCCCCAGAAACCAACAGCTCGAGCCTTTCCCAGTCACTTGTCACTGCGTCTGCGAGGCGCAATGAACCGTCGTATCCCTCCGGAAGATAGGCGCGACCGGCGTCGTCGGTGCCGAGCCAACGGCGTAGCCGGGAGACATTGGAGCGCCGGGTCGGCTCGGCAACCATGAGTGCGTCAGCCATCTGCACCGAGCGAGCTCCTGGATGGCACAGCAGCCAGGCGCAGTACTCCAAGCATTGACGTCGAGCCTTCGTCGGCGGATTTCCCCGAGCCCCCAACAGGTCAACCGGGCCGAGAAGCCGCAATATGGGCGACGGCACCTGTCCACCGGTGGCAGGCAGGTGGGCAACATCACTCGTCATAGTCGACGTCAGCACGGTTTCCTCCTCGACGGTCAGATGGGCATCACTGGGTGGCAGCACAGCGCAGGGCTTGTCCATCACCGGCGGAGGATCGGATCCCTCCTCATCGCCTCGCCGCGGCTCCCACCACGGAGCGGGCTCCGTATCAGACCGAGCGGTAGTCTCAAGCAATTCCACAACAGCACGACGCATCGGAGAGGTGACGATCTGTGGGGTAAACGACTGGCCGTGGAACTCCGCATGATCGCAGTCGGTGACGGTAATCTTTTGGCCGCCTACCCCGGGCATGACGATGACGATGCCCGCTGCAGCAAGGGAGGCCGGGCTCGGAAGGTTGAGGGGGCTTAAGGAGAGGACAACCCTGGTAATCGTCGCGGGATACTCGCTGGCTTCGTTGGAAAGACCAGCTAACCCCTCGACAACCTCGTCCTCATCAGCGAGTTGGACATCGTCACTGCCGGTATGTGCCAGCCAGGCAAGATCCTCACCCACCGCTACGATGTCAATTCCGCCGCTCCACGGCGCCGCAACAAGGGACAGGCTGATCGAGGCAACCATCGCCGTAGCCAGGTCTCTGGCGGCATTAACCGCTAGTACCCCGCCAACATCGGCTAGGTCCACCACGACCGGCGTCTGAGGGTCACATGTTCCCAACACGACGGTGGTCGGCGTCATGGCAAGAGCAGCGGTGTCCCGCGATGACGCGGACTCGTCGAGCTGATCTGCGGCGGCGTCAAGAACACGCTTGGCCCGCCGGGGCTCTCCAGATACTGGCGGTATGCGTCTGCCGAGAGGCCGGGTGAAAAGCTGCTGCCGGCGTCGAGTTGTGACTGTTCCAGCGACCCCACCTGCCAGGAACAAGCTCAGGCCAGCTAATGCGGTCCGAAGTATCTCGGCCGGGCTTTGCCCGACCTCAGCCACACTCACTTCCTGGTCCGCCCCGGCAGCCGTGTGAGGTTCGACTTTCGTCTCATTTACGGTGGCCGTGGTGTCGCCACCCCCTTCAGGTAGCACGGGCGGAGTGCTCTCGGTGGTCGGAGTCTCGGCAGGGGTCGATTTTTCCCACTTGCCGCCTTGCTCATTGGTGTGCTGGTCAGATGCCCGCTTGTCCACAGTTGGGGAGTCCGGCAAGACCAGTTCCCAACCTGGCTCGATGTGGTCGGGGTCCGCGATGATCCCCTCGTTGAGATGCCAGATTGCTGGCCAGGACGATGCATCCCCCAACTGTGTTTGAGCAATCCCGCTAAGGGTGTCTCCTTGCTCGACCGTGATGGTCCGAATTTTCGACATCTCCGACGGGGGAGCGATCTGGTTAAGTTGCTCAGTATCGATCGGGCGACCGGCGCCAGTGTGCCCGGCGGGCACGGTCACTGTGGCTCCCGGAAGAGCGAGTCGCTGACCGACGACGAGATGATCAACGTCGACATCGGGGTTGGCAGCAACGATGCGTCGCCATGAAGTGCCATCCCCATACCAGGTCTCGGCGAGTGTCCACAGGTCGTCATGCGGGCCAACTGTGACAGTCATGACGTCCTCGTCGTGCCTAGAGTCGCTGTCCACCTGAGCCTCAGGCGCAGGCTGCGGGGCAGCCGCCGCAGTAGCCACTAGCGATACCGGAGCGGGTGGGACAGCTGATCGCGTCAACGGGGACAGGACGGTCAGACTTGCCACCAGCAGTCCTGCCGCAATCCCCTGGATCGCGCCTAGACCAGGAAGCTTCACGTGATGACGCTGGCTGGTGGCCATTCCGACGGCCTCGGCAACGACGCAGACACAGAATACGGTCCAAGCCGCCCAGCCGATCACAGTCACAACGGTGAGGAAAATCGACCCGTCATCAGGGGCTAGCCATCCTGCTGGGCTCAACACGGTGGTGGCGTCGAGGTGTCCCCATGCCACGAGAGCGGCTGGGGAGCCCACCACCAGAAGGAGGAGGGCAACCATGGCCAGGGCGCCGTGTATTCGGGCACGGACAGGTGAGATCTTCATGAGTATCGCTCCCGATGGCTGTCGAGGGTGGAGTGGGCCACCGACTCGATGTGGAAGGACCCCGGCATTCCCGGGACGAGAAGGTCAGACAGTTTGATGGTGCAACTTACTCGTGCTGATGCGGTGCCAGCGAACCCGACAGGAAGCGTAAGGTCAGATGAATCCACAGCAATTGCGGGGTTACTGCACCTGGTGCCAGCCAACTCAGCCAGACCAACGCGCTGCCCAACCGCAATGCCCTCGCCAACCGACGAGGCTACTGACCCAGCCCGTGCAGCGACTTGGGCAGCCGATTGAGCGTCGGCCTTTACTTCAGAAATTCGCCAGCTTCCCGTGGCCACCGCGGCAATCATGAGCAGAGCGGGCAAGATCAGTGCGGCTTCGACCGCGACCGCTCCCCGGCAGCACCAATGGCGTCTGTTCTGGCAGGCGTTGCAGCGTCGATACCGTATCTGGTCGATGCGGTCTTGAGGCAACAGCGCTCGCCCATGGAAAGGCCGGATCATGTCCCCTCCTCGACGGCGACCGCATGCCCTCTCACCGCGACAACAGCACCAAAGAGCGCTGCGGCTCGTCCTTCAACATCGACTCTGACGAGAGAATCAGTCGTACTCACCGTGACGGTGACGTCGGTCACCTTCGAGGTCTGGGCGACATCGCGCGCGGTAGCCTCGGCTTCACCGGCGTGCGAACCTCGTAAAGCTTGGACGCGAACTGCTGCTCGAGCCGCTTCGGTGACGGTAGCCCGTGCCTGAAGGACGACCGCGATCTGAATGACCGCAACAACTACCAGCAGGACGACGGGCCACACCAGCGACCACTGAAGGGATTCGGAAACTCCACGCTCCCGGCACTGTCGATGCTCCGATCGACCCCGACTCATTTCGGCAAGTTTGACGACACATAGCCCTTGATCACGGTGACAACCACCGTCGCTATCGAGACCGCCCCCACTAACAAGATGGCGTTTTCGGTTGACTGGCTGAGTCCTCTCTCGTCGCGTTTCTCGACGAGAGGGGGTATCCCCGCGATCATCGGCAGAACGACCGAAGCAACGGTATTGACGTGTTTCATGGCGACCTCCTTGGTCATTCGCACCGGCCTTTCCGGTGACGTCGTGTACCCCGCAACAGGTCGGGGATTCGAGGGTGCGAAACGTAGTCATGAGGCGACCCCCGCCATGATCAATAGCGGTGGGGTGATAAGCACCAAGCCCAAAACAAGGACGGGGATGACCATCCAAATCGTCAGGGATTCCGAAGCCGTCTGGGCCTCGACCTTCTCCTGATTGAGGTGAGCGTCCCTCATCTCATGGACTCGAGCGCGCAGTGCTCCGGCGAGGGATGCTCCCTGGTCGTCGAGTCGCAATACCTCAACGAGTTCGGCAAGTTCTGGCAGATCAAGTTCATCTGACAACCCGTCGAGACCAGCCCATGGGGACTGCTGCTCCAACCGGGAGCGCTCCAGCGTCATACGAATGCGCGCCAAGACAGGGTGATCACTCATCTGCGCCGCCTCGACGAGGGCCCGCGGAGCTGACTGGTTAGCCAATCGAGCAAGGGTGACGAGATCGACATAGACCAAGACGGCCTCGGCGGCATCCTGACGCACTGCTTTAGACCGTGACCTGATCCGGGTGTCGGGAATAAACCACCCGACGACAGCAAGAACCACCGCCAAACCAACTGGAGTCACCGGCAGAGTGTCCCCGCAGGCAGCAGCCACAGCCCGTGTCAAGGCCGGGACGAGCATCCCTCCCATAGCCATGACGGCCTTCTCGATCACCAGATCACCAGGGGTTCTCCCCTGTAATATGAGAGTGCGACGAGATCGCTCGCTCACTACCCGCGGCCAGCGGATTGCTGCTCGCGTTCCCCACCGCTCCAGCCGTCCGCCCTCCGCGGCGAGATCGACGACGGCGTCCTGACGTCCATAATCGGACAGTCCCGCCAAGGCGTCGGACAATCTCAAAGGCGCATTGCGTCGTCCGGAAACGACAAAGACTGGAGCGCATGCCAGCAAAGACCCACAGATAGCAGCGAGGATGACGGTGGACTCAGCCATAGTTGGCCTCCCCTGCACGCCGAAGGAGGATCCGGGCACGACGTCGCGGCTCGCTACGCCGGGATAGGGCGATCAAACCGGCGAGGTAAAGACCTGCGTAGCAGCACAACAGCAGCTGGCCGACGCCGGTGCGATACGGAACCAGATATTCCCGGCCAAGAATGAGGGCACCTGCCAACACGACGCCGATGATGATACTGACCTGACGCACAACGACCCGCGGCTTAGCACGCTCAACTCGTATTTCTCGAGCTGCCCGGATGCGTTCCTGGAGGGACGCCGCGAGAGCGTCAAGCGTACCGGTGGCCCCCGTCCCGCCGCGTTCGGCAGCCATCATGATCGCGGCAATGACCTGGTCAGCGTCGGCGCTGTCAAGGTCATCGGCAAGACCTTGCAAGGCAGCTCGGGTGTCCCACCGCGAATCCAGGCGGGCTACCACCCGGGTGAGTGGTTCTATCAGAAGTTCGGGGGCTTGACGACGAGTCGCCCGGATGGCATCAATGACGGATTTACCTGTCGATGCTGACCCGCTGACAAGACGCACCCATCGTTCCAGGGCACGCATGACGTCGAGGTCATGACGTGGTGGATCAGCCAACAAGGCAGGGACGACGACCGCCAAGACTGGCACGATGACCAGTAAGACCGCCCACCCCGTCACCACATAACCCACGACACCGATTCCCAGACCAGTGAGGCCATGAACGCGACTACGGCGGGGTAGCCGCGAGAACCAATTGTCCACTCTTGTCCACAAGCTTGTGGATTGCCCTGTGGATAACTGGTGAATCGGGGCGATGCCGATGCCTACCATGACTACTCCCCCGACGAGAAGTCCGCCGAGCAGTGCGGCAATCGCGGTGTTCATACCCATCTCGTCACTTCCGGCTCGTAGTGGGACAACTCAGCAACGAGAGCGGGATCCGGGTGGAACACGCCTGGACTAGTTGGCGTTGGCGCAGCATAGGTGAGGTGGGTGACCGGTCGCCCATTCTCTAACGCCCCGGTGAGTTGGCGGATCTCGGTGATGTGACGAGTTCGGGTGCCTCCTCGCCAGGTGTCATCGACGAGGGTGACGTGCACGAGGAACGTGATGTTGTGCGCGATCTGCCGATAAGCCTCCTCAATCGTCATGACCCCTCCCATGGCGACTCGTCCAGCCAACCGATCCATGGTCGAGGTGGCCGAGTGGGAGTGGGTGGTGCTCATCGTTCCGGCACCGGCCTGCATCGCCTCGAACATGGCAGCCGCCTCGGCGCCACGAACCTCGCCCACCACTAAGCGCGAGAGGTTTTGACGCAGTGCCTCCGGGACAAGGTCAGCGACGGTGAGCTCGCCCACGCAATGCCCGTCCACTTTCTCTCCTAGCCCCACGGTGGCCTGGAAGGCGACCATATTGTCGCGATCTGGATTGAGGTGAGTGAGCAGTTCATAGTCAGTTTCAAGGGTTCCGAACCGCTCGGTAGGTGGGATAGCGTCAACCAAAGCCCGTAGCAGCGTCGTCTTGCCCGCACCCTGGTCTCCGGCGATGACGATGGACCGACGCGCCAGGACGGCCGCACGTAGCAACACCCCGACGTGGTGGGGCATCATCGCGGTATTGACGAGGTCGTCGATCGTCACCCTCGTCAGGGTGTGGTGGCGAATGACGACCGAGGGCCGGTAGGACAGCCCAAACCCGATAGCGTGCAGTCGATATTGGGATCCCAACGCCACTGTCATAGTGGGGTGAGCGTCGTCAAAAGGCCGAGGCGGGTTAGCCGACTCCCCGAGGAACCGAATCGCCTCGACGAGCTCAGCGTCATCGTCGGCCACTACGGGGCCAGGTTCGCGTCGTCCATCCCCGTACTGCACAAAGACCCGGTCGCAGCCATTGATTTCAATATTCTCCGCGTCTTGGATTTCGAAAAGAGGCTGTAGCCGCCCGTACCAAAGAGGCTGTAGCCGCCCGTACCCAAAGATGGCATCCATGACCGCGCGGACGTACGCGTCTTTAGTCTGCGCGCTCCACAGGGCTTGCCCCTCAGCCGTCAATTTCTCCGCGTGGGACTCGACAGCCTGCCGCACGATCGACCGGCCAAGCATTCGCACATCATCGCCGCTCAGGTCGACGCCGGTACGTTCCCGATGGGACGCCCGTTCCGACGAGATACGTTCAGATGCCTTCCGACGCAATGAAACGACGGTACGCCAATCAATGTCCTTCGCCTCGAATCGTCGTGGGTTGGGACGAGGAGACACAGCTGCCGGCGATACGTGTGGCGATGGGGAGATGCGGGAAAGCACACCGGCAAGGTCCTTCCCATCATCGAGCGGGACTACCGGAGCGTCCTGTGCATATCGGCTTACTGCATGGTCGATCGTCATGACGCCACTCCCATTGCCGACGTGCTGAGAATTTCAGGTCCGGTGATGGCTTGATCTGCTCGACGGATCCGCTCTCGCATCGACTCCGCCATACTTTGCATACTCGTGACATAACGTCCTCGCGACCAACGCTTTCCCGCTGGTTCCCCGTCAGACAGCACTGCAGCGGCATGGGCGTTAAAAACGACGTCACCGAACACTGGGAGACCAAACTGATGACCGATCTCACGCGAGTTATAAGGGCGACCGGGACCAACAATGACGAGCCCCACGGTCCCGGTGGTCGCCGAGGACATTGCCTCCACTTCCTCAGCTCTCATAGACAGTCCGGCCAGCTGACGCAGCCGAGATCCCGTCACGATTCCGATGAGGGATGCGCGGGAGACGAGACTGCCAGGCAGGGTTTCCGGCCCCAACCGGCCTGCGTCAACAATGACGTCAACCCCTGCCTGACCAAGATCGATCATGGCGCTGGCGAGGCTCGACCACGCTGCTCCCATGAGAAAGGCCTGTCCGAGGTGCCCGTACCCGCTGAGTAACCTCACCATCCGGTCTCCGGAGTCGTGGGGAAGCGGGATAGTCTCCTCCCACATCGTCTGAACTGGGTCAGCACCGTCACGGAATGCTGTAGCCAAGCCAATGAGTCCGGGGCGCGGTGGGATGCGTCCCGTCAGGTATCCCGATTCGATCACGTGTCCCGGGCACGGGTCGGCGTCGACAAGAACGACGTCTCGCGGCCAGGTAAGAGCCAGGCCGAGAGCGGTAGTTGTCAGGCCCGGGGCTCCCCCAGGGCTGGTCAACAGGATGATCGACATCACTGACCCCTTTCGACCAGGGCGATGCGGTCCAGGGAAGCGAGGTCGGCTAGTCGGGCAGCATTGCCGGAATCGACCTCGACATCGACCAACCAGCTTCCATGATCATTCGTCGCCTTGGGTGCCGCGACGACCACAGCGTCGGCCGTTGACAGATTAGAAACAGTCCCCGTGTCCTTGTCGGGGCTGGTTTCTATCACGGTGACGCGGGCGCCAGCGGGTAGGGAGACGGTGGGTAGGCGTCCAGCAGCAAGTTTGAGACCTATCCGTGCGCGCCCTGGTGCCACCCGTAGTTCTCCCACCGAGTGAGACCCGAGAAGTTGTCCTGGTGATAGGTCGACCAGAGCATGACGACCAACGATTTTGTCGAGTTGGGAAGCTGGGATCGTTGCGACGGCCCGATCGACGGCCACTGAAGTCAGCCCAATATCGGCATTGCGGACGATATCTCCCTGCCCTACAGCTCGCGTCATGACAAGAACTTGGTCGGCATGAGAGGCGCGGTGCCAGGCAACAGCTCCCCCCAGGCCGCCTAGGCATGCACATAGCACCCCTATGACGATGAGGCGCGGCGAGCGTCGAAGCCGGGGAGATGGCGTCGTTGCGCGAGCAGATATCGGAGTAGTCGTCACGGACATGGCCGCGAAACTATGCGTCAGCTGAAATCAGCGGCAAGAGACGCACAGAAGATCTGTGGACACCGAAATCGGGGTGTCAGGTGCCACGCGCACACAGCATGCTGTCCACAGCTACCCGCAAATCCTGTGGACAACGCTGGGGATAATGGCGGTATCTCGACATGCTCAGGACCCGCCCGTGATAGGCATCAGGCGGATGATATTCGGGGCCATCGCTCCTCGCACGATATGGCCGCCCGAATCTCGACCCCGCTACGCCAGATGAACCTTGCCAGTAATCGTCCACCCCAACCCGGGATCCACCGCCCCGGCAGTGTCACACACCACAACGGTGGCCGTCACATCGAGCTGCTCAGCGGTCTCGTAGGGATAGTTCGCCCCGACCATGAAGGATTCCCCCAGCCCCAGCACGTACGGCGGCCGCGCGGTCCCGGGGGCGAATGGGGTCGTCACGATTTTGTGAGCCGCATCAGCCCGGGGGGCCAGCACTGACACCAACGGTTGACGCCAAGTCCAGTCCGGGTAGCGTGCGGTGATCGTCACCGTCCCCAAACCCAGATTGATTGGCGCCTTTGACACATTGGTGACGATGTAGCGCACCAACACAATTGACGAGCCCTTGCTCACCACCGGAGTGCCATCTTGCGGATTCACCATGATGGAATCTTCGGGAGCCTTCGCTATTGCCGCTTGGTCCACTTCAATGCGAATACGGTCATCACCAAAGTGCCCCAGCTTCTTTCCTGATCGCGCCACTGGAACAGCCCAGGCCGGGTGCGCGTCAATGCCCTGCGGGACTTTACTTGCCGAAACCGTCGGGGTTGGTTGTGGCTCAGTCAGAGGTTTGAGAGTGCTGCACCCCGATACCAGGGTGCAGGCCAGTAAGACACTCGTGACCACGCCGCGGCGCATATCCTCACCTCCGTCACAAGTCGTCACGCAGCAGAGCCATTGTCACCAAATCCCAGCGACGCCCCTGCCACGATCGTGCCTGCGGAATTCTGCCACATTCTCGGTATCCCACAGCACCAGCACAATGGATCATTCTGCCATTGCCGCTCCACGTAGTCAGAGTCACCACCTGAGCGTCGGTGGTAGCAAAGGTTGCTTCGGTCCACAACCGCAGCGCTCGACGCCCTACACCGCGTCCCCATAAGGTCGGCCGAAACACGACAATCCCGACCTCCCACCAGCCTCCTCCAGTTGGCGGCTCCTCGAACCGGGAGACGAACCCAGCCCGCTGCCCGTCCACAGTGACGACGGCACGGTGACCGCTCATCAGCCCCGAACGCCACTCCTCGGCAAACTCCGCAAAACTACGATCGTCGTCGGGCCCAAAATAGGGACCATCCCACTGTTTCCACTGGGGGTCGACGACCTCAACGTTCCAGTGCCACAACCATTCCAGGTCTTCCTCGACGAGGGGACAGACCTCAACCTTCCTGACCTGTGCAGGGCCGTCACAAGGGGGAACGTCGCGCGGTCGAGTCACGCCCCTATTATTGCCTGCCCAAGACAACTCACCACGTGGCAGGCTGGACCTATGACGACTTCTATAGACGGTACAGCTCTGGTCCTCGAGGGAGGTGGCATGCGTGCCGCCTACACCAGCGCCGTCATCGTCAAGATGCTCGGGCTAGGCTGGAAGTTCCCGCACGTTTCCGGTATCTCCGCTGGGTCCAGCCTCACCGCAAACTACATCTCCCGCGATCCTGAACGTACCCGTCTCAGCTTCACTGACTTCGCTGCGGACCCCCGATTCGGCAACCTCGGTACCTGGCTGGCAGGGCGTGGATATTTTGACGGCGAGTACATCTACCAGCGAACCGCCGAGCCCCATCAAGCCCTCCCCTTTGATTTCCTCACCTTCTGCGCGTCAAGTCAGGCTTTCCGCATCGGCGCGACCCGTACCAGCGACGGCGAGCAGGAATGGTTCACTCGCGAGGATATGAAAACAATGGACGACCTCATGGCGCGGATACGAGCCTCCTCAACCATGCCCGGATTCATGCCGCCGGTAACCATCGAGGGCGTCGAGTACGTCGACGGAGCCTTGGGGACACAGGTGGCATTCCTATCGACGGCGCTCAACTCGACGGCTACGACCGGTTCTTCGTCGTCTGTACCCGGCCTCGCGGCTACGTCAAAAATGAGGTCAAACGCCCTCAGGCGCTTCGACAGTTGTTCCGACGCCGTCCTAGCGTCGCCGAGGCAGCCATCGCACGACCAGCCAAGTACAACGCTACCCGTGAGTTGCTGCGCGACCTCGAGTCAGACGGGAAAGCTTACGTCTTCTATCCACGCGTCATGCCCGTAACCAATAAGGAAAGAAACGTCACAAAGCTACGTCAGGCCTACGCTCTTGGGATGGCCCAGGTGAACGCTGAGCTGCCGCAGTGGCGGGACTTCCTGGGGGTCTGAGCCTCAGCCCTTGACGGCCTGGGATAGCGCCTCGATTGCTCGGTCATTCTCCGCGTCCAACCCGATCGACAGACGAATCCCCTCCTCGCTCCAGCAGCGTGCGAAAACGCCGTGGGAAACCATCACCTCGTCGATCCGATCGGTGTCGTCACCCGTGGCCAACCACAGGAAGTTCGCCTGGGACGGCACGATCTTCCAGCCCTGGCGGGTCAGTTCGTCAAAGACCCGGGTGCGCTCGGCGACGATCCGGTTAACCCTCTCGTTGAGCTCGTCCTCGGCTGCCAAGGAAGCGATCGCGGCCTGCTGGGCCAGGGTGGTCACCGTGAAGGGAGTGGCGACACGTCGCAGGTCGTCGCTGATCTCGGGGGTGGAGATGGCGAAACCAATACGCAGCCCGGCCAGCCCGTAGGCCTTGGAGAAGGTCCGCAGCACGACGACGTTGGGGTGATCTTCGAGAAGAGTGAGCCCATCCACAGCGGCATCGTCCCGGTTGAAGTGGCAGTAAGCCTCGTCCATGACGACGACCACGTTCTCCGGCACCCTCGCTAAGAACTCCACCACCTCATCGGTGTGCAGGACGGTTCCAGTCGGGTTGTTGGGGGTACATAGGAAGATCACGCGGGTACGGTCGGTGATCGCGTCAGCCATAGCGTCAAGGTCGTGACGCAAGTCGACGGTCAGCGGCACCGGGATCGGAGTGGCCCCGGCAACTTTGGTGAGGATCGGGTAGGCCTCGAAGGACCGCCACGGAAAGATGATCTCGTCACCGGCACCAGCCAAGGCATGCATGAGCTGACTGGCTACCTCCGTCGATCCAGCCCCCACCGCCACCTGGCTCACGTCGACGCCGAAGTGACCGGCGATGGTCGAGCGTACTTCCTCGGCACTCATTAATGGGTAACGGTTGAACCTCGGCAGTGTGCGGGTGACGGCCTCGACCACACTCGGCAGTGGTTCGAAAGGGTTCTCGTTGGATGACAGCTTCACAGCGTTCTCGCCGTGACTTGCCCCTTGCTTGTAGAGCGGTAGTCCTCGAACAACATCGCGTCGGTCCTGACTCACGTCATCCTCCCATTCAACGTTCGCTAGAACTCTTTCACACTCCCCCGACAGTCGTCGTCGCGATGCTCTACTACATCTGGCACGGACCAGCCACGCTGTACTTGACTCCGATCCTTCGGCTGACCCCCTCGGGTGATACGAGTTATTTATGTATCAAAAACCCGCTGTAGCCCTGCTGGCCCTGACACTTGCCTTAGCAGTGCCTGCTACCGCATCCGCCTCCCCAACCACATCTCCATCCCCCACTGCTAGCGGCAATAGCGACTTAAGACCCGAACAGGGTTCCGCCAAAGTCGCATCCAAAGCCGCTCCCTTCATATCTAAAATAGACGATCCTCACTATTCATCCAGTCATGCTGGAAGTGTCAATGTCCATGGATGGTGGCTAGATACGTATAACAACTTCAGCGGAATGAAGGCCCGAGTTACGGTTTATCTGTGGGCCAAAAAAGGGTCGCAGTGGGTCCAAGTGAACAAGATTCCTACCAAGAAGAATCCGGTGACTGTCTATGCCGGGGGAGGCGGCGGCAAACGAGCCTCAGGATCAGTATCCTGTCGTAGCCACAAACCTACTTGGTATCACGGACAAGTTGATGTAGACATCATTGACGCCATCGACACATCCAATCGACCCAACTCGCAAGACAGAAAGTTAAACTGTCAACCATGGTAAAAGAACAACGCCCATGCATCATCGGCACCGTAGCCATCAGCACAACGCTCCACCTCGCACCCAACGACATCGGAGCATTCACCGACACCGATGAACTACGCATCCTCATGGAATCAGCCGAATCCCACGGCTACTTCGACCCACCCCCACTAGAAAACCGGGAATACCTCATAGAAAGACCCATCGGAGTAGTCGTATCCGACACCAGCCAACCCGAATACCTCACCCTACGCCTAGACTGCAATCCTGAACGCCACATCCTCGGACGACCCGGCATGAAAATCATGCTCGTCCTCGCCGACGCCCTCCGACTCATAGGGTTATCCACCCCCCAAAGCATCGACGTCGAATGCGTCTATTTCGACCCCCGCGACTGGGATCTCCTCAACCCAGACCCCGAGGACCACATACATATGATCGGTACTCTCAGCCGCGAGGTCTGCCGATGGATGTCTCCTCACCTCACCCACACCTGGCACACCACCGCCACCACCAACCCCGACCTCGACCCTCACCTAGCACAAAACACCATCAACCGCTGGTTCCCACCAGACTTCGAATACCCCTGGCTAGGACACACACCCCAAGCCCACCAAGAAACCCTCACCTGGCACATGCCCGACGACATCACAGCGCTAGGCTGGCTATTCGACCTCATCACCCTCCTCCAAGGCCAACCACCACAACACATCCACGCCACCCCAAACGAACAAAAAATCCGACCCTGGTGAACCCATCACAAACACAGATATAAATCAGGGAACTCGAATATCACCTGCACGATCACAAGTACCTCACATCTCCTCACACGGTGAATAGGAACACTCTCTTTGAGAGTCATACTCTCTATTAACCTTCTAGCAGCATGACCTACTCGAGAACGAAAAGGTGCCCCCGGCCTCCACAAAAGTTTCCCCGCCCCAACAGGACACGATTGAACAATCGATACCCCCTCAATCACGAAGGTGGTCTGGGCGCGACGGTAGTAACCCGGCCGCCCGCGATTGCGGTCTCCTGACCATCCATGACATCGATCGTGATGCTGCGTGTGTGGGGATCCATCCCGATCATGACCGGACCTAGAGTGGTACTGATCCTTGCCCTCCTGCGTTCGGCGTTGATGGTGAGCATAGGAAGGCATAGCTACTTCGGGTGGCACATTCCTCTCTTGAGCCTCTACCGATCCGGAAGTGCCCAGGATCGCGCAAACAAAATGAAAGCCTCACCCCCCCCCCGAAGTGGGCAGCCGAATAGGAGGCGACGGTCTTGGGCACCTAAGACTCAACATGGCCGCCGGATCCTGCAAGAGATTCTCTAGGTAGCCGAGAGTCGTGCGTTCCTCGGAGCTAGTCAGTCAGCGACGTAAACCCTGCTTCCCGCAACCCGGAAAGCGTCAAGCGTTACCTGAGGCGCATCTCGCGTGGTGACCAAATCGTCGATGTCCTCGATGTCGCCGAAGCGAAAACTTGAGGTTCGTGAGAGCTTGTCACCCGTGGCAGCCAAAACGACCCGGGCCGAGGACGCGAGGATGGCGCGTTTCACCTGGGCATCTTGATGCGTCGTGACCGTCAGACCCATGGCAGGAGAGGCAGAACATGTGCCGACGATGGCGACATCAGCCCGGAACTCACCCAGTGCACGCAAACATGAAGCAGCCTCGTAGCGCAGGCTCTCGGGCATAAGCGTTCCATCCGGCGTGCTCACGGTAGCCACGCCGCCTCCGCCCAGGGGCAGCGCGGCGCGCAACGAGAGACACAAAGCCGTGATGGGGCGTTCCTGAAGGGCCTGCGCCACGGCAACCATGGTCGAGCCGTTGTCGATGATCACGGACATGTCGTCAGTCACGAGGCGGGAGACCAGCTGAGCTAAGGCAGTCTTGCTTTCAGCATTCTCGGCCGACCGCAGGGAGTAAGGCATCGGCGTGCCGCGCAGGTTCACCGCCACTGCCCCGCCATGTACCTTGCGCAACTGTCCGTGGCCTTCAAGGTCGGTGAGGTCGCGGCGGATCGTCGCCGGCGAGGCGCCGGTGAGCTCCACGAGTGTATCCACCGAGGTCGGTGAGGTCCCGAGAGAGTTGATGATCATTTTCTGGCGAAATAATTTAATCATGCACGCTAGTGGCGTGGCTCATATATGGCAGCGAATCTGGGCCGTCCTCAGCACCAAGGGCCTGGCCATCACCGCAAGCGTGTGCCGCCAGTTAGCCGGGCAGGACGGAGATAACAATGACACGCACTGATCCACGACTGGCCGACTTCAGGCGGTCCTCTTCGACATGGACGGGACGCTGGTGGACTCCACCGTAGCCGTCGAATCCGTCTGGTCGGCCTGGGCTGAACGGAACAGCATCCCCACCGCTGATGTCCTGGCCTGGTGTCATGGCCGGAACGTGGCCGCGACCATCACCCATTTCCTGCCCCATATCACCCCGGAAACCCTCCAGAGCATGGTGAGTGCCCAGCTAGACCAGGAGTGCACACAGCTCGACAGCGTAAAGCCTGCGGTCGGCGGCTGGGAACTCCTCATCTGGCTCGACGCCCACCGCATCCCGTGGGGCGTCGTCACCAACGCGCCGCGGCGACTCGCGCTCGCCCGACTCGGCGCAGCCACCATCGACCCACCACTCCTGGTCACCCTCGAGGACGTCGAGCATGGCAAGCCGGCGCCCGACGGTTACCTCCATGGAGCCCGCTCCTGCGGTGTCGCGCCAACCCGAGCGTTGGTCGTGGAGGACTCTGCGTCCGGCCTCGCGGCAGCACGCAGCGCCGGCACCGTAGTCGTGGCTGTCGGAGGACGCAGGGATGCCGACGTCGTATGTCACGACCTTGTCGACCTGCACCGCCTACTCGTCCAGATACGTTCCAAGTAGCCTGATCGAGAGAGCAGAAGACCGTGGACGTCACAACTTTGCAAACTCAGGGTGAGCGAGCGGTAGCCACCAGCGCCCACACCATCGAACCGCCAGTCCATGACGGGGCGGGACGCTGGCCGCTGAGTATCGTCCTGATGCCTCCACCACCTGCAGAGAGCGTTCTGGCCGCCTAACACAGGAAGCTATCTACCTCGCCGGGACAGACCACTTGCACAGTGGGGCTGTGGGCTGTGCACATGTCACCGTCCGGGCGCTAGAGAACCGGCGACCAGTACCACCACAAGATCCATTCGCGGTCAGTTGCGCGAGCGCGCTTGACCGAGCTTGTGCTCACCACGCGCCCTTGTTCATGAAACTTGAGCGCCTCCTAATAACCCCCGGCGGCGTTCTTGCGCTCCTGCATCCCACCAGCCCGGACGCCGATGAGTTCCGCACCTACACGCTCGGCCACGAGCTCGGACCCAACGCCTACCGAGAAGGCATCCTCAGCCCCCGAGATCTCTGGTACGTGTCCCTGCTCCACTTCCGCGGCCCCATCGAGCACCCCAAAGATCTCGTGGCCTGGAGCCACCAACAACTCGCTCCAATCACATGGGCCTTCCCCGATGCGGCGCTGTGTACCTACGAAATTACTACCACGGCGATGCGCCCCCGCATCCGCCACACGGCCGCGTTCGGGCGGGCGATCTGACCGCACTACTTTAATGCGACCAGTGGAGTGGGTGGCAGGCAGAGTCAGTAGCCCCGGCCGTGTTGCTCGCGAGAGACCGTCGTGTCCTGATGAAAGCGGGCCCGTCAAGGCGACGTGAAACAGGGCCTCCATTCCTCTGAGAGAGATCTCTAGCGATCACCTGAGGGGTTGTGCTGTCAGCAATAGAAGGTGGTTCCTCGTTCAAACAGCTAGAACTCGCTGGTCTCTGGTGCAGCACCCGGGAGCGATAGATCAAGTCGCCCTGTTCCAGGTCACGCATGATGCCCCACAGAAAGCAGTCCGTGACCTAGATGTACTCGGCAGTGACGCCGTGGGCGCAAGCTACTCCCACAGCGACCTCCGAGAGGAGTTTGAGAAGTCGGTAACGGCCCTGTGAAGGGCAAGCACGCAGAGTCGACGCAACAGTGGCATGTCCAGAGGTGACGACAACGGGGTCGAAGACATCGAACCGTCGAGCGACCATCGTTTGGGGAGCCAGCACAAACTCAGCTGCAGCTGGCACTTGAGACCAGGCTCCGGCATGCCATGGAGCTCATGCCGCAATGCGACAAGGCTATCTCCCAAGGTGGTCTAAGACTATGTGGCTCACGCCTCCTCACCCCCTGTTAGGTCTCTCACCTTGCCTAAACATGACCGCAGGGTGAATGCGTGTTCACTTATTGGACACGCAGAGATAAGGTGGCGCTATCTCTACGAATTTTTTGTCGAGAGGCCAATGGTCGTAGTGGACAACTCACATGATGCCAAAATGCTATGGGTCCGGCAGTGTAGCGATCAAGTCATCGCCAGGAGAACTTCGCTCTATCTACAATGTCACGATAAACCGTCAGAAATAGTGGAAGACAAAGCCTATTAGATAGCCGACAATGGACGATCTCAAGTAATAACAGGCTAGATACGTGCCTGAAGCTTCAGCGCGATCAGCGTTCACCGAGGCACCCACCCGGAGACAACGGAGTAAGCGATAAAGAGTCCGAGATGAACACCGCGCCGCTGAGGATCGTCCGAGGGCGTCCCTAACGCGTGACGACCGTGCCCGTACAAGCCGAAGCAACCGTCTCAAAAAGTACAGAAGGAAGATGCCACCGGCTCCCGATTGGGAACAATGGAATGGAGCAGTAGTCAGACGGTAGCCAAGGAAATCATAAAGGGAAATGATGGTCCCCATAGCTAAAAAGGCCACCAAAACAATAATGCCTTACGTGAATCGCACCAATGATCGAGGGCGGCTTGCGTCTCGGTGCGAAGGTGAACCGCTTTCGGGACGAAGCGCCGTTCCTGTAGAATGTAGCCAGACCAGCAGCCACCAGGGCAATGAGAGCGGTCACATAACCAGGACGTTCTTTCCTCAACCCTTCTGGCAATACTACGGATGCTGGCTCTTCCTCAGTGGCACGCCCTTAACCATTGTCTACCCACTCGACAGCATCACATGGATATTTGCTTATCGAGAAATTTCATGAATTCATGATACAATGACATTGACCGCAGTTCTGTGAACAATTCCCGATCGTAAAGAACGCTGATAAGCGGCTGATAGAACCTCACGAAATCATCGTAGTCCCCCTCATTGATGGCAAGCAGGAGAACCAAGCTCACATCCGACGTTTCCCAGTTGATTGGAGTTGAAGGTATGAGGACCGCAATTTTTGTTTCATACGCCAGAAAATTCATTGCGTGTGGCACTGCGAACGTTCGGAAGAAGACCGTGGATGAGTACCCTTCCCTCAGAAAAATACTTTCTCTAAAGGCGTCGGGAACAATGCCATTCCTCTCCATCGATCCACACATGAAGTCGAGAGTTTCACGTCATGAGTCGAAGGATCTTCCGGTGAAGAACAGTGTGGGATCGAGAAAACGTTTCATCGCGCTGGCAGTGGCAATCCGCGACTTCTTCTCACTGGCCCTCAGGAGCGCAGAATCGATCGCCGACAGATCGAGATCCGACATCGACGCGCTGATGGGAACACAGGTATGGTGGTGCGACGGTTCTTCTGTCGTCGATATCACGATGTCGCCATCGCACGTATCCGCTTCCGCGACAGATGAAACGATGTCCACAATCCTCATTCGATCCGCGAAATGGTCGACCAGTCCGGCTAGCAGAACATCACGGAGTGCCTGGTAACGCGGACAGACCACCACTGCCGTGACCAAATTCGGATTCGGCGCAGGCTCGGAATACAGGCCAATATAGATGACCAACAGCCCAATCTCGTCATCCGTGAAGAAAATTCCCAACAGCCTTGAAAGCTTGTCAGTCAAGTATACAGCGGCGTCATAGAGGAATGGTGACCGTGATCTCAATGACTCACGCAGAGTATTGCGAAAATAGGGCATTGAAGGAGCGTGGGCCATGAGTCGCCCAACGTGTTTCGAAACACTGCCGTACAGCTCTTCCTTCGCGATGACCAAACCGAAGTGTTCAACCGTGTCATCCAGACACCTGCTCACCGTCGAGTAAATGTCACAGGAATCAGAGTGATGATCAAGTTCGCCATGCCCAAATCCGAGGGTCGCACCAACGATGGACCTCAAGTAGGCGTCATCAGCAGATGACAGTGGGCGTTCGGGGTACAACTTCCGCAATCCAACCAGCAACTGATCGCACAACATCTCAGATTGGTTGCTCATCATCAGATCTGTCGCCGCGTTGTCCTCGATCGGAAAGCTGTACCGCTGTACGCATATTGCGATGTTCACGACCATATTGCTGAGTCGTATGTCGTCAATTTCCAGGTAGTAATCACGTAGCGTTTCGACGACCAAGTTCTCGATATCACTCAGTCTGACATCTGGCAGGTACCTATTTATTTTATCATTCTGGCCAACAACGGCATCCATGGCTGTATTTACGAGGCTTCTCAAGAAATTACGGAAGTAAATCTCGTTTCCATCAAGATGAATCGATGACCCCTTCAACGACAGGTGCAATGAATGGTCTTCGAATTGCGGCTTCAAACGTTTCAGTGACGCTTTTATGACGGACTCGCTGAGATAGCAATCACGCATGACGTCATAGATCGTGGTGTCGGGAGTGTCGAGCAGATACAGAAGTATCCGTTCGTGGTGCTCGAGCTGAGTTGAAAATTCTGAATTCCTTGCAACGACCCCGGTGTACACGGACTGCTCCACCGAGTATCCGTTCGTCGTTGACTCAATAATATTATCTCGGCTAATCCCATTGATCCGCGCAATATCGTATCTGAGCGTCCTCGTGCTGACACCAAGGAGTCCTGCGAGGTCGGTCCCTTTGATAGGGTGATCGACCTCGCTGAGCAGCTGTAGCAACAGGGCCTGCCGCTGTGAAAAACGAATCAATAGAGAACACCTGACATCGACGTACCATCAGCGACACATCATGTCACAGATTCTTGTGCGGCGAAATTCGAGTTTTGCCGCGGCACTGGCAATGGCGTGTTTCCCGCTGGACGGCAACTAATCTGATCCGCACCCCTGGAACCGATGGGGCATGAAATGCTCATCGACCTCAACCATCATTGTCTTCCACGAAGGGTCCTCGTTGGCCCCGTACCGACGATGAAACCGGCACCAACACATCGCACCGCGGCGAAGACAGGAGGCTACTTAATGGCCGAGATGATGAACGCTGCACTGATGTATGGACCTGGCGACATTCGCGTCGAGCAGATGCCGAAGCCCACGTGCCCTCCCGGAAGGTTCGTTCTGAGGGTCGATGCCGTGGGACTGTGTGGTTCAGACATTCGCAATCTCACGACGGACTCCCGGAAGGGCGACTACCCCTTCATCTACGGCCACTATGGCGCAACAAGTGTTCAGGTCCAAAAGGCATTCGAACTAGTCATTAACGACAAGTTCCCCGCCGAGCAGGTCATCAGCAAAGTTTTGCCACTGAGTCGGATCAACGACGCTATCGAATTCACCCGTACCGGCGAGGCACTGAGGGTGGTCCTCGTACCCGATGGAAAGGAAAGTGAACACCATGGCAAGTGAAGTCAAGGTTCTCGTCGCATGTGGCTCAGGAATCGCAACATCCACGGTCGCTCAGGAAAAGGTCAAGGAGATCCTGCGGGATGCCAAAATTCCCGCAAAGATCACCAAAGGGACTGTGGGACAGCTGCCAGTTCTCCAGAACGGTGTCGATGTCATCATGCTGACGACCCGCTACGGCAAGCCGTTGAACAAGCCCGTCATCCAGGTGTTCGGTCTCATTTCGGGCATCAACGAAGACGCGGTGGCAGAAGAAATCATCTCCACGTGTCGAGATATCTTGAACCAGTCATGATATTCTAGGAACACTCAATAATGTCAATTATCAAAGGCATTCTTGACGTCGGCGCCGTGGTTATCCTGCCGATCGTGATGCTGATTCTTTGCCTGATCTTCAGGATACCTTTCGGTAAGTCCCTCAAGGCCGGTCTGATGATCGGTATCGGATTCTCCGGGCTTTCCCTCGTCATCGGATTCCTGATGACGTCTGTGCAGTCGGCAGTGGATTACTACCGGCACATGGGCGGAGGATTCACGACTGTTGATGTCGGCTGGGCAGCAGTCGGCGCGGCTTCATTCGGAGTACCCTTTGCCGCTCCTGCCATCCTCCTTGTCGTCCTCATAAATGTTGTCATGATCCTCGCGAAAATGACGAACGTACTCAACGTCGACATCTGGAACTTCATCCATTTCTTGGTCCCAGGAACGCTGGCCTATGCACTAACGAACAACGCATGGATCGGATTAGGTGTCGTCTTGGTGCTTTCGGTCATTGACCTCATCGTCGCTCAGCATATCGCACCAAAATGGCAAGAATACTACGGCCTCACAGGGACAACATGTTCGACTCTTTCCTACATCACGTCAGCATGGCCCATTGCGATCGGATTGAACTGGGTCATCGACAAAATCCCCGGAGTTCGTAAGATCGACATCTCCATGGAGAAATTCGGCGACAGGCTCGGATTCTTCGGCGACACCGCCTTCATCGGCCTCATCGTTGGTATCTTCCTGGGACTCATGACCCGTCAACCTTGGCAGGGTGTCCTCGTCATGGGTATGGGAATCGCCACCGTTCTGGTACTCCTACCTCGAATGGTCTCGGTCATGATGGAGGGCCTGTCGACGGTCGGTGAAGGTGCGAAGACCTTCATGAAGCGTCACCTCGGAAAGAACAAGGACGGCAGCGAACGCGAGCTCAGCATCGGCATGGATGTCGCTCTGGCACTCGGTGACCCGGCGGCCATCACCATCACCGTTCTCATGATCCCGCTGTGCATTGCCTTCGCATTCATTATCCCCGGAATGAACTACTTCCCAGTCGGCATGCTTACCGTGATCGTCTACATGATGCCGATGATCTGCCTGGCTTGTAACGGAAACATGTTTCGCTCTCTCATCATTGGGGCGATCTACATGTTCTTCGTCGAGTGGGGTGCCAGCTTCTTCGCACCGGAGGCTACTGCGATGATGCATGCCACCGGCGTTCATGTCTCCGGGTCTGTGACTGATGCGTTCTTCGGGTACAACCTTCCCAACATCATCATCTCGGCGATCCATCGGATGTTCTGATCCGGAACAGCGCAGTATTTTATGGCCATTTCTGATCCCGTGAAAGCAGTAACAACATGAGCGTACTTCTGAACACCGATCTGATAAGTGTGAATATCGAGGCCCCCGACCGCAATCAGGTCCTGACGGTCATGGCTGACAAACTTAATGGAGTCAGAGTGGCCAAGGAGGGATTTCTGGATGCTTTGTTGAAACGGGAGGAGATCTATCCGACCGGCCTGCCAATCAGTTGCGGTGTCGCCATCCCTCATACCGATCCGCAGTATGTCACGAGGGATGCCTTGGCTGTCACAACCCTGCATACACCGGTCCTCTTCGGTCAGATGGGAGGATCGGAAGAAGATGAGGTTCCAGTGTCCGTCGTCATTCTCATGGCTTTATCGAACGCGGACGATCATCTGAATATGCTCCAAAACATTGTGAAATCCATTCAGGATGACAATCTTATGCAAACGATCAGAAGCGCTACCAAACCTGAAGAGGTCGTTTCTATCGTCAGGCCGCTGATACCCGCTGATACAGAGGATTCCTGACTACAGCGGAACTGAATTGAATTCAAGATTGCTCAGCGCGACATCATACTACGGCAAAGAATGCGCTTGTGCCGGTTATGATGTCGCGCTGTATAAATAACACTTGGTCTTGATTTTTCAAGATACAAGGGTGATTACAAAGACGGCTTCGTCATAGAAGTTGTTTTTGGAAAGGCTGAAAAATGAACAACAAGAGCACTGACGAACCCCTCGTCGTCGCCATCGATTCGTCGACCCACTCTCCCAAAGCCGGTCGTACCACTTGGTCGGTGTAGTCCGCCTTCATCGCGGCCTCTACCGCGGTACGAATCCTTTGCCAACCACGCCCGAACTCCAAAGGCCCCCAGACAGACATGGCACACAAACGGGAGCACATTGCCGATGCGACGCCCCTAAATGTAACAATCCCCCTTGTCACCAAGAGGGTTCGCACTGTGGGCCTAACTGGACTTGAACCAGTGACCTCCGCCTTATCAGGGCGGCGCTCTAACCGACTGAGCTATAGGCCCAAACCTCGACCGGCTTCCCGACCGCGAGTAAAAACTCTACTGGATCACGCTCCGAAGAACCAAATCGGGATCTGATCGAGGTGTCGCACGTCCATCAAAACGGTACTCCACAACGCACGATGACGTTGGAATACGGCGTCGTCTCTCCCGTCCGCACGACGAAAGAGACGTTGGGCAGCGCCTTTTTGAGGTCCTCATGACTGACCGTGTGAACCTCTTCAATCCGTTCTCTCACCCAAGATTCCGGTTCATGCCCGAGAGCCTCGTGAGCAATCGTGGCTCCGTCCACGACCACTTCGTCGAGGATGGCGTCGAAAACCTCCTGGAACCTCGGAGTTCCCAGCACCACAGCGAGGTCAATCACCGGGACCTCATGAGGAATCGGCAACCCAGCATCAGCAACGACGAAGGTCTGGGTGTGCCCCAACCTGGCCACCGCCGCACACAATTGGGGATTAAGCAGTCCGCTCTTCTTCATGCGTGTTCTCCTCGACGAATGCTCTCCACCTCGTCAGCACTGGGGTAGGAGGCTTGTGCCCCCGGCTTGGTCACCGTCAAAGTCGCCACCGCGGTAGCAAAACGGCAACCCTCGACAAGAGTACGGCCACGAGCCAGTTCTGCAGCCAACGCACCAACGAAAGCATCTCCCGCACCGACGGTATCGACAGCCTTCACGGTCGCCGCAGCCACGGCGTCGAACCCTTCCGGCCCGCCGACGATGCATCCTGCCGATCCCAAGGTGATGACAACACTGCGGCACCCAAGGTTCAACAGCTCGCGCAAAGCTGCGTCAGGATCATCCTCAAGACGAGAAGTCGTCGATCCCAAAGCAAGAGCCACCAAGGCCGCCTCATGTTCGTTAACTACCAGCGGGTCGGCCATGCGAATGACCTCTGGATCAACGTCAACAACCGGTGCCAGATTGAACACGAATCGTTTGGCGCCGCGAGCAGCTTCGGCAATCCCGTCAGGCGGAATCTCACCTTGACACACCACCACGTCAGCGTCCTGGATGCGCTCGGCCTGAGCCCGGACGGTCTGTGCATCAACGGTCCCATTAGCGGCCGCGATGACGATAATTGAGTTCTCTCCGGAATCCGCGACCATGACGACGGCCGTCCCCGTCAATACGTCACGACGGACCACGCCATCAAGGCCAACGCCTTCCGATAGTAGGGATAGGGCGGTTTCAGCCGTCGGGTCCTTCCCCACAGCTCCGACCATCGCCACCTGAACGCCACATCGCGCCGCCGCAAGAGCCTGGTTAGCTCCCTTACCGCCGGGGGTCAGTGTCGCCTCACCTCCGGCCAGGGTCTCCCCTGGGCCCGGAAATCTCTCCACGCCGACCCTCATGTCGGCATTGATCGATCCGACGACGGTGACTTTCGCTGTCGCGCCGCTCATTCGTAGTCCTTCGCGTTGTCCTTGGTCACCAGCACAACCTTGATTGGGGTGGTCTTAGAAACCTGCTTGCCAGCCAATATGTCGGCCGCCTGGTCCACCGCGGTCTTGCCCAGCAAGGCAGGCTGCTGAGCAATCGTCGCTCCCATGGTTCCAGCCTTAACGGCCTTGATACCGTCAGCAGTACCGTCGAAACCTACAACCTTGGCGCTTTGGCCAGCCTTCGAGCCCAGGGCGGAAATAGCACCAATAGCCATCTCGTCGTTTTCGGCGAAAATACCCGTGGCTTTGGAGTGAGCCTGCATGAGATTAGTCGTCACGTCGAGAGCCTTAGAGCGATCAAAATTGGCAGTCTGCTTGGCGACCACTTTGATGCCTGGATGTTTGGCGATTTCCTCGCTGAATCCCTTACCACGGTCACGGGAAGCCGAGGCACCCGGGGTTCCCTGTAGGTGGATGACTTCACCCTTGTCTCCCATGATCTCAGCGAGTTTCTTGGCGGCATCGATACCACCAGCAATGTTGTCAGATGCAATGAAGGAAGCAACATCACCGCTGCTGGAGCTGCGGTCGACCGTAATCACCGGGATTTTCGCCTTATTGAGGGCCTTCACAGACGGCGCAACGGCGTCAGAATCAGTCGGATTGACGATAACTACTTTGGCTGAGGTAGATACCGCGTTAGCAAGCTGGTTGGCCTGGGTGGCGGCGTCGTCTGACGCGTCCTGCACCTGAAGGTTAACTCCCTTGGCCTTAGCCTCCTTCTTTGCCCCATCCACAAGCTGAACGAAGAACGGGTTAGTTTGCGTGGAGACGGCAAACACCACCGTGCCCGATGCAGATGAACCAGCTCCACCGTCACGGTTACAACCGGCCACACCAGTCGCTATTATCGTCACGGCGACTGCCGTCGCGAGCACCTTAGTAGACTTGAACTTCATTGTTCTACCTTTCTCTTGTTACACAATAGTTCGTGCATGAGCGCTTATTCAGGATTCTTTCTTAGACCTGAAGACATCGAATCCGACAGCCAGCGCGATAACGCAGCCGATAACAACCTGCTGCCAGAACGAGGTAACGTTAAGAATATTAAGACCGTTACGAATAACGGCTAGTAAAACAGCACCAATAAAAGTGCCGCTTGCCTTTCCAGAACCTCCTGACAATGAGGCTCCACCAATAACGACAGCTGCAATGGCATCAAGCTCATACCCGAACCCCGCCTGAGGCTGGGCTGAGGAGAGCCGACCAGCCAACACCAGACCAGCTAGGCCAGCAAAAACACCGGCCAGAGCGTAGACAGTGACGAGGATGCGACGCACCGGAATACCGGAGAGACGAGCAGCCTCTTCGTTACCACCAATGGCATAGAGAGAACGCCCCAGCACCGTACGCGACAGCATGAACCAGCACACCACACCGGCTAGGGCGAGCATGATGACAGGCACCGGAATTGGCCCAACATCAGCACCCAGCTGGTTCACTGCGTCAGAGGTGGCGACGGGGGTGCCGCCAGAGATAACAAGAGTTAGTCCGCGTGCGACGCTCATCATGGCCAGCGTGGCGATAAAGGCAGGCAACTTGCCATAGGCGATGGCCAGACCGGAAACAGCTCCAGCAAGCAGTCCGATTAGCAGGCCGATGATAAGGGTGAGCCAGCCTGGCAGACCAGCGTTAGAAAACATCCATGCTGAGACCATGGCTGAAAGAGCTGCGACCGAACCCACAGACAAATCAATGCCGGAGGTAACGATGACGAAGGTCATACCGAAGGCCATAATCGCCACCACCGCGGCTTGGATTCCGATATTAATGATATTCGGCACAGTGAGGAATACTGGAGTCGCAATAAACAGAGCAATACAGAGAATAATAAGGCCTACGAGAGCACCATGATTAAGGGACCAGGAACCAACTTTCCTGCCAACTGACGGTCTTTGCGTAGTAGCGGTTGATGTAGTAGTCACGATGATTTTTCCTTTCCAGATCATCACCGATCGAGAGAAGACGACATTCAGTACTTTTCGACATTAAGAATGAATACGGGATTCATCCTGTTTTTTCATCAACAGGATCGACGGAAGCCACCGCTAGCTCCATGACAGCGTCTTCAGTGGCCGTCTTGGCGTCGAGGATCCCCATCGCTCGGCCATGGGACATGACGAGGATCCGGTCACTCATCCCGATGACCTCGGGAAGCTCGCTGGAAACCATGAGGACGGCGCCCCCGGCATCGGTAACAGCATTAATAAGCTGGTAGATCTCGACCTTGGCGCCGACGTCGACACCCCTGGTTAGCTCATCAAGCAACAGAATTGACGAGCCCGCGAGAATCCAGCGTCCAATAACAACCTTCTGCTGATTACCACCAGACAAATTGCGCACCGGCTGATCCAAGCTAGCCATTCTGACCCTCAGCTTCTCAGCAACATTCTGAGCGCGTCGACGTTGCCCAGAGCGATCAACTAATCCCGCGTGCGAGGTCGATTTCATGGTCGCGTAACCGAGATTCTCGTTAACCGAAGCATCGAGAACTAATCCCTGCGATTTGCGTTCCTCCGGCACATGGCCGATACCGTCGACGATTGCGCGCGAAATCTTTCCTTTCGGGAGCTCCTTACCACGCACACGCACGGTGCCTGAGTCGTATTTATCGGCTCCGGCGATGGCGCGCAGCACCTCGGTGCGTCCGGCTCCCACCAGACCCGCCAGACCCAACACTTCGCCGGCGTGCAAGTCGAACCCGACATCTTGAAATGCCCTTTCGCGGCTGAGTCCCGTAACCGATAGCAACACCTCTCCGACCTCACCGCGATGGCGCGGGAACTGGTCGTCAATGTCGCGGCCGACCATCATCGTGACCAGCTCACGTTCCGAGGTACGGGCCGGTACCTCCCCTACGAGAGTGCCGTCGCGCAACACCGAAACGTCGTCACCGACGCGGGGAATCTCGTCGAGGTGATGGGAGATGAACACCATCGCCACGCCCTTAGTCTTGAGGTCATCCATCACCTCGAAGAGCTGGCCAGACTCCTTGCGCGTCAGAGCAGCGGTGGGCTCGTCAAGGATGAGCACCCTGGCATCCATCGACAGAGCTCGCGCGATCTCCACGAGCTGTTGGTGGGCAGTACTCAGCGAACCGACGAGGCGGTCCGGGGAGACGTCTAAACCAATCCGCTCCAGCGCAGCACGGGCCTGAGCCCGCATCAAGCCCCAATTCACCAGCCCGCCCCGGCTGGGGGTGCGTCCAAGCATGATGTTCTCAGCCACCGACATCTGCGGAACGAGATTAAGTTCCTGGTGGATCGTCGCGATACCCCGAGCTTCGGCAGCCTTAACAGTAGGCAGTTCAACGGGTGTGTCGTCAATGACAACCGAACCAGAGTCGGGGTGATAAATGCCGCTCATCATCTTGATGAGGGTGGTCTTTCCGGCTCCGTTTTCACCGAGCAGGACGCGCACCCTGCCAGGAATGACGTCCACCGATACGTCTTGGATGACCTTGACGGGTCCGAAAGCCTTAGTGACGTGGTCGAGTCGAAGTACTGTTGTCACTGGTTCTCCTTGACCATTCGAGTTGATGCCCTGACGATGAGGTGGGTGTCCAAGCGGGCGGAGCTGGTGGGCTCCCCAGACATGGCACGGTTAAGTAGATCGACGGCGACCTTCCCCATGGCGTCAATATCCTGGGCGACGACGGTGAGGGCGGGATTGGTGAGGCTGAATACCGGCAGGTCGTCGAAACCGACCAGGTCGATCTCGTCACCGATGCGAACCCCCTGGTCAATGCATGTCCGCAGCGCCCCCATCGACATGAGGGAGTCGGACGCAAAAATGGCAGTTGCACCACCGTCAAGTAGTCGTCGGGCACCCATGCGTCCTGACTCCTCCTGAAAGTCGCCTTCGACAACGAGGTCCTCGTCAACCTCCAGTCCATGTTCAGCCAACAGTTGACGATAGGCCTGATAACGCTCCAGACCGGTTGAAGTTTGTTGTGGTCCGGTAATGAAACCGATCCTGCGATGCCCGTGATCCACCAGGTGGTGGACGGCCTGTCTCATTCCATTCCAGGGATCAGAGGTGACGGCTGGCAGAGGCGACCCCGTGATTTCACGGTCCACGCACACCACCTGAACGCCGTCGTCAACTAAGTCTTTGACGGCCTGCCCGCCGCTGCCAGTGGGCGTCACGATCGCCCCGTCAACTCTCTGACGACGCAGAGTGTTGACGTACCGGTTGAACTGGTCGGGAGACTCGTCGGCATTGCACAGCAAAGTTGCCCAACCATAAGCGAGGCACGCATTTTCAACGACCGACGCCAACTCAGCAAAATACGGGTTACGGATATCTGGGACGACCAACCCGATGACGCCACTGTGGGATGAACGCAAGGACCTAGCGTGAGCATTCGACAGATATCCCAACTCATGGGCTGCGTTGTGCACCGCGCTGCGGGACGCCTCGGAGGTCGCGGAGCTGCCGTTAAGAACTCGCGATGCCGTCCCCAGCGACACTCCTGCCAACCGAGCGACATCCTTGATCGTCGGTTTGTGAGTCATCTTTCCCTCCTCTCGTCGTCGAGTGTGAGGTGTCGAAGAGTTTTCCCATGTCCACCTTATGGAAACGTTTCCATGAGTGTGTGATTTACACGGAACCACATTCAGCATTGAGTGTCAAGGGGGTACTACAGAATCCGCCCCACGTCCCCGGCTATCCCTGCCAGTCCCTCATCAACTATGTCCTCATCAAAGCTGTGGCAATCCTGCACACAACACAGGGTCGTGCCATGAGGAGTGGCAACTAACCCAACGACGAACACATTTGCCACACCGAGACCGCAGCTCTCGGCCGCCTCAACGTCATGCGCACTCAAACACACTGGAACGTACTGTCACGGCTTCGTGTCAGACACTGTCGTGAAGCACTAAACTCGCCGCATTACCAGCTACTGCAACTCTGTTCCAGTTCGTTGCAGTACGTGCTAAGCAGGAGCAGACAAGCTCGCCACCACGTCTCACTGTCAGAGACGGTGGTGTACCACGTGAGACGATGAACGTCAACGGAAGGATCACACCCATGTCAATTGCACCGCACCTCGTCGTTATCGGGATCGGCCACGTCGGCTCGGACGTCGTCACCAATGCCGCAGCCTTGGGACTCTTCTCGCGTATATCGCTCATTGATGTCGACAAAAAGGTCCGTGACGGCCAAGCTCTCGACAACCACCAGGCCACCGCCGTCGCCCCCGCCATGACGACCACCATCACGGCAGCCAACTATGACGCATGTCGCAGCGCCGACGTCATCATCGTCTCCGCTGGTCCCTCCGTCCTGCCTGACAGCTACGGCGGCGGCCATGACTCACGTAACTCGCTGGCCCAAGTCAACTCGAAGGTCATCCGCGAGGTGATGGGCAACATCTGCCAATACACCCACAGCGCACCCATCATCCTCATTACTAACCCACTAGACGTTAACGTCCATATCGCGGCAACCGAGTTCGACTATCCGACGAACCTCGTCGTTGGCACCGGAACCGCCCTCGACTCAGCCCGACTGCGCCGTCACCTAGCCGACTGGGCCGGCGTCAGTCCCGACTCGGTGCAAGCCTTCATGTTGGGAGAGCACGGGGCGACAGCATTTCCCTACCTCTCGCATGCCTCTATCGGTGGTCTGACCCTCGCCGAGGCGACGACCGCCCTGGGGCTGCAACCGTTGTCCCCCGACCAGGTGGGCAACAGCGTCGTACAGTCGGCCTTCGATATCCTTGAGGGCAAGGGCTGGACGTCCTCGGGTATCTCGAAGGCGGCGGTGAGCTTGGCACGGGCCATGCTGCTCGACCAACGGTCCATCCATCCGGTATGCACGCTAGCCGACGGGGTGCTGGGATTCCACAGTGAGGTATCCCTGTCGCTGCCAACGGTGGTCAGTGGCCACGGGGTCGAACATCACCTCAACATCGTCTTGGACGAGTGGGAGCAAGAGAAACTGTTGGTCTCGGCCAAGGCGGTACGAGAGGTCTATGAGTCGGTGCGTCCAGCCTGAGCGCCGCGACTCCTGGCATTTCCCGTTACATCCCACCCATACAGCAGGGTGACGTCGGCCTCGATGACGAGTTCGGTGCGCAGTTCCGGGCACCGAACTCAGTCTTCGGCGAGAGTGACCTCCAAGCCACCCATAATCTGGGCAGCCAAGTTGTAGAGGAAGCTAAACAAGGTCGAGATCGCCGTAAACAACACCGCATTAATGGCGCCGATAAGGGCAGTCAAACCCAATACACGCCCAGTATTGACGTAGTCAGACAGCTCAAACTTCGACGTCGAACTTGGTGAACTGATGAGGTCGTTGACGACCTTATTCATGGAATCAAAGGCACCCGAAGCACCGATGATGCCCCAAATGATCCAGGTCGCGATAAAGAAAATCACCGCGCCAGCCACACCGAATAATAGAGAGGTCTTCATGACCGACCACGGATCGACGCGAGTCAAGCGCAACCGAGCCTTACGTGTGCGCCTCGGAGCGCGTGCCGGCTGATGCGCCTGAGGCGAACGATGCGGCTCCTGCTGGTTCGGGGCTTTCTCCCCCTGGGCGCCACGCGAATCAGTACGCCTCAACGGGGTAGACGCCGTCGTCCGTTTGCGATCAGACTCCTGACGCGGATCAGGGCGCTCCTCGCCCTCCTCGTGGAAGGTACGGCGGGCATCACCGGCGGTCCAGTGGATTGCCTCCGGGTCGTCGGGACCGGGATGCGTCACCTTCTTCTCGTCACTCACCGTTGTCCTCCGGCTTCATGTCGTTTCCCGCCGTATCGACGGCACGGTCGTCGTCCACAGTATCGCTTCGCCGAACCACACCTCCCGATTGGGCCTGCGTGGCATCGCCTTCAACAGTTTCCACTGATTCGTCAGCGACTTCCTCCTCGACGGTATGTTCGGGGTTGACAGCGATGATTGAGACAGCGTCGCCACCTCGTACGGAGACGAACTTGACCCCCATCGTGGAGCGTCCCTTGGCGGGCACCTCAGACACGGCCGATCGGGTGATCTGACCTGACGTCTTAATCGCGATGATTTCGTCAGCCTCGCTGACCACCAGGCCACCAACCAGGGAGCCGCGCTCCTCACTGAGGGCCATCGCTTTGATGCCGACTCCCCCACGCCCCTGCTGACGGTACTCCGACACAGCAGTGCGCTTGGCGTAGCCGCCACCGGTTGCTGTGAAAACGAACCGATCATCCTCAGGCATGTCGGAGTGGATGATCGACATTGACAGCAACTCGTCATCACCACGGAACTTCATGCCGGTAACGCCCGAAGTCGCACGCCCCATCGGGCGCAGCTGGTCGTCGCCGGCAGAGAACCGGATCGCTTGCCCCTTACGGCTGATAAGCAGCACGTCGTCAGCGGCGGAGCACTGCTCGGCGCCGATGAGCTCATCGTCCTCGGTACGGAAATTAACGGCGATAACGCCGGCCTGACGAGACGAGTCATAAGCCTTGAGCGCCGTCTTCTTGACCATACCCTTACGAGTGGCCAGGAGGAGGTACTCGGCGCCGTCGTAGGACCGTAGGGTCATGACTTGGGCGATCTTCTCGTCGGGCAGGAAGCTCAGCAACCCAGCGACGTGACCCCCCCTGGCGTCACGACCAGCCTCCGGCAGCTGCCATACCTTGGTGCGATACACCCGACCCATATTTGTGAAGAAGAGGATCCACTGGTGGTTCGTGGTAGTGAATAGCTGTGCCACCTCGTCGTCAGCGCGCAGGCTGGCGCCGCGAACACCCTTGCCACCGCGTTTCTGGACCCGGTACAGGTCAGTGCGGGTGCGCTTGGCGTAGCCGCCCCGGGTAATGGTGACGACGACGTCATCGTCGGGGATGAAGTCTTCCTCGGAAAAGTCCCCATCGGCGGCGATAATGCGGGTGCGACGCTCGTCACCATACTTATCGACGATCTCGGCAAGCTCGGTAGAGATGATCTCGCGCTGGCGGTCCTCGCTAGCCAGAATTGCTTTGTAATCAGCGATGAGGCGCTCGAGTTCTTCAAGTCGGTCGATGATCTTTTGACGCTCCAGGGCAGCCAGACGACGCAACTGCATATCGAGGATGGCGCGAGCCTGAATCTCGTCGATATCAAGCAGTTCCTGTAGGCCGGTGCTGGCGGCCTCAGTGTTCGGGGAGCGACGGATGAGCGCGATGACCTCGTCGAGCATATCGAGGGCCTTGACGAGAGCCCGCTGGATGTGGGCGTCTTTTTCGGCCTGAGCCAGGCGGTACTCGGTACGCCTGCGGATGACCTCCATCTGGTGGTCAATCCAGTAGCTGATGAATTGGTCCAGACGCAAGGTGCGCGGCACGTTGTCCACCAGAGCCAGCATGTTGCAGCCGAAGGTGTCCTGCAAAGCCGTGTGCTTATACAGGTTGTTCATGACGACACGCGGCTGAGCGTCACGCTTGAGGACGATGACTAAACGCTGACCAGTACGGGCTGAGGAGTCGTCACGGATGTCGGCGATACCGTTGATGCGACCGGAGTTCACCAGGTCGGCGATCTTGGTGGCGAGGTTGTCCGGGTTGCACATATAAGGCAACTCGGTGACGACCAGGCACTGGCGTCCCTTCTTGTCCTCTTCCATGTCGATGACGGCACGCATCGTCACCGAACCGCGGCCGGTGCGGTAGGCGTCCTCGATGCCCTGCCGACCCACAATGAGGGCGCCGCCGGGGAAATCCGGACCCTTAATGCGCTCCATGCACGCCTCGAGCAGTTCCTCGTGGGAAGCATTGGGGTGAGCCAAAGACCACTGCACGGCCTCGTTGACCTCGCGCAGATTATGGGTCGGGATGTTGGTGGCCATGCCCACCGCGATACCTGAAGAACCATTGACAAGCAGGTTGGGGAACCTCGACGGCAAGACGACCGGTTCGGTCTCCTTGTTGTCATAGTTGGGCTGGAAATCGACAGTGTCCTGGTCGATGTCGCGCACCATCTCCATGGCCAGCGGCGCCATCTTGCACTCGGTGTATCGCATGGCAGCCGCACCGTCGTTGCCCTGGGACCCGAAGTTACCCTGACCCTGGACAAGCTTGTATCGCATGGCCCATGGCTGAGCCAGACGCACCAAGGTGTCGTAAATGGCCGAGTCGCCGTGAGGGTGGTACTTACCCATGACGTCACCGACGACGCGGGAGCACTTGTTCCAGCCGCGGTCGGGGCGGTAACCGCCGTCGTACATCGCGTAGATGACCCGACGGTGTACCGGTTTGAGGCCGTCGCGCACATCGGGCAGGGCACGCCCGACGATGACGCTCATCGCGTAGTCGAGGTACGCGTTCTGGATCTCGTCACGAATCTCGACCGGCTGGATTCCGACGTGACGGCCGGTCACCAATCCTTGACGGTCGGCCTGGTTCTGCTCGTCGGGCTTCTCGTCGTCAGCCATGGAGTGTCCTTTGAATAATCAGGGGATGAGGGAATGGGTGCTCAGATGTCGAGGAAGCGGACGTCCTTGGCATTGCGCTGAATGAACGATCGGCGCTGTTCGACGTCCTCACCCATGAGGATGGAGAACATCTGGTCGGCCAGCGCGGCGTCTTCAAGGGTCACCTGGAGCAGCAGACGCTTGTCGGGGTCCATGGTGGTGTCCCACAGGTCTTCGGCGTCCATCTCGCCCAGACCTTTGTACCGCTGGATCGGGTTAACTTGGGGCAGCTTCTTGCCGTGGGTCAGACCGTCTTCGCGCAGCAGGTCGCGCTCTTCGTCGGAGTAGGCGAGCTCGTGCGGGGAGTTCGTCCACCGCAGTCGGAACAGCGGGGGCTGTGCCAGGTAGACGTGGCCAGCGTCAATGACCGGACGCATGAACCGGAACAGCAGGGTCAGTAGCAGGGTGCGGATATGAGCGCCGTCAACGTCGGCGTCCGCCATGAGGATGATCTTGTGGTAACGCAGTTTGTCCAGATCGAAGTCCTCGTGGACGCCGGTTCCTAACGCGTTAATGATCGACTCAATAGTTTCCGAACCCAACGCGCGGTCGAGGCGGGCTTTTTCAACATTGAGGATCTTTCCTCGCAACGGCAGGATCGCCTGAATACGTGGATCACGGCCCTGAGAGGCCGAACCACCAGCGGAGTCGCCCTCCACAATGAAGATCTCGCACTCTTCCGGGCTGGTTGAGGAGCAGTCCTTGAGTTTGCCGGGCAGTGACGTCGACCCCAGCAGGCCTTTCCGGTTACGGGCCAGATCGCGGGCCTTGCGAGCGGCTACGCGAGCCTGGGCAGCGGCTTGTGACTTTCGGACGATGCTCTTGCCCTCATTGGGATTCTCCTCGAACCAGTCCGAGAGCTTCTCATTAAGGGCTTTTTGGACGAAAGATTTGGCCTCGGCGTTGCCGAGTTTGGTCTTTGTCTGGCCCTCGAACTGCGGCTCGGTGAGCTTGATGGAGACGACGGCTGTCAGGCCCTCGCGGATGTCGTCACCGGAAACGCGATCCTCACGCTTCTTGATGAGTCCCCAAGTCTCACCCCACCGATTAACGGTATTGGTGAGAGCGGCACGGAAGCCTTCCTCGTGAGCTCCGCCCTCGATGGTGTTGATGGCGTTGGCGAAAGTGTGGACGCTGGTGGCGTACGAGGTGTTCCACTGCATCGCAATCTCCAAACCCATACCCTCCTCGGGACGGTGGGACTCCAAGGAGATGATGGTGGGGTTGATGACGTCGCGGGTCCCCGTGAGGAATCGGACGTAGTCCTTAAGCCCCTCCTTATAGAGGAAGTCCTCGTGAACCGGGTTGCCGTCCTCATCAGCGTGGTCGGCACGGCGGTCGGTGAGCACGATACGCAGACCCTTATTAAGGAAGGCCATTTCACGGAAACGGTTCGACAAGGTTTGGTAGTCGAAAACGATGGCATCGAAGATCTCGTCGGAGGGCTGGAAACGCACCGTGGTGCCTTCGTGATCGTCGGGGCCGAGTGCCTCAAGCTGCTCCAGCGGACCGTCAGGCTCACCGAGGCTGAAGGACTGACGCCAGTGGTAGCCGTCTCGTCGGACCTCGACGATGAAGTGGACCGCTAGAGCATTAACAACCGAGGAGCCGACGCCGTGTAGACCACCGGAGACCTTGTAACCGCCGTTGCCGAACTTACCGCCGGCGTGCAGCTTGGTCAGTACCAAAGTGACGGTAGGGATGTGTTCGACGGGGTGCTCCTTGACGGGAATCCCTCGCCCGTTATCGGTAACCTGGCACCAGTTATCGTCGAGTAACTCAACCTGGATGGTGTCGCAATAACCGGCCATCGCCTCGTCGACGGAGTTATCGACAATCTCATAGACGCAGTGATGCAACCCGCGCTCCCCAGTAGAGCCGATATACATGCCGGGACGCTTACGAACGGCCTCCAAGCCTTCTAAGACGGTGATTTGACCGGCATCGTAGGAACCGTCGACGGCCGTCGGGGGAAGCTCTGAGTCCAGACCATCAGGATGATCGGTAGCATCAATGAGAAGGTCCTCGGGGGTGTCCCCGTCGGTCACGGACTCGGGCATCTCGGGCTGGCTCACGGGCAATGCGCTCCTGTGTCTCTATAGAGGTCACGGTGACCTCCGGGTCTGGCGTCCCCGTCGGATGTCATGAACTAGCGGGGAGCCCAACGGTCCGATACTACCGCAAGCCCGCGCGGCACTGAACACCCGAACCCGCGAGATGGACGTTGAGGGGGCCTGTGAGCGATTCGACCCCCTCACCCGACTACCGGTACCGAGTGGGGGGTCACGACGTCAGCAGCGTTATGCCACCTTCCATTCAGGAGTCCCCTACCCCAGCACTTGCCAGGAATCCACGTCCTTGACCAGTCACTTTCACCTCGTCCCCGGCAGGCAACCAGACGGATTGGCCACGGCTTAATTCGCAATCGTCAGTACCGCAGTGGGCCACTAACTGGCCCTCTGTTACAAGAAGAATTCGCCCTAGTTCGGTAGCAGGAAGGTCGAGGACATCATTGTGCCCTTCAAGCCCCCAAAGCCGGAATTCCGGGAACGTAGTGTGATACACGCCGACTCCTGGAGATATTTGCTGAGCATACTCACCAACGCACGGCTCAGGAGTCATGTTGGCGTGGTCTAATAAGGCCTTGACGTCGATGTACTTGCTCGTCAGACCACCACGCAAAACATTGTCAGAATTAGCCATAATTTCCACACCAGTGCCACCAAGATAGGCGTGCATACTTCCGGCGCACAGGTGAATTTGCTGACCGGGAGCCAATCGCACCCGGTTCATCAGCAGAGCGACAAGAATGGACGGGTCTCCGGGATGGTCCTCCCACAGCTCGACGGCGGTGGTGGCTAGGCTGCGGACGTCTTCATCTGCACCGTCATTGAGGTAGGCGCGAGAGGCAGACACGACCCTTTTGACGACCGGAGTCACATCGTCGTCACCTGACAGCACTGCCGCCACGAGCGTGGCCAGGCCATCGTTTTGGCTCAGTGGTGTCAGCACCTCGTTCAGTCCATCGACTTCACCCAGACCCGATAGCAATACCAGGGACGAGGATGGATCGCGGAACCCACACAGGGCATCGAAATCAGTAAGGGCGACGATCATCTCGGGCTTGGGCCAGTCGTCACGAAAGATACGGTTGGGGGCATCAAGGGGAACCCCTGCTTCGTTCTCGGCGGCGAACCCCTTCTCGGCCTGTTCCCGTGAAGGGTGAGCCTGGATACTCAGGGCATGATTGGCAGACAGGATTTTCAGCAAAAAAGGCAGACGGTCACCGAAGGCCTCGCGGCTCCCAGCTCCCAGCTCGTCGGGGTGATGTGTCAACCACTGATCCAGAGGTGTGCCGTCCGGTAGGGCCGATGGAGCTTTGGGGTGGGCTCCCAGCCAGTACTCGGCCCACGGGGTGCCATCGGGTCTAGTCCCAAGGATGGCGGGAATGGCGTCAGCGGATCCCCAGTCGTAATGCTGGACCTGTCCTGTCAGTGCACGCATGGTTAGATTTCATCACGTTGGTTGGGCTCGAGTCACCTAGGTGAGGACAGTCCCGACGATTGTGAGTACCACGACTTCCACGACGACGCGAAGTACTTAATGGGATCAACAAGACTGACACAGTAACCAAGGAACCGACGAAAAACACTGTCTTCCTCATGACAACTCCAATTTTTGATCGATGTAGATCACACCTCGATCAAGAGGACACATCCACCGGAATTCTGCATCCTCGTCACCCCATGAGACACTCTGTACACTGCCAAAAGCCATTCGCCACAGAGGTCCTAGGTCTCACGAGTTACCACCTAGATACCTGTGACCATAACAAGGCTACGTCCACACGATTACCCCAACCTCTGCCGCGTCATAGCCTCGGCTCGTAATCCCAGGTATGCCAAGGTATTGATGGGGCAACTCTCCTCAATAGAGCGAGATCTATCGCACCTGCCGTACAATCTTACGGATTCAACCTGAGCCTAAGGCAACAGGTTTTAATGTATGACGATGAAAGGCTCGGGTAGAGGTGTCCTTCAAGGGATGACAAAAATGACAAGATGACCGACCGGGAGACGGCCCAAGAAGGAGTGCGTGCACTCTTGCGACTGTCCGTTGAGGATCCTTCGAGGGAGGGGCTTGAGGACCCGCTCGCTGACCGATTCTTGGGCTTGGTGCGACAGTCGTGAGAAAGCAGGTAATAGGGAAGAGCCTATCCGGCTCTTTGACGAACGCCGTGTCGGCTTCAGGGCGACTCTTCACCGTCTGCATGGTTCTGGGGGTGATGAGGTCCTTCATGGAGAACCTCGGTTTAAATAGGTTCCAAGCCGTGCTGGACCAAGTATCTCATAATCATGTAAGCGTCATGACAGTTGCAGTCTACGGCGGCTTGACCGTTGACGCCTGTGTAATTGCATATTTGGACGAGATCCCTAAGACTAAACTCAGACAGGGGATTTATTATCACTTCAAATTAGAAGCTATGAAGAAGGCCACGTTGGTCGACTTCTCATCTGCAAAATCCTACGGTACCGGCGCTCTATTGCAGAGAATTGAGGCGGGGGCCAGCGCGGGGCGGCAGATGATCTGCGATTTCTGGCTGCGGGCGCTGCGTGAAGTGCTTCCAGATATCATTTTCGGCTTGTGGTTCATCTCACGGATGGATTTCAGGATCGCTCTGGCGGTTCTTCTGGGTTACGTTGTCCTGCTGGCTACCACTAACCTCATGCTACGCCGCCTCTACGCACTAAAGCGAAACGCGGTGGTCGACGACGAGCTCATCAACCGGAGTATAAGCCGCATAATCATGGAGTTCGTCTCCGTGAGGATCCTGGGTCTGGGTAGCCGAGAGCTGGCTAAGACTCGTCGTTTATGTTCCGAAAACACCAACCGCAGCGCCAAAGTAGTGGCGACTCACGAATTTTTCTTCGCCTTCTTTGCACTCCTCATAATCATAGCCAAAATTGCCACCATTGTTTTGTTTTCGTTCGGAAAGTTGAGTTTAAGCGTTGGTGGTCTCGTGGCTCTATTGCTTTATATGGACCGGGTATACAACCCAATCGCGATCCTGAATGTCCTTTACGTACAGTACAAGCTCGACAGGGTATCGCTGGAACGGCTCGAGCAATTTCTTCTCTTGCCTAATGATGAGGGACTTACTGGGGGCGGCATGCCGTCTGATGCTGGGGCTTTTGCGACCGACCATCGGAGACGTTCGCGTCAACGGTATCAGCACGCGCGATCTAGACCTGAACCAGTTCTACGAATCTGTGGCGTACGTATCCCAGGATCCACCCGTATTCGATGGCACAATTCGTGAAAACCTGCTGCTGCAAGATACCCAGGACGACAAACGTGCCCTAGAGGTATTGAACACCCTTGGGCTCGGTGAATTTTTAGAACGTGGTAGAGGACTCGATAGCGAGGTCGGGGAAAGAGGTTCCATGGTATCTGGGGGTGAGCGACAGCAGCTCGCCATTGCCAGGATCCTCATTCACCCTAAGCCGCTCATCATCTTAGACGAGGCTACGTCCGCCATGGATAGCATTTCTGAGGAGCGGTCCATGGCGGTGATTCAACAGGTTGCGTCAGACAGCATCTTGATCATCGTGTCGCATAAGTTGAAGACGTTGGCAACGGCGGACGAGATCATCGTCTTGGAGTCCGGACAGCTTACTGAACGTGGCCCACTAGCAGAGTTGGTTAACGATGATGGAGTTTTCAACAGACTTTGGGAAAGGCAGTAGACCATGGACGAAGTCCAGTCATGTTGACCGTGACTACTCAGTCAACATGACTGGACTTCCACCTCATCCGTAGGTATCTCGCGGCCCTCTTCCCGGTACCGACCGAGGCCCATGCTTCCAACTGGGAGCACTTGGCCCCTCAATAACGACCCTAGTAACGGTCCCCTCCCCCAGACGACGATTGAGCTCGGCCACCAGCTGAGGCGCAATGGTGCGCAAAGACGTCGCCCACACCGTCGCCTCGGTCCGAACTGTCAGCACTGTGCCCTGGTACTTAACCGGGCGCGAATGTTCCGCATTCGTCGGACCAACCAGTTCGGGCCAGCGCGAAAGCACCAGATGTAGATTGACCTGACGACCCCATCCCTTAGATTGCACTAGATGGGTGAAAGCGTCGCCAAGGGCCATCGGATCGCGACCATCAGCCTTAGGACCGGACCATGATGGGGTACTGGGGCGACGACGACGTTTCCTCGCAGCGGAACGTCGAGGTGGCGGCAGCAAAACCTCGCCATCATCGTCATGACGCGGGGTTCCTGCCGGTTCACCACGAGCGGCTCGAGCAATAGCCAGGGCAACGTCGACACCCTCGTCATCATGATCAGCCGCCAGGCGACGATCTTCCTCGGTCGGACCTTCGTCAAGGCCGTCAGTCATCGTTATTCCCCTCATAGGCCAGCACCTGACCACCCCCGACGTCGAACCTCTCCCCGCGCAGAATCTCGGGAACATCCGAGGCTACCGCGGCCGTCACTAGCACCTGATCAGCCTGCACTACCGACGATGCCAGTCGGTCTCGACGCGTCGCGTCAAGCTCAGCGAAAACATCATCAAGCACGAGAACGGGTTCAATACCGTCATCACGCAGAAGCTGGAAAGACCCCAATCTCAAAGCCAGAGCCAACGACCATGATTCGCCGTGGGAGGCATACCCTTTAGCCGGCATTTCTCCGATATGCAAGATGATGTCGTCACGTTGCGGGCCGACGAGGGTAACGCCCCGGATGAGCTCGTCAGCACGTCGTTTCGCCAAAGTGTCCAGAAATCGGTTTGCGAGCTCCTTGCGGTCGATCGGTGTGGAACTCTCCCTTTCTTGCGGAGGCGACCACAGACCCTCAAGATCGATCGTGGACTTATACGACGCAGTGGTGAGGTCATTCACTGGGGCAATCTCGCGGTAGGCGGCCGAAGTCAACGGCATGACAGCCGACAGAGTATCGAGCCGAGCCGAAAGTAGTTCAGCACCGATGGTAGCCAGCTCGTTGTCCCAGATGTCCATCGTCGCACCGATCTCAGCTCCCGCCGATCGCCCCTTCCCGGACAGGGATTTGAGTAAGGCGTTGCGCTGCTTGAGGACCCGCTCGTAATCAGACTTCACCGCGGCCATCCTGGGCCACCGCGTCACCACTAGGCCATCGAGGAACGCTCGACGATCCGACGGATCACCGCGCACCACTGCCAGGTCATTAGGCGAAAACACCACAGTCCTCAACACCCCGAGAATGTCCCGCGGACGGGTTAACGGAGCTCGATTAATACGCGCCCGATTGGCACGTCGCGCATTAATCTCGACCTCCAGCAGCAAGCTGCGGGCGTCGTCGGTCCCGGCACGGACCCGGCCTCGTACGACCGCCTGGTCGGCTCCCAGCCTCACCAGCGGGGTGTCATTGCTGACGCGATGCGACGACAACGTTGAAAGGTATTCCACCGCCTCAACGAGGTTCGTCTTCCCTTGGCCATTAGAGCCAATGAAGGTCGTCGCCCCTGCGGCCATGGGGACATCGGCACGGACATAGGAACGGAAATCAACCAGTTCGAGGCGCTCAACGAACATCCGGACCCCCTCCGACCACATTCAGGCCGTCCGAGCCAGGTTACCGGACAGACATGTTCACAGCCACGGTCTGCCATGTAGGACGGTGCATCCAGGTGGCAGCAACGGGTCATCCCCACTGCGAATAGCGTCAATAACGGCTTCCGGCTCGGCTAATGGGCCAACCTCATCCCCTCCCCAGGTCGACGCGCAGCCCTGTCCGGTACCGACGAGATGGAATGTCGGCTCACCATTGACCACCGGCCCAGTGACAACGACGAGGCTACCGTCAACGACGGCCGCCAAGTCCGCGTCAAGAACCCGCAAAAGATCTTCCGAACCATGGTCGCAGGCATCACAAGCGCAATCCGGGATGATGTCGAAGGGATCGGCATCCGAGGTGGCGGACAGCCCGACAAAAGGAACCTGGTCAAAAGTCACCACCGACACGTACAGAGGCAACGTGTCGCTGTGAGGGCTTGACCACCGCTGCTGCAACCGGCCCCGACCTTTGGCCATGGTGTCGACGTCAACGTCACACAGTTTCGCAAGAACCGTCTGCCACGCCTGCAAGCGCAGCATGAGGACGTGGTACCTCTCAGGGTCAGTGACCCTGCTGTACTCCTCCTCGGCAGCAACGAAATGATCAGCGTGCGGATTCGACCAGGAAGGCGCACCGAGGGCATCGAAGACGCGGTTAACCCCAGTCCTGACGTCAGCGATGGTTGTCATGGGACCAGTGTGGCAATCCCCCTAGCAAGGCCATTTGGCACCCCATGGCACTTGCCTATCAAGGGCAGTGCTATAGCCCAATACAAGTATGCTTTATGGGGCTATCGAGCAAGACTCTTCGTGACGCGAAGCTACCTCAGGAGGGCAATCTCATCAGCATGATGACGTGACGGTAATCCGTCTCCGGCTTGCCGTCGAAGTCATTGAGACCAGTCACCAGGCAAGGCTTGCCAGGAGCGGTGAAAGAGAAGTGGACGTAGGGGGTATCCAGGGCACCAAGGGCGTCAGACAGATAATGCGGGTTGAACCCTGCCGCGGTAATAGTGGGCTCCCCGTCAACGTGGTTTGTAACAACAGCCTCAATGGCCTCAGAAGCTTGAGCCTGGTCGCCCGTGGCCGCTGACAAGGCGACCGAGTCGTCATTAATGACCATCCGCAGCGGAGTGTTGCGCTCAGCAACGAGGGAAACGCGACGCACCGAGTTGATGAGCTCATCGGTACGAGCCCGCACCGAACGAGTGGCCTTGATGTCCATGAGGTGACGCACTTTAGGGAATTCCCCACTTAGCAAGCGAGTGGTCATGCGACGCACACCGTTGGCCCCGTCACCTTCAAAACCGACAAGACCTTCACCACTGTCGCCCGAAGAAAGGTTCATGGTGACGTGCTCGCCAGAGGTCATCGAGCGCGCGGTTTCATTGATGACCTTAGCCGGCACCAAAGCAGTAGCCTCAGCGTCGGTGGCGCTGGGATTCCAGGTGATTTCCTTGAGAGCCATCCGGTAACGGTCTGTAGCCAGCAGCGAGAGGGTCTCCCCGTTGATTTCGACGCGCACACCCGTAAAGACCGGCAATAGCTCATCACGACCAGCAGCCACGACGACCTGAGCGACAGCCCTGGAGAAAACACTGGCGTCAACAGTGCCCGTTGCTGCAGGCATTTGCGGCAGATCAGGATACTCATCAACAGGTAGGGCCTGAAGGGTAAAGCGAGCAGATCCGCACACCAGATCCATCTTGGCGGGGTCCGTCGTGATCTGAACCGGCTTGTTAGGCAAGCTACGAGCAATATCAGCAAGCAGCTTGCCAGAGACAAGAGATTCCCCCGGCTCGTCAACCTGAGCGGAAAGGGTAATTTGTGCGCTGGTCTCATTGTCGGAGGCCGACATCACCACCGAGTCGCCCTCAGCTCGCACGAGCAGTCCAGCCAAAATCGGCACTGTCGGCCGGTTCGGCAGACTGCGAGCAGCCCAGGCGACAGCTTCGGCCATGACATCGCGTTCCAGACGGATTTCCACTGCGTCCCCTTGATTTGGCGTCTCGCACTCCATGGTGCCTGCATGCTGATCATATCCATGCTTGCCGACCGTTGGCACGCCCATGGTGATGTCGACGTCAAGAGTTCTCTTGGTAGTGGATCTTCTTCCCGTGTTAGAGCGGTGTGCGGCAGCGAGGCCTTGTCCCCAAATCCACACCCACAGACTTGTGAGAGATGGAGATGTATGTCTTTTCTTCGTACTCGTAACCCCTGTGGAACTTGTGGATAACTGCCAAACTCCCTTGTCAGCAACGTTTTGTGGCAGTGGACGACGACGTGGACTAGATGTGCGTGCTGGTGGGGTGGCTGTGGATATAGGAAGTTGTCCCACCGTTATCCCCTGGCTGTCCACTGGTTTTCCACATATGGGTGTGGGGATAGGTGTCACGGGGCGGGCTTGTGCCTAGCTCAACGACACAGGTATAGCTGTCACCGTAGGCTGCGGTTCAGCTCAGTACTGCTTGATGCGGTTGGTGATCTCAGAGACCTGATTGAAGATCTGACGCTGCTCCCCCATGAGGGCGCGAATCTTGCGGTCAGCATGCATGACGGTGGTGTGGTCCTTGCCGCCAAACTCGGCGCCGATCTTGGGCAACGAGAGGTCAGTGAGCTCGCGGCACAGGTACATCGCAATTTGTCGGGCTGTGACAAGGGTCTGAGCGCGGGAGGTGCCTAAAAGATCGTCCGCAGAGATGTCGAAGTAGTCGGCGGTCTCCGCGATAATGCGCTCTGGTGTCACCGGGGTCTCGCGACCTTCCGGGATGAGGTCCTTGAGGACGACTTCAGCCAGAGAGATATCCACCGGTTGCTGATTGAGGCTGGCAAAAGCCGTCACCCGGATGAGGGCTCCCTCGAGCTCACGGATATTGGTTTGGATACGGCTAGCGATGAACTCCAGCACGTCCGGCTCGACGGTGATCTTCTCGGCCGCAACCTTGCGCCGCAGGATGGCGATGCGAGTCTCTAGATCTGGAGGCTGGATGTCAGTAAGCAGACCCCATTCAAACCGGCTGCGCAGACGCGGCTCAAGGGCCTCCAACAGCTTAGGCGGCCGGTCAGAGGTCATGACGATCTGCTTCTGGGCGTTGTGAAGAGTATTGAAGGTGTGGAAGAACTCTTCCTGGGTTTGGATCTTCGACTGCAAAAACTGGATGTCGTCAACTAGCAGGACGTCAACATCGCGGTAAGAGCGACGGAACTCCGTGGTGCGGTTGGTGCCGATGGCGTTGATGAAGTCGTTGGTGAGTTCCTCGGTAGAGACGTACTTCACTTTGACGTTGTCGTAATACGACATGACGTAACGCCCGATGGCATGCAGCAGGTGGGTTTTCCCTAGCCCAGAGCCGCCATAGATAAGCAGCGGGTTGTACGACTTTCCAGGGGCCTCGGCAACCGCGACTGCGGCGGCGTGAGCAAACCGATTAGATGCACCGATGACGAAGGAATCGAAGGTGTACTTCGGGTTGAGTCGGTTGCCTTCGTCATCGTCGATAGTGGTGGTGGGCCGAGCAGAGGGTTCAGTGACTCCGACGGTGACCTTGGGGACGAACTGGGCAGGTGGAACCTCTTCTTCCTCGTCCTCATGGTCAGGAGCACCAAGAGCCAATTCCAGATCGGGATCGATGGTGATGGCTAGGTGGATGGCTTTGTGAAAATGGTCAGAGAGGAGTTCTTCTAGTTCGTAACGCATCTTTGATTCAAGACGGTCACGGGCAAATTCGTTGGGAACGGCAACCATCGCCGTAGAAGAGTGCATCGTCACCGGGGTAGTGTTGGATAACCACGCGCGATTAGGTTTCGAAACCTTCGTAAGGATGTTGGTCCAAGCTTCATTGAGGGCCTCAGTGGGATCATTATCAGCCGACTGTGAACTCATCGGCGGGGGCAATACAGCATCCGGATGGATCGGCGCGGGACGAGGGTGGTCGGCGTCGCCGAACGGTGTGTCGGACAT